>JAUIJD010000008.1 GCA_030431475.1 Verrucomicrobiia bacterium | reverse complement strand
TGATTTGTAATCATCAGGTCGCCGGTTCGAGTCCGGCAGCCGGCTCCATTCCCGTGGGTTTGCGTCTTGTGACAGAGGGGCGACGGGATATTTTGCAGGCATGTCCCAAGCGATTGTCGATCCCGAGGAGTTGCGCCGCTTTGCGGTGGAGTTGAAGCGCTTCAACGAGGAACTTAGAGACCGCACGGCGTCACTGATGTCCCGCTTCTCGTCGCTCGGAGATACCTGGCAGGACCAGGAGCAGGAGAAGTTCGCCACGGAGTTCGTGCAGACGATGAAAGGCCTGAAGCGTTTCAACGAGGTGGCCGAGCGCCATGCGCCCTATCTGCTGCGCAAGGCGGAGCGGATCCAGCAGTACCTCGACCAACGCTGACGCGTCCGACCGGGGTCCCGTTCCGGGCATGGCTTGCCGCTTGTGGCGGCGGCGCCAGTGGTTAGGGTTCGGGCAGGCGGTCGAAATCGTCGAAAGCAGCCGTGGCAGACCAGGCAAACGTCACCTCCATCGAAGCGCTCGAGGACTTCCGGGCGGCGCTCGTGCGCTATCGTCAACGGACGACGCAGGCGCTCGATGACGTCGGCTCCGAGGTCAAGCGCACCCGGGAGTGGCTGAGCTACGAGCGGAGGATGGCGTGGGAGGCCGAGGTGAAGCGCTGCCAACGCCGGCTGGACCAGGCCGAGGCGGAGCTCTCGACCTCGAAGTTCTCCGGCTTGAAGGACGATCACTCGGCCCAGCAGCTGGCGGTGAAGAAGGCGCGGAGACTGCTGGAGGAAGCGGAGGGCAAGCTGCGGCGGACGAAGAAATGGGCCCGTGAGTTCGACGCGGTGGTCGAGCCGGCGTCGCGCCCGCTCGACAGCCTGCGGGAGCGGGTGTCCCACGATGTGCCGAAGGCGATCGGCTCGCTGGACGCGCTTATCCGCGCGCTTTCGGACTACGCCGCGAGGCTGGGTGAGCCGGTGCGGAGAGAGACGAAGGGTCCGGAGGAAGGAGAGGCGTCATGAGCGCGACCGGAGCGGCGAAGGGAACGATCAACGACGCGACACGCGAGCTGATGGTCCGGTGGGACCAGGTGCGGGAGTCGTGGCGGGACGCCAAGGCGGCCGAATTTTCAAAGACCTACCTTTCGGGGCTGGGCGAGGATGCCTCGCGCGCCTTGAGGGTGATGGACGAACTGGAACGACTCATTGCCAAGATTCATGCCGACTGCGAATGACCCGCTTGCCCCCGCCGGAGTGATGGCGGAACTCGATGCGATGAAGGCCTTCATCGAGGAGACCGCCCGCCGTGAGAAGGAGGCGGCGGGGGTGCTGACGAATTCCATGGTGGCGGCGCGCCGCGGCGTCCAGGCGAAGGAGGAGGCATTGCGGGTCGAGCAGGAGCAGGCGCGGGCGGAGTTGGAGGCGCGGCATGCCGACGAACGGGACGAGGTCGAAGGGCGGCACCAAGGGAGGCTGGCTTGGATCGAGGAGAAGTATCACGCGGCCCGCAAGGCGCTGACGGACCAGATCACCAGTGATCGCGACCAGCGCGTGGGATCGGTTCAGGCGGAGATCATGCGGCGGCAGGGTGAGCTGAAGGCGGAGTATGAGCGGGCCAGCGAGGAGTTGGTGGCGCTCCGCGGCCGCGCGGAGGAGGACATGGCGAAGGTCGCCGGCATGGCGGCGGAGGCGCGCCGGCATCTGCGGGGATTCAAGCCATGGGTTTCGAAGAAGCTCGCCGGGCAGGGCGTGCGGATCGAGGAGGCCGGCGAGGGCGAGCTCCTGGCGGCCGCGGACGAAGCCCTCGACCGGGTGCGGGCGCTCCCGCTGGCGAAGGTCTTCCGTTTCGTGCCGCTGACGCTGCTTCTCCTGCTGGCCGTCGGTGTGCCGGCCGGGGTGTCCGGCAGTCCCGGAGAGATTTCGTCCTGGTGGCTGACGGCCGCCATCGCGGTGGGAGGGGTGATGGTGATCTACCTGGTGGCGCTGGCGACGGTGTGGGGGCCGGCGAAGGCGTTGGCGCAGGCGCTGCAGCGGGTGCGGTTTTCAGGGGCAACGGGGGTGAACGCGATGATCGAACGCGTGCGGGGCTTGAAGGAGCAGATGCAGGCGGAGACCGAGAAACTCCGCGGAGATCTGAGCGAAACGCTGCGGGAGAGTGACTCGGCTTCCCAGGAACGGATCCGGCGGGGGCGGGAGAAACTCGAGCAGCAGTTGTCGAGGCTGCCCGCCGTCGAGGAGAGGTTGCATCGACGCCGGATGGCACGGGTCGAGGCCGCGCATGCCGAGCGGATGGCCGGGCACGAGGAGCGGCTGCGCCGGGATGCGGAGATGCTCGAGGCCGGTCGTCTCGAGAAGGTCGCCGAATCCGAGGCGGAGGCGGACAAGGCGCTGGGCGCCATCGCCGAGGAGTGGCCGGCTCAGGTCGACGGGCGCCGCTCCCGGCTGGAGTCGTTGGTCGACCAACGGGCCGAGCGTTTCCCCGAATGGTCGCGTGAGTTCCTCGAGAATTGGGAGCCGCCGTCCGAGGCACCGTCGGTGATTCCCTTCGGGACCTATCGGACCTCGCCGGCCGCGCTCGCGGACCCCTGTCCCGAAGGCGACCGGTTTTCCCTGCCGGAGACGATCGAGGCACCGCTGGCCTTGTCGTTTCCCGACCACGGATCGCTGCTCCTGGAGGGCGACGCCCGGGAAGCCGCCGACGTGATGAACGCCATCGTGCTCCGTCTGCTCGCCACCCATCCTCCGGGGCGGGTCGCCTTTACTTTCATCGATGCGGTGGGGCTGGGGCGGGACCACGCCGGACTGATGCATCTGGCGGACTACGAGGACACGCTGATCCACGGGCGGATCTGGACCCAGTCGCAGCAGATCGAGGAACGCCTGGCCGAGCTCAACGAGCACGTCGAGAAGGTCATCCAGATGTATCTCCGGAACGAATACGCAACGATCACGGAGTACAACGAGCAGGCCGGCACCATCGCCGAGAAGTATCAGTTCGTGGTCATCTCGGGCCTGCCGACCGGGTTCAGCGAAACGGCGATGGCCCGCCTCCGGAGTCTCGCGGCGAGTGGAGCACGTTGCGGGGTGTTCCTTCTGGTGCAGCTGGAGCAGCCGCTGGCGGACCCCGCCCTGGATGCGGAACTGCGCCGGGCCTGCCTGTGCCTGAAGCAGGATGACGGGGGGTGGCGATGGGCCGGCCGGCCGGGCGAGGTCCTGCTGGATCGTGCGCCCGAGGACAAACTCGAGACCGATCTCGTCCATCGTTTCGGCAAGGCCAGTGTCGACTCCAACCGGATCGAGGTGCCGTTCTCGAGCATTGCTCCGGAAGGCGAATGGTGGTCGGAGGAGACCGGCGGGGAGCTGCGGGTCCCCATCGGACGGACCGGGGCGAAGAAGCTCCAGTATCTCGCCATGGGCAAGGGGACGCGTCAGCATGCCCTCATCGCGGGCAAGACGGGGTCGGGCAAATCGACGCTGTTTCACGTGATGATCACCAATCTCGCGCTGCACTGCAGTCCGGAGGAGGTGGAGTTCTACCTCGTCGATTTCAAGAAGGGGGTCGAGTTCAAGTGCTACGGCAGCAAGCGCCTGCCGCACGCCCGCGTGGTGGCGATCGAGAGCGACCGCGAGTTCGGCCTCAGCGTCCTGCACCGGGTGGACGAGGAGCTTCGGCGCCGCGGGGAGCTTTTCCGCGAATGCGGCGCGCAGGACGTCGCGGGATACCGCAAGGCGACCGGGCAGCCGCTGCCCCGCACCCTGCTGCTGATCGACGAGTTCCAGGAGTTCTTCACCGAGGACGACGGGGTGGGGCAGGAGGCCTCGCTGCTGCTCGACCGCATCGTGCGCCAGGGGCGGGCCTTCGGGATCCACGCGATCCTCGGGTCCCAGACGCTCGGGGGTGCCTACACGCTGGCCCGGGCGACGCTCGGGCAGATGGTCATCCGCATCGCACTCCAGTGCAACGAGGCCGACGCCTACCTGATCATGGACGACGACAATCCGGCGCCACGCCTGCTGACGCGGCCGGGTGAGGGGATCTACAACGACAACGCCGGGGCGGTGGCGGCGAACAGTCCGTTCCAGACGGTATGGCTTTCGGAGGAGGAGCGGAACGCGAAGCTCGAGGAGTTGTCGCAGATGGCGTCGCAGCGCGGCCTGCGGATGCCGGCACCGGTGGTGTTCGAGGGCAACGCGCCGGCCGACCTCCGGGACAACGAGCCGCTCGCCGAGTTGGTCGCGAATCCTCCGACCGGGAAACCCGAGGCCGCCAAGGCGTGGCTGGGAGCTCCCAACTCGATCAAGGGCCCGACGGCGGCGGTCTTCCGGCGTCAGAGCGGGGCGAACCTGCTCGCGGTGGGTCAGGGCGAGGAACGGATGAAGGCGTTGATGGGCGGCGCCCTGCTGTCGCTCGACGCCCAGTTCCCCGACGGCGGCGCGCGATTCGTCGTGCTCGATCCCGAGGGTGCCGACGGCTACCTCGCCTCGGTGGTGGGCGGCTTGAAGCATCCGGGGGAGGTACACCTTCCGGGCGAACTGGGCCCCGTGATGGACGATCTCGCGCAGCGGCTCGAAGGCGGCGGCGACGAGGAGGTGTTCGTCTTCATCCGCGACCTTCAGCGTTTCAAGGGCCTCCGTCAGGAGGAGGACTTCAGCTTCTCATTCGACGAACCGTCGTCCGGCGGGGCGAGTCCGGCGAAGGTGTTCCTCGAGTTGATCAGCGAGGGGGCGCCGGCGGGGCTTCATTTGCTGGCCTCCGTGGACACTTGGAACAACGTCGGACGTTGGATCCCCCGCAAGGCGATGGCGGACTTCCAGATGCGCGTGCTTTACCAGATGAGTGCCAATGATTCCGCGGCCCTGATCGACAGCCCGGCGGCGGGCAATCTGGGGCTGCATCGCGCTCTGCTGTATGACGAATCCCTTGGGACGGTGGAAACCTTCCGCCCCTACGCCCGCCCCGAGTCGGCGGATTTGGGCTAGAAACGGGGGCCGGAGCATCGGGAGGAGACTGTTAGTCGAACGCACTTGAATATCATGATCCCGAAAGTATTTTTTCGATGTGCGGGCGAGCGTCGACAGTCATTCCGGGGTCATCATCGAATGGAAGCCGAAGAGCCCGTTCGGTTTCGCCGATGCGGGTGACGGACGGGTCTTCCTCCACATCAGCAATTTCATCGATCGTGCCCGCTGGCCGGAGGAGGGGGATCCGGTGTCCTTCGACATGGGGCAGGACTCGAAAGGGAGGCCGTGTGCGGAGAATATCCGGCTGCTGGCATCCGGCAGCGTCCTCCGCTGGCGACACCTCCTCGAGTTGGCGCTGCTGTCGATCCTGCCGGCCATGGCGCTTCCGGCGCTCCTGAATCTGCTGAGTCTCTGGTGGATCGCCTTCTGCGTCGCCTGCACCTCGTCGATGGCGGGACTGCTGCTGTGGCTGGACAAGCGCTATGCGATCACCTCGCACTCGCGGGTTCCGGAGGCGACGCTCCACCTGTTCGAGTTGTTCGGCGGGTGGCCCGGATCCTTCCTCGGACAGAGGGTCTTGCGCCACAAGATCTCGAAGAACGGCTACCAGGGGCTGTTCTGGGCCATCGTGCTGGTCCATGAGTTGTTCGCGCTGGACCTGATTTTCGGCGGCTTCCTCTATCGCGGTCTGAACGAACTGGCCGTGGGCAATCTCTTCTGAAGCGAGGCGCCCACGATTTGTCCGAGGGCGACGCCTCCGTCATTCGGCGGCACGCGCTGGTGCCAGAACGGCTGAAGGCCGGCCTGCCGGAGCCGGCCCACGGTGCCCTCGAGGAGCAGGCGGTTCTGGAAGCATCCGCCGCTCAGGACAATCCGGGGTTCGCCGGACCGTCGGGCGACCTCGACGCAGCCGTCGATGAGGCTGTCCAGGAAGCGTCGGGCGAGGAGGGAGATGTCGTCTCCCCGCTCGACGCCGTCGTGCAGGGCAACCACCCACGGCTCCCAGTCCAGGACCCATGGACTCCGGCTCCGGTCCACGACGACCGGCAGCGGCTCCACCCCGGTCGCCGCGGCGGCGGAGAACTCGAGAGCCGTCGCGCTCTGGGCCTCGTAGTGGGAGATGTGGCGGATGCCGAGAAGCGACGTCACCCCATCGACCAGACGGCCGGCGCTGGTGGTGGTCACGGTGCCGATTCCCTTTCGCAGCGCGTCGCCGAGCAGGCGCTTTTCGGACGGCGAGAAGCGGTCGCCGAGGAGTTCGAAGCGCCCGACCTCGTGGAGCATGCCGGCGAGGCTGCGGCGGGGTTCGCGGGCGGCGCGGTCGCCACCGGGCAGGGGGAAGGGTCGCAAGTGGGCGAGGCGCTCGAAGCCATCACCGGTGATGCGCAGGAACTCGCCGCCCCAGATGGTGCCGTCGGTGCCGTAGCCGGTGCCGTCCCAGACGATCGCCAGCGCGGGGGACTCGATCTCGTTCTCGGCCATGCAGGCGAGAGCGTGGGCGTGGTGATGCTGGATGCACGTCACGGGGTGGCCGGCGTTCTCCGCGGTCCGCGTCGAGCGGTAGTCGGGGTGGAGATCGGTGGCGACCCGTGTCGGTGTCTGGTCGAACAGCCGGACGAGAGCGTCGAGGGCCTGCTCGTGGGCTTCGACGGCGGGCTCGGTTTCCAGGTCACCCAGGTGCTGGCTGAGGAACACGTGGTCCTCGGTGGAGATGGCGACCGTGTTCTTCAGCTGCGGTCCGGTGGCGAGGATGCCGGCTTCCCCTTTCCAGGAGACGGGCAGGGGGGCGTAGCCGCGGGCACGCCGGAGCACGGTCTCGCGGCCGAGGAGGACGCGGACGATGGAGTCATCGACATGGCGGACGATGGGTCGGTCGTGGAGCAGGAAAAGATCCGCAATGCCGCCGAGCCGTTGCAGCGCTTCGGCATTGTCGGTGCAGATCGGCTCGTCGCTGAGGTTGCCGCTGGTGGCGACGAGCGGGACGCCGACGTGGCGGGTGAGCAGGTGGTGGAGGGGATTGCTCGGGAGCATGATGCCGAGCATGGGAGCGCCGGGAGCGACTTCCGCGGCGATGAGATCGTCGGCTCCGGGGGCTCGCTCGAGGAGCACGATGGGGGCTTCCGGGGACCGCAGCAGGCGTTCTTCGAGGGCGCCGATGCGTCCCATCCGGCGGGTGGTCTCAAGATCCGGAACGAGCAGGGCGAAGGGCTTCTCTTCGCGGTGCTTCCGCCGGCGGAGACGGCGGACCGCGTCGGGGTCGTCGGCGCGCGCCATCAGGTGGAAGCCGCCGACGCCCTTCACGGCCACGATCGATCCCTCGAGGAGCGCGGTGGCGGTGGACTCGATCGGGTCGCCGGGGAGGGCGGTGCCGGAGGGATCGACGAGCGAGAGCCGCGGTCCGCAGTCGGGGCAGGCGTTCGGCTGGGCGTGGAAGCGTCGGTTCTCCGGATCGGCATACTCGGCGCGGCAGGCCCCGCACATCGGGAAAGCCTTCATCGAAGTACGAGGCCGGTCGTAGGGTGTTGATTCGATGATGGAGAATCGGGGGCCGCAGTTCGTGCAGTTGGTGAATGGGTAGCCGAAGCGGCGGTCGGCGGGGTCGAGGATCTCGCGCAGGCAGTCGGGGCAGGTCGCGATGTCGGGCAGGACCAGCGCGCTGCGGCGGCCGTCGGTGGGGCTGGGGAGGATCTCGAAACCGTGCAGGCCGCAGGGCTCGAGCCACTGCGGCTCCAGCGAGTGGATGGCGGCGTGCGGCGGTTTCCCGGATTCGATCCCGAGGAGGAAACTCCGGGCGCTTTCGGGGATTCCCTCCACTTCGATGATCACGCCGTGGCCGTCGTTCCAGACCCGACCTGCGAGGTCGAGCGAGGTGGCGAGCCGATGAATGAAGGGCCGGAAGCCGACACCCTGGACCAGACCGCGGACGGTCAGGCGGAGGCGGGTGCGCGCGGGCTTCATCGGAGGCCGAGCATGAAGTCGGGACAGCGGGTGAGAAGGGCGAAGTGGAAGGGGAGCACCCGGACTCCGGCAGAGAATGGCTGCAGCTCAGGCGACTCGAGAAAAGGAGCGAACATGAGTGATCGCCTGCTCGACCGCACTTTCCGCGAGGGGGGACAGCCCTTCGCGGAGGTCGAAGTCGCGGGCGGGGAGGGCGATGAGGGTGGCTTCGGGGGCGCGGCCGTAGAGGGCCTTGGCGAGAGCAAGCAGCGATGCGGGATCGCTGGCGTGGGATCCGATCTGCGGGTTGTCCGCAAGGTTCACCGGCGAGATATCGATCTCCTCGCGGGCGAGGTCGATGTGGGCGTCAATGAAGACGACCCGGTCGTGGTTGGACAGCACCTCGGCGTGCTCGGGAAGGAGCTGGTGGGTTTCGATGACGATGACGCCGGGAAGGCCGAGTCGTTCCACCCGACGGGCGGCCTCAGGTCCGGCGCCATCGTCACCGCGGAGCGGGTTGCCGTAGCCAATGACAAGCAGCCCGCTCACGATTCAGTCACGACGTTTTTCGTCGAGAATCTCACCCCCCGGGCCGATCAGCTGGATCCGCATGGGCATCTGGCCGACGGCGTGGGTCGAGCAGCTCAGGCAGGGGTCGAAGTTGCGGATGCCGTGCTCGACGCGGTTGAGCACGTGCTCGGGGATCTCGGGGCCGTCGATGTAGTTGCGGGCGATCTCGAGGCACGAGCGGTTCATGGCCAGGTTGTTCTGGCCGGTGGCGATGATCATGTTCACCGACTGGATCACGCCGTTGCGATCGACGGTGTAGTCGTGGAATAGGGTGCCGCGCGGAGCCTCGCTGACGCCGACGCCGCGGAGCTGGTTGATGCCGGCCTCGGCGCGCAGGTGGTCGGAGAAGATGTCGGGGTCATCCATCAGCTTCTCGATCCGCTCGAGGCAGGCGAGGATCTCGATCAGGCGCGCGTAGTGGTAGAGGTAGCACGAGGTCACGGCGCGGCCGCCCCAGGCGGCGCGGTACTCCTCGAGTTCGGCGTCGGCCTGGGGCGTGCCCATGCGGTCGGCGACGTTGAGGCGGGCCAACGGGCCGACGCGATACATGCCATCGGGGAAGCCGAGCGGCTTGTAGTAGGGCGACTTCAGGTAGGACGAGGACTGGACCGCCTCGCCAATGTGGTCGGAGTAATCCTGGGCGCTGATCTTGTCGGCGACGATCCCGCCCTTGCTGTCGGTGAAGCGCAGCAGTCCGCCGTGGTGCTCCCATTCGCCGTCGGGGGCGACGAGGGCCATGAAGAGCGAGTCGAACTTGCCGATCTTCTCGACGTCCTCGGGGTGCTCGGCGATGACCTTCTTGAACAGGTCGAGCGCGGCGCGGGTGGTGTCGTAGGATTCCGGAAGCTTCGAAACGATCACGTCGCGGTGTTCCTTCGAAAGTCCGCTGCGGACCCCGCCGGGCACGGCCCACGACGGGTGGACCTTCTTGCCGCCGAGGAACTCGATGATTTCCTGGCCGAACTGTCGCAGGCGGATGCCGGCGCGGGCGAGCTCGGGATTCTCCTGAACGATGCCGATGATGTTGCGCTTGGCGATCGGGGCGTCCCAGCCGATGAGAAAGTCGGGTGCGCTGAGGTGGAAGAAGCTCAACGCGTGGCTCTGGGTGAGCTGGCCGAGATTCATCAGCCGGCGCAGCTTGTCGGCGGCCGGCGGCACCTTGACGGCGAGGATCTCGTCGCTGGCCTTGGACGAGGCGAGCAGGTGGCTGACGGGGCAGATGCCGCAGGTGCGGGCGGTGATGGCGGGCATCTCCCACAGCATCCGGCCCTCGCAGAACTTCTCGAAGCCGCGGAACTCGACGACGTGGAACTGGGCGTCGGAAACGTCGCCCTTGTCATCGAGGAAGATGCTGATCTTGGCGTGGCCCTCGATACGGGTGACCGGATCGATGATGATGCGCTGGCTCATGGGATTTGAAATGGCGAATGATGAAGCACGAATGCCGGAACGGGATCAGCCGAACTTGAGCTGGTCGCCGGTGAGCGGGTCCCCGAGGCCGAGGAGGTGGAGGATGAGGGCCTTGATCCGCTCGGCCGGTGGCGGACAGCCGGGCAGGTAGTGGTCGACGGGAATGACCTGGTGGAGCGGGATGGCCTGTTCGAGCAGATTGGGGACGATGACCGGGTCGTCCGGGATGCCCTTGTTGGTGTCGGCGAGGGTGACGTAGGCGTATTCCAGCGGCACCTCGGGCTTGCCGAGCGCGTTGCGCATGCCGCAGACGTTGGAGGTGACCGCGCAGTCGCCGAAGGAGCAGACGAGCTTGGTCCGCTGGCGGATGTGGTGGGCCATCTCAACGTGTTCCTCGTGGCAGACCGCGCCTTCGATGAGGCACAGGTCGACCTCCTCGGGATACTCCTTGGTATCGACGATGGGGCTGTAGACGATGTCGATCTTGTCGATCAGGTCGACGAGAAACTCATCGACGTCGAGGAACGACATGTGGCATCCGGAGCAACCTCCGAACCAGATGGTGGCGAGCTTCAAACGTTCCATTCCTTTTTCCTCCGGGCGGTGATGATGTCGGCGAGTCGGGCGGGTTCGCGGGTCATTTCCCCCGCGGTGGCACCGATCTGGAAGAGGGCGCCGGTGGGGCAGGACTGGACGCACTTGCCGCACCAGGTGCAGGTTGCGGAGTCGCCCCAGTCCTCGTTCATGTCGGTGATGATGTGGGCGCCGGCGCCGCGGCCGGCGAGGTTCTTGGTGCCGGCCCCCTCGATGTGCCAGCAGGTGCGGACGCAGCGGGCGCAGAGGATGCAGCGGTTGTGGTCCATCCCGAACAGCGGGTGGGAGAGGTCCATGCCCCACTTCGGATAGCAGTAGTCGTAGCGGACGTGGTCCATGCCCTGCGAGTAGGCCATGGTCTGGAGCTCGCAGTGGCCGTTGGCGACGCAGGCCGAGCAGACGTGGTTCCGCTCGGCGAAAAGCAGCTCGAGGGTCATCCGGCGGTACTTCTGCAGGCGCTCGGTCTGGGTCCGGACGACCCAGCCGTCGGCGGCGATGGTCGAGCAGGCCGGCAGGAGTTTCGGGATGCCCTCGACCTCGACCAGGCACAGGCGGCAGGCGCCGGTGTCGTAGACGCCGTCCATGTGGCAGAGGGTGGGGATGGTGATGCCGGCCGCCTTGGCGGCGTCGAGCACCGAGGCGCCTTCCTCGACGCTGACCGGCTGGTCATCGATGGTGAGAGTGCGGACTGACATGGGATTTCAGGAGGTGGGGACCGCGGTCGGCCTGCCGTTGGCGTAGGGATCGGGCTGGAGAAGTTCCTCGTACTCGCCACGGAAGAAGCGCAGCGTGCTGAGCACCGGGTTGGGCGCGGTCATGCCCAGGCCGCAGAGGCTGGTGTGCTTGACCATGTCGCAGAGCTCCTCGAGCAGCGCGAGGTCGCGGGCGGTGGCCTTGCCGTCGATGATCTTGGTCAGCAGGTGGTGCATCTGCACCGTGCCGGTGCGGCAGGGAATGCACTTGCCGCAGGACTCGTCGCGGCAGAACTCCATGAAGAAGCGGGCGACGTCGACCATGTTGGTGGTCTCGTCCATGACGATCATGCCGCCCGATCCCATGATTGAGCCGAGGGCCGAGAGCGACTCGTACTCGACCGGGGTGTCGAGGTGGTCGGCCGGGATGCAGCCGCCGGAGGGGCCGCCGGTCTGGACCGCCTTGACCGTGCCGCCGTCCGGGGCGCCGCCGCCCATTTCCTCGACGATGGTGCGCAGCGGGGTACCCATCGGGACCTCGACGATGCCGGTGTTGCTGATCTTGCCGGCCAGCGCGAAGACCTTGGTGCCTTTGCTCTTCTCGGTGCCGATGCCGGCGAACCACTGCGAGCCGTTGCGGACGATGGGAGCGATGTTGGCGAAGCTCTCGACGTTGTTGATCAGCGTCGGGCACCCCCACAGGCCGCTCTCGGCGGGGAAGGGCGGGCGCGGGCGGGGCACGCCGCGCCGGCCTTCGATCGAGGCCATCAGGGCGGTTTCCTCGCCGCAGACGAAGGCGCCGGCGCCGATCCGGAGGTCGATGGAGAAATTGAACGGGCTCTCCATGATCTGGGCGCCGAGGAGGCCGGCCTTCTTGGCCTGCTTGATCGCCTTCTGCAGCCGCTCGATCGCCAGCGGGTACTCGGCGCGGACGTAGATGTAGCCCTGGTCGGCGCCGACCGCGTAGGCGGCGAGGGTCATGCCCTCGAGGATGGCGTGCGGGTCGCTCTCGAGCACCGTGCGGTCCATGAACGCGCCGGGGTCGCCCTCGTCGGCGTTGCAGACGATGTATTTCTTGTCGCCGCGTGCCTTCGAAACGGTCTGCCATTTCAGTCCGGTCGGGTAGCCGCCGCCGCCGCGTCCGCGCAGGCCGCTGTCCATGATCTCCTGCACGACCTCCTCGGGTCTCATCTCGCGCAGGGCGTGGCGGAGGGCCTGGTAGCCATCGGCCGCGATGTAGCTCTCGATGCGCTCGGGGTCGATCTCGCCGCTGTTGCCCAGCACGACCGAGAGCTGCTTGGCGAAGAAGGGGTGCTTCGGATCCCCGGTCTGGAGCTTCGCGGCCTCGCCGCTGAGAATGGACTCGATGATCGCCTTGGCGTCGCTCGGTTCGAGCTTCTCGTAGAGCGGCCCCCCGGGGTCGGCCTGGGCGAGCGGGCCTTGGCAGCAGAGCCGCATGCAGCCGACGCCGCGGACCTCGATCTCGTCCTCCGCCCCGGCTTCGCTGACCGCGGCCTCGAGGTTCTTGAGCAGCTCGCCGGATCCCTGCGAAGTGCACCCGGCCGCCATGCAGCAGCGGATGGTGGTCCTCTTGCGGGCGGCCAGCTCGGCCTCCTTGATTTCGTTGAGTTCAGTCCGCGTCATGGCCGGTCCATTGCTTGATCTTGGCGAGGGCGTCCTCGGGCGTTTGCTTGGCGGCGACCTGTCCGTCATAGGTGACCGCGGGGGCCACGCCGCAGGCGCCGATGCAGCGGGCGGTCAGCAGGGAAACCTTGTTGTCGGGCGTCGTTTCGCCGGCGGTCACGCCGGTGGCCTCCTCGATTGCGGCCTGCACCTTGTTGGCTCCCTTCACGTAGCAGGCGGTGCCGAGGCAGACGACGCAGGTGTGCTCGCCCTTCGGCTTGAGGGTGAAGAAGTGGTAGAAGGTCGCGACCCCGTAGACCCGGCTCGGCGGCAGCTTGAGATGGTGCGAGACGAAGATGAGCAGGTCGTCCTCAAGGTAGCCGAACAACTCCTGCGCCTTGTGGAGGACCTCGATCAGGGCGTCGGCCCGGAACTGGTGGCGCTTCATGAAGACCTCGAGGATCTTGAAGCGTTTGTCCCCGCTGGCGTGCTCGATGACGTGGTCGATCTTCCTCGACCGGGGCTGGTGGATCAGCGGCATGGGTTCTCGCCGGTTTGGGTTGGCTCACGCGCGGAAGTCCTTTCCTCTGCACGCATCTAACGGTCTATGATTTCAGAACCGAGGAGACAATGACCGTCCTTGCGCGTGGATTGTGGAAACCTGCGCATGGAGTTGGACGGCCGCCTCCGATGGGTGTCGTAGTTGGAAAATGTCCACCCTTGGTGAGACCGAGTCGCAATGCCGAAGGGGGCACCCCCCAGCGGGACGCACGGCACCGTCGCGCCAGGCGGTGCGGGATCGTGATGCAACCGGACAGCCCGTGCGGAACGCTCTGGCCAGGCCTTGCGCGACGGCGTCGCACGTCCTGCGCCATGGGTTTCCTCTTCGGGACGACCTCTCTCAGAGCTTCGTCTTGTGCAGGACGAAATCGGGCAGATGACGGATGACGAACATCACGTAGCGCCACCAGCCGGGAAGATAGGCGGTGGACTTGCCCTTGCGGACCGCACTCCAGGCGTCCGCGCCGACCTTGGAAGCCGGCGAGAAGAGCGGTCCCTTCTCGATGTCGGCGGTCATCGGGGTGTCGGTCAGGCCCGGCTTGAGCAGGGTGATCTTCACCTCGGGATGTTCCGCGAAGCGGTGGCGGAGGCCGGCGAGGAAGGTTTCAAGGGCCGCCTTGGTGGCGCCGTAGAGGTAGTTCGACTGGCGCCCGCGGTCGCCGGCGACCGAGCCGAATACCGCGAGCGTCCCGCGCTGCTGCTTCTCGAGAATCCGGGCGCAGGTGGCTGCGATGCGAACCGGGCTGATCAGGTTCACGTCGATCTCGCGGCCGGTGGCATGCGGGTCGTCGAGGGTGGCCTGCTGGTCGGGGAGGGAACCGTGGGCGATGAGGAACAGGTCCCAGTCGCCGCCGGACAGGATGGACGCCCAGGGGGCATCCGGATTGAGCAGGTCGGTGGCGTGGACCTCGCATTCGGCACCGCGGGCCCGGAGGTCGGCGGCAAGCGTTTCAAGGCGCTCCGGATTGCGGCCGACCAGAAGCAGTTCCGCGGGACGCTCGGCGACGAGCGCGCGCAGGGTCTCGGTGGCGATGGCGGAGGTGGCGCCGAAGACGGCGGCGCGGTAGGGCGTGGGGTCGCTCATGACGAAAAGGCGAAGCGGCGGTCGAGGCGGTACTTCCAGAGGTAGCCGAGGGTGAGTCCGATGGCGCCGCCGATGTATTTGGCGGCGCTCCACCCGGGGAAACCGTGGTGGAAGGCGAGCTGGAGTCCCCAGAAGATGCCGGTGGTCAGAAGGCCGGTCGCCGCGTAGCGGAAGAAGCTCCGGCCGAGGTCGGGGAGGGCCCGGATGTGGTGGGCGCGGAAGATGTACTGCTTGTCCAGTAGGTATTTCACCACCAGCCCGGCGCCGGTGCCCGCCACCAGTGCCGACCAGAAGCGGAACGGCGTCGGGTCGATCGCGGTGACCACGAGCTGGACCAGCAGGTTCACGGCGATGGCGATCGCCGCGAAGAAAGCGTAGGCGGCGGCGAGCTTCATCGGTTCATGCGTTTCCAGAAGTCGGAGGTCATGCCGGGATCGACATGGCTCCGGAACTCGTCCAGCCGGGGGTACGACCGCTCGAAGTCCGCCCGGCTCATGCGCGAGTCCTTGGCAGGGTAGAAGCGGGCGTCGCCGGCGCGGGCCGCCTCGTCGAGACGGTCGAAGAGCGCGAGGGTGGCGTTGCCCTGGTTGGCGAAATCGAGCGCGAGGGTGATCCCCGGAGAGGGAAAGGAGAGCATGCCGGGTGAGGGCTTGTCGCCGAAGGTCTTGAGCACCGCGAGGAAGGAACCCTGGCCGCTCTCCGAGATCAGCCGGAGCATCTCGCGCATCGGTTCCGCGCCGGCCTCGGCGGGGGTGACGACCTGGTACTGGTAGAAGCCGCGCTTGCCGTAGATCCGGCTCCAGCCCTGGATGGAATCGAGGGGATGGAAGAACGGCGCGTAGTGCTGCTGGAGGGAGTTCGTGCGACCGAAGAAGCGCCGGTAGTAGAGGGTGTTGAAGGCGCCGATGGTGAAGCGGTTGAGGGCGAAGTCGGGGAAGTCGACCGGCACCGAGGCCCCGGGAGGTTTGTGGGGGGCGAGTTCGCCGTGGGCGGACCAGTTTCCCCGGATGAAGATGCCGCGCCCGAGGTCCCGGCCGGATGCGGCGCAGTCGATCCATGCGACGGTGTGCTCCCAGAACTCCTCCGAGTCCCGCGAAAGCTCGAGGAACTCGTCGAGCCCGCGGAACCGGACCAGCTCGACATCGAGCATCGCCGAGCGGATCGGTACGAGCTGCAGTTCGGCCCAGGTGATGATGCCGGTGAGCCCCAGGCCGCCGATGGTGGCGGCATGCCGCGGGTCGCCCTCGCCGACGACCTGCCGGGAGCCGTCCGACCGGAGCAACTCGAAGCGCGGCGTATGGTTGCCGAAGCAACCGGCCCGGTGGTGGTTCTTGCCGTGGACATCGTTCGCGATGGCGCCGCCCAGGGTGACCTGGCGGGTGCCGGGAGTGGTCGGAAGGAACCAGCCCCGCGGCACGCAGAAGCGAAGGATGGCGTCGAGCGAGATGCCGGCCTCCGCCCGCAGGAGCCCGGAGGCGGGATCGAAATCCAGAATGCGGTCGAGGAAGCGGGTCTCGATCATCCGACCCTCGCCGAGGAGGCAGGAGTCCCCGTAGGAGCGGCCGAGGCCGTAGGCGAGCACGGGGCCGGGGGCGGGATGGATCCGGTCGGCCCACGCAGGGGTGTCGACCTGGGTGGTGACCGGTGCGACGCGGCCCCACGAGTGCATGGTGCGGGTGGTGTTCACGATGGGACGGGGTGGGCGAGCAGGACGCAGGCCAGGCCGGCCAGCGCCAGAACCCAGGTGCCGCGGTCCTTGAGGGCGAAGACGACCGGGTCGTCGTGCATCAGGCCGCGGTGGGTCAGGAACCAGATACGGGTGATCCAGTAGAAAGCGATCACGCAGATGCCCCAGAACCACTCGTGGCGATGGTAGAGGGCGGCGACCTGGTCGCTGTTGGAGTAGAGCGAGAGGACGATGCAGGAGGCGACGCCGCTGGCGATGCCGAGGCCGGAAATGGTCGGCAGGTCGTCCTGGAGATAGCCCCGGCCCTTGATGCCGCCGTCGCCCTTCGACTTGTTGAGGCGGAGTTCCACGTAGCGCTTGGCCGCGGCGAGCGACAGGAACAGGAGGAAGGTGAAGGCAAAGAGCCAGAAGGAGACCCGGGCTTCGGAGATGATGATGCCGCCGATGACCCGCGACAGGTAGAGGAAGGTGAGAAGGAAGATGTCGGCGATGGCGACGCGCTTGAAGTAGAGCGAGTAGGAGAGGGTGGTCGCGATGTAGCCGAGCAGGAGCAGGCCGAAATCCGGGTCGAGGACGAAGCCGCCGACAAGGCCCGCCGCGACCAGTCCGCAGGAGGCGACGATGATGCGCTGGAGGCTGGTGCGTCCGGAGGCGGCGAGGCGCTTCTTCTTCCTCGGGTGGGCGCGGTCGAATTCGAGATCGAGGAGGTCGTTCCAGAGGTAGGTGCCGGAGGCACACAGGCTCATGGCGAGGAAGGCCGCGGCGAGGCCGGAGAGCTGCCAGACGGTGTGGAAATGGTGGCCGGCGAGGAACGGCAGCGCGATCAGGAGGTTCTTCGCCCACTGGTGGATCCGGAGGGCCTTGACCCAGTCCGGCCACGAGGTCGAGTTGGTGCAGAAGGACCGGTCGACGTCGTGGACGGCCTTGGCCTTCGTGAGCGTCGATTCGTCGTGGTAGATGACGATGGCTTTCCGGGCGCGTTCCCACACCGCGTGGTCGGACGAGGAGTCGCCCGCGTAGTCGAACCCCCCCTCGCCGAAGCGCTCGACCAGGATCCCGGCCTTGGTTTCTCCCTTGAGGTTGCGGGTGTCGTCGGAGGCGATGATTTCCTCGAAGGGGAAGAGGTCGCGGACCGGTCCGAGGGCCTCCTCGTGGGAGGCGGTGACGAGCAGGATGCGGCGGCCCTTCGCCTTCTCCTCTTCCAGCCAGGAGAACAGCTCCTCGTTGACCGGAGGGGGAGTGGCGGGGGGATCCACGGCGCGGGCGAGCTCGCCCTTGAGCGTCGCCTTGCCCCGGGAGAGCCAGAGCGGCAGGCGCCAGGCGTCGAGCGGACGATGGCGCAGCAGGCGGAGGACGCCCTCGATCAGCAGGTCGGAGCGGATGAAGGTGCCGTCGAGATCGATGCAGAGCGGGACGGCCGTGGGGTGCGGGGTTTCACTCATCGGCTCCGGGGTCGAGGGCTTCCAGGGCCTCGACGAGGCGCGGGTGGTCGGGGTGGACCTCGAGACCGCGCTCGAGCTGGATGCGCTGCATTTCGGAGTTGCCGTGCTCGCCGAACATCTCCGCGGCGGAGATGACGGCATCGACATGGAAGTCCGAGTGCTGGCGCTTGAGGACCGTGAGGAAGTAATGGAAGGCCTCGTCGGTGCGCTCGGGATCGCGGCCGATGATGCGCCCGATGTAGAGGTCGATGAGGTAGGGGCTTTCGTGGTAGACGTGCCGCTTGTCGCGGGCGGCGAGCATCATCTCGAGGGCGTCGTCGTATTCCTCCCGGTCGTAGTGGACCTGGCCGAGGACGATGTAGGGCATGGAGATCAGCTGGGTGTCCTCGATGGCGGACCGGGCATGCTCTTCGGCGATCTCCTTGTTGCCGTTGTTGTACATGATCCGGGCGACGGTGATCTTGGCGAGATACTGGTGCGGGCGGGCCGCGGCGGTGCGTGCCATCATCACCGCGGGTTTCTCCCACGAGTTGGCCCAGATGCGGAGCTCGACGACGTTGGCGGCGCGGGCGGCCACGATCAGCCCGACAAGTACCAGCGCGAAGCGGCGGGCCGAGGCGTCCAGCCCGGGTTTCCGGGAGAGTCGGAGCAGGCCGCGGAGCACGGCGATCGTGGCAATCGTCAGCCCGATCGCCGGGATGGGCACGTAGTAGTCGGCGTAGGGGGTATTGCCGAGTGGGATGAAGTTCCCGGACGGAAACGCGGCGAGGAAGAACCAGGCGAGTCCGAGGACGAAGAGGTTTCCGGGTTTCCAGAAGCGGGCGCAAAGCACCGCGATGCCGACGAGCATGAGCCAGCAGAAGGGAATGATCACGGCCGGGATCGACTGGTCCCACAGGTAGCTGCCGAGAAACTCGATGCGTCCCCAGGGGGCGAGCCACATGAGGAAGTGGGTCCAGAGGAAGTAGGGAGCCGATGCGGCGATCTGCCAGGTTTCGATCTCGTCGGTGAACGAGGGATTGTCGAGGCGCGCGGTGCTGGCTTCGTTGCCGTGGCGGATGGCGAGCCAGGCAAGCACCACGACGGCGATGCCGGCGTAGCGGGCGAGGCTGCCTTTGGAGAAGATCCGGCGTCCCCGGAAGAGATCGAACATCACCACCATGGGCGCGAGCGCGACGGCCGTCTCGTAGGAGCAGAGGCCGAGCACCAGCAGGAGGAAGAAGCCGATGCCGTCGAGCAGTCGGCCCGGCGTTTCCCGCCAACGGTCCCAGAGCGACAGCCCGAAGGTCATCGCCGCGGCCGCGACCGAGATGTTCAGGGCGCTCGGCCAGATGGCGGTGCTGACGTGGGCGGCCGACAGCGACCAGATCGCCGCGGCGGCGAGCCCCCAGAGCGGGCTGAGGGTGAGACGCCGGGTGAGGGTGAACACCCCGAGCGTCGCGACGAAATAGGCGACGAGCGTGACCCCGTGGTAGGTGACGGCGGAGGCGCCCGCCTGGTGCATCAGGTAGAAGAACAGGTTCTTCACCGGGCGGAAGAGCGAGAAGACGTCGCGGCCGAGGGCATCGGTCCAGGATTTGAAGGTCTCCACCTGGGTGAGCGACATGTTGTCGTCGAAAATCAGAGGTGCCTTGAAGGCCGGAAGCAGGAGGACGGTGAGGAGGACCGCGAGCACGGCGAGCCCGATCCCCACGGCAAGGCGGTGGCGCGGGGCGGGAGCGGTGGAATCGGCCTCATCCATACGGCGCCAAGGAGAAACACGAAGCAGGTGCTTTGGAAATCCTAAATATCCGGCGGAATCGTCGCCAGGTTCGGTCCGGGCCCGGCTGGAAATCCGGGCTCCCGGTCGCGGGGGAATCCTGTTTAGCTGCCGCCACGATGAACCGGGCGATGTTGCGAGCGGCGGTGGCGCTTCTGTTTTCCGGGAGCGTGGCCGGAGCGGCGGAGTGGGAGGAGGACCTCGCGAGGAAGTTCAGCGGGCGCTTGTCCGAGATCGACGGTGAGCTGTCCCGCATCGACGGGGATCTGGTCGGGTTGCCGACGCTGCCGTTGGATGATCAGGGGGGCACCGGTGGCTTCGCGAGCCTTCACCGGGAGGAGCGCGGGGAGTTTCCGATCGAGATCCGCTGGGAGGCGATGTCGATGGTCGATTTCATCGCGCTGGTGCCGGCGCGGCGCTACGAGATCGAGGGGCTCAACCGCCAGTATGGCATGCCGGATGAGTTCCGGGTGGAGTTGATCGACGGCGACGGCGGGGTGGTCACGGTGGTGGCGGAGGTCGTGAAGGCCTGGAAGCATCCCGTGCGTGCCGGCCATCCCTTCGTTTTCCGCCTCGAGCAGCCGGTGGAGGCGGCCGGCATGAGGGTCGTGGCCCGGCGCCTCCGGAAGGATGCCGACCGTTTCGTGCATGCCTGGTCGGAGGTCTTCGTCTTCGGCGGGGAAGATGATCTCGCTTCGGGAGCGGAGGTCACGCACCCGGGCGGCCAGAATTCGTCGGCGCCCTGGCAGTGGAGTCCGCCCTACCTGGTCGATGGCCAGACGCCGCTGGGCTTGCCCGAGCGGTTCGGCGGCGAGCACCGCAACATCGGCTGGCTGTCACGCGGCCGGGAGAAGGCCGACGAATTGACCTGGCTCGAACTCGATCTCGGCGCTTCCCGTTCGTTCGAGCGCCTGCGCCTGATTCCGGCGCGGCGACCGACCTCGGATCTTCCGAGCGGGTTCGGCTTTCCGCAGGCGTTCCAGGTGAAGGTGGCGGATCGGAGAGACGCGCTGGACAGCACCGATCCCGTGGCGGAGCGGGCGATGCGCAACCCGGGTCACAATCCGGTGTCGCTGCCGCTGGGGGAGGTCAGCGGGCGCTTCGTGCGGATCGAGGCGACGCGGCTGTGGAAGCCTTTCGAGAGCTATCCCGCCTTTCTCGCGCTGAGCGAGGTCGAGCTGTGGGATGGAAACGAGAACGTCGCTCTCGGCGCGCGGGTGCGCTCGCCGGACGGGATGGGCAACGTGATCGCCTCCGGAGCGCGTTTCTGGAGCACGGTCAGCCTCTGCGACGGCTTCGGGCCGGACGGGCGGCTGGTGCCGGTGCAGGAATGGCTCGGTGCGATCGACCAACGCCTGGATCTCGAAACCCGGCGCCACGACCTGCGGCGGGAGGCGGCGGACATCGTCGGCGACTGGCGGCGGGCCGGGCTGTGGGGCCTCGGACTTCTGGGCGGTGTCGGCGCGCTGGCCCTGGTGATCCTGCCGCTGCGCTACCGCGTGCGCGAGCGCCAGCAGTTGCGGAAAGTGCGCGAGCGGATCGCCGGCGACCTGCACGACGAGGTCGGGAGCAACCTCGGGAGCATCCAGATGTTCGCCGATCTCGCCGAGGGGCGCACCGGGCCGTCGAAGGAGCTGAGCCGCATCCAGCGGATCGCGGCGGAAACCGTGAGCGCCGTGCGCGACATCGTCTGGCTTTTGCGGCCGCACGGTGGGGCCCGGATCGCGACCGCGGAGCACCTTCGGGAAACCGCTTCCATCATGCTCGAGCGACTCGAGTGGAAGTTCAGCGCCAACGAGTCGGCCTGGCAGACGGAGCTTTCCGACGAGGCGAACCGCCACCTCTTCCTCTATTTCCGCGAGGCGCTGCACAACATCCTCCGTCACGCCGACGCCCGGCGCGTGACCATTCATCTCGAGGAAGCGGACGGGGTGATCGCCCTTCGGATCACGGACGACGGGTCGGGCATTCCGGCGGCGAAGCGCGAGAGACCGTCGACCTTGCGGGCCCTTCGCCAGCGGGCGGAAGCGCTGCGTGCGGAGTTTGGCTTCAAGAGCGAGGAGGGCGGGGGCACCGTGCTGCATCTCGCGATCCCCCTGAAGAAGGGAAAACGACGGGACGCGGGGATTGCCTCCGGACCGCAGAAAGGCGCATGATCCGGTCGTGGCGAAGGACGAGAAGAAAGCCGAGCGGGCGACCCGGGTGATCCTGGTCGAGGACCATGCCGATTTCCGCGAGTCGGTTTCGATGGTGCTCGAGGATCGGGGCTACGAATGCGTCGGGGATTTCTCGACGATGGAGGATGCGCTTGAGGCGATGCGCGGCGGGTTGGAGGCGGATGTCGTCCTTTCAGATCTCGGTCTCCCGGGGATGAGCGGCATCGAAGGCATTCGCCAGGTGCGCGAGGTCCTGCCGCTCTCGCAGGTGCTGGTGCTGACCGCCTTCACCGACAAGGAGAAGGTGTTCGCGGCCCTCGAGGCGGGAGCCCACGGCTACCTGGTGAAGGCCGGAAGTGCGACCCGGTTGATCGAAACGCTGGAGGAGGTGCTGGCCGGAGGGACGCCGCTCGACCCGAAGATCGCGGGGATGATCCTCTCGAGCTTTCGCAAGCTGAGCCCGATCGCCGACGCCGAAACCCTCTCGGACCGCGAGTGCGAGGTGCTCCAGCTCTCGGCCAAGGGGATGACGCGTCAGGAGATCGCCGACGAGTTGGAACTCAGCACCCACTCGGTGACCGAGTACATCCGGCGGAGCTTCGACAAGCTGCACGTGCGCAGTCTGCCGGCGGCCGTCAGCGAAGCAATCCGCCGGGGATTGCTGGATTTGTCGTAGGGTGGCTGCCGCTTCCAGCGGCAGGCCGTTCAGGCGGCTTCCAGCCGCACCGTTCCCGAGCATGGCGGCTGGAAGCCGCCGCGACCGCCTGCGGCAGGGATGCCGCCGCCACGCGTCCCTTCCGTGTCCCAATATTTGGTGACATGACAAGATGGCGGTCTTCGGGCACTCTGCGCTTGTTGCCGGGAGTAGAGGCCCCGGTTTCATGACACCAAGAAAAGGACCGCGTGAGTGCGCGGTCCTTTCTTGTTTTCAGGGGCGAGGGGTGGCCTCGAGGCGGAGGAACTGGCGGTCGGCCCCGGCAGGCGGTGTCGCCGTGATCTGGGAGCCGTTGACCGAGAGGCGGGCCGGCGGGACCGGGGTCCAGCCGCTCAGGTCGGGAGATTCCTCGGCCGCAAGGGTCGCGTAGCTTTCGTCGGCAGGAGTCCAGGAAACGCCGTCCGGCCAGGATCCGGTGAAAGGCGTGGAAAAGGCGTTCGGCGGGGTGCCGAGGATCATTTCGACGAGGTTCGGGAGGCCGTCGCGATCGGGGTCGTCGTCCGGACCATCCAGTGCGAGGGCGAATCCGGCGACCCAGTCGAGGTAGGGCTGGTCGGGATCGAGGAAGAGAAGCTCCTCGAGGATCTCCCGGTTGCTCAAGGGCGTCACGGCATCGGGGTAGAACTGGTTGATCGCCTCGATGATCTCGTTGGCGATCAGGGACTGGGCGACGGTGTTCGGATGGAACTCATCCTTGCAGAAGAGATACTCGGGCGAGTTGTAGGGATCGCCGCCGATCACGAACGGGGTGCCGTTGAGATCGTAGGGAGCCGGCTCGATGCCGAGGATGATGTCGAGGATGTCGGACGTCAGGCGGTCGACGCGCGCCACGCCGGTGGCGGGCTTGGCCGAGAAGTGGCTGATGATGCTCTGGTTCAGCGCCTCGATCTTGGCTCGCGTGGTGACCTGCTGGGCGGGGATGTTGTAGGTTTCGAAAACGTTCGGCGTGGCGCCGACATCCGGGACCGTGGCGACGATGATGGGCACGTCGGCCCGCCGGCCGCGGATGATCCCGTGGATCGTGTCGAGACGTGTCTGGAGGTCGTCGTAGTAGGTGGCCGGTTCGTTGTCGTTGAACAGGTCGTTGTATTCGTTCTTCAGGTCGTTGCCGCCGAGGAAGATGACGACCACGTCAACTTCGGGAAGCGCGTCGAAGAGGGCGTTGCGGGTGTTGGGAAAAAAGACGCCCGCCAGCGGGAAGCCGTTGCTTGAGGAGTTTCCGGTGAGGAGATCCACCCAGTCGGTGCTGGTGGTCGAGGCGACGGCGAAGTTGTACTCGAAGCCCTTGTAGCGGAGGTCTCCGAAAGGGACCGGGATTACATCAAACAGGAAAGTGAGCCCTCCCCACTCGCCGAAGGTGCCGAAGTCGGCTTCCGTGGAGCGCTTCAGCTCGAGGATCTCCGGCCAGTTGAAGGCGCGGGGGTTGTCGTCGGGATTCGGGGGATCCGGCTCCGGATAGACGCTGTCGATCGTGATGAAGGACGCGAGGTCGGTGATGGCACCATACTCATCCGTGAGGCTGTCGCCGATGGTCAGGATCTTGACCTGCGCGGCGGCGGGCAGCAGCAGCGCGAAGGCGAGGGCGAACGGGCGGAGCATGCCGGAACCTAACCGGATTCGTCGTCCTGACCAGTGGGGATCTCGGGATTCTCGGCGAGCGGGATCAGGCGCACGGGGCCGAGGAGGCCGGCCGGGATCTCCGGGCGATCCGGGGCGAGGAGGTTCGAAACGTGGATGCTCAGCGTGTTGGTGCCCGGTTTGAGCAGGGCTCCGACGTCGAACCGGTGCGGCGGCGCGAAGGCGGTGCCGGCGGGGCTGCCGTTGAGGTGGATCTCGGCGGTGTGGAAGACCCTGCCGAGATCAAGGAGCCACCGGACCCCGTCCGCTTCCGGCAGTTGGAACTCGATGGAGTAGCGGGCGACCCCGGTGAACCCGGCCGCCGCGGGGTCGGCCAGGGTTTTCCACGATCCCAGCACCGGGGTGGCGACCGGGGACGGCAGCTCGGGCCCTCCCTCGAGGAACTCGAGATTCCAGGTGCCGGCGATGGAAACGGGAGCGCGATCGTTTGCCAGCTCTTTCCAGAGGGCGTCGGCGATCTGCTCCTCGCGGTAGGTGCGGAGGATGCGGGTCTCGCCGGGTTCGAGCTGCAGTCGGACGGTCGCCCGTCCGTCGTCCGGGCGCACGCCGGTGAAGCCGGTGCGTTCCGGGAAGCGAGGGTCGAGGAGCCGGACCGAGGCGGCCGGGGTGGCGAGCGGGACCCACTCGTCGAGCGGACGATCGCCGGTGTGGACGACGAAGTAGTGGTGGCCCTCGGCGTGGCTGCGACGGACGAAGCGGAGGCCGTGTCCGGCCATCGGCTCGGGCGTGACACCGAGGAGTCCCGCAAGCTCGAGCGGGTCGTGGCTTTCGGCGACCGACGAGTCCGGCATGCCCTGGATCGCGCCGATCAGCGTGCCGCGCCGGATGTCGGGCGAGGGAACGCCGGGAACGTCCCGCGGCCATTCGCCGAGGATGCCGATGCGGGCGCCGGAGCGGGCGAGGTCGAGAAGGAAGGTGGCGGTGGTCTCGGGGAGGCGTCGTACTTCGGGGAGCACGATGCCCGCGTAGCTGAGCCCGCCGAGGATGATCTCGCCGTCGGCGACGACGGCCTGACGGAGCAGGCGGTCGCCGACAATGTCGAAGCCGACCCCTCCCTCGTCGAGCGCCGTGGCCGCGCGGTGGAATCCGGTCGGCTCGAGCCAGCGTTCCCGGAGGACGGGGTCGTCCGGCAGTCCGCCGCGCTCGACGTGGAAATCGTGGGACGGGAAGTAGAGCAGGAGGTCGGGATCGGGGGCGCCGGTCTGGAGCACGCTCTGGCAGCGATCGACGTAGGCGGTGAAGGCTTCGATGTGGCGCCAGAGCCCGGTGCCCGGATCGAGGGGCGCCGCAACCTCCGAGGTGCCGCGGCCATCGAGAATCAACTGGTTCGCGCCCGCGAGCCAGAGGCGGTCGGCGGTGGCCTTGAGCTGTCGGGGCGTGAGTTGCCGGTCGGTGCGCAGGCTGCCCTGGACGATGGGTTTGTAGGTCAGGTGCGCGGCGGATGCCGCGAAGCGTGCGGTGACGGGAGGGGCCTCGCCGTCGGCGATGTCGACGAGGGTGCCGGGGATGTCGGCGACCGCGTGGACGTCGAGCGGGTGGCCGGGGTCGCCGGCCAGCAGGCTGCGGGAGAGGGAGCCCTGGTTGCGGGTGTGCTCGTGCCACGCGAGCAGCGTCTCGTAGCGCAGGTCGTCGAGGGTTTCGCGATAGTCGGAAAGCACGCGCTCGACGGCGCCGGGCGTGTCGTCGCCGAGCAGCACCGGGAGATGCTCGCGCAGGTCGTATCCCCGGAGCCGGGCGAAGCCGGGCAGCAGCGCCGGGGACCAATCGCCGGCGGTCGGTCGGGTGCGCTCGAGCGAACGGGCTCGGGGCAGCGGGGCATCTCCGTAGAGGAATCGCTCGTCGAAGTGGCTCAGGCGCTCGACGGTGGCGGCGGGTGAGAAGGGATCGATGCGGTCACTCACGGCCTCGTGGATCGCGCCGAAGATTCTCCACGTGCCGGGTGGCGCCTCCCATCGGAGCTGGAGGCTTTCGGGATCGACGAAGTCGAAAAGATCGACCGGGGCTCCCTGGCCCGGCCAGGCGCCGAGGACCTCGAGGTTCCCCTCGGGGAGATCGAGCTCCACGAGGCCGCCGGTGACGGTGGTCATGATCGGCGCGAGGGCGCGTTCGCGGGTGAGGTCGAAATCGTCGGGAGCGGCGGGGACTTCACCGATCTGCGGCGACAGGTCGAAGCCGAGGCCCAGTTCGGCGCAGGCGGAGGCGGTGAGCTGGCAGCGTTCGACCCAGCCGGGACCGGGCCAGATCCCGTCGGCGCGGCCGATCGGGACGATCTCGACGCCTCCGAAGCCCGCCTCCGAAATCTCCTTGAGGATGGGCGTCGGATCGACGGGAGCGTCTCCCGCGGCGGACCAGCGCCAGCGAAGCCACGGGCGGGATTCCGGATCGAGCTCCGGCCACTCCGGCATCTCAAGCGTCGTGGGCGCCGTGTCATCCGGCCACGGCGGCAGCTCCGGTTCGGCAAGAACCGGAAGCGCGAGCAGGAGGAGGAAGCGGCGGAACATGAGGTGGCAGCGGGGGCGCGGTCCATGCCAGCACTCCCGGGGCGCGGTTCCAATCCCGAAGCCCGCGAAAAGCCTCTTGCCGATTGCTTCGGAAACCTTAACCATCGCCCGACGCGATGGCCCCCGACCCCGACCAGCATGTCTCGCTTGGCGAGATGTATTCGGACTATTTCCTCGATTACGCCTCATACGTGATCCTCGAGCGGGCGGTGCCGCACCTTGGTGATGGGTTGAAACCCGTCCAGCGCCGGATTCTTCACTCGATGAAGGAACTGGACGACGGCCGCTACAACAAGGTCGCCAATCTCATCGGCAACACGATGAAGTATCACCCGCACGGCGATGCCGCGATCGGTGACGCCACGGTGAACCTCGGCCAGAAGGATCTGCTCATCGACACCCAGGGAAACTGGGGCAACACGCTCACCGGCGACGGGGCGGCGGCGCCACGTTACATCGAGGCGCGGCTGACCAAGTTCGCGCTCGAGGTGCTCTTCAACCCGAAGACCACCGAGTGGACGCCGAGCTACGACGGCCGGAACAAGGAGCCGATCACGCTGCCGTCGAAATTTCCCGTGCTGCTGGCGCAGGGCGTCGAGGGCATCGCCGTCGGTCTCGCGTGCAAGATGCTGCCGCACAATTTCAACGAGATCGTCGACGGCTGCATCGCCGCGCTGCGGAAGCAGGCGTTCGAGTTGCTGCCGGACTTTCCCACCGGGGGCATCATGGACGCCTCCGACTACCGCGACGGCCTGCGTGGCGGCAAGGTGCGGGTGCGGGCACGGATCTCGATTGAGAAGAAGAACCTGCTCCGGGTCACCGAGATTCCGTTCGGCACCACGACGGGCGGTCTGATGGAGTCCATCGTCGCGGCGGGTGACAAGGGGAAGATCAAGGTGTCCCGGATCGAGGACAACACCGCAGAACACGCCGACATCCTCGTCTACCTGCCCAGCGGGTCGGATGCGGAGACCACGCGCGACGCGCTTTTCGCCTTCACGGATTGCGAGATGAGCATCTCGCCGAACGGCTGCGTGATCACCGAGGGAAAGCCGAAGTTCATGGGGGTGTCGGAGATCCTCAAGGCGAGTGCCTTCCAGACCCGCGACCTGCTGGAGATGGAGCTGAAGATCCGGCTCGGCGAGTTGAACGAGAAGTGGCACTTCAGTTCGCTGGAGAAGATCTTCATCGAGAACCGCATCTACCGCGACATCGAGGAATGCGAGACCTGGGAAGCGGTGATCGAGGCCATCGACAAGGGACTCGATCCCTTCAAGAAACTGCTCAAGCGCGAGGTGACCGAGGACGACATCGTCCGGCTCACCGAGATCAAGATCAAGCGGATCTCCAAGTACGACTCCTTCAAGGCGGACGAGGAGATCAACAAGCTCGAGGAGGCCATCGCCGAGACCGAGAAGAACCTGGGCCAGCTGACGAAGTTCACCATCCGGTGGTTCAAGGAACTGCAGAAGAAGTTCGGCAAGGGCCGCGAGCGGAAGACGGAGATTTCCTCGTTTGAGAAGGTCGACCGCACCCAGGTCGTGGCCGCGACCGAGACGCTCTATCTCGACGAGAAGAACGGCTTCGCGGGCTACGGTCTGAAGAAGGAAAAGCCGATCGAGAAGTGTTCGACCATCGACGACATCATCGCCTTCACCGCCGACGGCAAGATGAAGGTGGCGAAGGTCGCCGAGAAGGTCTTCGTCGGCCAGCGTCCGGTGCACGTGGCGGTGTTCCGCAAGGAAGAGGATCTCGTGTATTCGATGATCTACCGCGACGGACGCGACGGGCCCGTGCTGGCGAAGCGGTTCCGGGTCGGCGGGGTGACCCGCGACAAGGAATACGACCTCACGCCAGGCAAGAAGGGGTCGCGCATCTTCTACTTCGCGGTGCACGACAGTGAGGAGGCGAGCAACGATCAGATGCTGTTGATCCACATCAAGCCGGCCCTTCGTCTTCGAAACCTGTCCCGTCCGTTCCATTTCGCCGAGCAGGCGATCAAGGGCCGCGGGAGTCGCGGCAACATCCTGACCAAGCACGCGGTCGACCGCGTGGTCCGCGCGCCGAAGGACTTCGAACCGGAGGAGTAGCGGCGGACGGGTGTCCGCGGTCCGGTGGGGGCGATCGGATGACAGATCCTGCCGGCCGTCCTCGTGTTCAGGTCTGTGAAACGATGGATCGGGGTGGTTTGGATGGCGCTGGGCCTGCTGTGTCCGGGCGCCACCCGGGTGGCGCTGATCGGGGATTCGATCTCGACGGGAGCCCATGCCAAGGACCCGGCGTTCAACGGGTATCCGGCACGACTCGGGCATCTGCTGGGAGACGGGTATGAGGTCCGCGCGTTCGCGCGGGGCGGTCACACCCTGTTGAGCAAGGGCGATCGTCCGCTCTCGAAGACACCGGTCTATCAGCAGGCCTTGGCGTTCGCGCCGGAGGTGGCGGTGATCATGCTCGGCACGAACGACTCGTGTTCGGGAGGTCGGGCCAACTGGCGGCACCAGGGGGATCTCGAAGGGGACCTGCGGGCGATGATCTCGGACCTGCGGGAGGCCAATCCCGAGGTGGTGGTTCACCTGGCGGGTCCACCGCCGATGTATCCCGAGAAGAACGGGCTCAAGCCGGCGCGCGTGGCGGATCTGAAGGAGCGTCGGCCGAGGCTGGAAGTCATCGACGGAATCTTCACGGCGGTCGCCGAGGCGGAGCCGGGTGTGCTTTCGCACGACCTGTCGCGGGTGTTCGGTCCGGAGCAGACGAGCGACGGCGTGCACCCGGACACCTTCGCCCACGCCGCCATGGCCGCGCAGTTCGCGGAGTGGTTGAGCATGGAGTTCGACGAGTCGTTCCGGGTCGATGTGCCCGGCGCCACGGTCGGGGATTTTCATGGATATCGACGCCTCGGTTTCCGGATCGGTGACACCCCGGCGATCGTGGTGGCGCCGCGCCAGGCGGCGGAGGGCAGGCCGTGGATCTGGCGGGCTCGATTTTTCGGGCACCAGCCGGCACTCGATCTCCAGTTGCTCGATCGCGGCTGGCACGTGGCCTACGTCGATGTGACGAATCTCTACGGCGCCGATTCGGCGATGCAGCGCTGGGACGAGGGGTATCGCTTTCTCACCGGGGAGCTCGGGCTCGGGTCGAAACCGGTGCTCGAGGGGATGTCGCGTGGCGGTCTGCCGATCTTCCGCTGGGCGAGCCGTCATCCGGACCGGGTCGCGGCGGTGTACGGCGACAATCCGGTGGTGGATTTCCGGACCTGGCCGGGGGGGCTCGGCGGAAAACGCTCGGATGCCGATTGGAATCGCCTGTTGAAGGCGTGGAATCTCACGGACAGCGAGGCTCGCGAGCATCCGGCCGTGCTGGCCGGGCTGGAGTCTCTGGCCGAGGCAAGGGTCCCGGTGGCGCTGGTGCTCGGCACGGCCGATGAGGTGGTGGCGCCCGGGCCGAACGGGGAAGCCCTGGCGACGCGCTACGCGGAGCTTGGCGGTCCGCTGAAGGTCTGGCGGAAGCCGGGTGCGGGGCATCATCCGCACGGCTTGCAACCGCCGGATGCGCTGCGTCGGTATCTGCTCCGCGCGACGGGCACCGGGTCGAATCCGGCGGTCGTGCCCTCGCCATCCTCGGAGTATCGAGCGGCCTCTCAGGGATGGCCGAAGGGGTGGTGGCGGCTGGCCTTCGAGGAGGTGAAGGAAGCCGCCGCGGCGGCGACGGAGGCGGAGGTGGTCTTTCTCGGGGACTCGATCACTCAGTCGCTGACCGGCCACAAGGATCGCCTGGCAAGGGTGGACGGGACTCGTCCGATCGATCGCCAGTTCGGCAAGCGCGGGGCGGTGTCGCTCGGACTCTCGGGAGACCGCACGCAGCACCTCCTGTGGCGGATCGGGCACGGACAGCTCGACGGTCTGTCGCCGGAGTGGGTGGTGCTGATGATCGGAGTGAACAACATCAACTCGGGCGGACAGACGGGCGAGGAAACGGCGGAGGGAACGAAGGCGGTGGTGGCGGCACTCCGCCGCGAGTTGCCCGATGCGCGGATCCTGATGCTGGGCTGCTTTCCGGCGGGGAAGGAACCGCAGGATCCACGGCGGGCCGAGGTGGACGCCCTGCATGAGGGGATCCGGGATCTGGCCGACGGCCGGAGGGTGATCTACCGGGACCTGCGCGGTCTTTTCCTCGATCCGCAGGGGCGTCACAACGACCGGATGCGCGGGGATGGAATCCATCTTTCCGCCCGCGGGAACGACGCATGGATGGAGGCGGTGGCGGAGGTACTCGAAGTCGGACCGGAGTGAGCCGGATCCGGGCCGCGGCTCGGCGGGGATGACGTGGCGCTTTCCGGGGGAGTCCGGAATCGGGTAGAACCGGGGCGTGGAAATCGAGGCGATCGGACGACTGAGGACCTGCTTCGGAGAGAAGTTTGCGGTGCCGCGCCAGCCCGGGCTTTGTCCGTCGGCGTGGGGGCAGCTGGTCTTCGAGGAAGCATATCGGCACGCCGATGCCGTGAGGGGACTTGATGGCTTCTCCCACGTCTGGCTGGTTTTCGGGTTTCATCTCACGGCGGATCGGGGGTGGTCGCCGACGGTGCGCCCGCCGCGGCTCGGCGGAAACGAGCGGGTCGGGGTCTTCGCCAGTCGGTCGACCTTCCGTCCGAACGGACTCGGGCTGTCGTTGGTGTCGCTGGAGGGGATCGATTTCGATGCCGGGAACGGACCGGTCCTGAACCTGGGAGGCGTGGACCTCGTGGACGGCACGCCGGTTTACGATGTGAAACCGTACCTTCCCTACGCCGAGGCGTTGGCCGGGGCGAGCGGCGGGTTCGCCCCGGAGGCGCCGGTGCGGCTCCCGGTGGAGACCGGTGGATTGCTCGACGGATGGGAGGAACGGGAACGGCGGATCGTGATCGAGGCGCTCTCGTTGGACCCCCGACCGGCGGCGGGACGGGACGAACCGGGGCGCGAGTTCGGGGCGGTGCTGTGCGGGCGGAACGTCCGTTTTCAGGTTGAGGACGGCGTGTGCCGCCTCACCGGCGTCTCTTGAGCATTGAAAGCTTAAGTTTTCCGTAGTAAAGAGCGGGCCGTGAAGCGTTCGCTATTCTGGATCGGTGCCGTGTCGATGGCGGGTCTCACCGTGTTTCCCTCGTGCAAGAAGGACCCCGGAGCGGACAGCCGGGAAGCGGTCAGCGATGCCGGCTACCAGCTTGATCAGCCGGCGTTCTTCCGGGCCGCTGAGAGCGACGATCTGAAGGCGCTCGACGAGATGATCGATGCGGGCATGGAGGTCGCGGTGCGCGACGCCACGGGACGCACCGCGCTTCACGCCGCGGCCGGGGCGGGGGCGATGAAGGCGATCGATTTCCTGCTGGATCGGGGGCTTGAGGTCGATGTGAGGAATCAGGAGGGAACGACGCCGCTGATGGAGGCGGTGATGCGTTCGACGCCGGAGACGGTTCGCTATCTGCTGCGCCAGGGCGCGGACCCGAGAGCGAAGGACGACGAGAGCTTCAAGCCGCTGATGCGGGCGGTGAAGGCCGGGCGATCGGAGATGGTGGGGGAGCTTGCCCCGTATGTGCGCGAGGATCTCGACGATTCCCTGCTGGCGGCCGCGATTCTGGGGGAGGCCGAGGTGATCGACGAGCTGACGAATTTCGGGGCGAGCATCTACGCTCGCCTGGAGGACGGGCGGACGCCGTTGATGCTGGCGGCCCAGAAGGGGCGTGCCGAGGCGGCGGACATGCTGCTGGCGATCGGGGCCAACCGATTCGCCATGGACGGTGAGGGCCGGATGGCCGCGGACTACGCCCGGGAGGCCGGCCACGAAGCGCTCGCGGACCGTCTCGCCGGCGAGCCGAGGGAAGGGGATTTCGAACTGGCCGAACCCGCCGAGCTGGGAGGTGAGATGGTGGCGCAGGTGATGGAGGAAACCGACCGCTCTGCGGTGGATGATCCCACCGTGGCCGACGCGGATGCTGGCGGCGACCCTGTCGATGTCGTCCCCGCGGCGGGTCAGGGGGGAGGATCGCCTGGCGGAGGAACCGACGTCCCTTCCCCCGCCGGGAGAGAGGTTGTGATGCTTGAAGGGGCGACGGTGGGTCCGGTGTCGACCGAGGCGGCCCCGGCCGTGGGAAGTGCGGCGGGAACGGCGCCTCCGGAGGCCCCGGAATCGGCGCCGATCGTGATGCGATCCTATCGGGAGCGGGAGCTGCCGCTGCGGGTGGAATCGACCACCGAGGAGTCGGTCCAGCTCCGCGTCGCGGGAGGCGAGCCCGTCGAGGTGGCGAAGGGTGAGGCGATTCCCGGGTCGAGCCTGAAGGTGATCCGCATCGAGCGGCGCATGCAGAGCGGCAAGAACGACGGGGGAGCCCCCACGGAAGTTTCCGTCGTCGCCGTCGAGGACGCGGCGAGCGGACTCGAGCGCGAGCTGATCGTCGGACTGCCGGCGCTGGCGCACGATCCGGTGGCCCTCGTGGAGGATGCGGCGAGCGGGAAGTACTACGTGGCTCGCATCGGTCAGCGCTTTCGCTCGGCCGACGGACGCGATTTCATCGTCGGCGACGTGCGCCCGAACCAGGTCGTGATCGAGGACATGGAGAGCGGCGAGACCACCACCCTGCGGCTGCGGGGGCCGCGCGGCTGAGACATCTGGACCCATGGAATCGTCAACCACCCTTCAACCCGGGGAATCCGTGCGGCAGTTCTCGGTGCTGCTGCAGAACCGTGCCGGGGCCCTCGCCGCATTGGTGAAGCTGCTCCGGAACAACGCGATCGAGGTCGTGGGCATCAGCGTGCAGGACTCGCGAGATGCCACGGTGGCCCGCCTGGTGGTGACGGATCCGGATCAAGCCGAGCAGATCTTCATGGAGAAGGGCATTCCCTTCACCTGCTGTCCGCTGGTGGTGGTTGCCCTCCGGGAGTCGGGCCCGGGCCTGCTGCAGGTGCTCGACAACCTGATGATCGCCGAGACTAACATTGACTTCGCCTACTCGCTGATGCCCTCCAAAGACGGGGGGGCGCTGCTGGCGATGCATGTCGAGGACCACGAGTTCGCGTCCTCGGTGCTGAATCAGGCCGGCTTCAAGATCATCTCGCAGGATGACCTGAGCCGCTGAAGTCCGAGCGTCGCCTACTCGGTGCGGGACAGCCGGGTCAGGCCACGCTGGAGCAGCTGGCTGTCGACCGCGGTCGCCAAGGGCTCGTCGAGGTAGACCGTGAAGTCCTCGTCATCGAACTTGATGGCGTGCAGGCCGTCGCCCGGGACCTCGCCGAAGGCGGCGACGAGGCTCTTCATGTCGCGGATGGGCTGGCCGTTGACCTCGGTGACGATGAGATTGCGCAGCGGTTCGTAGCCGACGGTGGCCGGCGTGGCGATGACGCCGGAGAGGAACACGACGCGGTCGAAGCGCTCCTCGTAGTCTTCGGGGTTCTCGTAGACGTCGAGCAGATCCAGCGGTGCCCGGGACTGCCAGTCCTTTCCGAACGAGCGGAGCAGGGGGCGGGTGAGTTCCTGGAAGAGCAGCCCCCCCTTGATGAGGAAGTTCGGCGCGGTTCCGTAGGTGTAGGCGGGAACCAGCCGGTCCTCGGCATCGAGACGCTCGAGCTCGGCGGTCAGTTCGAGGATTTCACCATCGCGGAGCACGCGGAGCACCGCGGCTTCGTTCACGCCTTTGGAGCCCCGCACGAGGTGGCTCCAGAAAACCCGACCGAAGCGGGCGTCGTCGTAGTAGCCGAGCCGGTCGATCTCCCGATCGTCGATCGCGAGCAGGACGTCGCCCTTCCGCACGCCGGCCTTGCCGGCGGCGCTGTCATCCCGCACCGAGGAGATGTAGAGGCCGCCATGGTCGTCCCCGAGCTTCAGCCAGGCGCGGAAGTTGCTGTCATCGGTCGAGGTCGTCGCCACGCCGAGCGAGGGGAAGCCCTCGTAGGTGCCGTCCGCGGCATCGTCGAGGAAACGACGCAGGATGGGGGTGGCGGTGACGTCGCTGATCTGGTCGTCGGAGTTGTAGTTGGTGAGAATTCCGGCGAGTTCTCCGTCGTGCAGCACAGGCAGGGAGAAACTGCTGGCCGAGTTCTGCATCGAGGCCTTCACCTCGTAGGTGAGAAAGTACTGCCCGGGGAGGAAATTGGCGACGACGTCGATGCTCTGGACCGGCCCGCGGGTGACCAGCGGGAGGCCGTTGTTTTCGACCTGGACGACGTCGAGCACGTCACCGGTGGTGGGGGCCTCGGCGATCTCGAGGGGAACGAGATTCTCGAAGAACGGGTCGTCCGGATCCTCGAGAGTGAGCAGGGCGAGGTTGGCCTCGTAGTCGACGGCATCGACCTTCGCCTGCGCCAGCTTCAGGCCGTCGGTGGTCTCGAGCTCGAGGTAGGTCGCATCGGTCACCATCTCGGCCGTGGTGACGACATGCCGGTCGGAGACCACGGCCCCCAGCGAGCGGCGCTTGCGGGGTGGGTTCTTCTCCCACGGTTGCCGCGGATTCCAGTCCTGACGGGTCGAGCTGACCCTCACCGTCGAGAGAGCCGCCTCGAACGCCGGGACGGTCTCCTGGACGTCGATCGTGGGAGCGGGCGGACTTTCCACCGTGGGCGGGCGCTCGCAGGCCGTGAAGGCCAGGGACGCGAGGAGGAGCAGGGGCGAAGCTTTCATTCTTCGAGATTCGAGAGTTGATCGATGGCGTAGGTCCGCTGGATCCGCTCGTTGGCGGCGGCGACCTCGGTGCCGGGGATGATGAGGGGGCGGGAGGCTCCGAGCAGCCGGATGACGAAGAATTCCGGAGGCGTCTCGGGATGGAGGAGTTCGTGGGCGCGGGCGAGCGAGGTGACCTTCTCGCCGTTGACCGTGTCGATGACCTTGCCGGTGAAGCCGCTGAGCTGGCTGTTGATCGGGTCGCTCTCGATGCGGGTGAGGACCACGATGTCCTCGAGCTCGGTGAACAGCCCTTCCGAGAGGTAGTCCTCGTAGAGCCGGCGGACGTGGAGGTCGTCGAACTTCGCCGTGGCGAAAAGGTTGGTGTCGAGCGGCTGGAAGACGAGGCCGGCGAAAACGATGTAGCGGGGCTGCTTCTCATACTGGATGGCATACATCCGGTTCTGCGGCAGCGGCTTCAGTTCGACGGCGCGGTCGTGCCACGTGTCGCCGGAGCGGTAGCGCAGCTCGACCGTGTCACCTGCGAACTTGCGCTCGACGATCTCGTTGAGATCGACCTTGGCACCGTCGATCAGGATCTGGCCGGCGCTGTCGATGGGGTTTCCGTCGATGCCGGTGAGGATGTCGCCGGGTTGAAGGATGCCGTGACAGGAACCTTCGGGGACGACGCCGGTGACGAGGACGCCGAGATTGTCGTCGGGGACGCGGAGCGCGCGGCGCATGGCGTCGTTGAAGAGGGGGAAGGTGGAGACGGCGAGATCGACGTAGTGGTCGTAGCGACCGTCCTCGATGTCGGTGAGGAACCGCCGGACGACGGGGGTCGGGATGATGTAGCCGGTGTTGTCGGCATCGCGCCGACCCTGGAAGGCGACCCCGATCACCTTGCCGTCCTGCAGCACCGGACCGCCGGAGTTTCCCGGATTGATGGCGGCATCGATCTGGATCACGAGGTGCTGGTCGGCACGGGAGTGGGAGTAGGTCGAGAAGTCCACGCGCGAGACGACGCCGCGGGTGACCGACAGGCGCTGGCCCCCGATCGGGTAGCCGATCACCCGGACCTGGCTTTCGAGCTGCGGGACACCACCGATCTCGAATACCGGGAAATCCTCGAAGTCGGAGAAGTCCTCGACGGAGAGCAGGGCGAGATCGCAATCGTGGGCGATGTGCTCGACCCGGGCCGGGTACTTCTTCGGGCTGCCGTGGACGGTGATCAGCAGGCGCCGGGCGTTCGAGACGACGTGGGCGTTGGTGAGGATCTGGTTCTCGCCGATGACGAAGCCGGTGCCGATGCCGCCGCCGAAGCGGCCGCTGTTCCAGGGCATCGCGTAGTCGGGGACCTGGACGGCCGATTCGATGCGGACGACCGAGCGATAGACCTCCGACGGAGCGGACGCGGGATTCTCCGGGATGGCCTGCTGGGCGGCGAGGGGGAGGACCAGCGCGCCGATCGCGGCGAGAGTGCGTAGGAGCATGGCCGCGAGGCTAGATCGGAACCGCGGCTCTGCAAGAGCGGAGCGATGAGAGAAGGAGCTCCGGATTCATCCGGCGGGAGCCCCGCCGGGCGATCGTGACCCAAGGGCCGCGCTGGCACGGGTCGAGTGGCCCACGCCGCGCGGGACGGACGCCTTTCGACGGGGCGATTTCACGAGATTGCGTCCCGGCACGCCCGGGCTCCAGCCGGGTGAATCCGGCGCTCCGTTTCCGGCGGGCTCCCGGGGACTACACGTTGAAGCGGAACTCGATGACGTCGCCGTCCTTGACGACGTATTCCTTGCCTTCGATGCGGAGCTTGCCGGCCTCGCGGGCGGCGGCCTTCGACCCAGCGGCGATCAGGTCGTCGTAGTGGACCACCTCGGCGGCGATGAAGCCGCGCTCGAAGTCGGTGTGGATCACGCCGGCGGCGGCAGGGGCCTTGTCGCCCTCGGTGATCGTCCAGGCGCGCGTTTCCTGCTCGCCGGTGGTGAGGTAGGTGCGCAGGCCGAGCAGGTGGTAGACGGCCTTGATCAGTGCCGAGACGCCGGAGTCGGAGACGCCCATGTCGGCGAGGAACTCGGCGGCTTCCTCCGGTTCGAGTTCGATCAGTTCCTCCTCGATGTTGGCGGAAATGACCACCGCCTCGGCACCGTGGGCCTCGGCGGCGTAGGCGCGGACCTTGGCGACCAACGGGTGGCTGTCGGGCGCCTTCTGGGTCTCGGCGAGGTCGCCCTCGTTGACGTTGCAGGCGTAGATGGTGCGCTTCGAGGAGAGCAGGAAGAAGTCACGCAGGAGCTTCCGTTCCTTGTCGTCGAGCTCGAGCGTGATCGCCGGCTTGCCGTCGTTGAGGTGGGGCAGGAGCTTGTCGATGAGTTCAACCTCGGCCTTCGACTCCTTGTCGCCGCTCTTGGCCTTCTTCTCCCGGGACTGGCGTCGCTTGTCCAGTGCGGCGATGTCGGCGAGGATGAGCTCGGAGTTGATGATCTCGATGTCGCGCACCGGATCGACCGAGCCGAGCTCGTGGATGATGTCATCGTTCTCGAAGCAGCGGACGACCTGCACGATGGCGTCGGTCTCGCGGATGTTGGCAAGGAACTTGTTGCCGAGCCCGGCGCCTTCGGAGGCTCCTTCCACCAGTCCGGCGATGTCGACGAACTCGATCGCGGTGGGAACCAGCTTCTTCGAGGTCGAGAGCTTCGACAGCGGCTCGAGGCGTTCGTCGGGAACGGTGACCACTCCGACGTTGGGGTCGATCGTGCAGAAGGGATAGTTGGCCGCCTCCGCGTTGCGGGTGCGGGTGACGGCGTTGAAGAGGGTGGACTTGCCGACATTGGGCATTCCGACGATTCCGGCCTTGAGCATGGGGCGCGCAGGCTGGGGTGGCGCTTCGCGGGTGCCAAGCGTGAAGTGCGGGGGGCGTGTCGGCAGGTTGGCCGCGCGGGTGGTGCGGAGACGGGTGAGACCTCGGAAGTGTGGAGAAGGAGGACGGAAGATCCTGGATGGCGGCAGTAGGATACGGAAAGGCGGAAAGGGGCGCGCGACGCTGTCGCGCCAGGAGGTGCGGAGGCGGGGGTCGTGATGGGATGACGGAGTTCGGAAGCGTGTCAGGGCATCGTCTCCCATGATGGATCAAGGTCCTCGGGCCGGGCGATGCGCGACGGCGTCGCGCGTCCCGAAAAGGCGAAAGCCCGCCGGAGAGGCGGGCTTTCGAGAGAGGGATGACGCGGCTTGATGTCAGCGTCGGCGTCGGAGGAGTCCGAGGACGCCCAGTGCACCGAGGAGGGAGATGGAGGGCTCGGGGACGACGGTAAATGAAGCGCTGTAGTTGGCTCCTCCATTGTTGAGGAAGATGTTGCCAGGGGTGTCGTTGCCGTTGGTGTAGCCTTCGAAGTAGATCTGCAGGGTGTAGTTTCCAGCCGCAAGTTCCCCGACACCATTGTTGTCCAGAAGGTTCTGCGTGCCGGAAGTGATCTGCCAGAAACGGTTATTTCCAACTTTTCCTGGGGCGGGGAAGATCTGGACAGAGTGGACGTTCGAGAAGGCATCCACCGTCCAGAACATGTTCATGTGGGTGATTTCCGAACCGTTGTCTTCGAACGTGTTCAGCTCGAAGCCACCTACCGTGAAGCTATCACCTTGCGTCAGGTCTCCAAGCCCCGCAGAGAAATCAGGGTTGCCTGTTGCTGTAGATCCAACGTCGTAGAAGGTTCCACCGTCACCCACGAAGAATGTATTCCCGAAGAATCCTGTAGCAGCTCTTGCGGCAGGAAGCAGGACGCTGCCTGCGACGAGGATGGCGACGAAACAGAGAGTTTTGGTTTTCATGGGTTGAAGTCTGTCACTGATGAATGGACTGGGACGAGGGCGGTTTACCGAAAATCAATCCTTCGGAGGAAGCAATCCGTTGTCCATCACGCCGCCGCCATCTTCGAGATCGGGAAGTTCCGGTTCTTCGAAATCGACCGGGGGGCCGAAGATCCAGAAGCTCCGGCGCCGGCGCTGTTTCTCCTGGTAGGCGAGGGCCCGTTCGTGGCCGCTCTGGAGTTCCTTCCACTCATCCTGGCGGGCCTCGACCACGGGAACGCCCGGCTTGAAGGGCGAGGTGGCGATGCCGGCGACCTTGTCGAAGCCGTTTCCAATGCCCTCGCCCATCTTTCCCACGCCGGCAACGGTGCCATCCTTGATGGCGGTCATGGTGCCGCATGAGCTCAGGGCAAGCACGAGCGGAACCCAGCTGAGGAGGCGGAGGGACATGGCAGGTTTGGGAGGGGGGCAGCGGCGCAGACCGCCGGGACGTCCGATGAATAGACCCGACGGCCCCCGGAAGTCAATGAATCAGTCGCGCGTTTTGAGCACCAGGAAGTTGCGGACGGGCTTGTTCCACAGCGGGCGGGTCGCGGCGGGACCGCCCGGAACGGCGCCGGAGACCCAGATTTCCGAGGATCGGCCTCCGTCGAGGTTGAGCGCGGAGTGAATTTTCACCCCACCGATCGAGGCCTGCGTCAGTGCGGAGGAAAGCCCCGCGAGCGAGCAGGAGCCGGTGCGGGCTAGGATCCACCCGTGGCGGCCGTCGGTGGCAACCAGCGTGCGGGCGGAGGAGGATTTGCGGCTGAGGCCGTCGATCCCCCGGCCCTTCTCGACGAGAAACGGCCCTGCTTGCAGGGCTTCGCGCCCGCCCGAGAAGCGATCGCGGCGGACGAGGGAGGGACTGCCGTTTTTCTCGACGTAGAATCCGGAGCCCAGAGAGGAGGCTCGGTTGATGGCGCCCACGCTCTTTCCGGAAACGATGATGCGGCCGAGCGGCTCGCCTTCGGGGGTGAAGAAGCCGCCGTTGACCGCGGCGAGTCCGCCGAGCGCGCGTCCGGCGGCCCGGGCGTCGGGCCAGCGCGAGGCGGGGCCAGCGGGTTGGTCGGCGACGATGAGTCGGTGGCTGCGGGCGTCGAAAACGACGGCTTCAACGGCAATGCCGGAGAGGGTGGTGGTGAGGTGGCGGGGAGCGAAGGTCGGGGCTTCGGGTTCGGGCGTCGGTGGCGGGGCGGCTTGTCCAACGGAGGCGGAGGTGGTGGGTGGGGCGGGCGCGGCGGGAGCCACGCGGTCCGTTCCCGTGGCGCCGTCGATGTCGGGATCGGCGCTCTTTTGCTGCGGAGCGCAGGCGGCGAGGAGGAGGGCGAGAAGCGGGAGGAGGCGGATCATGGCTCGGAGAACTGGGCCTGGAAATGCGGGAGGTAGCACTCCGAGAACTCAGCGACGCGGATCGGGCGCGCCGCCTCCTGTTCGACGCAGCTCATGGCGACGCCGTCGATGCCGCAGGGCGTGATGGCGAAGAAGGGGAGCAGGCATTCGCGGGTGACGTTGATCGCGAAGCCGTGGCGGGTGATCCACTTCGAGACCCCGACGCCGATCGAGGCGAGCTTGCGGTTCTCGACCCAGACGCCGGTGAGGCCCTCCCGGCGTCCGGCGGGGATGCCGAAGTCGCGGCAGGTGAGGATGAGGCTCTCCTCGAGCCGGCGGAGGTGCTCATGGAGGTCCTTGCCCCGTTGGCGGAGGTCGAGGATGGGGTAGCCGACGAGCTGCCCGGGGCCGTGGTAGGTGGCCTGGCCGCCGCGGTTGATCTCGAAGACGGGGGCGGGGAGCTTGTCGCGCTCACGCAGCGAGCTTTGGTCGCGCCGGCGCCCGATGGTGTAGACCGGCTCGTGCTCGAGCAGGAAAAGCGTTTCCGGGCCGGTTTCCTCGAGAAGGGCGTCGGCCGTGCGTTCCTGGAGCTCAAGGCCCTCGGCGTAGGGGAGCGGGTTGGTGAGGTGGCGAATCTTCATGACGGGCGGCTGGAAGCCACCGAAACGGACTGCGGCAGGATGCCGCGGCCACGGCTAGATGGGTTTGCGGGCGAGGGCCTTGGCCTTGAGCGGGTCGGAGGCCTGGAGGTGGGCGAGGCCGATGGCGAGGGCGTCGGCGGCGTCATGGGGCGGGGTTTCCGAAAGGCCGAGCAGGGCGCGGATCATGAAGGCGACCTGGGCCTTGTCGGCCTTGCCGTTGCCGACCACCGCCTGCTTCACCTTGCTCGGCGCGTATTCGTAGATGGGAAGCCCGGCATCGGCGGCGGCGATCAGGCTCGCGGCCCGCGCGGCGCCCATGCTGATCGCCGTGCGGTGCGACTGGACGTAGATGATCCCCTCGACCGCGACCTCGTCGGGCTCGTGGGTCCGGATGACGTTGGCGAGGTGGGTGCGGACGGCGGCCAGGGCGCCCGACTGGGGCAGGCGCTGGGGGATGCGGATGACCTCGTAGGCGATGACCGATGCCTGGCGGAAGTCGCCTTCAACGACGGCGTAGCCCGTGTTGCGGATGGCGGGGTCGATGGAGAGGACGCGCATCGTGGAAACTTGAAACGTTAAACCCGAAATCTCAATGCTGCCGCAGGAGAGCGGCGAGTGGCAGCGCGAAGCGCCTTTGAAACTTCGAATTTGAGGTTTCGAGTTTCAGCGCCGCCGGCGCTTGCCGCCGCCCTTGCGCTTCTTGCGCAGCGGCTTGCGGTCCTCGTCGAGCAGCGCGGTGTAGATGTAGTCGAAGTTGTCGAGCTTGCGACGCGGGATGGTCTTGTCGACGAAGACCTCGACGGACTTGGCGAAGTCGAGTTCGTCGGCGGTGAGGAGCGTGAAGGCATCGCCCTCGGCCTCGGCGCGGCCGGTACGGCCGATGCGGTGGACGTAGTCCTCGGCGTTCTCGGGAACGCGGTAGTTGATGACGTGGGAAACGTCGGAGATGTCGATGCCCCGGGCGGCGACGTCGGTGGCGACGAGCACCTCGTACTTGCCCTCCTTGAAGCCGGCGAGCGCCTTCATGCGGTCGGTCTGGTTGATGTCCGAGTGCATCGCGATGACCTTCGGATGGCCCTTGGCGGCGAGCATCCGGCACACCTGGTCGGCCTCCTTGCGGGTGCGGGTGAAGATCATGACCGAATGGTAGTCGGTCTGGTCGAGCAGCGCGATGAGCAGCTCGTCGCGCTGGTCCATGGAGACCGGGTAGAAGGCGTGGTTGACGCTGTCCGGCACCGAGCGGCGGGCGATCTCAACCTCCACGGGATCGGTGAGGCACCAGGTGGCGAAGGTCTGGATCGCCGGCGGCATGGTGGCCGAGAAGAAGAGCGTCTGGCGTCCCTCCCAGGGGCACAGGTTCACGATCTTGCGCACCTGAGGGAGGAAGCCCATGTCGAGCATGCGGTCGACCTCGTCGAGGATGAGCGTCTTGATCTCGCCGAAGCGCATCGTTCCGCGGAAGAAGTGGTCGACGAGGCGGCCGGGGGTGGCGACGACGATGTCGGCCTTCTCGAGCTGCTCGGTCTGGGTGCCGTAGCCGACGCCGCCGTAGAGCAGCGCGACCTTGGTGCCGGCGTGCTTGCCGTATTTCTCGAACTGCTCGGCGACCTGGTGGGCGAGCTCGCGGGTCGGCTCGAGCACGAGGACCTGCGGTTTGCCGATCGGCTTGATCCGGGAAAGGGTCGGAAGCGCGAAGGCGGCGGTCTTGCCGGTGCCGGTTTGAGACGCTCCGATCACATCCCGGCCGTCGAGGACGAGGGGGATGGCCTGAGCCTGAATCGGGGTCGGGTTCTCGTAGCCCGACTCGCGGACCGCCTGTAGGACGGCCTCCGATAGACCGAGTGTGTCAAATCCCATGCGCGGGAGGCGTAGTCGTAGCCTTCATCAGGGTCAAGGGTGGTCTTGTCCTGAAAAAGGGTGGATCAGTTGGGGATGGAGGCCGGGGGCGAGTGAATCAGGAGGCATTCCTCCAGCAAGGGCTGGATCTCCTGAAGCAGCGGGTCGCCCTCGGCGAGGGGGCGGGAGAAGCGGCTTTCGATCCGGCGCAGGGCGTAGTCGAGGTCCTCTCCGGCCAGCGGATCGGGGCGGCCGCGGACCAGGGCGGCGAGGAGGGTGAAGCGTCCGGGGCGGACCAGTGCGCGGATCTTCCTGGAGTAGTGGAGCTCGTGCTCCTCATCGGGATCCAGCGCGGCCAGCAGGGCCGCGAGCCGGCCGCTGGCGGCCTGGACCTTGCGGGCATCCGCGTGACGGGAGGGATTGACGCTGGCGAACGAGACCAGCCCGAGCGTCCGCCGGTCGATCAGGTAGATCTCCTCGAGGCGGAAGCGCCGCATCTTTTCGTCCACCGTTTCCTCGTAGCTGCGGCTGCTGAAGAGCGCGTCGAGGCGCCAGACGGCGCGACGGAGCAGATCCGGGGCGTCGAAGGGGCCGCCGCTGTGTTCGGCGAGGGTGCGGCGGAAGGCGGCGCGGATCAGCCTCTCGAATTCATCGGCATCCGGCATCGACGCGGCCCCGACCAGGGGGCGCAGCGCGGCGGCCAGCTGGGCGTCGTCGAAATCCGCTGTCGGGATGTCGGCGACCGGTTGAGGCAGGGGATCGAGACGCGGCCGGTTCGGCGCCAGCGGCGGGCGCTCGCCGGAATCCGTGGCCAGGGGAGCGAGATCGCGCGGCGATGGATCGGGCGGGGGCACGGGGGCCGGGCTTCGGGAGGGGAGGCTCGGCAGCGGCCGGCGTCGGGCCGGACCGCCGACCGGGATGCCGACGGGGAGGGGGGGGAGAGCGACGGCGCTCATGATTTCGGGGGGAACTGGTTTGCGATCTCGCGGGTGGAAGCGGCGAGTTGCTCGAAAGCCCGGTGGAGACGGTCGGCATCGGAGCGGTCGGAGAGCTCGTCACGGATCCAGGATCGCATCCGGTCGAGTTCCTCGCGGAGTTGCTCGACCAGGTGGGTTTCGCGCTGGCGAAGCTGGTCGAAGAGCTGTTCCTGCCAGCGATCGAAACCGGGCCGGAGCTGGGCGTCGACGGCGCGGCGGGCTTCGTCGGAGAGCTCCCGGCGATCGCTGGCCACGCTTTCGATGCGGCGGGCGAGCCGGTGCGTCTCTTCCTGCTGACGGAGTCGCTCGGCGTCGAGGGCATCGCGGAGTCTCAGCGTCTCCTCGCGACACTCGTGCCGGATCGACTCGACGTCGCGGTTCCACGACGCGTCGGACGACTCGACCGGCATCGGCTGGAGACGGGCTTCCAGCCGATCGAGCCGCTGCTCGACGGACTGCATCTGGCGGCCGACGAGAATCTCCCGGATTCTCTCGACCTGCTGGGAGGGTCGGGGGGTGGGGGGTGTTTGTGGCATGGGTGAATGCGCACGGGGGGTGAACCTCGGAATCATAGGAGGGCCGGGGGTTCCGGAAAACAGAAAGATGGCTGTTTCGCATGTGCCGAACGTTTGGATTCCCGTATAAAAGTTTTCCCCGGGGCCAGTCGGTGAAAGACAAGGGCCCCGTTTCATGGTATGAGGCCTCCCGATGGCCGACGAGGAGGAGAAGGAAAAGGATTCCGAGCGCAGCAAGGTGCTCAAGGATGCGTATGAGAAGACCCGCAAGAGTCTGATCGCGCGCCTCGACAACTGGGAGGACCAGCGCACCTGGGACGAGTTCTACCAGACCTACTGGCGCTTGATCTACGCCGTCGCCATCAAGGCCGGCCTGCGTCCGGAGGAGGCGCACGACTGCGTCCAGGAGACCATCCTCTCCATCGCCAAGCAGTCGAAGAAGAAGCTCTACGATCCGAATCAGGGGTCCTTCAAGACCTGGCTGATGAACATGACGCGCTGGCGGATCAACGACCAGTTCCGCAAGCGCAAGAAGGACACCGCGATGGCGGGCGGCGACTGGATGGACGACCGCAAGACGGCGGTCATCGACCGTTTCGAGGATCCCAAGGGGGAACTGCTCGAGCGGCTGTGGGACGTCGAGTGGAAGAAGAATCTGGCGGATGCGGCGCTCGCGCGGGTGAAGGCCCAGGTGTCCCCGAAGCAGTATCAGATTTTCGACTACTACGTGGTGAAGCAGTGGGAGGCCAAGAAGGTGCAGGAGCACCTCAACGTGAGCATGGCCCAAGTCTATCTCGCCAAGCACCGGGTCGGGGCTGTATTGAAAAAGGAGTTAGCCCGCCTCGAAGAGAATGCCGACGACTAGAGTCCGACCCGATCCAAAGATTCCGGACCACGAGGTCCTGCGTCGGATCGGGGGCGGGGCCTACGGCGAGGTCTGGCTGGCGCGCGGGGTCACCGGTGCGCTGAGGGCGGTGAAGGTCCTCTGGCGCGAGGACTTCGAGGACGAACGATCCTTCGAGCGGGAGTTCGAGGGCATCCTCAAGTACGAGCCGATTTCGCGCGACCACCCGGGCCTGGTCAACGTGCTCCACGTGGGCCGCAGCGAGGGCCAGCAGCAGTTCTACTATTACGTGATGGAGCTGGGCGACGATGTCGTCAGCGGCTGCGACATCAATCCGATCGAGTACGAAGCCCGCACGCTCCGGTCGGACATCAAGGCGGCGGGCGGGAAACCGCTCGAAACCGGATTCTGCATCGAGGTCGGACAGCGTCTCGCCGAGGCGTTGCACCACCTCCACGAGCTCGGGCTGGCGCACCGCGATGTGAAGCCGGCCAACGTGATCTTCGTCAACGGCAAGGCGAAGCTGGCCGACATCGGTCTGGTGGCCGCCCGCGGTCAGCGCACCTTCGTCGGCACCGAGGGCTTCGTGCCCCCGGAGGGGCCGGGTTCGGCCCAGGCCGACGTCTATTCGCTGGGCAAGGTGCTCTACGAGGTGGCGACGGGGAAGGACCGGCTCGATTTCCCCGAGCTCCCCGACGAGATTCCCGCGGCCTCGGAGCGGCGTCAGTGGCTGGCCCTGAACCAGGTCATCTGCGAGGTCTGCGAACCGCACGTCTCGCGGCGGACGATCCGCACCGCCGGCGAGCTTTCCGAGGCGCTCTCCCTGCTGCGCAAGGGCAAGCGCCGTCGACGCCGGAAGCCGGTCGGCGGCATGTTGACGGCCCTGCTGCTCGGCTCCGCCCTGGCCTGGGGCGGTTGGGAGGCGGCGCACCGGGCGCCGTGGTCGAAGGCCTTCGGAGGGGCGTCGCCGCCGGTCGTGCCCGAGGCACCGCGGGAGGCCTTCCTGAAGGTGACCAGCACTCCCGATGGAGCCGACGTGATCGAGGTGGTCGACGAGGATTCCGGCGCCGGGGAACTCATCGGACGCACCCCGACGGATGTGCTCGAGTCCTTCGTCGGCGAGGAGGTCTCGCTGCGGATTCTCCGCGACGGCTACCGGCCGTACGAGGTGACGGTGACGGTGCCACCCTCGGCGGCGGAGGAGCCGCTGGTGGTGTCGGCCGCGCTCAAGGTGTTCTCGCCTCCGGCATTGAACGAGCCGTGGAACGACCAGCTGGGGGAGGATTACCGTCCGCTGGGCGATGCGCATGAAAGCGTGCGGCCGGTGGGCGAGAAGGCGTGGAAAACCTACCTGTCCGAAACCCAGCGCCCGGCCGGGATCGGCCAGGTGGTCGAGTTCGACGACGCCGGACGGACGCGCCGTGCGGTGGTCACCAGCGAGGGAGAGGCCAGAGCCTACTGCGACTGGCTGGTGAATACCGGCGTCGAGCAGGGCTACCTGACCGGAGACCACGAAGCCCTGCCCCGGTTCGTCGACGACTTTCCGGCGAACCGCCTGGGGGACGCCGCACGTCGGGAGGGATGGAAGCCGTTCCGGGTGCTGGTACGGCGGATCCCGTACGCCAGGATCATGGTGGAGAGCAAGCCGCCGGGGGCGGAGATCTACCTCGACGGGTTCGCGCAGGGCTCATCGACCGGCATGCTGCTGATCGACCGGGTCCGCCCCGGGAAGGCCGAGCTCACCGCATCGCTCGAAGGCTACAAGTCGGAAACGCGCACGATCGATCTCGCGCCGAGGGAGACGCTCCAGGTCATCTTGCAGCTGCAGCCGAACATGAGCGTGGTGCTTGATCGCGAGTGGGAGAATTCCCTCGGGATGCCCATGGTGCCGGCGGGTGACAGCTGGATGGCGGCGGTCTGGGAGACCCGCCGGCGGGACTTCCGCGCCTACGCCGAAGCGACGGGTGAGCGGATGCCGCCGCCGGCCGACTGGCCCTTCGAGGCCGATGTCGACGGGGATGACGATCATCCCGTGGTGGCGGTTTCCCGGGAGGAGGCCGAGGGATTCTGCCGCTGGCTGACCGAGAAGGAGCGGGCCGAGGATCGCCTGACGAGGTCGCTGGAATACCGCTTGCCGACCGACTTCGAGTGGACGCTGCTGGCCGGTGCGCAGGAGTTCGAGGAGATCTCTCCGGCGAAGCGCGACCAGCTCAAGCCGAAGTTCTTCTTCTGGGGCGGGGACTGGCCACCGCCCGCCGGTGTGGGAAATCTCGGCCCCGTGGAGGGTTTCGCGGACGGATTTCCGGGGACGGCGCCGGTCGGCTCGTACGAGGCGAATGCCCTCGGGCTCCACGACCTCTGCGGAAACGTGCAGGAGTGGGTCTCCGACTCCTACAGCGGTCTCACCGACGAGAACGGCGTGCTGCGAGGGGGAGGCTGGCGGAGCGCCCAGGAGAAGGACCTCTACATCGGCTCGCGCAACCCGCAACCGCCGGACGCGGTCGATCCGAGCTACGGATTCCGCGTCGTGCTTGCCAAGAAGCCGCCGGAGTCGGAAGAAGAGCCGGAGGCCGACGACGAGGAGGAGGATTCACCCGAAGACGAAGAAGATGGTTCAGATCGAGATTGATTACGAAGGCGAGCTGCACTGCTCGGCGAAGCACGGCCCGTCGGGCTCGGTGATCGCGACCGACGCGCCGGTCGACAACAACGGCCGGGGCGAGGCGTTCTCGCCGACCGACCTGGTGGCGACCGCACTGGGCAGTTGCATGGCCACCGTCATGGGCATCGCGGCGCGCCGGAAGGGGATCCCGCTCGAGGGATTCAAGGTGACCGTTCGCAAGCACATGTCGGCCGACACCCCGCGGCGCATCGCCAAGCTCGAGCTCGAGCTCGTGGTGCCGCTTCCCGCCGATCACCCCGAGCGCGCTTTTCTCGAGGCGACCGGCCGCGGTTGCCCCGTTCATCACAGCATCCACCCCGACATCGAGGTGGAGATGAACTGGGAGTGGATTGGTTAGGACGCCGGCCCGCCTGCTTGCGTCCCGGTCGTTCGTCCTCAGCGGGTGGCCTCGTAGACCTCGACCTCCCGCAGGAAGGCGAAGTTGGGGTCGTAGTGGTCCTGCTTCGGGTGGTGGTCGTGGAAGGTCACCCGGACGTGCCGGGCGGGGCGGGCATCGAACTGAAGGGTGACGCGTCCCTCGGACTTCGGCTCGAACACCTGGCGGCCGACTTCGGAGAACTCTCCGCCGTCGTGGCTCACCGCGACGCTGACGGTCCTGGTCGATCCGTAGGCCGGGGTGCCGATGCGGATGGCGTGCACGCGCCGTTCCGTGCCGAGGTCGATGGTCGCGTGCTTCGGGAAGTTCGGCTTCCGCCCGGTGGCGAAGCAACGGCCGGCTTCCCCGTCCCAGGTGCCGTCGGTCAGGCCGCTGTTCCAGTTGTGCGGATTGGGGTCCGAGGAGACGTGGGAACGTCCGAGGGCGACATTGCGACCGAGTTCCGGGTCGTCGGGCCAGTGGCTGTGGAAGGCCGAGGCGGGGAGGTCGGCGGAGTTCACGAGGTTGGGAGAGGCGACCTCGGACCAGGCGAAACGGACGCGTGCGGGTTGCTCCACCGCATCGCTGGTGAGGATCACCCGGTCGCCGTCGATGCGGGCCGTGGCCGGATGGAAGGTGCCATCGGAGCCGGCGATCTCGAAGGAGTCCGGGGCCTTCCCGTCGCGGGTTTTCAGGCCGTCGCCGGTGTGGGTGAAGCTCACCGTGATCTCCTTGCCGGAGGCGTCGAAGGATTCGAAGAGCGGCCCGCTTTTCACCAGATCCCGGCCGTAGGCGTCCGCCAGCGCGAGCCGGGCGAGCCGGTGTCCGACCGCCGACTTGTTGCGCGGGTGGATGTCGCGCGGATTGCCGATGTCGTTGATGATCGCCATCCCGGTGTTGGGGATCTCGAGGGCGCGGGTCTGGGCGACCCACATCTCGGGCAGCATGCCGGAACGGTTGCCGCCGTAGCGGAAGGGCGCGAGCTGGACGTAGAAGAAGGGAGCGTCCGGGGCGTCGAAGTGCTCCCGCCAGCCGCGCACCAACGCCTCCTTCTTCCAGCGGTAGGCCATGCCGTCGGCGAGGTTCGACTCGCCCTGGTACCAGATGAAGCCGCGCAGGGCGTAGGGCGCGAGGGGGGAAATCATGGCCTGCCAGGTGCCGGTCTCGCCGTTGTGGGAGAGGCTCAGGGTCGGCGGCGCGGCGGGCTGGGGCGGCAGGGGGACGCCGGCGGCCAGGGAGCGTTCGGCACTCTCCGACCAGGCGCGGGTGGCGGCGATGTGGCGCTGCCACGCGTCGCGATACTCGGTCGTCCCGGGAAGCCGCGGGAGTCGGGAGCGGTGCAGCTCCGCGAGCTCGTCGACCGCGGCAAAGCCGCTTTCCGGCGTCCAGGGCTCGATGCGCGATCCGCCCCACGAGCTGGCGATGATGCCGACCGGCACGCCGAGCTCCTCGGTGAGGCGGCGGCCGAAGAAGTAGGCGACGGCGGAGAAATCGCGGACGGTGTCGGGCTGGGCCGGACGCCAGGCCGCGTCGACATCGTCGAGCGGGAGCGGCGCGAGCTTGCGCGGGACGAGGAACACGCTGAGGCCCTCGACCGGTCCGTCCGCCGCCAGGGCCTGGTCCTCCTGCCTCACCTGCTGGATGGCCCATTGCATGTTCGACTGGCCGCTGGCGAGCCAGACCTCACCGACCCGGACGTTCCGCACCACCAGCGGATCGCCGTCGTTCTCCCGGACGGACAGATCCGCGCCTTCCGCCCGGACCTTCATCGGGTCGAGCTTGAGCATCCAAGAGCCGTCGTCACCGGCCTCGATGGTCTTTTCCTGACCGGCGAACTCCACTTTAACCGTGGCTCCCGCATCGGCCTTGCCCCAGACGGGCACCGGGCGGTCCCGCTGGAGGACGGCACCATCGGAAAAGAGCGCCGGGAGCTGGATGGCGGCGGATGCGGGCAGAGCCCACGCGGTGAGAAGCAGGAAGGGAGCGAGGAATGCGCGCATTCCCGCCTTACGGCGTGTCGCGGGCGTCCCTGTCGTGCCAAATGGGGGAGGCGGGATGGCAGGTTTGTCGGAGGTTTTCGCTTGCGCTCGGAGGAGGGGTGTCGGAGTCTCCGCGCAGCAAACTTTATAAAATCAGGTAAATCACTAAGGTAATGATTCCAGAGCATGCACCTTTCTCGCCCGAAGAGCGATCCGCCCTCGACGCCCTGCTGGGCCGATTGTCTCCCGGGCAACGTCTTTGGCTCGGTGGATTTCTGTCCGCCGATGTCTCCTCGGCCGCTCCCACGCCGGTGGCCAAGCCCGAGCCGCTCCTGGTGCTGTATGGCACGGAGTCCGGCAATGCGGAGGCGCTCGCGGACATGAGTGCCAAGCAGGCGAAGAAGCGGGGTTTCAAGCCGAGCGTGAAGAACATGTCGGATCTCGCGCCGGCGGACCTGGCCAAGGCGGGCAAGCTGCTGGTGATCGTGAGCACCTGGGGGGATGGGGATCCGCCGGAGACGGCGACCGATTTCTACAACGGCCTGATGCATGATGAGGTGGACCTCGGCGGGGTGGAATTCTCGGTCTGCGCGCTGGGAGACACGTCGTACGAGCAATTCTGCAAGACGGGCAAGGAGGTGGATGCCCGGCTCGAGAAGCTGGGCGGGAAGCGGGTGACGCCGCGTCAGGACTGCGACGTCGACTACGAGGAGGATCACGCGAGTTGGCTGGATGCCGCGCTCAAGGCGCTGGCTCCGGCCGCTGCGGCCGTGCCCTCGGCGGCTCCGGGCGTGGTCATTCCGGCGGCGGCATCGATCTACGGGAAGAAGAACCCGTTCGGCTCGGAGCTGCTCGAGAAGGTGCTGCTGAATGGCGAGGGATCGAAGAAGGAGACGTGGCACTACGAGCTGTCCCTCGAGGGGTCGGGTCTGACCTACGTGCCCGGCGACGCGCTGGCCGTGGTGCCGCTGAATGCGCCCGACATGGTCGAGGAGATCCTCAAGGCCTCGCGGCTGAAGGGGACCGAGGAGGTCGAGATCAAGGGCGGAGGACGCAAGGTGCTCGCCGACGCGCTGCGGGAGGACTTCGAGGTGACCACGCTTTCGAAGGCGATCCTCAAGAAACTCCTCGCCGCGACGAAGGCGCCGAAGCTCGAGAAGCTGCTGGCGGACGACGCGAAGGAGGAACTCAAGGAATACCTCTGGGGACGTTGGGTGGCGGATGCGATCCAGGATTTCGCCCCGAAGGGCCTGTCGGCGGCGGACCTCACCGGCATCCTCCGCAAGCTCCCGCCGCGCCTCTACTCGATCGCGTCCAGCCCGCTGGCCCATCCCGACGAGGTGCACCTCACGATCGCCTCGGTGCGCTACGATGCGCATGGCCGGGCCCGCAAGGGAGTGGCTTCGACCTACCTCGCCGATCTGGTGGCGCCGGGTCAGCCGGTGAAGGTCTACACCCACGAGAACAAGAACTTCCGCCTGCCTCACTCGGACGACACGCCCATCATCATGGTCGGGCCGGGAACCGGCATCGCGCCCTTCCGGGCCTTCATCGAGCACCGCGCGGAAACCGGGGCGAAGGGGGATTCCTGGCTGATCTTCGGCGACCAGCGCTTCAGCTACGACTTCCTCTACCAGCTGGAATGGCAGGACCACTTGAAGAGCGGCGCGCTGAGTCGCCTCGACGTCGCCTTCTCGCGGGACCAGCCGGAGAAGGTCTACGTGCAGGACCGCATCCGTGAGAACGCCGAGGAGCTGTATGCCTGGCTCGAGCGCGGCGCCCATTTCTACGTCTGCGGCGACGCTTCGCGGATGGCCCACGACGTCCACGAGGCCCTGATCGAGGTGGTCGAGAACGTCGGCGGCAAGAGCCGCGCCGAGGCCGAGGCCTATGTCGGCGCCCTGAAGAAGGACAAACGCTACCAGCGGGACGTCTACTGAACACCGAGGACCTTAAAACCAGAGACTGAAGACGATGAGTGAAGAGAAACTTTCCGCGAACGAGGGGATCAAGACCCGTTCGAACTATCTGCGTGGAACCATCGCCGAGGGGCTGCGCGACCTGTCGACCGGCTCGCTGAGCGAGGACGACCAGCAGCTGCTCAAGTTCCACGGCACCTACCAGCAGGACGACCGCGACGTGCGGGCCAACCGCCGCAAGCACAAGCTGGAGAAGGCCTACTCGTTCATGATCCGCGTCCGCGTGCCCGGGGGGGTCGCGACGCCGAAGCAGTGGATCGAGACCGACCGCATGGCCGACCAGTTCGCCAACGGCACGATCAAGCTGACGACCCGCCAGGCCTTCCAGCTCCACGGGATCATCAAGTCGAACCTGAAGCGCACGATCAAGGAGATCAACGACACCGCCATGGACACCATTGCGGCCTGCGGTGACGTGAACCGGAACGTGATGTGCAATCCGAACCCGCACCTCTCCGCGATCCACGAGGAGGCGCTGCGGGCGGCCCAGGAGATCTCCGATCACCTCACGCCGCAGACCCGGGCCTATCACGAGATCTGGCTCGACGGCGAGAAGATCGAGACCTCCGAGGAGGAGATCGAGCCGATCTACGGCAAGACCTACCTGCCGCGGAAGTTCAAGATCACCATCGCCGTGCCGCCGAGCAACGACGTCGACATCTACGCCAACGACCTTTCGTTCATCGCCATCGTCGAGGATGGAAAGCTGGCGGGCTACAACGTCGCGGTCGGAGGTGGCCTCGGGATGACCCACGGCAACGAGGAGACCTACCCGCGGCTCGCCGACGTGATCGGCTTCTGCACGCCCGAGCAGGTGGTCGATGTCGCCGAGAAGGTGGTGCTGGTCCAGCGCGACTACGGCGACCGCAAGGAACGCAAGCACGCCCGGCTGAAGTACACGATCCAGGACCGGGGCGTCGACTGGTTCAAGGCGGAGCTCGAGAAGTATCTCGGCCACGAGCTCGGTGCCGTGCGCGACTTCCATTTCGAGGACAACGGCGACCGCTACGGGTGGGTCGAGGACGAGCGCGGCAACTTCCACTACACGCTCTTCGTGCAGGGGGGGCGCGTGGTCGACACGCCGGGCTATCCGATGCGCGAGGGCCTGCGCGAGATCGCCAAGGTGCACGAGGGCGACTTCCGCCTCACCGCCAACCAGAACCTCGTGATCGCCAACGTCGCCGAAGAGAAGCGCTCGGAGATCGAGAGGCTGCTCGAGAAGTACGGCATGCATCGGAGTCACGAGCGCAGCGCGCTGCGGCTGGCGTCGATCGCCTGCGTCGCGCTGCCGACGTGCAGCCTCGCGCTGGCCGAGGCCGAGCGCTACCTGCCGGACGTGATCACCGACCTCGAGGAGAAGCTCGAGGAGCTGGGACTCCGGCACGATGCGATCACGATCCGGATGACCGGATGCCCGAACGGTTGCGGTCGTCCGTTCATCTCGGAGATCGGGTTCGTCGGTCGTGGGCCGAATCGCTACAACCTCTATCTGGGCGGGGGACACGCCGGTCAGCGGCTGAACAAGCTCTACCGCCAGGACCTCGATGCCGCCGACATCCGCGCGACGCTCGATCCGATCCTCGAGCGTTACGCGAAGGAGCGGAACGACGGGGAGCGCTTCGGCGATTTCGTCATCCGGGCCGGGATCGTCAACGCCACCGTCCAGGGCGCCGACTTCCACGAGAACATCAAGGAAGAGGCACTGAAGAACTGACCATGGCGACGACCACCGATATCGCGGTCGGGCTTTCGGCCGACCTCGCGGAACGCAAGGCCGGGGAGCGGCTCGAGTTGCTGGCGGAGCGCTTCGGCGACCGGCTGGTGGCCTCGACCAGCTTCGGCCTGCAGTCGGCCGTCATGCTCGATCTGATCGCCCGGCACGCGCCCCAGGTGCCCGTCGTGTTCGTCGACACCGGCTTCCTGTTCCCGGAGACCTACCGCTACGCGGACGAGCTGGCCGAGCGCTTCGGAACCGACCTGCGGATCTACCAGCCCCGGATGACCGCGGCCCGCCTCGAGGCGCTGCACGGGCGTCTTTGGGAGCACGGCGGCGAGGCCCTCGACCAGTATGGCACGATCACCAAGCTCGAACCCATGAACCGGGCGCTCAGCGAGCTGGGTGCCGAGGTGTGGATCAGCGGGGTTCGCCGCAGCCAGTCGAGCACCCGGGCCGATCGCCCCTTCGCCGAGCAGCAGAAGCGGACCCTGAAGGTCTATCCCATCCTCGACTGGGCCGATGCCCAGGTTTCCGCCTACATGCATGATCATGACTTGCCGCCGCACCCCCTGGCCGCACAGGGTTACCTGACCATGGGAGACTGGCACAGCACGACCCCGGCCACGGGAGGTGCCGATGCCGAGTCGACCCGCTTCAACGGCGAGAAATACGAGTGCGGTCTGCACCTCGAATCCATGAACAACGACTTCCAGATCTAACTCCAACCCCACGACCCATGCCCATCGCAGAAAACATGGTTGCCACCGTCGGCAACACCCCGCTCATCAAGCTCAACAAGGTCGGTGCCGGCCTCGGTGCCGAGATCTGTGTCAAAGCCGAGTTCTTCAACCCGCTCTTCAGCGTCAAGGACCGCATCGGCCGTTCCATGATCGAGGCGGCCGAGAAGGACGGTTCGCTCAAGCCCGGCGGCCTGATCATCGAGCCGACCTCGGGCAACACCGGCATCGCGCTCGCCTTCGTCGCCCGCGCCAAGGGCTATCGCTGCATCCTCACCATGCCCGAGAGCATGTCGGTGGAGCGTCGGGTGCTGCTGCGCCTGCTCGGGGCCGAGATCGTGCTCACGCCGCGGGCGAAGGGCATGGGCGGTGCCATCGCCAAGGCCAAGCAGTTGATCGAGGAGAATCCGGGCTCCTTCGGACCCGGCCAGTTCGACAACCCGGCCAATCCGCAGGTTCACCGTGAAACGACCGCCGAGGAGATCTGGCGGGACACCGACGGCGAGATCGCCGCGTTCGTGGCGGGCGTCGGCACCGGCGGCACCATCACCGGCGTGTCCGAGGTGCTCAAGGAGCGCTGCGACATGAAGACCTTCGCGGTCGAGCCCAGCGCCAGCCCGGTGATCTCCGGTGGCGATCCGGGCCCCCACATGATCCAGGGCATCGGCGCCGGTTTCATCCCCGGAAACCTGAATGTCGACATCATCGACGAGACGATCCAGGTCAGCAACGAGGACGCCTTCGCCACCGCCCAGAAGCTGGCGCAGGAGGAAGGCCTGCCGGCCGGCATCTCGACCGGTGCCAACGTCTGGGCGGCGATGCAGGTCGCCGCGCGGCCGGAGTTCGCCGGCAAGCGCATCGTGACCGTCGGCTGCTCGTCGACCGAGCGCTACCTCTCGACCCCGCTCGCCGAGAGCGTGAAGGAAGAGGTCACGCAGCTCCCGGTGGCGGAGATCTGAAACGGCGGGCGAGGCGGTCCCTGCGGCGGTTTCCCTATGTCCCGGGGGAGGTGTCGGATCGGTTGTCTCCTCCGGACGGTCCCATCCGTTCGTTGGAGTAACCGGTTGTGGTGAGTTTTTGGACACTGCCGAGTGGTCGCGTTCTATTGTAGATCTCGCGGATCTTGCTTCACCTTGACGCCCGTTGTGGGTGGTGTTGCCGTTCCAAGGCATGAAGATATTTGGCGGATTTCAGCGGATATCAGCGAGTTTGGTGGCCGGGGTGACCCTGTGCTGGATTTCCGAGGTCCGGGCGGTGGAGACGCCGGTGCTTACTCCTCAGGTGGCGGACTCACCAACCGCCTTGGAGCTTACGGTGAGCAGCCCGGAGAGGGGTTCGGTGATCCGTTACACGCTGGATGGGCGCGAACCCGCCGTCTTCGACCCCATCGTCGAATCCGGGGGGACGTTGACCGTTGCCCGCTCGGCGGTCGTCAAGGCGCGGGCGTGGCTCGGTGGGCAGGCGAGCGACATGGCGGTCGGGGACTACCGGATCACCGGCGCCATCGCCAGCGGCAACCAGCACGGTTTGGCTCTCAGCGTCGGCGGGAGCGTGTGGTCGTGGGGACGCCAGAACAACGGACGACTTGGCAACGGCTCGACGGCGAACGGCAACCAGCCGGTGCCCGCCCCGGCACTGGACGCCGACGGGGTTTCGGCGCTTGATGGTGGCGCGGATATCGCTGCTGGCTATTACCATTCGCTCGTCCTTGGTGCGGACGGTTTTGTGCGTGCGTTTGGGCACAATGCCTACGGATCCCTCGGGGATGGTAGCCATGCCGACGCCGCCCTTCCGGTCGCGGTGCTGGAGGGGCCGGGGGCGCCGCTTTCCGGAATTCGCGCGGTGGCGGGTGGCGAGTATTTCTCCGTGGCGCTGGACGACGACGGTTCGGTGCGTTCGTGGGGCTGGAACGCCAATGCCCGGACGGGCCTCGGCCTGTCCACGGGCACGACGGACTTTGCGGCGCCGGTGCAGCGGGGGGATGACGCGGCGTATCCTCCGCTTGATGCCATCCGCGGCATTGCGGCCGGTGGGGCCTTCGGGATCGCCCGTGAGGCGAACGCACTGGAAACTGTGGAGGGCACGGGCGAGGTATGGGTATGGGGTCACAATGCCCAAGGCCAGCTCGGACAGGGAAACACGGCCCAGCTTGTCCGTGCGGAGCGGATGCGTTTCGCGGACGGCACGCCGATGGATCATGCGATCGAGGTTGCCGGCGGGGACAGCCACAGCGTGGTGGCGCGCTGGGATCCGGAAAACCCCGATCAGCAGGGCACCGTCTGGTGCTGCGGGAATCGCTACTACGGCCGCCTGGGTCACGGCTCGGGAGCTTTCGGAAAGGAGACTTCCCCGGTGCAGGTCGTGCGCTTCGATAATGGTCAGCCGCTTGACGGAATCGTCGGGGTGGCGGCCGGGGCGGCGCACACGCTGGCCGTGGACATCGACGGCCATGTCTGGGCTTGGGGTTCGAACTATTACGGTCAGCTCGGGCAGGGCAACAGCACCAACCGCGGATCGGCGGTGAAGGTGAAAAATATCGACGGGAGTGGCTTTCTCCAGGATATCGTTGCGGTTGCAGCGGGTGGCACCGGGATTCAGGGAGCGAGCATGGCGCTGGCGGAAGACGGCACGATCTGGGTCTGGGGGCGGAACAACCAGGGGCAGCTCGGCACCGGAAGCACCAATCTCTGGCAAGGCCTGAAGCTCCCGACAGAGCATGTCGAGACCGCCATCGACGAAGGCGAGCCTTCGGTGAGTCTGAGCGGTACGGTTATCCTGCCGGCCAAACCGGGAGAGATCCTGCTCGCTGCAGCTCCAAGCCACAGCGGGCCCTTCGGGGCCGCCCACATCGCGAGGGTGGACTTTTATGCGAATGGGAGCTTCGCCGGATCGGCGACCGTCTCGCCATGGCAGCTCACGGTCGGAGACCTTCCCGCCGGCACCGGCAATGCGGTGGCTGTGGTGACCGATCACGATGGCGTGCAGGCGATGTCGCAACCGTGGAGCTTCGAAATTGAGCTCGACCCGCTCGGCGATGCCGACGGCGACGGTCTGAGCAACGGGGCGGAGCTCAACGACTACCTGACCGATCCGCTTGATCCCGACACCGATGGAGATGGGATGGAAGACGGCTACGAGAACTGGCACGGTTTTTCGCCGCTGTCGCTGGAACTCGGGACCGCCAAGAGCGCCGATGGCGATTGGGACAATGATCAGGTGTCGAACAAGGAAGAGCACGACGTGGGTCGAAGCGCAACGGTTTGGAAGGAGTCTTTTGATCCGGGGGAGGTGCGTGCAACCGGATATGCCAGATGGTTTGGCAGGCGGGATTTCTGGTATACCATTGAATTCAGCCAAACTCTGACCGAATGGCAGGTGTATCCCATGGGCTTCATCGGACAGAACCAGGAGTTGGAAGTCGATGTTGTCGATTGGCTCGGCTCGATCCCCTCTGGGACGGTGTTTTTTCGAATCCGCTTTGGTCCGGCGAGTCTCATCGACGACGACGGGGATGGTCTGCCTGCTACGGTGGAATTTACCTTGGGGCTGGATCCCATGAAAGCAGACAGCGATGGCAACGGGGTGTCGGATGGCGATGAGGATTTTGATGGTGACGGCCTGACGAATCTGGAGGAAGTGCTCCTCGGCACCGATCCCGGCGATCCGGACGGCGACGGCGACGGCTTTTCTGATGGGGACGAGGTCAATGAGGAAAGCGATCCGAACGATGCGGGTTCCACACCCGATGCCGAATGGTTTACCTTTACCGGGTTTTCCCCTGCGAAGGATGCGCTCTTCCGGACCGAGTTTGAGGCGAAGGAGTTCGTGATCCCCGCTGGCGAGAGCCGACTCCTGATCATTGCTTCGGCGAGTGAGGAGTATCCGAAATATACCGTAAAGCCGGAGTACAACGATACCTTCGAATGGCGGATCACTCCCACGGTGGGCGACGTGATCGAAGGAGATGGTGAAGTGAACGAGTGGCACGAGAAGTGGGTGCATCACGGTGTCGAATTGAATGGACTATCCCCGGCGTCGATCGACGCCGTTGAGGTGCTGACGGCGGGTCCGGAAGCCGACCTCACCGTGGAGATCAAATTGACCGTGACTGAAGTAGAGACCGAGGGCTTCGACCCGGAGGTGCATCGCTACTATCCCACCACGATCGCTGCCGGCTTCCTGCCCGTGGGTTTCATCCCGGACTGGAATCGCGACGGGATGATTAATGATGACGATCGGGGAAACGCGACGGACGAAGAGCCCTTCATGTTCTGGGTCAATGATGACGACGATGAGAACGGGGAACCTCACTTCGGTGATATCCCGGGCCAAGGTGTGGATAATGCCGATGACGTGGTCAACGGTGAGCGGGATCTGGTAGACTTTTTCCCCGTCCAGCTCCGCATTGAGAAGATCCTGGATGTGCTTCCGCCGGAGGAATACACCTACCGGATATCCCATCCGACGGGTGCGCTCGGCTTCATTGAGATGCCAAGCGTGCAGCCAGACAGCCAACGAACCAATGGCGCAGGTTCATATCTTGCCGATAAATCTAGTGCCACTGAGGCGATGAGCCAGCCTTTGAACCACACAGCGGGCAATGGTTCGGAGCTGACTGCAGAATACCTTGATGCGGTGAAGAACGGCATGGGAGTTCTGCTTTTTGAGTCGAAGGCCGCGACCAACCAGTCCTTCGAGCTGATTGTCTCGAAGAACGGCGGGGAAGAAGTCGCGAGGATCGCCCGCGCCCTACCGATGGCGCTGGACGGCGTAGAGAATTTGTATTGGCGGGCCAACATTCGGCCGGCGGCCTACGGCCAACCGGTTTCTACTGAACCCGTCCCTCCGGCATGGGACAAGTTCAAGGACAGCCGCAAGAACCGGTGGTTCGTGTTCTGCCACGGCTACAACGTCGGCGAGGAAGCCGCACGCGGATGGAATGCAGAGGTTTTCAAGCGTCTTCACCAGATGGGTTCCGACGCGAAGTTCCTCGGAGTGACGTGGGAAGGCAATCAAGGGCAGATCGGCGGCATCCTCGGGCTTTTTGCCACCGTCACACCGGACTACTGGCACAATGCCTATAACGCGTTCCGGAGTTCGTCCGCCTTGGCAACGGTGGTCAATGGCCAGAGTGGCAAGAAAGTTATCGCTGGCCACAGCCTCGGCAACATGTTGGTGAGCAGCGCGATCTGCGATCATGACCTAGGCTCGGAGCAATACTTCCTGCTCAATGCCGCCGTAGCGCGGGAGGCGTATTCGGCGGATCATGCGAACGGAGACCGTAATCTTGTCAGGAATCCCAGCTGGGCGAATCTGGAAACCCGGCTCTGGGCGACAGATTACTGGACGCTATTCCCGGCGAACGACGGGCGCAGGAAGCTGACGTGGCAGGGACGTTTTTCGACCTTGGCGGCCGAAACCAACCCGCACAATTACTACTCCACGGGCGAGGAGGTCTTGAAAAGCGGTGATGGAACCGAACCAAACGCCTTGTCGGACGTGACTATCCGTAGCCAGCTTGCATGGGTGAAACAGGAAATGGGCAAGGGCAGCTTCACCAAGAAGCTGGCCAGCGGCGGGCATCAGTCCAACGGTGGCTGGGCTTTCAACAGCTTCTGGGGAGGCAATCCACCAGCCCAGAATGAGCCGTTGAAAGCTACCCCGTACTTCAAGCCGTTCACCGAGTTCTTCGATCAAAACGGTCAGAACCCCCAGTCAATCCATGGCTCGAACGGCAGCGCGATTGCCGCGCAGTATCCAATCCAGTCATTTTTGCTCGGGCATGATGTTCCCGCCATCTCGAACCCGGCCGGGAGTAACTCAGTCGCCTTGTTTGCGGGGACCGATATGCCCAATATATTGAAGAATGGAAACTGGGGCGATTGGGAGCATAGCGATCTCAAGAATGAGCCGATGGGGCATGTCTGGAAATTGTTCTCAGACATGGTCTCCCGTGGTGATCTGAACGACCACTTCATCCCACCACCAACCAACTGAACTGATGAAAATATTTACATTTCTGACAATCTTGGCGCTCACGTCGCAAAACGGTTTTACTCAAGAGCCATTCACCTATAAGCCCGAGGACATTCCTAAGTATGAGATACCGGAAGGTCTCACTGCGGAAGAATACATCCAAAAAATTTACCGGGAGCGTCACTACAAGATCAAGGTCACATTCCGTGTGATTGGTGAAGACGGAAAACCGATTCCTGACGCGGATATCAATGTTGGGATCGACAGCCTTTTGCATGCTGACGGTCACAATAATTACAAAGGTAGAACAGATGAAGAAGGTTTGTTCACGGTGGAGTCTCGAGGTCAGGGTTGCTCTGATGTCGTGATCGAAAAAGATGGTTATTATCCTAGCAGACCAGAAGTAAGATGGAGGGGCGATCTAAACAATGATCGCGAGTTGGCGAAACAAGTTGGCTTTCGTCCTTGGGATCCAACCATTGACGTGGCTCTTAGGAAAGTAGGCAAGCCCATCCCCATGCGAGTATGGCTTGGAGGGATTGACGGGGCTCACCGCGCTCCTAATGTTGACCAAGAATTTGGATTTGATCTGTTTGAGAAGGACTGGGTGAAGCCCTATGGGAAAGGAAAGAAAGATGATCTGCTCGTAAAATTTGAATCCGAGTTCAAGGATCAGAATGATTACAAGATATCATGCTTTATCCGATTTTCGAATCCGGACGACGGTCTTGTTCCCGTGCCTGAACTAGTAAGTGAGGAAAGCCTGCTCAAATATCCAAGGGAGGCACCGTTGGATGGCTACGCCGTGAAAGAGTTAACCATCGAGAAAAGATCGTCAGAACGGGGCGCAAGAATCTTCGCCGAGCAAAAAGAGCCCATTGGCTACCTTGTGAGATTCCGCACTGTGAAGGATAAAGAGACCGGAAAAATTATTTCAGCTCTTTATGGGAAGATAACGAGACCGATGGAGCGCGTCGCGAACGTCAATCCCTTTGAAGTAATTCCTGCCATGTGGGTTGATCGGGAGCTCGATAAAATGCCTAGATTGAGGTTTGATTACTACCTCAATCCCACACTAAACGACCGGAATTTGGAATACGACCAAGAGACAAACCTTGCGCCAAATGCTCCGGAGGGTGTCACGTGGTCGCCGTGATCCCATTGGCGTCAGGGCAATAGCGCCAACTGCGGATCCGCGGGAAAGGTGAAAAATGTCGGAGGGGGTGACTTTCGCTAGGATATCGTTGCGGTTGCAGCGGGTGGCACCGGGAGACCAAGACATGAAAGCCATCCTCACCCCGATCATTCTTTCACTGGCTCTGTTCGCTCTGGCGCTGGCCGACACGATTCCCGAATCGCTTAGTTTGAAACTACAGGCCGTGCTGAAGCGTCGTAAGCAGGGTAGATGCGCCCCTTGCTGCGGTGTCGCGTGGCGGTTCTGCGGGCGGCACGCTGGTCGGATGGCCAGGAGATCCATACCCAAGCCGTGGCGCGTCGCCGACGTGACCTTCGTCGAGATCGAAATCATGGCCAAGAGTTGAGCGCCGCCCCAACGCTTTCGCCGGAGCCGAAGCTACTTTGGCTGGCCTTTCGTTGACAAGGCATCCGCGGCATCCGAGGTTTTCGGGGCCGCATGTGGACGCCTGACGACACCTATGCGATCGCGCGCATCGACCTGCCGGACGCCAGCACCCATGGCTGGCAGGTCCGGCTGCAGCGTCGCGGGAGGAAATACGGAAAGTTCTTCGCCGACCGGCTGCACGGGGGAACGCGTTCCTCGTATCGCGCGGCCCGGCAGTGGCGGAATGCCTTGGTCGAGAAGCTGGACGAGCGGGATTCCGGTCCGCGGGTGTGCCTGAAATCGGCCCGGAATTCTTCAGGTGTGGTCGGGGTGTCGAAGGTCGCGGTGTCGGCCACCAACGGGGAGACCTACTATTTCTGGCAGGCCACCTGGTGTCCGGAGCCCGGACGCCGGCGCTGCGTGAAGTTCTCGATCCGCCGCCATGGCGACCGGCAGGCTTTCCGTCTCGCGGTGGAAGCGCGGCGTGAAGGGGTGAGCGGGTGATTCCCCGCGCGTTTGGGCTTGGCAATCGGCGGCGGCGGTTCTGAATCGGACGCATGTTCAGCGCCAGCCAGCTCACCGAAGACCAGAAGCAGTCGCTCCACCAGTGGGCGGCCGAAGGGGCGTCGATCGCCGACCTCCAGCGGAAGCTCAAGGAGGAGCACGACCTGACCATCACCTACATGGACGCGCGTTTCATGGTGCTCGATCTGGGAATCACGATTCTCGAGGAGACGGACGACGACGCGGGCGGGGAGGCGAAGCCGGCGGACGAGGACACGGTCATCGATGCCGTGCCCGAGGCGACCGGGGCGGTGAATGTGAGCATGGACAGCATTGCGGTGCCGGGAGCGCTGGTGAGCGGGAAGGTGACCTTTTCCGACGGCGAGACGGCGGTGTGGATGATCGACCAGATGGGTCGCCCCGGCCTCGATCCCGACACTCCCGGCTACCGCCCGAACCAGGAGGACATCGAATCGTTCCAGAAGCAGCTCAGCGAGCTGATGCGGAAGGAGGGGATGTAAAGGGCACGCGGCGGGATCGCCGACAAGCGCCCGAGCTGCGTCAGCGGAGTTCCTTCGCGGTGTAGGGGCGGCCGGATCGCTCCGAGGTGGCGGCCCGCGTTTTCGTGACCTGTTGCCTGTCGACGACCCCGGCGCGATTGTCCCACTCGTGCCGGATGTAGGTGGCGATGTCGGCGATGTGCTGGTCCGTCATCGCCGGATTGAAGGAAAGACCCGGCATGGCGGCCGCAGGAGTGTAGGTTTCACCCGCGACCTCCACCGGGCCGGTCATGCCGTGAAGCATGATCTTCACCAGTCTCGCGGCATCCTCGGTGACCCATTCCGAGCCGTCGAGGGGTGGACCGAGGTTGTCGAGTCCGGCGCCATCGGCCCCGTGGCAACCCATGCAGGCGGCCTCGCCGTGGAAGAGTTCCTTGCCGCGCAGGAAGGAGGCGAGCTCCTGGCCGGCGAGGCCGGGGCCCTTCTGTTGGTCGTGATTGCCGGCCGCGGCCTTCTCCAGCCAGGCGACCAACTGTTTGTCGCCAAGCGAGTCCCTGTAGAACTCGAGGAACGAGCGCTCGTGGCCGGCCATCCCCGAGACCGCGGCTTCCCGGACGAAGCGCATCCCGCTGGCCTTGGAGAGCAGGGCGGCAAGCTGGCGCATCGAGTCGGGGGTGGCGGTGAGGGCCAGCATCCGCGCGCGGTACGGGGCGGATTCCTTCGAGGGACGGACGCCTTCGAGGAGCGCGACGGTCTGGATCAGGGCCGGTGCCGGCAGGGTGCCGGCGGCCCACAGGGCTCCGGCACGGAGCTTGGCATCCTGCGACCGGATGGCGGCCTCGAGATCCGTCGGTGTGAGGGCTCCGAGCCCCTCCAGCGACCAGATCGCATGGAGCGCCGCCCGCGGAGCGGAGGTGTCGGCGGCCAGCGGGCGAAGGAGCGGGGCGAACTCATCGGCCTTGCCGCTGATGATGAGACGCTGCGCCGTTTCGCGATGCCAGGCATTCGGGTGGCGCAGCATTTCCACCAGTCCGGCGGGGGGCAGGGCGGCGAGGTCCGGAACCTCCTGCGGTTCGGATGCCTCATGGCGGATGCGGTAGATGCGTCCGTGCCCGAGCCCGGGCTTGTCGAGTCCGCGGGAAAGCGTCTGCTCCCGCAGGTAGCTCGTCATGTAGGTCTTGTGCTGGATGATGCCGTGATACATGTCCAACAGGTAGAGCGAGCCGTCGGGGGCGTTGTAGACGTTGACCGGCCGGAAGCGTTCGTCGGTGGAGGCGAGGAACTCCTGCTCGCCGGGCAGGGGTTCGCCGGAGAGTTCTCCGCCGTCGTCCTGGATGCGGATGGCCTTGAGCAGGTTGACCGATGACTCGGTGATGAAGGCGGTGTTCCGCCACGCGTCCGGGAAATGGGTGCCGCGATAGACCGTCAAGCCGGCGGCCGCAGTGCAATTGATCAGCTTGTGGGTGTCGGGGTCGAGGGTGTTCTGGTCGTAGCCGTTCGCCTTGGCGATGTAGGCGCGGTTGACGGCCGGGGTGACGCGGATCGGCCAGACGCGGTTGCTCCCGAGGCGCTGCGAAATCCGGAGCTTCATCTTTGCCGCCGGGTTGCCGGTGAGGACGTTGGGCGCGATCTGGTCGGCGACCAGGAAGGTCGAGTTGTTGTTGTGGTAAAGACGGCCCCAGTCGTCGCGGGCGATGCCCCACTGGCCGCGGAACGAGGTCCGGTCGACGATCCACTCGCCATCAACCCGGCGGATGCGTTTGTCGCTCTTGGCGAGGTAGAGCCAGTTGTCGAGATTCGGAAGCAGGCCGTTGGGCTTGTGTTCGACGTTGCCCCCCCGGGCGAAGCCGGCGTCGATCACTTCGACCTCCCCGGAGGCTTTCACCCCGTCCCGGGGCACCCAGCACAGTCGGTTCTCGTCGAGGAAGAGAACGCCGTCGGGATACACGCAGACGGACCGCGGAAGCAGCAGCTGGTCGAGGAAGGTGTGGCGGGTCTCGGCGCGGCCGTCGCCGTCGGAGTCCTCCAGCACCGCGATGCGTCCCATCGGTTCGTTTTCCCCCTTGCCGTCGATGTCGGGCATGTAGCCACGCATTTCGCAGACCCACATGCGCCCGGCCGCATCGAAATCGAGTGCAACGGGCTTCTCCACGAGGGGTTCGGCCACGACCGGCTCGATGGTGAAGCCGGGTTGGATCTCGAAGGTCTCGAGCGCTTGCTCGACCGTGAGCACCGGCGCCGGGGGGATCGCGCTCTCCGGGACCACGGGCTCGGTGTTGTCGTGACCGCTGCGGTCACCCCGCTGGGCCGCCAGCGGCAGGGTCAGGAGAACGAGGAAGATTCCGAATCGCATGGCGCAGATACGTGCGAGAAGGCTGATTTATCAACCAAAAGTCGGAATTTGTCCGACAAATTCCTCGGGCCTCCGAGCGGGGCGGTGGCGTGGATCAGGCGAACCAGCGGACGCCGGCCTTGAACAAGGGCTGGTGCTTGTCGCCGGGGATGTTCTTTGCCACCCGGGATCCGCGGCGTTCGGTGTGGCCCATCTTTCCGAGGACGCGGCCGCAGGGGCTGGTGATCCCTTCGATCGCGGCGTAGGAGCCGTTCGGATTGTGGGCGATGTCCATCGACGGGTGGCCGTCGGCATCGCAGTACTGGGTGGCGATCTGTCCGGCGGCGGCGAGCTGCTCGATCACGGCGGGATCGGCGATGAACTTCCCTTCGCCGTGAGAGACCGGGATGCGGTGCAGGTCGCCCTGCTCGCAGCCGGCGAACCATGGCGACCGGGTCGATGTGATGCGGGTGCGGGCGTAGCAGGACACGTGGCGGCCGATGTCGTTGTGGAACAGGGTCGGCGCGGCGGGGTCGGGTTCACGGATTTCACCGTAGGGGACGAGCCCGGTCTTGATCAGGGCCTGGAAGCCGTTGCAGATGCCGAGGATGAGTCCGTCGCGGTTCTTCAGCAGGTCCATCACGGCCTCGGCGATGCGCGGGCTGCGCAGCACGGCGGTGATGAACTTCGCCGACCCGTCGGGCTCGTCGCCGGCGCTGAAGCCGCCGGGGATGAAGAGAATCTGCGACTCGCGGATCTTCTCCGCCAAGGCGGCGAGGGATTCCTCGAGGTGGGTCGCGGTGAGATTGCGGAAGACGAGGATCTCGGAGTCGGCACCGGCTTCGCGGAAGGCCTTGGCGGAGTCGTACTCCGAGTTGGTTCCTGGGAAGGCGGGGATGAGGACCTTCGGATGGGGGATTTGGGATCGCGGATTGCGGATCGGTTTCGGAGCGGAGGTGATCGGGAGGTCGGCGGGGCCCGGAGATGACGGGGCCTCCTCGGGTTTTGTCGGATAGACGGGCTCGAGGGTGCCGGTCCAGGCGGCGAGGAGGGTGTCGAGTTCGTGGGTTTCTTCGCCGAGGTGGAGGCGGGGTTCCTCGGTGGTTCGGCCGAGCTCGACCGCGCCGAAGGACGGGTGGAGGGGCTCGCTGTGCTCGATGAGGAAGGCGGCGGGTCTCGGTGTGGTGCCGATTTCATAATCGGCGCTCCTTTCAAAACCGAGGTGGTTGCCGAAGCAGCAGACGGCGAGGGCGTGGGAGAGGCCGGCGGAGCCGACATGCTTCATCGAGAGGATGGCGCCGGACTGGTTCAGGCAGTGGAGCCTGGTGGCCATCGTCAGGATTGCGTCGTAGTCGGGCAGTCCTTCGTCGGTCGCGGGGATCTCGACGAGACTGACCGTCGAGCCGGCCTGCTTGAACTCGGGCGAAAGCGCGTGGCTCGCCTTGCCCGGGGCGAGGGCGAAGGAGACGAGGGTCGGCGGGACGTCGAGCTCGTTGAACGAGCCGGACATGCTGTCCTTGCCGCCGATGGCGGCGAGACGCAGGCCGTGCTGGGCATCGAAGGCACCGAGCAACGCGGCGAAGGGAAGGCCCCAGCGGGACGGGTCGGTGCCGAGCTTGGGGAAGTACTCCTGGAGCGTGAGCCGGACGTCGGAGAGCCGGGCGCCGGCGGCGACGCACTTGAGCACGGACTCGGTCACCGCCCAGGCGGCGCCGTGGAAGGGGGAATCGGAACTACGATAGGGATCGTAGGCCCAGCTCATGTAAGTGCAGGCGTCGGTGTCACCCTCGAGCAGGGGAAGCTTGGCGACCATCGCGTCGGGCGGCGTGAGCTGGTGCTCTCCGCCGAAAGGCCAGAGCACGGTGCCGGCGCCGACCGAGCCGTCGAACATCTCGCCGAGGCCCTTCTGGGAGCAGTGGTTGAGCATCGCCAGGTGATCAGTGATCGGTGACCGGTCATCCGTGTCCTGCGGCGGAGTGGGTGAAGTGACGTGAATGGTGGCGCTCTGCTGGACGCCGTTGGTGTCGAGGAAGGCGCGGGAGAGGTCGACGATGGTCTTGCCGCGCCAGTTCATGCGCAGGCGTCCGTGGTCGCGCACGGTGGCGACGTGGACGCATTCGAGATTCTCGGCGTCGGAGGCGGCGACGAAGAAGTCGACATCGGCGGGATCGACGCAGACCGCCATGCGTTCCTGCGACTCCGAGATGGCGAGTTCGGTGCCGTCGAGGCCGTCGTATTTCTTGGTGACGGCGTCGAGGTCGATGTCGAGCGATGGAGCGATCTCGCCGATCGCCACCGAAACGCCGCCGGCGCCGAAGTCGTTGCAGATCTTGATCTTCCTCGCCAGCTCGCTGTTGCGGAAGAGGCGCTGGATCTTGCGCTCGGTGGGGGCGTCGCCCTTCTGGACCTCGGCGGAGTTCTCGAGGGCGGAATCGTCGTGCTCCTTCGAGGAGCCGGTGGCTCCGCCGACGCCGTCGCGTCCGGTGCGCCCGCCGATCAGGAGGATGGAGTCGCCGGACGCGGGGGTGCCGCGGAAGACGTTCTCGCGAGGTGCGGCGGCGACCACCGCCCCGATCTCCAGCCGCTTGGCGAGGTAGCCCGGGTGGTAGACCTCGGCGACCAGGCCGGTGGCGAGGCCGATCTGGTTGCCGTAGGACGAGTAGCCCTCGGCGGCGACCTGGCAGATCTTCCGCTGGGGGAGCTTGCCGGGCAGGGTTTCGGAGAAGGGGGCGAGGGGATCGGCCGCGCCGGTGACCCGCATGGCCTGGTAGACGTAGGAACGGCCGGAGAGCGGATCGCGGATGCAGCCGCCGAGGCAGGTGGCGGCCCCGCCGAAGGGCTCGATCTCGGTCGGGTGGTTGTGGGTCTCGTTCTTGAACTGGATCAGCCATTCCTCCGAGCGGGGAGCGGGGAGCGGGGAGCCCGGAGTGGGAGAAATCTCGACCGGAACGATGATGGAGGCGGCGTTGATCTCCTCGGACTCCTCGAGGTTGTCGAGCTCCCCGGAGGCGCGCAGCTCGCGCATGCCGCAGAGCGCGATGTCCATCAGGGTGACCGGCTTGTCGGTCCGCCCGAGCGTTTCACGCACGGCGAGGTAGGTCTTCCACGCCCGCTGGACGGGCCCGGTGCCCTCGGCGAAGGTGACGTCCTCGATCCGGGTCAGGAAGGTGGTGTGGCGGCAGTGGTCGGACCAGTAGGTGTCGAGCATCCGGAGTTCCGTGATCGAGGGATCCCGATGCTCCTCGCCGGTGAAGTAGCGCTGGCAGAAGGCGACGTCCTCGGCGGACATCGCGAGGCCGAGCGAGCGACGGATCTCCTCCGGCTCGCGCTGGCCGAAACCGTCGAGGATCTCGACATCGGCGGGTGGCGGACTGGGATGGTCCAGCGATTCCGGCATGGCCATCGACGCCTCGTGGGAATCGACCGCGTTGATCACGTAGCGCTTGATCGCCTCGATCTGGTCATCCGTCAGCGCGCCTTCGAGGATCAGCACCTGCGCCGAGGCGACGGCCGGGCGTTCCTTGCCGGTGAGGATCTGGATGCACTGGGCGGCGGAGTCGGCCCGCTGGTCGAACTGTCCCGGCAGGTATTCGACCGCGAAGGAGGCGGCGCCGTCCGGAATCTCGAGCTCGCCGTGGGTGAGGTCGGTCCGGGGTTCCGAGAGGATGTTGCGGACGGCCTGCTCGAACTCGTGGTCCTCGAGCCCGTCGACGTCGTAGCGCTGGACGAGACGGAGACCGGTGAGGGGGGCGAGTTCCAGCGACTCGCGGAGCTCGCGGAAGAGGTGGCGGGCTTCGTTGGCGAACTCGGGCTGCTTTTCGACGAAAACGCGGTGCATCGGAAAGCGCGAGAGCGTAGCGGCTTCCCGCCGGAGGGCAAGGCGCGGCCGTGCGCTCGTGTCCCGCGCGCCTATTTCGTCACCTTTCGAGATGATAGGAGTTCCTTTGAAATCAGCTCGCTGGGCTCGGCCGTTGAAGGGCTCGCGGATCTTTTTCCCAACGGCTGCGTTGTTCCTTGGTCGCAAATCTCGATTGACTCCCTCGTCACGCCTTGCATTTGGAAAAAATCTCTCGCGCGAAAGTCAACGCTCTTGGCGCGCAGGACACTAGTTTTTCGGCGTGAAATGCGAGGCACTCCCCGCCTCCACGCATTGGGTGAGCCACTCGATCAACTCGTCGGCCTCGTCGCTTTCCCGCCGCAGCGCCTCGAGCGAGGTCCAATCGATGTGATCGCGGTACTGCGGTGCGGCGAGACGGTCGAAATGGATGCGCTCCATCAGCGCCTCGGTCTCCTTCGGATGGGCGTTGAGGATGTTGGCAGCGCGGGGCAGGTCATCGAGCGCCTCGACCGTGATGCCGAAGGAGCTCACCCCGACGCCGAAGGTGGCGTTCAGCGCGCGCAGGCCGTCGGCCAGTGCCTCGTCCTCGATCGGGGAGGCGTAGATCAGCTCGCCGCCCTGGGTCCACATCGCCGACGAGACGGCCTGGAAAAAATCCTCCCGGAACCCGTGGAGGGAGGCCTGGATCCGGAGGCGGGTCGAGCAGAGCCGGAACGGCGGCAGGCCGAGGCGCTGCTTGAGGGCGAGCATGCGCGAGTCCAGCGCCATCTCCGCTTCCGATTCCTCGTCCCCGGTCTGCCAGTCGACGATGACCAGCTCGGGATACTTCCAGAGGTTTCCAAGGGGCGAGCCGGCGGCGAAGGCGTGGCGGAACTCGAAGGGGAAGCGACCGTTGACCTCGCTCGCGCGGCGGACGATGGCGCGGAACTTCTTCACCCGCTCAAGTGCGTGGTCGACCGCCTCCCGGTTGCCGCTGAGGTCCTCGAGCCGACCCTGGCTGAGGGCGACGAGCTCCTGGGCGCCCGACAGGGCGGGAACCGGGGCGGTGCGCCGGTAGTAGCCCTGACCCTTCTCCACCTTGGCGATCGGCGACGCCGGATCGCAGGACATGATGGAGAAATGGTAGCGCAGCGAAGCGTCGGAGTAGTTGCCCGTCAGCTGCAATCTCACGAGCCGGATCAGCTCGGTTCCCTTGATGGCTTCGGAGGGGTTGCTGGGGAGGAGGGAGGGGAGGAGGTCCGAAAGCTGGGTGCGGAGACTCATGGGGGTCGTGGGGAAATCTGACGGAATCGTCGCTGAGAATCCAACGGAGCCGCCCGTGGGCCGGCAAGCTCCAATGCGGAAAATTGGAAAAATTGCGCGGCGCCGGGCGGGGAAATTTTGAATCGAGCGCGGCACTTGCGCGTCCGAGGGGAAAGCATGAGGGTAGCAGCCATGACGAAACGATGGATTTTCAAGGCGCTGGCGGTCGCGGTGATGGCGATGCCGGCCCGGGGACAGGATGCCGAGCAGCTGATGGAGCGGGCCCGGCTGGCGGCGACGTTGCAGCACGCCGACCTGACCGGGGAGATCAGCGGTCCGGGCGGCAAGACGCACGTGGGTCTGTTCCTGAAGGGGAAGAACATCCAGTTCCAGTTCCACGAGAACGGCAAATGGGTGCCGTTTCACCTGCGCCTCGGCGACGACCAGTTCGACCTTTTCGAGTTCAAGGGCGGCAAGACGGTGAGGTTCCCGGCGGCGAAGCTGAAGATGCCGATCGCCGGCAGCGACCTGACCTACGAGGACCTCTCGTTCCGCTTCCTCTACTGGCCGAATCCGAAGCTCGAAGGCGACGAGCGGGTCAGCACCCATGACTGCTGGAAGATCCGGGTCAACAACCCCGGCGGCAAGGGGGCCTACTCGGTCATCTACGTCTGGGTGCACAAGAAGTTCGGCGCCTTCATGAAGATCGAGGGCTTCGACCGCAGCGGCAAGCGCCTGAAGCGATTCGAGGTGCGGGAGGTGCAGAAGCTTTCCGACGGGAGCTACACCCTGAAAAGGATGGACGTCTCCAGCATGAACGGGAACCGCACCAGCAGCCGCAGCACGCTTGAGTTCGACAAGCCGAAGCGGGTCGTGCCGGGGGCGCGTTGACGCCGGGCTCCGAGTCAGCGGAGCAACTTGATCGCGAGGATGCCGCCGACCAGCAGGATCCCGAACGCGACGAAGCACCATTCGAGGTTCTTCTCGATGAAGGGGCGGAAGCGGGGGCCGAAGAGACGGACCACGGCGGCGACCACGATGAAGCGGAAGCCGCGGCCGATGATGGAGGCGCCGATCAGGACCGGGAGGCTGTAGTTCATCATCCCGGAGAAGATGGTGAAGACCTTGTAGGGAATGGGCGTGATGGCGGCGAGCATGATGCCCCAGAAGCCGTGGGCCTCATACCAGGCCTCGATCTTCTCGCGGGTGTGGCCGTCGTGGTCGAAGAGATTCATCAGCGGGATGGCGACCGGTTCGCGCAGGCCCCAGCCGATGTACCAGCCGGCGATGCCTCCGAATACCGAGCCGGCGGTGCAGATGAGGGCATACTTGAGCCATTTCTGCCTCGCCCCGAAGCAAAGCGCCAGCAGCAGGACGTCCGGCGGGATGGGGAAGAAGGACGACTCGGCGAAGGCGATGAGGAACAACGCCCACGAGCCGCCGGGGCGGTCGGCCCAGGAGATGGTCCAGTTGTAGAGGCGGCGGATGATGCCGTCTTTCTTCTCGGTGTCGGCTTTCGGAAGGGCGTCCATGGAAGGCGGGCGAGGTGTAGGGACGGGGCGGGCGTTTGCCGATGTTTTTCGTGGGCGGGCGGAACGCCGGGTCCACCCGGCAGCGGATTCATCGGATGAGGAGGCGGCTCGACGCGATGAAGGGGCCGCGCTTCCAGCCGGGTGAAGCCGGCGCTTTTTCCCCCGGTGGGCTACTCCGCCTCCGGCCGCGGATCGCGGTTGAGGAGTTCGCTGAGTGCCCGGGCGGCCGGCATGTCCTCGTAGAGAATGGCGTGGACGGCGTCGATGATGGGCGTGCGGGCGCCGACCTTGCGGGCCGCCTCGTGGATGGAGAGGGTGTTGGGGACCCCTTCGGCCACCATGCCGAGGGCATCGACCGCTTCCTTCAGCGTCTGGCCGCGTCCGAGGGCCTTGCCGACGCGGTGGTTGCGCGAGTGCTCGGAAAAGCAGGTGGCGATCAGGTCGCCGACGCCGGACAATCCGGCGAAGGTTTCGATGCGGCCACCGAGCCGGACCCCGAGCCGGGTCATCTCCGCGAGCGCGCGGGTCACGAGGGCCGCGATGGCGTTGTCGCCCAGTTGGAGACCGGAGGCGATGCCGGCGGCGATCGCGTAGACGTTCTTGATGGCGCCGCCGAGCTCGATCCCGGCGATGTCGTCGCTGGTGTACGAGCGGAAGTGGGGGGCCGTGAACAGTTGCTGGAGGCCGCAGGCGAGCGTCTCGTCGCGACAACCGATCACGGCGCAGGTGGCGAGGTCGCCGCCGATCTCCTCGGCGTGGTTCGGGCCGGACAGCACGGCGACCGGGTTGTCCGGAAAGCCGCGCTGGATGATCTCGCTCATGCGCTCGCCGGTGCCGCGTTCGATGCCTTTGGCGCAGGAGAGCAGGGCGGTTCCCTCCGACAGCCCGAGCCGGGCGAGCCGATCCACCAGGTCGCGCGTCGCGGAAGTCGGGACGGCGAAGAGAATCAGCGGGTGGCCGACGACGGCGGAGAGGTCGGTGGTCGCCTCGACGGACGCCGGCAGCTCGGTTTCGCGGAGGTAGCGGGGGTTCTTCCGGTTGCGGTTGATGGCGTCGACGGTCTCGGCATCCCGGCCGACGAGGACGACCTTTTCCAGCGAGCCTCCGATCAGATGGGCCAGGGCGGTGCCGAAGGATCCGGTTCCAACGATGGCAGCTGAAGAGAACATGGGCGGTCGGGAGGGAAGGTGCGGACGTGTGACGAGGCGGGGATCAGGACCGGGCTCCGGTCTTCGGGGAAAAGCGGTGCTCGGTGCCGTCGAGGAGTCGGCGGATGTTGGTGCGGTGTTTCCAGATCGCGAGGATGCCGATGAGCAGCGAGAAGAAGAAGAGCGGCTTGTTCCAGGTGCCGGTCTCCCACGGCGAGCGTCCGTCGGCCCCCTGCGAGAGCCGTGCCTGCAGGTGGGTCACGACCGGCAGCGCGGCGGCGGATCCCATCGAGGCGATCGAGACGTAGCGCGTGGTGAGGAACAGGAGCCCCCAGACGCCGATGAGGATGAGGACGGCGAGGGGCATGAGCCCGAGCATGACGCCGGCCGAGGTGGCGATGCCCTTGCCTCCCTTGAAGCCGACCCAGGGCGAGTAGTTGTGTCCGAGCACCGCGCAGAGGGCGGTGACGACGTGGACGAGCTGTCCCTGCAGCTGGTCCGCCGCCGGCAGCCGCAGGGCGAGGGGGTCGAGGAACGCCAGGTGGGGCACCACGGCCTTGCCCTCGATCTGGATGAGGTTGACGGCGATGACGACGGGGATGAATCCCTTGAGGAGGTCGAGGAAGAGGCAGGTGATCCCGTACTGCTTGCCGACGACGCGAAGGACGTTGGTGGCGCCGATGTTGCCCGATCCGTGGGCCCGGATGTCGATGCCCTTCATCCGCGCGATGATCAGTCCGAAGGGGATGGATCCGAGGAGGAAGGCCAGAAGGGGGCAAATCCAGAGCTGCATGCCGGCGCGGGAGTAATCGATGGACGGGGGCTTGTCAGCCGGAAAGGAAGGGGCGCGTTCCAAGCGCCGTTCCCTACAGCTTCCAGTAGTCACCCACCCATGGCGCCGCCTTCACGCGGTGGTGGAGCTTCCGGCCCTCGAAGCCGTTGACGGCGTCATCCGGGTCGGGCTGGCCGTGGAAGACGAGGAACTTCGCGCCCTTCGGTTTCCGCGGCGCCATGACGAGATTGAGCGGGAAGGGCGGCCGCACGTTGAACTTGAAGCTGCGCACCCACTGCTCCGGCCACCAGTAGCGCTCCTTCATGGCGTAGGTGAGGAAGTGCTGTTCGGTCACGAAGACCGAGCGGTCCTGCGCGCGGTCCATTTCCTCGATGAAGGTGTCGTAGATGTACTGCGACTTTCCGGCCTCGAAGCGGAAGATGGAGGAGTTCCCGATCTCCGGGCGTTTGCGGAGGAGCTGTTTCCGGCGCTCCCACCAGTTGTGGATGATGCAGTTCTTGCCCGGCTTGTAGTCGAAGAAGCAGTCGATCGAGTCGAGCACGACCAGGTCGAGATCGAGGAACAGCGTGGGGCCCTCGAGGTCGAGGAAGCCGTCCTTCGTCATCACCAGCTTGAGGAACACGTTGGGCCACTTCGACTGGGTGATGCCGGGATTCTCCGGAAAGGGGGCGGTCTCGACGCCGTCGATCAGGTCGTCCGCGTCGTCGGTGAGGCAGACGAAGCGGAACGGCCGGGAGAGGTTCCGCTCGATGGAGCGGAAAAGGACGTTGACGTAGTGGGCGGGGTAGCGGGTGCCCCACTTCATGCAGATGATGTTGACCGGGGAAGACATGGAACGGTTTCCGGGAGTGGGGTGATCGGGGGCGTGCGTGCCTCAGACCTTCTGGTCGGAGCTTCGCAGGAGGATGTCGCCGATTTCGACGTGGGGCGGGGTTTCGAGGAGCTGGATGACGCAGCGGGCGACGTCGTCGGGCTGCAGCATCGCCATCGCCTGCCGGGTCTTCTGCAGGGCGTCCTCCCTTCCGCGGAAATAGTGCTCGAGAAGGGGGGTGTCAACGAAGCCGGGCGACACGCAGCCGACCTGGACGGGCAGTCCGGCCGACTTGATCTCGAGGCGCAGCGCGTCGGTGATCGCCCGGACGGCGAACTTCGTCGGCGAGTAGAAGCCCCCGGTGGGGGGGACGCGGTGGCCGCTCATGGAGCTGACGTTGACGATGCGTCCGCCGGTCTTCGGGAAGTGACGGAGCGCGAGCTGCGAGCAGAGCGTGAGGGCGAAGACGTTGACACGCCACATCTCCTCCCAGTCGGCCGGGTTGCCGTCGATGATGCGGGAGAGGTAGGCGATGCCGGCGTTGTTGACGAGTGCGTCGATCCGATCGACCTGCCGGAAGATTTCGAGAATGTCCTCGCGACGGGTGAGGTCGGCCTGGATCGGGACGATGCCCGCGGCCAGCGACGAGGGATGGCGTGAAACGCCGAGCACCCGGGCGCCACGGGAGATCAGCGCCGCGGCGGTGGCCTTCCCGATACCGCTGGAGGCGCCCGTGAGGAGGATGGTCTTGTCGGCGAGCGGGCTCACGCCGGCACGCTTTCAGCCGAGGGGGCGTCTGGCAACCCTTTGAAGAGGCCCGGAAGGTCGGGCAGGTCGGCCTGGGTGCGCGCCCGCTGGGCACGGACGATCTCCCCGTCGCGGAACAGGAAGGCGCCGGGAAGCTGGAGACCATCGCCGGCGAGATGACCGACGCCGCAGCCCCGCAGCAGGGCGGCGAGGAGGGGGATCCAGACGCGGGGGCCGAACAGCTCGAGGAATCCCCCCTTGCCAAGGCCGAAGGACCGGTAGAGTTCGCACATCGGGTCGGCGATGCGGGCGACGTCGCTCTTCTTGTGGAGGTAGACCTTCTCATCTCCGGGCGCGAGCATGTGCACCAGCACGAGCCGGGCTCCGTGGCGGTCGGCCTCGGCCTTGAGGTCCTCGAGTTCGCGAAGAATCCGTCGGGTGAAGGTGCAGCCGAAGTGGCGGAGAAAGACGAGCACCAGCGTGTGCTCGCGGGAGGCTTCACCGAGGGTTTCCCCGGTCGAGAGCTTGTAGCGCTCTCCGGCCTGGCGGAGGTCGAGAGGCGGCTCGCCGGAAGGCGGGCGGCCCGCATGGGCCTGGGCCGACGCCCAGAGGATGGAGGCGAACGGGAGCCACCAAACGAGATCGTCGATGACCACGAGGGCGACGATTTCCCGGGGCAGGGGGCCTTCCATGAGGCCGAGCACGAGCGTGATGATGACGAGGTTGAACTTCACGAAGCCGATCAGGACCAGCGGCCAATGCCGGATCGGCGACCGGGCGGCGATGAGAAACCCGAGACCGAAGGCGCCCGAAAGGAACCCGAGGCCTCGCCAAAGCATCGGATGGTTGGGACGGTCGCAACCGATCCAATCGAAGTAGACATTCGGCCAGCAACACGCCCACGCCGCGAAGAGCAGATGATAGATTCCCGCGGCGATCAGCAGCATCGGCATCCACCTGGGTGCGCGACATGCGCCGCCGTTGCACTCGATGACCATGGCCGATCCTAGTTCGATTCGGCGTTCCCGCAAGCGGTCATCGCGGGCCGGATCTTGACCGCCGGGGTCGGACTCACCATCGTCCGCGCCATGCGAATTCTGACGGGTCTCCAGCCGAGCGGCAAACTTCACGTCGGCAACTACTTCGGCGCGATGGAGCCGGCGGTGCGGCTCCAGGAGCAGGGAGAGGCGTTCTACTTCATCGCCAACTACCACGCGATGACGACGGTGAGGAACGCCGACGAGCTTCGCGACTACACGCGGGAGCTGGCCGTCGATTTCCTCGCTTGCGGCCTCGATCCGGAGCGTTCGGTCTTCTTCCGGCAGTCGGATGTGCCCGAGGTCAACGAGCTGGCGTGGATCCTCTCGAGCGTCTGTCCGGTGAGCATGCTCGAGAAGGCGCACTCGTACAAGGACAAGATCGCCAAGGGGATCGCACCGAACCACGGGCTTTTCGCCTACCCGGTGCTGATGGCGGCGGACATCCTCCTGTACGACTCGAACCTCGTTCCGGTCGGAAAGGACCAGAAGCAGCACCTCGAGATGACCCGTGATCTCGCCGGGAAGATCAACGAAGCCTACGGTGAGGGGACCCTGGTGGTGCCGGAGCCGATGATTTCCGAGGGGATGGCCGTGGTGCCCGGGCTGGATGGGCAGAAGATGAGCAAGAGCTACCACAACACCCTGCCCCTCTTCGGCGACGAGAAGCCGTCGAAGAAGCTCATCATGCGCATCGTGACCGACTCGACGCCGGTCGAGGACCCGAAGCCGGTCGACGGCTCCCTGATCCTGCCCCTTTTCCGTCTCTTCGCCAGCGACGACGACTACGCGAAGATGGTCGCCGACCACAAAAGCGGCGGCTGCGGCTACGGCGACTTCAAGAAGCGGCTGGCCGAGGCCTATTGGGAGTATTTCGCCCCGATGCGGGCGAGGCGCGACGAGTTGATCGCCGATCCCGGCTACGTGGAGCAGGTGCTGGCCACCGGAGCCGAGAAGGCCCGTGTGGAGGCGACCAAGGTGATCGACCGGGTGCGCAAGGCGGTCGGGCTGGCTTGATGGGGGCGGGGATGGGCCATGACGTCTCCCCGCTCGCCTCGAAGAATTCCTTTGCCAAAGCGGGTAGCGGCGGTCATTCTCCGCCCGTCCGACTGAGGCGGCGCCTGTGTTTGAACAGGTTGCTACGGTTCGGTTCCCGCCAACAGCCGCGAGGTCGTGGTCTTGCGCGGGGTTCAACCCTTCCGGTGTTCCTCCATCGTTCCACCTCCCTCGCGGGGTCTTCGGTTCATTCGCGAGCGAGTCATTTTTCCTACCTCCATGGCAGGTCACAACAAGTGGTCCAAGGTTAAGCACATCAAGGCCCGTGTCGATGTCGTCCGCGGCAAGGTCTTCAGCAAGTGTGCCCACGAGATCGCCATCGCCGCGCGCGATGGCGGCGGCGACCCGACGATGAATCCCCGGCTGCGGACGGCGATCGACAACGCCAAGTCGGTGTCGATGCCCAAGGACAAGATCGAGCGGGCGGTGAAGAAGGGGACCGGCGAACTCGGTGGCGACGCGATCCAGGAAGCGACCTACGAGGGCTACGGCCCGGAAGGCATCGCCTTCCTGATCGAGGCGGCGACGGACAATCTCAACCGCACCGCGGCGGACATGCGTTCCATCTTCACCAAGGGGGGCGGGAGTGTCGCCGATCCGGGAAGCGTGGCCTATCAGTTCGACCGCATGGGCGAACTCCGCCTGACGGCGGAAGGGGTGGGGGACGATGCCATCATGGAGGCCGCCATCCTTGCCGGTGCCGACGACGTCCGCCGCGAGGAGGACGAACACGTCATCCTGACCGCGCCCACGGAGCTGGCCGCGGTGGCGGACTCGCTGCGCGAGCAGGGGTTCGAGCCGAGAACCCAGAAGCTGGTCTCGCTGCCCCAGAATCCGATCGAGGTCGACGAGCTCGGCCGGGCGAAACAGGTCATGCGGCTCTTCGACAATCTCGACGAGCATGCCGATGTGATCAACGTCTTCACCAATTTCGACGTCACCGACGAGGTGCTGGCCCAGCTCGACGACTGAGCGGCGCCGCCGAATTTCCTTCCCCAATTTTTCATGAGCGACGACAGCAAGCGCGAACCCGCGGTTAAGGCCGAGGAAAGCACCGCGGAGAAACCCGCGAAGAAGGCTTCCAAGAAGACGGCCCGCAAGGCGGCGAAGAAGACCGCGAAAAAGGCGGCGAAGAAGACCGCCGCCCAGAAGACCGCGAAGAAGGTCGCCGCGTCCAAGCCTGAGACCGCTCCGGCCGAACCAACGGCGCGCATGGAGCCGCCTCAGGGGGAACTCGATTTCAGCAGTGGCAAGGCCCCGAGGCCGCCGAAGGACGAGGCCGCGGTACAGGAGGCACCCAAGTCCGAGTCCGCTCGGGAGAGCGGCCGATCCAAGCCGGAGAAGGAAGCGAAGGGAGGCGCGTCCGGTTCCGGAAACGGCGACGAGAAGGAGGTGAAGTTCGGCCGTGTGCCGGGTGGGGGTCCGGTCAAGCGGGAGGAGCGGGGAGACCGCCGGGAGGAGGATGCGCCGGACCGCGGAGGAGATCAGGAGGAGAATCGCGAGGGCGGCGGCAAACGTCGCCGTCGCCGTCGCCGCCGGCGCAACCGCCGTGGCGGTGAAGGCGGCGAGGGAGGGGAACGGGGCGAGAGCCAGGAGCAGGATTCGCGCCCGGCCGAGCTCGAAGGCCCCAAGACCGAGGTCGACGGACTGCTCGAGATGGCACCCAAGGGCTTCGGCTTCCTGCGCCAGCCGTCGAAGAAGTTCGAGCAGGCCCGCGACGACGTGTTTGTCTCGCCCGACCTGGTGCGGAAGTTCGGTCTGCGGGTCGGAGTGTGGATCAAGGGGCTTTCCCAGCAGGGACCGAGAGGGCCGCAGCTGGTGGAGATCACCAGCGTGAACGATCTCGACCCCGACGAGTCCCGCAAGCTGCCGGCCTTCGAGGAGCTGAAGGCGATTAATCCGAACAAGCGCATTTCCTTCGAGACGACTTCCGAGCGCTACACCACGCGGGTGATCGACCTGATCTCGCCGGTCGGACGCGGCCAGCGGGGCCTGATCGTTTCGCCGCCGCGCTCGGGGAAGACGACGCTGCTGCTCCACACCGCGGAAGCGGTCCAGGAGCTGCACGACGAGACCCTGCATCCGATGGTGCTGCTGGTCGACGAGCGTCCGGAGGAGGTTACGGAATTCCGTCGGGCCCTGCCCGGGGTGGAGATCTACGCCAGCTCCAACGACGAGCATCCGCGCAACCACACGCGGATCGCCGAGATCGCGATCGAACGGGCCAAGCGCCTGGTCGAGGGCGGCAAGCACGTGTTCCTGCTGATGGACTCCATCACCCGTCTCGCCCGCGCCTACAACAACGCGGCCGGCGGCAAGCGGGGCAAGGGACGTGGCATCGGCTCCGGCGGCATCATGGTCGGGGCGCTCGAGGTGCCGCGGCGCCTGTTCGCCGCGGCCCGCAATACCCGTGAGGCCGGCTCGCTGACCATTCTCGCCACCGCGCTGGTCCAGACCAACAGCCGGGCCGACGACGCGATTTTCCAGGAGTTCAAGGGCACCGGCAACATGGAGCTCGTCCTCGACCGGAAAATTGCCGAAAATTACATCTACCCGGCCGTCGACATCTTCAAGTCCGGTACCCGGCGCGAGGAGCTCCTCCTTCCCGAGCACACCCTGCACAAGATCCACATGATTCGCCGGGGGCTCTCCGGGCACCGTCCGGTGGAGGCCATGGAGCGGCTTCTCTTCTTCCTGAAGAAGTTCCCCAGCAATCCTCAGATGTTGTTGGAGATCAAGGGTTAAGGTGGATCGTGGGGAGGGCTTTCAGAAGCCGGGTCTACGTTGAATTGCGTAAAAAGTTGTAGACTCCCGAAGTTTTTCTGAAACAATCGCGGGTCGGTGGCGTTTCACTCCATGTAAGCTTCATCGAAGCAAAGCACTTTTGCCGAGGGGCAAGAACCCTAAGGTAAGGGGGCCCGGTCAGATTTCGCGCAGGTTTTTGGGTTTTTTCCTGTGTGGTGTCGGCCGGGCCCTTCTCTTTTCCCCGGGCGGAGGTTTTACCGGAAGTCGCCTGTCTTTACAAAACCGGGGGGCTCTGGCATGGCTCCGCCGCGATGTCCGAACTGGCGAAAGCGTATGAGCCGCAAGAGGTCGAGGCGCATTGGTATGCGGCCTGGCTGGAGGGAAAGTGTTTCGAGGCCGATCCGTCGTCGGACAAGCCGGCGTATTCGATCGTCATCCCGCCGCCGAACGTCACCGGCATCCTCCACCTCGGGCACGTGCTCAACAACACGCTGCAGGACATCCTCGCCCGCCGCGCGCGGCAGGAGGGCAAGGAGGTGCTGTGGCTGCCGGGCACCGACCACGCCGGCATCGCGACCCAGACGAAGGTCGAGCGCAAGCTGCGCGACGAGGAGGGCAAGGGTCGCCGCGACCTCGGCCGCGAGGCCTTCCTCGAGAAGGTGTGGGACTTCAAGGAGCACCACGGGGGGATCATCATCAAGCAGCTCAAGCGCCTCGGCTGCTCATGCGACTGGTCGCGCGAGCGCTTCACCATGGACGAGGGCTACACCGAGTGGGTCAGCCACGTCTTCGTCGAGCTTTTCAAGGAAGGCCTGATCTACCGCGGCAAGCGGATGGTGAACTGGTGCCCGGTCTCGCTCACCGCCCTCTCCGACGAGGAGGTGATCATGAAGCCGCAGCGTTCGAAGCTCTACACGATGCGCTACGAGCTGGTCGATGCGCCGGGCGAGTACGTGCACATTTCGACCACGCGGCCGGAGACCCTGATGGGCGACGTGGCGGTGGCGGTGAACCCGAAGGACCCGCGGTATGCGAAACACATCGGCCGCAAGGTCCGGCGTCCGTTTCCCGCGGCCGAGATCCCGATCGTGGCCGACGAACACGTCGACATCGAGTTCGGCACCGGCGCGCTGAAGATCACCCCGGCGCACGACAAGGCGGACTTCGAGATCGGGATGAAGAACGATCTCGAGATCATCGACGTCCTGCATCCCGACGGCACCATCCATTGTCCGGACTGCCCGGATCTCGACGGTCTGGACCGTTTCCACGCCCGCAAGCTGGCGGCGAAGAAGCTCGAGGAGATGGGCCTGCTGGTGGAGGTCGAGGAGTACGAGAACAACGTCGGCTTTTCCGAGCGCGCCGACGTGCCGGTGGAGCCGCGCATTTCGATGCAGTGGTTCCTGAAGTACCCCTGCGTCGACGAGGCGGCGAAGGCGGTGGCCGACGGTGACATCACCTTCCGGCCGGCGCGCTGGGCGAAGACCTACGCGCACTGGCTGGAGAACATCCAGGACTGGTGCATCAGCCGCCAGCTCTGGTGGGGGCACCAGATCCCGGTGTGGTACCGCAAGGACAAGCTCGAGGCGCTCAAGGGGGCCGAGTCGCTGGACATGTCGGACTTTGAAAAGGGCGACATCCACGTGGGCGTCGAACCGCCCGCGGACGAGGACGCCTGGGTGCGCGACGAGGACGTGATGGACACCTGGTTCAGCTCGTGGCTGTGGCCCTTCGCGACGATGGCCGACGTCGGCGAACGCACCGACGCGCTGGAGAAGTTCTACCCGACCACCGACCTGGTGACCGGTCCGGACATCCTGTTCTTCTGGGTCGCGCGGATGATCATGGCCGGCTTCCGCTTCGAGGAGAAGCGGCCCTTCGAGAACGTCTATTTCACCGCACTGATCCGCGACATGAAGGGTCGCAAGATGAGCAAGTCGCTCGGCAACTCGCCGGACCCCATCGACCTGATGGACAAGTATGGTGCCGACGGCCTGCGCTTCGGCCTGATGCGCATCGCGCCGGTCGGTACCGACATCCGCTTCGACGAGGCGCAGATCGAGGAAGGACGGAACTTCGCCAACAAGCTCTACAACGCCTGCCGGTTCCGGCAGATGGCCTCCGGTGATGTGCCGGGTGAGAAGGCCCAGGTGCCAAAGGAAGAGGCGCTGCGGCCCTACCATGTGGACATCATGGCGAAGCTGGACCGCCTGGCGGCGGACCTTCAGGGGCTGTATGCGGACTATCGTTTCGGCGAGATCTCGCAAAGGCTCTACGAGTTCCTGTGGAGCGAGTTCTGCGACAAGTTCCTCGAGGCGGTGAAGGGCGACCTGAGGGACGACGCCTCGGCCGAGGCGCGCGAGGTCACGCTGGCGGTGTTCGATGCGACGATGTCGCGCTTCCTGCTACTGCTTCACCCGTACATGCCCCACGTCACCGAGGAGCTCTCGGCACGGATGGGCTTCGTCGGCAAGGGGGAGTTCGTGATGGCCCGCGAGCTGCCCGAGGCGGGATTGCTCGACGGCGTGGACGCCGGGGCGGCGTCGACGCAGGCGGCGGCGATCTACGCCTCCGCCGGGAAGCTGCGCAACCTGAAGGCGGAGTACAACGTGGCGAACCGCCGCGACGTCCGTTTCGTGGTCAAGGGGGCTCCGGACTGGTTGGCCGACGAGAAGGGCGTGCTCGCGCTTCTCGCCGGGGCGGGGGAGATCGAGATCGATCCGGCCTATGAGGCGCCGAAGGGCACGCCGGCGGCGTTGACGGATGTCGGCGAGGTCGCGATGCCGCTCGAGGGGTTGATCGACGTCGAGGCCGAGCGCCAGCGGCTCGGCAAGGAGATCGAGAAGATCCGCGGGGAGGTGAAGAAGTCGGAGGGCAAGCTGGGCAACGCCAGCTTCGTCGAAAGGGCACCGGCGGCGGTGGTCGACCAGGAGAAACAACGCCTGGAGGAATGGCGGGAGAAGCTCGGCCAGCTCGAAGAGATGGTCGACGCCCTCGGATGATGGGCTTGTGCCCGGCCGTCCGGGACCGCTAGCGTCCTTCATCGCCCACCGGGGCATCTCATGGCGAAACTTTCGATCAGTTCCGAACTGTCCACCGAGCATCTGGATCTTCTGGAGGCGGCCGGATTCGAGAACGATCGCGACCTGCTCTCGGCGGATGCCGGAGCGGTCCATCGTGAATTGACGAAGGCCAACGAGGTGCTCGAACTCGCCCCGGAGACGCCCTCGGTCGACGAGATCGATGCGTGGATCGCCTCGGTCCGGAAGAACGCCCCCGGAGCGGCGAGGAAGAAGGCCGCGAAGGTGCCTGCGTCGCCGAGCGAGCCGGAGGCCGCGGACCCGCCGCCGGAGGAGGAGGCGCCGGGCGGGGAGGAAGCGCCTGAGGACTCGTCCGGGGGAGAGGCCGAGTCTCCGGTGCAACGGGTGGATGCGCCCGTCAATTTCGAAGCCGATCCCGACGTTCAGGAGATGCTTGCGAGGGCGCCGGTGGCGCTTCCGATTCCCAACCGCACGCTGGCGGAGGCCGGGATTCGGCCGTCGGAGATCGCCGTGGCTCCGGTGCTCAACCGGGCCGACAGCGACCTCGAGGTGGATGTGGCCGTCGGAGAAAAGCGGCGCGAGCCGGTCGGCATGCCCAAGCGCCGGGCGTCGGGCCTGGTGCAGGTGGCGGATTTCCGTGCCGGCGAGAAGCGGGGATTCGATGCGTCCCGGGTCCGTCATATCGAGGACGCGGCGGCCGATCCGACGCCGGTCCCGAAGGTCGAGGTCGATGAGCGAACCCGCCTGATCCGCACGGCCCGCGAGACGACGAACCGGGGCAAGGACCCGCAGTCACGACGTTTCATCCGGGGCGTGCTGCACGATCGATCCGTGCTGGTCTGGACGGGATGCGTGGTGGTTCTGCTGTTCCAGATCTCGATTCCGCTCGCGTTGGTCGCCTCGCCGCTGCTGATCCTCTCGGACAATCCGGACGGTTCCTTCACCTGGGTGCCGAAGTGGTTCGTCGCCTTCCCGATCGCGGTGCCCGTGCTCGGCATCCTCTACTTTTCGATCTCCTACCGGGTGAAATGTCGCGTCTGCGGACAACGGGTGCTGGCCCCGCGCCAGTGTCTCAAGAATCGCAAGGCCCACCACATTCCGTTGCTCGGACACATCATGGCGCTGGCACTGCACACGATCACCTTCAAGTGGTTCAATTGCACCTTCTGCGGCACCTCCGTCCGCATCAAGGAGTAGGAGCCTTGCGGAAGGCTACTCGCGGGCCTTGCTGTCGATGGTGATGGTCACCGGCCCGTCGTTGACCAGGGCCACCTGCATCTCGGCGCCGAACCGGCCGCGTCCGACCTTCCGTCCGAGCTCGGTTTCAAGCGACTCGCAGAACTGCTCGTAGAGCGGTTCCGAATGGTCGGGCGTTGCGGCCCGGATGAACGAGGGGCGGTTGCCCTTCCGGGTCGATGCGTGGAGCGTGAACTGGCTGACGACGATCGCGCCCGATTCGGGAAGGTCGGCCAGCGAGAGGTTCATCCTGCCCTCCGCGTCGCCGAAGATCCTCATCCGTGCGATCTTGCCGGCGAGCCAGTCGCGGTCCTCCGGGCCGTCGCCCGCTTCCACGCCGAGGAGGATCAGGAGGCCGCTGCCGATCGAGGCGACCGGTTCGCCGTCGATCGTGACGGACGCCTCGGAGCAACGCTGGACGACGGCACGCACGGTGGACCTAGTACTTCGGGACTTCGGGGTCGATGTGCTCCGACCAGGCGTGGATGCCGCCCTTCATCGACCACGCCTGCCGGTGTCCGTGACTGCGGAGCCATTCGGTGGCCCGCAGCGAACGCATGCCGTGGTGGCAGTAGATGATGCAGGGTTTGCCCGAGTCACCGAGCACGGAGGCCGCCTCGGTGGCGAACCGGGAAAGGGGCACGAGACGGGCATCGGGCAGACGGTTGATGCGCCACTCGTCGTCCTCCCGGCAGTCGAGGAGGAGGAGGTCGCCGGCGGCGATGGCCGGGCCGAGAGCGGAGACCTCCTCGACGGACATCTCCATCGTCGTGTCGGGGTCGGGCAGGTCGCTCATCGCTGAACGATCACCGGGGTGCCGATCTCGACGTTCTCGAAGAAGGCCTTGGCCATCTTGTGCGGCATGCGGACGCACCCGTGGGAGGCGTTGTAGCCGGGGAGGTAGCCGGTGTGCATGCCGATGCCGCCGTTGAAGCGCATGAAGTAGGGCATGGGGGCGCCGACGTAGACGCATCCGGGCGGGGTCTTGTCCTTGGAGGTGTCGACGTCGTCGTTGACCACCTGGCCGGTCGCCTTGTCCTTGAAGATCCCGTAGAGGTTGGAGCGGTGGTCCTTGTTCTTCTGGATGATCTTGAAGGTGCCGGGCGGGGTGGCGTGCTCGTCGCTGCCGGTCGAGATCCGGGACACGCCGACCAGGGTGCCGGCCTTGTAGAAGAAAGCCTTCTGGGCACTGAGGTCGATGCGCACCGAGGGCGCGCCGCGGACGCCGTCGCCGGCCCAGTAGGAAACGTCGTCGGGGAGGGCCGCCCCGGGGTCCTCCGGAGCCCGCTGCTCCTGGCGGGGCGGGCCGTAGGCGGCGAGATAGCGGCTCTGGCTGTCGCCCCCGCCGAAATTGCAGGAGGTGACGAACAGAAGGGGAGCGAGAAGGGCGGCGAGGCGTTTCATGCGGACGCCGGTAGAGATACGCGCCGGAGGCGGGGGGTCAAGGCCGGCTGCCGGTGAACCGGGAGTTGCAAGGCGCGGAAAAGGTGGTAGAGGGAGCGCCGCAACTTCCTAGCTTATGCCGACTTACGACTATCGCTGTGAAAGCTGTGGCCACCAGTTCGAGGTGTTCCAGGGCATGAACGACCCGAAATTGGAGGACTGTCCGGCGGAGGACTGCGACGGCCGGGTGAAGCGCCTGCTCGGCACCGGGGCCGGGGTGATCTTCAAGGGCGGAGGCTTTTACCAGACCGACTACCGTTCCGAGTCCTACAAGAAGGGCGCCAAGAAGGAGAGCGAGGCCTCGAAGCCGGCGGAGAAGAAGGAATCCAAGCCGTCGAGCTCCGGATCCGGGGCGGGCGGCTCCCCCTCGTGAGGGGGCGCTTGGCAAGAGGCCGGGAATCCTTTAGCGCTGGGCCATGGGTGAGAGCGGCGAGGCTCCGAAGAAGAAAGGCAGCTGCATCGGCAAGCTGACCGCGTTGTTCGTTTTCGGGGGACTGATCGGGCTGGGGGCGGCGGTATTCTTCATCCTTCAGCCCCAGGATCTCTCCGATCTCGAGGGCCGCGGCCCCGGAGCGGTGGGAAAGTCATCCCGCGACCTGCGGGAGGTGATGCAGAACGCCCTCGACGGGGGTTATTCGCTCAGCCTCACCGAGGAGGAAATCAACCTCTACCTGCGGGACACGCTCAAGGCCGAGCAGGCCGGGATGCTGGCAAGCCAGGTCAGCATCCGAAGCGTGGCCGTGCGGCTGGATGAGGCGCGTGCCGAGGTGATCATCGAGCGTGAGGTCGCGGGACGGCCGCTGACCTTGTCGATGTTTCTGAGGGTCGAGCAGACCGAGCTGCCCACCGGCACCATCAACACCGAGATCTTCCTCGACGGCGGTCCGTATCACGAGAGCCTTCCCTGGCCGGCGGTCGGCGGACGCTTCGGCCGGCTGCCGGTGCCCCAGGGCTTCCTCGTGCTGGTTCTTCCCTCGTTCAAGAACCTGGCGGGGGTCTACCGCACCGACGGGGCCGAAGCCGTGAAGGGGCTGGATTTCATCGACGAGATGGCACGGATCCGCCTCGAAGAGGGCAAGCTGGTGCTTGATCCGGTGCCGAACACCCGAGCGATGCCCGGAGCTCCATGATGGTCCGCTTGCTCGCAGGGGCTTGGTTGGCGTGCGCGATGGTTTTCCCGGCGACCGGGGAGGAGCCCCCGAAGGCGCTGCCGCTGCTCGATCCCGATGCCGTGGCGCCGGACGAGGGGGATGCGCCGCTTCGGATCGAGGAACCGACGGTGAACCCCGGGCTGCCGAAGCGGGGTCGCGTCGAGTCGAGCAGTCGCCAGTTCGGCGTCTCGGGGGGCAGCGGGGAACTCCGGGCCTCGCTGGCGCTGCAAGCGGAGGCGGCGCGCAAGGACTTCCAGGACCTGCTGGGGCTGGAGGAACAGCCGGTGACCATGCCCATCGAAATCCTGCTCCACGGGCAGGCGGGAGACCCGCCGAAACCGCGGGCGATGGCGTTGGAGCTGCGTTTCACGAAGGACACGTTCCTGCTGAACATCCACGTCGACCTTTCACGGGGAGTCGACCACGAGCGGCTGCAGCGGGCGATATTCCGCGGGTTGATCTACCAAAGGTCGCTCAAGGAGGTCGTGCCCGGCGATCTGGACTCCCCCGTGATGGCCCCCACGTGGCTGGTCGAGGGGATGCAGGAGACTCTGGCGTGGCGGCGCGGCGCCGGCGACCGGGCGCTCTACGAAGGGGTGTTCAAAAGCGGCGGACGATTCACGATGGACGAGGTGCTGGGCATGAGCAGTGTCGAGCATGCCCGCCTCGACGGCGTCTCGCGAGAGATGTTCCGCGTGCTTTCCGGAGCGCTCGTCATGGCACTGCTGGAGCAGGCGGATGGCCGTTCCTCGCTGGCCTCCTTCTGCAGCTCGGTGGCGACCTTCGAGGGCGAGATGCCGATCCTGCTGAGGCGTCATTTCCCAAGCCTCAACCTCTCCGAAAAGAGCCTGGCGAAGTGGTGGGCGCTGACCCTGGCGAAGCTCTCCGATGCGCCGCTCACCGATTCGATGACCATCGCCGAAACGGAGCGTCAGCTCGAGGAGGCGCTCGCGCTGCATGTCGAGCTCGAGGGCATGACGACGAAGGTCCCCTTCGATGGCCGCCCGGTGGACGAGGAGCTGGGGGAAGCCGCGCGCCTGGCGGCGATCCGCCCGGCGCAGCAAGCGCTCAACCGCCTGAGCTACCGGTGCTTTCCCTCCTATCGACCGCTGCTGGTCGAGTACCAGCAGTGGCTGGTCGAATGGGCGACGGAGGGGAACGTGGAGGAACTGGAGGCCGCGCTGCAGGAGCTGGCGGAAACGCGGGCCATCATGGAGGGGCGATCGTTGCGCGCGCGCGACTACCTCGATTACATGGAGATCGCGGGGGCGAGTGAACTCAGTGGAAGCTTCGACGACTACCTGCGTCTGAAGCGCGATCTCGCCGAACGACCGCGGGTGGAGAAGAAGGATCCCGTCTCCGGATACCTCGACCGCATGGAGGCGGTCTATGAATCAAAGCCAGGTCGATAATTAGCAAAAAAAAGCGCCTGATTTGACATTTACGGCGCACTTACCCAAGTTCCGCCGCGTGTCCGAAAATCTGCTGCATTCTCCGATCGAATCCGTTCATGTCGAGCTCGGGGGACGGATGGTCCCCTTCGCCGGTTGGAACATGCCGGTGATGTACACCTCCATCATGGACGAGCATCAGGCGGTGCGCAGCGGCGCCGGGGTGTTCGACATCTCGCACATGGGGCAGTTCATCGTGCGGGGAGCCGGAAGCGAGGCCTGGCTCAACCGGATGCTGGCGAACAACGTCGCCAAACTGGGGGACGGGGAGGGACAGTATTCCTTCCTCCTCAACGAGGGAGGAGGCGTTATCGACGACCTGATCGTCTATCGACTCGCGGAGGACGAGTTCTTCCTCGTGGTCAACGCCTCGAAGATGGCCGAGGATTTCTCGTGGCTCGAGGGACGGCGGGACGAGGGCGTGGAGCTGCTCGACCAGAGCGACGCCTGGGCGGGAATGGCGGTCCAGGGACCCGACGCCGCCGAGGTGTGGTCGAAGGTGTTTCCCGAGGTTGCGTTGCCGCCCCGCAATGGAATCGCGGAGGTCCCGGGTGGAGGAATCGTCTGCCGGACCGGCTACACGGGAGAGGACGGCTTCGAGTATTTCAGCCCTGCCTCCGACGGCGCCGGGGCGTTCCGGGCCTTCGTCGATGCCGGGGCGAAACCCTGCGGACTCGGAGCCCGCGACACGCTGCGCCTGGAGATGTGCTACCCGCTCAACGGCAACGACCTGTCGCCGGAGCGGACACCGGTCGAGGCCGGTCTCGGGTTCTTCGTCGATCTTGAGAAGGGAGATTTCATCGGTCGTGACGTGGTCGCCGCCCAGAAGGCCGAGGGGCCGGACGAGCGCCTGTTCGCGATCGAGTACACGGACAAGGGGGCGCCCCCCCGTGCCCACTACGCGGTGCTTTCGGCGGAGGGCGAGACCCTTGGTGAGCTCACCAGCGGGGTTCTTTCCCCCAGCCTGGGCAAGGGCATCGGGATGGCCTACCTGCCGCGCGGGGGGGTCAAGGTCGGCACGCCGCTCCAGATCGACGTGCGAGGCCGGAAATTCCCCGCCGTCGTCGTGAAGAAACCGTTTTACAAGCCCGCCAACAAGAAAGGATAAGACTGCTGACCATGAACGTCCCCGACGAACTTCGCTACAACAAGTCCCACGAGTGGGTGCGCCTTGAAGGTGACACCGCGACCATCGGCATTTCGGACCACGCCCAGGAAGAATTGACCGACGTGGTTTTCGTCGAGCTTCCCGAGGTCGGCCGCGCCGTCGATGCCGGCGATCCGACCGCCGTGGTGGAATCGGTCAAGGCCGCCAGCGACATCTACTCGCCGGTCGCCGGGGAGGTGGTCGAAGTGAACGAGGCGGTCGAGGCGGATCCGTCGCTGGTCAACAGCGACCCCTACGGTCAGGGCTGGATCTACAAACTGAAGGTCAAGGACGTCTCGCAGGTGGAGGGCATGATGGATGCCGATGCCTATCGCGGGATGATCGGTTGACCCGCTTCCTTTGTCGCCCACTTTTCAGGCCGGCCCGCGCCGGTCCGACTTCCGCATTGCCATGTCCCTGCATTCCGACTTCCAGAGCCGCCACCTCGGTGCCATCGGAGACGATGTTTCCCGCCTTCTCGAGACGGTCGGCTACGACTCGCTCGACAGCCTGATCGATGACGCCGTGCCGGAGGCGATCCGGCTGGAGAAGCCGCTCGAACTCCCGCCGGCCGAGTCCGAGTACGGCGCCCTCGAGACGCTTCGTGGCATCTTTTCGAAGAACGAGGTCAGGCGCAGTTACATCGGCCAGGGCTACCACGGCACCTTCGTGCCCGGGGTCATCCAGCGGAACATTCTCGAGAACCCCGGCTGGTACACTGCCTACACGCCCTATCAGGCCGAAATCGCGCAGGGGCGGCTCGAGGCACTCCTCAATTTCCAGACGCTGATCACCGAGCTCACCGGGCTGGATGTCGCGAATGCCTCGCTGCTCGACGAGGGCACCGCGGCGGCCGAGGCGATGAGCCTGGCCCTCGCCGGTGCCCCGAAGGGCCGGGTGATGTTCGTGTCGGACGCCTGCCACCCGCAGACGATCGATGTGGTGAAAACGCGTGCGCAGCCCCTCGGCATCGAGATCGAGGTCGGCGACTGGCGCGGCTACGAGCCCGGCGAGGGGTTCTTCGCGGCCCTGGTCCAGTACCCGGACACCTACGGATCGGTCGAGGACTACGCGGACTTCTTCGAAAAGGTCCACGCCGCCAAGGGGCTGGCCATCGTCGCCGCCGACATCCTGGCCCTCACGCTCCTCAAGCCGCCCGGCGAGTTCGGAGCCGACATCTGCGTGGGAGTCGCCCAGCGCTTCGGGGTCCCGATGGGCTTCGGTGGTCCGCACGCCGGCTTCATGGCGTGCATCGACAAGCTCAAGCGCAAGCTCCCGGGCCGCTTGATCGGGGTTTCGAACGACCCGAAGGGCCGGCCGGGGCTGCGGTTGTCGCTCCAGACGCGTGAGCAGCACATCCGACGCGACAAGGCGACGTCGAACATCTGCACCGCGCAGGTCCTGCTGGCGGTGATGGCCTCGATGTATGCGGTCTACCACGGTCCGGACGGGCTGCGTCACATCGCGTCCACGGTGCGGAGCAAGACCTCCTCGCTGGCGACGGCGCTGAAGGGCGCCGGGGTGGAGGTACGAAACTCTTCGTATTTCGATGCCCTCACGGTGTCCGGTGTGGATGCCTCCGCGGTGCTGGCGGCCGCGCTCGACGCGGGGATCAACCTCCGCCGGATCGACGATTCCACCGTGGGGGTGGCGGTCGACGAGACGTCCTCGTGGGAGGAACTCGATGCGATTGCCGGCGCCTTCGGCGCGGCCGGGGTGGCGCGTGACGACGCGCAGGCGAGCTGGGACGCCGGACTGGACCGGACCGGCGACTTCCTGACCCAGCAGGTCTTCAATCGCTATCACACCGAAACCGAGATGCTGCGCTACCTGCGCCGTCTCGAGGGCAAGGATCTCGCGCTGAACGAATCGATGATTCCGCTCGGCTCGTGCACGATGAAGCTCAATGCGACGTCGGAGATGATCCCCCTGAGCTGGGACACCGTCTCGACGATGCACCCCTTCGTCCCGGCCGATCAGAGTGCAGGGTATCGTGAGATGCTCGGGCAACTCGAGGATTGGCTGGCCGAGGTGACCGGGTTCGCGGCGGTCTCGCTCCAGCCGAACGCCGGCTCCCAGGGGGAGTATGCGGGCCTGCTGGCCATCCGGCGCTACCACGAGTCGCGTGGTGACGACGGTCGCGATGTCTGCCTGATCCCGCTTTCCGCCCACGGCACCAACCCCGCCTCCGCGGTGATGGCGGGAATGAAGGTGGTCGGAGTCGCCTGTGATGATCAGGGCAACATCGACGTCGACGACCTGCAGGTGAAGATCGACGAGTGCGGCGAGCGCCTCTCCGCACTCATGGTGACCTATCCGTCGACCCACGGGGTGTTCGAGAGCACCATCATCGATATCTGCGAGCGGGTCCACGCGGCGGGCGGTCAGGTCTACATGGACGGCGCCAACATGAACGCCCAGGTCGGCCTCACGAGTCCCGGGCGGATCGGTGCGGACGTCTGCCACCTGAACCTCCACAAGACCTTCTGCATTCCCCACGGCGGCGGCGGCCCCGGGGTCGGCCCGATCGGCGTGGCCGAGCAGTTGGTGCCGTTCCTCCCGGGACACTCGGAGCTGGGCGGTGCCGACGGGGTGGTCTGCTCGGCGCCCTGGGGCAGTGCCTCGATCAACGTGATCTCGTGGATGTACATCGCGATGATGGGCATCGACGGCCTGACCGAGGCGACCCGGCTCGCCATCCTCAACGCCAACTACGTGGCGAAACGGTTGTCGGCCTTCTATCCCATCCTCTACACCGGCAACAAGGGGCTGGTGGCGCACGAGTGCATCATCGACCTCCGGGAGCTTTCCGCGAAGAGCGGCGTGACCGTCGAGGACGTGGCCAAGCGGCTCATGGACTATGGCTACCACTCGCCGACGATGAGCTGGCCGGTGGCCGGCACCTTGATGATCGAGCCGACCGAGTCGGAGTCGAAGGCGGAACTCGACCGGTTCTGTGATTCGCTGATCGCGATCCAGGGAGAGATCATGGCGGTCGTGAACGGTGAGGCGGATGCCAAGGACAACGTGCTCAAGAATGCGCCGCACCCGGCCGAGGACGTCTGCGCCGACGACTGGTCGCATTCCTACACCCGCGAACAGGCTGCCTATCCCTTGCCGGGGCTGAGGCTCCACAAGTTCTGGCCTGCGATCGGCCGGGTGGACAACGTGGCCGGCGACCGCAATCTGGTCTGCACCTGCGATACGGTGGAAGCCTACGCCGCAGCCACGGCGGGCGAATGATCGTGCGCCCGCTCGGCGTCCGTGATTGAAACGCGGCATGCCGATGGACGACTCACCGATCGACTGGGCGAGCTGGAGTGCTCCCGTGCACGCGACGCTCATGTTCGTGGTGCGCGACGGGGAGATCCTCCTGATCGAGAAGAAGCGGGGGCTGGGCGCCGGAAAGATCAACGGCCCGGGCGGCAAGATCGATCCCGGGGAGACGGCCCTGGAGTGCGCGGTTCGGGAAACCGAGGAGGAGCTTCATGTCCGGGTGCGGCGTCCGAGAAAATACGGCGAGCTTCATTTCGCGATGTCGGACGTGCCCGACATCCTCTGCCACGTCTATCTCGCCCGGGATTTCGAGGGGCACCCGACGGAGACCGAGGAGGCGGTGCCGCTTTGGTGCCGTCTCGACCGGATTCCCTACGACCAGATGTGGAAGGACGACATCCACTGGCTCCCGCTGCTGCTCGACGACCGGTCCTTTCTCGGACGGTTCGTGTTCGATGGTGAGGAGGTGATCTGGCACGACGTCGAGAAGGACGTGTTCTGGCCTTCGGGGAGCTAGGAAGGCGGGAGCAAGAAAAAGCCCCGGTCGTCGCGAGGACGCCGGGGCGGGAAAAATGATAATGTTCCAGGTCAGGCTCAGAGCGAGGCCTTGAGGGAATCGAACTGTCCCCGAAGCTGCTTGAGCTTCTTCTCGGTCGCGTCGATGTCCTTGGCGAGGTTCTTCAGGCGGTCGAGCTTCTTCTCGAGGGAACCGCCGGCGGAGGCCTTCGCGGCAGCCGCCTTGCGCCCGCGCTTCTTCGGAGCGGATCCGGTGGCCTTCAGCCAGCTCGAGATGGTGAGGGGCGAGATTCCGAACTTCTTCGAGGCGGCGCTTTGTCCACCGCGGCCCTTGGAGGAGTTCACTTCGTTGACGAAATCGACGACCTCCTTCTTCTGGGCCGGTGTGTAACGCTTGCCCTTGTTGGATTTCTTGGCGGTCTTTTTGACCGCCTTCTTTGCTTTGCTGCTCATGGCTGGAGAGCTGCCTACCGCTGTCTGCCTTCAACCGCAACACATAAATATTCAGTGTGTTGCGAATGTTGAGTCATGATTTCATCAGGGAGCGGATCCGTGCGGTGGTGATATCATTGAAATTCGTGACCCATAAATCGGCGCCCTGCTTCACCGGTTCACGTTCGACCACACCTCCGTATCCGATGAAAAGGTCGCATTCGGATTTTGTTTCAAGGTCGGAAATGCCATCGCCAACCATGATCACGTGCTCGGGAAGGGTCGCCTCCTTCCATTCGCGAATGATCTCGGGTTTTCCTCCGTTATAGGTTGTCGGATAGTCCGTGCCGTATCCCTGGTAGCTTCCATCGTCGTTGAAATGGAGCGGTACCGCTTCGACGTGACGGATGCCGAGTTTGTCGGCGAGAGGGCGGATCAGCGGTTCGAAACCACCGGAGAGGATGACGGGGGTCCAGCCGTCCCGGCGCAATTCGTCGATGAATCGGGCGGACCCGGGAGTCTCGGTCTCGATGTATTGCGCCGCGATGCGGTCGCAAAGTGTCCGGTCGGGCGCGAGGCTTTCCATCCGGCGGGGAAACACCTGGTCGAGGGGGATTTCCCCGTTCATGGCCGCATGGGTGAGCGACTCGATGCGGGAGAAGACCTCCGGGCCGGCGGAACGGGCCAGTTCGTCGATGCCCTCGATGGATGAGAGGGTGGAGTCGCAGTCGAAGAAGATGAGTTTTCCCCGCCGTTGCGTGGGAGGATGAATGATCACCTCCATGTTTTCTTCAGTCTGGTCGAAGAGTTCGATCATTGCGGCCCGCGACATCCGAACGCATCCGCAACTGTGAGGTTTGCCGAGCCGGTCCTCATGGTTCGTGCCGTGGATATAGATGAAACGTTGATAGGTGTTGGCGTTGCGGGGCTCGGTGCCGTCCAGTCGGAGGATGCGTGATACGACGAGGTCGTCGTCACAAGGGCATCCGTCCCAGACTCCATCGGGAAGCCTGCCGCGGAAGATGGTGTCGGGCGCGGCGCCGGCTCCGATCCTGTCGGCGATCCGGAAGCGGCCCGTCGGTGTGCGGAAGCTTCCCTCGGTGAAGCCAACACCTCGCGCGGCGGTGGAGACGGGCCATCGCTGGAGGATGCGGTCGCCCGAGTGGAGCGTGAGTTCCTGGCGGTCGATGGAGACTTCGATGTGATCGGGTTTCATGAATCGATGCAGGCGAGGGAGTGGCGCCCTCCGAGGGCGGATGCGAGTTTGAAGAAGGAACCCCGGGGCGGAACCGGGGTGTCGGGAGGATGAATGGCGGCGCAGGCGAGGGCGAGTTCGAGCAGTCCGCCCGCCCCGATGCCATGCCCGGTGTGCGGCTTGTAGGCGGCGATGGGGAGGTCGGGCCCGAACACCGAGCCGAGTGCTTCCCGTTCGACCCGGAGGTTGCTGGTGGTGCCGCTGCTGTGAGGTACGGCGTACCCGGGTTCCCCGTATCGCGCCCGGGCGGTGTCGAGAAGGCGGGCGAGGGGCTGTCCATCGCGACCGCTGCCAACGAGTGCGGAGGGGTCGGCGGCTGCGAGACACCCGAGCAGGCGGGCCTGGCCGTCGCGCCCGTCGCGTTCGAGGCAGACGGCGGCGGCGGCCTCGGAGGGGATCATGCCCTCGCGGCCCTCGCCCGCGAGCAGACCCGTGCGGGCGTAGGCGTCGAGTACCGGGGCCACCAGGGGCAGGTCGACGGCGACCACCAGGGCCCGCTCGAGGTGGCCCCCGCGGATCCACATCTCCGCGGTGGCCAGGGCATCGAGGCCGGCGCAGCAGCCCGTCGAGCTGACCTGCCAGGGGCCTTCGATCCCGAAGGTGGCGGAGACGGCGGCGGCGGGTTCGGCCGGGAGCGAATTGGTGGCGGCAAGCAGGTCGAAGCCCCGGCGTCCGGGCCACGGGTCGGTCCACCCGGCGAGGGGTCCCCGGCTGGTGCCGAAGAACACGGTCGCGTCCCGCCGCTCGGTGTCCGTCCAGTTCGCCTGATCGAGGGCCTGGCGTGCGACATGGATCGCCGCCATCGAGGAGGGGGACCACTTGCGGTCGCGGAGAAGGTCGCGGGGCTCGATCCAGCCCGCTTCGAGCTGCCCGAAGCCCACGGGAGCACCGGGCATCCCGCCGAGAGGTCGCAGGGGGCGGCGGCCGGATGCCAGGGCGCGCCGGTGTTGTTCGAGGTCGTGGCCCAGCGGCCCGAGCACGCCGAGTCCGGTGATGGCGGGCGGCCGGTTCAAACGAGCTCTTCCAGAAAGTGGTTCTTGTTGAACAGCGAGAACTGCTCGGGCTCCTCACCGGTGCCGATGAAACGGGGAGGGATGCCGAGTTGGTCGTGGATGGACACCACGATCCCGCCCTTTCCGGAGCCGTCCATCTTGGTGACGATCAGGCCGTCGAGCGGCGAGGCCTGGTGGAACACCTTGGCCTGTTGGAGGGCGTTCGTTCCGGTGGTGGCATCCACCGTGAGCAGGGTCAGGTGGGGGGCGCTTTCGTCCTGCTTGGCGAGCGTGCGGCGGATCTTCGAAAGCTCCTCCATCAGGTTGTGACGGGTGTGGAGGCGGCCGGCGGTGTCGCAGATCAGGTAGCGGGCCCCGTCGTGGATCGCCTGCTGGTGGGCATTGTAGCAGACGGATGACGGGTCGGAGTTGGGTGGTCCGGTGACGACCGGAATGTCGAGCCGGTCGCCCCAGCGCTGGAGTTGCTCGGTGGCGGCGGCGCGGAAGGTGTCGGCGGCGGCGAGCACCGTGGGCGAACCGCGGCGTTGGAGCCAGTGGGCGAGCTTGGCGCAGGAGGTGGTCTTGCCCACGCCGTTGACGCCGACGACCAGGAACACGAAGGGCTTGTCCGACGAGGGCGGGAGCGGGGGAGGCTGATCGACCGGCAGGCGCTCGGCGATGCGCTTCCGCGCCACCTCCGCCACATCGTCGGCCGACACCGCGCGGCCGAGTTCCTGGAGCTCATCGACCAGCTGCATCGCGAGCTTCGGTCCGAGGTCGGCGGCGACGAAATCAGCCTCGAGTTCGTCCCAGTCGATCTCGGCCTGATTCGTCAGCTTTTTGTAGATGGAGGAGAGAAAGCCGGCCATGGCGGCGGCGTTCTAGGCGCGGAATGCCCGGGTCGCAAGAGATTCGCGGGCGGGTTCGGGCCCCGGATCCGGTTCTCAGGGGCTGACGACCGGCGTGAGCCGCTCCTCCGTGACCACCCGGAACAGCTGGGCTCCCGGGAGGACCGGCGTGGTGAACACCACCGGGCCGGTGAGGTTCTCCTGGCCGTTGACCGCCTCCCAGCCGCCCCCCGAAACCGGGGATTGGATGGTGGCATCGACACCGGGATTGGAGGCGAACTGCAGTGTGAAATCGCCGCCACTTGCCGAGGTTGTGAGGGCGGGTGGGGCAACCGTCGGGACCAGGATGAAATCGTCGATGCCGACGTAGCTCGCCACCGTGGCCTGGGCGGAGGGAAAGATGCGGATGCCGACTTCCTGAATCGAGGCCAGGAACTCGTCGTCCGGTTGGAACGGCACGAAATCGCCGTCGTCCAGCAGGAACCAGGATTCGTCGAAGGTGAAGCGCAGGCTGTACCAGTCGGGGTCGCTGCCGAGTTCCTCGGGCAGACGGACGGTCGAGTAGTAGAAGCCCGGGCCCGCCGGTCCGTCGGCATGGACGGCGAGGTCGATGAAATCGATCTCCGCGGGGTCGATGGAAACGCTGACGTCGAGTGCCGAGATCTTCTGGTCCGCATAGTCGCCGACGAGCGCGCCGCCGGCGGTCAGACCGTCGGCGAAGAACCACACGCCGTCGCCACCGATGAAGTAGGAATAGGCATACGGGTTGTCGTCCTGGTCCGGACCGGCCCACAGCGGAGGGGCGAAAAGCTCATCGTCGAAGGAGTAGAGGGTCCAGGCATCGGCGTTGGATCGGGTGGGGAACCGCTCCCATGCCCCGGCGAGGGCACCGGCGTCCGCGGTGGCGGAAAGGACGAGCAGGAGAAGAAGAACGCGCATGTTGTCCATCTGGACGACGGTTCCCTCCACGATATTCATCGCGGGCATGGATCACGATGCTGGCGCCGCCCCGTCGGTCTGCTACGGTCGAGCGCATGCTTTCGAACTCACCGGGGAGTCTCTCATCGATCACCCGCCTTGGTTTTCCGCTCGCCGCCGTCATCGGAGCCGCTGCCGCCGCCGAAGGCGTGGCCGGGCTTTCCCAGCCGGAATCGACGGCGGCCCGGGTGATCGCGACCCATGAGGAGCACGGGGTCACCTCGCCCACCGCGCTCGCCTACGACGAGCAGGGCAGGTTGTTCGTGGCGGAAACGCATCGCTTCCGGCACGGCATCGAGGACAACCGCGACCGTCAGTTCTGGTTGATCGACGACATCTCGAGCCGCACCGTCGAGGATCGCCGGGCGATGCTGGAGAAGTGGAAGGAGCGGGTGACGCCCGACTACCTGACCGAGAAGTCGGAGATCATCCGTCGGCTCGGCTCGCCCGATGGCGACGGGGTGATGCAGGAGTCGGGGGTGTTCGCCGACGGTTTTGACGATGCCCTCGACGGCACCGCGGCGGGGGTGTTCGCCTATGAGGGCCACCTCTATTTCGCCTGCATTCCCACGATCCATGTGCTGCCGATCGGGGTCGATGGCAAGGCGGGCGAGCGGGGCGGGGTCGCGGACGGTTTCGGGGTGAGGTTCTCCTATTCCGGACACGACATGAACGGCTTCGCGCTCGGTCCCGACGGCCGGATCTACGGGACGATCGGAGACCGGGGTTTCCACGTCACGACGCGGGAGGGGGAGGTCTTCGCCTATCCGGACCAGGGAGCGGTATTCCGTTTCGATCCCGACGGCTCGAACTTCGAGGTGATCCATACCGGTCTGCGGAACCCGAAGGAGATCGCCTTCGACAAGTTCGGCAATGCGTTCTCGGTCGACAACAATGCCGACCAGGGGGATCGCGCGCGACTCGTCCATATCGTCGAGGGAGCGGACTCGGGCTGGCGGATGGGGCACCAGGTGCTGATGTCGTTTCATCGTCAGGTCGGCCTCGAGGAGAAGCCGCCGTGCGCGTGGATGGACGAGGATCTGTGGAAGCCGGAGAGCGACCGGCATCCGGCCTGGCTCCTGCCGCCGGTGGCGAACCTGACGGCCGGACCTTCGGGGTTGGCCTATCATCCGGGTGGAGATTCCTTTCCGGCGGAGCAGGGGAGGTTCCTGATCTGCGACTACCGCGGGGGTGCGGCGGCGTCGGGGGTGACCTCCTTCGGGGTCGAGCCCGAGGGGGCGGGGATGCGGATGACCGACGAACGGCGTTTCGTGTGGGGGCTCGCCGCCACGGATGTGACCTACTCGTGGGAGGGCAAGGTGGTGATCAGTGACTTCGTCGGCGGATGGACCTCGCACGAAGCGGGACGGATCGTCGAAGTGTCGGACGGGACGCCGACGCCGGAGGTGGCCGGGTTGGTGGCGAAGGGCTTTCGCGGGCGTGACGTCGGTGAGTTGAAGGAGCTCCTCGGACACTCGGACATGAGGGTGCGACTGCGGGCGCAACTGGCCATGACCACCACCGCCGGGGGGCGCGCGGCCTTGCTCGCGGTGGCGAAGGAGGGGGAAGGTCGGGCGCGTCGTCACGCGATCTGGGGTCTCGGGGTGGTCGCCCGGTGCGGGGCGGCGGTGTATCCCGGCGGCCGGGTCGATGGAGTGGACGGAGCCGCGAAGGCCGATGCGGTGGCAGTGCTGACGAGCCTGTTGGAGGGTACCGACGACGACACCCGGGCGCAGTCGGTCAGGGCCCTGGGCGATGCAGGTGCGGCCGGTTTGGAGGCGGTGGCGCTGCTTGCGGACAAGTCGCCGCGGGTCCGGATGCTGGCGGCATTGGCCCTGGCGAAGGGGGGCATCGAGGAAGGCGTTTCTGCGGTGGTCCGGATGCTGGAGGAGAACGCGGACCGGGATCCCTGGCTTCGTCACGCCGGAGCGGAAGCGTTGGCGGGCCTCTGCCGGCCGGTGGACCTGCTGGCCCTGAAAGACCATGATTCGCCCGCCGTGCGCCTCGCGGCGGTGGTGGCGCTCGGACGGCAGCGAAGCGATGCGATCGTTGCGTTTCTCGAGGACCCCGAGCGCGACGTGGCGGACGAGGCCCTGAGAACCATCATCGATTTCGGGATGAGTTCGGTGCATCCGGCGGTGTTGGCGGCGCTGGATCGTCGGGACGCGGTCGAGCGACGCGAAGGGGATTGGCACCGCCTGCTTCATGTGGCTTCACGCGTCGGCGGCGGGAAGAACGCGAAACGCCTGGTCGGCTTCGCGCTCGACGGGACCATGCCCGCCCGCTCGCGGCGGGAGGCCATTCGCCTGCTCGACGGCTGGATGTCCCCGTCCGCCATCAACGGATCGACCGGACGGGCGGACCCGGTGGCGGCTCGGCCCGGTGGCGAACTCAGTGGCGCGGTGTCGCCCGTGGCGGGCGACTTGCTGCAGATTTCCCCGGACCTTCTCGCGGCGGCGGCCCGTTTGCTGAATCGCGACGAACTGCGAGCGTCCCTGGATCCCGGGATGCTTGGAAAGCGGATCTCGGATACGGAATTGCCGGGAGAGGCCCGGGCCGCGCTGCTGGAGTTGATTCCGGACGACGGCGGCGCTCGGGAACTGCTGCTGGAGGCGGCGGGCGACCGGGACGGGAGGGTGGCTCTCGCCGCCCTGGACCGCCTGGTGAAGATGAAGGCCCCCGAGGCGGAGGAGGCCGTGAGGCGGGAAACGGGATCCGAGGTGGTCCGGCGCCGGCAACGGGCGTGGCGACTCGCCGGAGAGCTGCCGGGACTGTCGGACCTCTTCGTGGAGGCGCTTGCCGATCTCAAGGACCGCGGCGGGCGGGATCCGGCGGCGTTGGAGATTCTCGGTGGGGCTGAAAAGCGCGACGAGGAACCGGTCCAACGCGCGCTGGACGCGTATCGGGCTTCGGTCGAGGCGGCGGGGGAGCTCGGGCCGTTTCAATCCGCCTTGCTCGGTGGCGACGCGCGCCGGGGCGAGCAGGTGTTCCGCAACCATGCCGCGGCCCAATGCCTGCGTTGTCATGTCGAGGGCGGCGGGCACGGCGCCGGAGCGGGGCCGGATCTGGGCGATGTCGGCAAGAGGCTGTCGCGGGAGGAAATCCTCGAGTCGATGATCGTGCCGGGGGCCGAGGTGGCATCGGGTTACGGAATGATTTCGGCGACGCTCAAGGATGGGACCGCGGTGGGGGGCACTTTGGTCGACGACGGCGAGCAGGCCATCGAGCTGGATCTCGGCGGGGAACGGCGGCGGATCGAGCGCTCGGCGATCGAGAGCATGACCGAACCGATCTCGGCGATGCCGCCGATGGGGGCCATTCTCAAGCCGGACGAATTGCGGGATCTGGTGGCGTGGTTGAGCGGTCGGAAGGGGTGAGGCGCGGTGCTTGTGAAGGGGCGTCGGGGCGTTTAGCGTCCGGCCCCGCATGACCTCGGACGCTTCGTCGAAAACCGATCCCCATCCCGGCATCGCCGCGTTGGCGATTGCGGCGATGTCGCTGCTCGTCGCAGGCGTGCTCGAGGCGATCGGCCCGCTGCGGGCGCTGGATGAGATCGTCGCCTCGTGGGCCGGGGGGCTGGCGCTTGGAGGCGGGCTGGCCGACCTGTCGATGACGTGGGCGTGGGTCTGGACGGTGTTGCTCGTCTTCGGCGTCGCGTTCTCCGTGATTCACCTGCCGCAGCGCTGGCAGCGGTGGATCGTGTCGCTGAGTTCGCTGGTGCTTACCCTGGGGTGGCTTCCGGTGTTGATCCTGATCGGATTCACCGCGCCGCTGGCGATGCCGGTGGTGGCGCTGATCTGGGCGTCGGCCGGATCGATGATTTACGCGGCGAATCACTCGGACCCGAACTGACCATGGCACGAATCGATTATCCTGAATCCGTCGGCTCGCTGGTCGAGCAGCTCAAGGCGCTGCCGGGCATCGGCCCCCGCAGTGCGGAGCGGATCGCGATCTGGCTGCTGCAGCACCCGAAGTCGGACCCGGCCGCGCTCGCCGGTGCGCTGACGACGGCGCGGGAGGAGGTGACCTCGTGCCCGACCTGCGGGTTCTTCGCGACGGCCAGCCAGTGCGCGGTGTGCGATCATCCGAACCGTGAGAAGACGCTGTGCGTGGTCGAGCAGCCGACCGACGTGCTTCCGATGGAGCGCTCGGGCGTGTTCAAGGGGCGCTATCATTGTCTCGGAGGGCGCTTGTCGCCGCTCGACAACGTGACGCCCGACGACCTGCGCCTCGCGGGGCTGGTGCGCCGGGTCGACGAGGAGGGTTTGAGCGAGGTCATCCTCGCGCTCGGAGCCGACGTCGAGGGGGAGGCGACGGCGAGCTACATCAGCGACCTGCTTCGCGGGAAGTGTCGCATCAGCCGGCTGGCGCAGGGTCTGCCGGTGGGCGGTGGACTGGAGCATGCCGACGCGCTGACCCTGGCGCGGGCCTTTGAAGGACGACGGGAACACTAGGAGTCATGGCAGAGCCCGGGAAACGCCGTCCGTATCGCAAGTGGACGCCGAAGAAGAAGACCGCCTCGAAGGCGGCGAAGCGCGGTCGGACCGGGTGGGACCCGGTGGCCGCCTGGTATGATCAACTCGTCGGCAAGCATGGCTCGGACTACCATCGGCATGTCGTGTTGCCGGCGGCGATGGAGATGCTCGGGAGTCTCGAGGAAAGAAAGGTCCTCGACCTCTGTGCCGGCCAGGGGGTGCTGGTGCCCCTGCTACTCGACAAGGGGGCGAAGGAGGTGGTGGGGGTGGATGCCAGCCCGCGTCTGATCGACGCCGCGCGCCGGCGATTCGAGAACGACGGCCGGGTGAGCATGGTGGTGGCGGACGCGTGCGGCGACGGTGCCTGGGCGGACGGCAGTTTCGATCGGGCGGCGAACCTGATGGCGGTCCACGACGTGCCCGATCTTCCGGCGATGTGCCGGAATCTTTGCAAGGCGCTGAAGCCACGCGGCCGTTTCGTGGCGATTTTCATGCACCCCTGTTTCCGCATCCCGCGTCAGACCCACTGGGGGTGGGACGAGGGCCGCAAGCTGCAGTATCGCCGCATCGATCGCTACGGTGTCGATCTCGAGATCCCGATCACCACCCATCCGGGCAAGGGGGGCGACGCGCAGACGATGTTCTACCACCGACCCCTCGGCGAGGTGCTGTCGGCCTTCGGTTCGGCCGGGCTCGCGATCACCGAAACGCGCGAGCTGATGAGTCACCGGCGGTCGCAGGCCGGAGGTTCTCGCAGCCGGGGCGAGCACCGGGCGGCGCGGGAGTTTCCGATGTTCCTCGCCATCGGTGGCGAGAAGCTCGGCTAGAGCGGAGGTCCTACACCGGATCGGGAAGCGGGTAGCCGTCGCGGTTGGGCGGGTCGGCGATCGTCGGATCGGCGAGATCTCCGGCGACCTTTCCGGTTTCCGGATCCACGGCGAGCTCCGCACCGATCGTGTACGGCACCTTGTCGGGATCAATCGACCAGCGTTCGAGTTGTGCTTTCTGGCGATCGAGAACCTCGAGGAGGTCCGGGCGGGAGGCGAGGAGGCCTTCGCGGAGCTGCGTCGCCGTCGCCGGCTTCCCGGCGCGGTGGGAGATGTTCGCGAGGTGGGCGAGACCGGAGCTGGCGCACGAGCGGTCGAGGCGGCCGTTGAGCGAGTCGGCGTCGCGCGATCGGATGGCCTCGAGGAAGTTGCGGGCGTGGCCGCCACCGGCGTCGCCGGGAAACTTGCGGAGGCGCTCCCTGCCATCGGGACCGACGACGTAGCCACCGCCCCGACCGCCGCGGAACTCACCCCCCTCGCAGGTGACCACGAGCCCGACCCGGATGCCCTTGTAGGCAACCGCCGCGTTGGTCTCCGGCCGCACCCAGAGGTTGTTGACCTCGAAGATGCAGGGCACCCCTCCGAGTTCGAACCAGGCCGTCTGGAGGTTGGGCGTCTGTCCGGCATCGTCCCAGCCGAAGCGCTGTCCGAAGGAACGAACCGTGGCAGGGGGCGGAGGATCTCCCAGGACCCAGGTCATCAGGTCGAGTTCGTGGGGGCCCTGATTGCCGATGTCGCCGTTGCCGGTGTGCCACACCCAATGCCAGTCGTAGTGGAGTCGAGGCCGGAGGATGGGGCGATCCTGCGCCGGCCCGAGCCAGAGGTCGTAGTCCAGGGTGTCGGGCGGCGTGAGCGGCGTTGATCGCTTCGCGCCGATCGACTTCCGGTTGCGGTAGCACAGGCCGCGGACGGCCGTGATCTTTCCGAGTTCGCCGCTGCGGAGGAAATCGAAGGCCTCGACCAGACCCTGGTCGGAGCGGTTCTGGGTGCCCGCCTGCACGATGCGTCCGTATTTCTCCGCGGCCGCGAGCATGGGTTCGGCCTCCGCCAGTTTGTGGGTGACGGGCTTCTCGACGTAGACGTCCTTCCCGGCCTGGCAGGCGTGGATGGTGTGCAGCGCGTGCCAGTGGTTCGGGCTGGTGACGAGCACCGCATCGACGTCGTCGCGCTCGAGCAACTTGCGGTAGTCCTGATGCCTGCCGGGTGTCGGGCGAATGCCGGTGCGCCGGACCGCGCGGTCCATCTGGGCGGTGTCGGGATCGGCGATGGCGACGATGGAGGCATCCGGAAGCGCGCCGAACTGCTTCATCAGCGACGTGCCGCGGCCGCCGCAGCCGATCACCCCGAGGCGGATGCGGTCGTTGGCGCCGACGACCCCGAACGAGGGCAGCGTGGCCAGCGTGGTGGCCCCGGCGGCCTTGAGAAAGTGGCGGCGGGAAACTCCGGTTGGGAAGGCATTCATGGATTCGATACTCCCGACTACGGGCGGGGGGAGGCGGAGGTTTCGCGAAAGCCGGACCGGGCGGCGTGGAAAAACCGGCGGTCGTGGCACTTCGCAACCGTGCACTGCCGAAGCCGCACGGTGGCGGGGAAATTCCCCTTTTCCGGTGGCCCGATGCCCCGTAGGTTCCCCGCCCATGAGCGGTTGCCACGGTCCCAAGATGAAGATGGATCCGGGCCTGCACCAGGACAAGAAGCCGTCCTGGATCAAGGTCCGCCTTCCCAACGATCCGGTGTTCTGGTCGACCAAGTCGCTGGTGACCGACCTCAAGCTGGTGACGGTCTGCGAGGAGGCCCAGTGCCCGAACCGCTGGGAGTGCTGGGGCCAGGGCACGGCGACCTTCATGATCGCCGGCGAGAAGTGCACGCGGGCCTGCGGGTTCTGCGCGGTGAAGACCGCCAAGCCGGATGCGCTGGAGGACGACGAACCCTATCGGGTGGCCGAGGCGACGCGGCGGATGAAACTCAAGCACGTGGTGATCACCGCGGTCGCCCGCGACGACCTGCGCGACGGCGGGGCGGAGCATTTCCAGAAGACCATCGAGGCGGTGCGTGCGCTCAATCCGGGGATCATCATCGAGGTGCTGGTTCCCGACTTCAACGATCGGGACTGGGCCCTGAAGATGGTGATGGACGCCCGTCCCCACATCTTCAACCACAACCTGGAAACGGTCGAACGCCTGACGCCGCTCGTCCGTTCGAGAGCCAAGTACCCGCGCAGCCTGACCGTCCTGAAGAAGGCCAAGGCGATGGTGGAGGGGAAGGTCGCGACCAAGAGCGGGTTGATGCTCGGTCTCGGCGAACGGCACGAGGAAGTGCTTCGGGCGATGGACGACCTGCTCGAGCACGATGTGACCGTGCTGACCCTCGGCCAGTACCTGCGCCCGACGCCTCGGCACCTGCCGGTCGTTGACTACCTGCATCCCGACCAGTTTGCGGAGTTCAAGCGGATCGCGCTGGAGAAGGGCTTCCGCCATGTGGCGAGCGGCCCGCTGGTCCGGAGCTCCTATCACGCCGCCGACTTCCGTCCGGAACTGGACATCCTCGACGACATCGACAAGGCGGGGCCGACGCCCGGCCTCGACGTTCAACCCGAGGATTTGCCGATTCCGCCGGCTCGGAAGGAGATCGTGCGCAGCTCGGTCGCCTGAGGCGCCCGGAACCCGGCGATCACCGGTCGGTGATCGGAGCCGAGGTCGGGACCGAGGTGGTGATCGACGCAGGGTCCGAGGTCGCGGCTGAGGACGTGATCAATGGGCACGGCGACCAGCGGGTTGCGCCGTGACCAGGTGGCGGTGTAGCCATGGCCGCGGGCCGAGTCCCGGAATCCCGCCGCGAAGAGGGGGGCCATGCGGTGTCCCCAGCGGGTGGCATTGAGGTCTCCGAGGACCACCGCGGGGCCCTCCGAACGGCCCGCCGCATCGGCAAGCGCCTGCATGTAGACGGCGTGCTCGGTTTGCCAGAAACCGGAAACCGGTGGCACCGGATGGGCGCCGAACACCCGGATCGGCCCCCCGGGGGCATCGACGGTGGTGTCGAGCAGGGGAATCTCGATCCGGCCGAGGAGAGAGACCTTGGTGTCCCGCAGGGGGAAGCGCGAGAAGAAGAGGAAGCCGAGGTTGCCGCGCAGCGGTCGCTCGATGGTGTGCGGGTATTCCTCCGACAGCGGTTTCAGGGCCTCGGCCCAGTCGGTGGTGGGTTCGCAGAGGTAGACGATGTCGGGGCGTTCGCGACGGATCCAGTCGAGGGTGTCGGCGTGGCGATCGTTGTGGCCGAGGACGTTGAAGCTGGCGAACTGCAGGCTGGGCCGGGCTTCCGGGGCGGGGGGCAGCCATAGCGGGAGGAGCCGGATGCCAGGGGGGATGAGGAACAAGCCGGCCACCGCAGCGCTGACAAACCTGCGCCGTAGGGCAAGAATCGCGCCGCAGAGCAGGAGAAAGACGAAGTACTGGGCCTGGAAGTGGTTGAAGAGATCGAGAAACCAGTGCCGCCCCCCGATCCAGCCCACGATGGGCAGGCTTCCGGCGGCGCCGACGAGCACCAGAGCCGGCCAGGAAGACCCCTTTCCGGCACGATTCGGGGCGACGGCAGGTTTTTTCACGGGCGGAGCCTGACATTTCTCCCGACCCCCGCAAGCGGCTGGAAGTATTGATTTATCAATATTTTTGGTCAATGGAACGCGACCAAACGGGGATCAGGATAGTCTTGTAGGAAAGAAATTTCGGAAAATTTGGAAATCGAGGTGAAAGGGTCCCGATAGGAGTGAGTGATGACGAACCTCGCCCCACTCCAGGAGCTGCCGAAAGGTGGTAACGATCTGGGGGGAACGCATCGCCCGACGGGCGGCTCCGAGTGGGGCGGGTTCTCGTTTTTCATCGGCCGCGAGGCCGGTGGGGAGCGCATCAAAGCTTTCATCACCGCGACCGCGGGAATGGGGGAACCGGTTTCGCAGTCCGCCGGGGGGCGGACACCTGAAGCCGACATTCCGAAAGGTCGCACATCGGCAATCGATTCGTCCGGGGGGGCGAATCGGTCGCCGGGTTTTTCGAGGACATCAAGGGCCACCTAGTGTTCATGCGGGAGTTCGCTCCCGATCGGCCCTTTATCAAACGGACTGCCGGGATCGCGCGCTTGGGGAAGCGGCGCGGTCCCGGCCTCGTTGTTTCTGGATCCACGGTTCAGACGAACCTCACCGCGTGCTTCTTCGACAGCTTGAGCACGTCGCCGGGCTGCGGGTGGACGGCTGCGGTGGGATCGGTGAGCTTGTCGCCGTTGAGCTGGACCGCGCCGGGGAGGATGAACTGCTTCCTCAGTTCGCCGTTGGACTTCTTCAGGCCGAAGGCCGCGTCGAAGGCGTGGGCGGAGAGGGTGAGCACGGTGGACTCGGCGGGGATGCCGTCGAGCGGAAGCTCGGTGGCTCCGGCGGCGACGTCGCGCTTCGAGAAGCGGGCGTCCCAGACGGCCCGTGCCTCCTTGCCGGCCTCGTCGCCGTGGTAGCGGGCGGTGATCTTCTGCGCGAGCCCCTTCTTCGCCTCCATCGGGTGGGCGTCGGCCTGCAGCGTCTCGCCGAGCAGCAGCAGGTAGTAGCGCTCCATGAGCGCGTCCGAGATGCTCATCAGCTTGCCGAACATGTCGGCGGGTTCGTCGGAGACGCCGACGTAGTTCCCGTAGGACTTGGACATCTTCTTCACGCCGTCGAGACCCTCGAGCAGGGGCATCGTGATGACGACCTGCTGGTCCTGCCCTTCCTCCTTCTGGAGGTCGCGACCGACGAGCAGGTTGAAAAGCTGGTCGGTGCCGCCGAGCTCGACATCGGCTCGGACCTCCACCGAGTCCCAGCCCTGGACGATGGGATACTGGATCTCGTGCAGGCGGACTTCCTGACCCTTGTCGATGCGGTTCTTGAAATCCTCCCGCTGGAGCATCTGCTGCATGGTGACGCGGGCGTTGAGGCGCAGCACGTCCTCGAAGGTCATCTTGCGGAACCAGTCGCCGTTGTAGACGACCTCGGTCTTGTCCCGGTCGAGCAGCTTGAAAATCTGGTCGGTGTAGGTCTTGGCGTTGGCCAGCACGTCCTCGCGGCTGAGCGGCGGGCGGGTGGCCGAGCGCCCGGACGGATCGCCGATGGTGGCGGTGAAGTCGCCGATGATGATGACGATCTGGTGCCCGAGTTCCTGGAACTGCCGCATCTTTTCGAACACGACGGTGTGGCCGAGGTGGATGTCGGGCGTGGTGGGATCGAGGCCGAGCTTGATGCGCAGCGGGCGGCCCCGCTTGAGCTTCTCGAGGAGTTCCTTCTCCGAGAGCACCTTGGCGGTTCCGGCGACAAGCGATTCGAGTTGGGCTTCCGGCGTCACGCGCGCGGTCTAGAGAGGCGGACCGCAAATGACAAACGGCAAATGACGGGTGCCGGGCGGGAAGCCAAGGCTGCCTCACCTTGGGAGATCCACCGCGAATGGACACGAATGGACGCGAATATTGAAAGGAACCCCTCCGAGAAGAGTCCTGACTCGGAGGATCTCACGGCCCGGAGTGCCCAGCCGGAGCCATGGGACCTCCCCATTCGTGTCCATCCGCGTTCATTCGTGGTTCCCCCATCCATTTCGAGCCCGATACCCGATGGCTTGAGTCGAAACGAGGTAGCCTTGGGCGGGACGCGGATTGCGGATTGCGGATTGCGGATTGCGGATTGCGGATTGCGGATTGCGGATTGCGGATTGCGGAGCGGGCGCGGCTCTGGCAGGGTCCGCGCCCGATGAATTCGTCGCTTCTCCTCGCCGTGGCCCTCGGGGGCGTCGGCCTGCTTGCGTCCTGCGGGGCGGGGGGAGGCGAGGAAGCCGCCGCCGATCCGGCGCCCCAGCAGGGCTTCCAGATGAAGAGTGGGGACCTCTTCGACGACGATTCGCAGAAGATCGTCGATCGCTACGGGGCGGCCAACCCGATGTTCGACAAGACCGGTCAGCGCAAGGCGGCCGGCGAGAACACGATGGTGAACCAGCAGTTCACCGGCGACTTCCACGGTCAGCGCTACAAGGGGAACCTGAAGGACTACGAGAAGCGGTCGTTCTGGGGGCGCAAGGACTACGCCAGTCAGGTCTACGATGGCGACACCGGGGGAGGCGATCGCTTCCTGAAGAGCGCCCGCGAGAGCGCTTCGGGAGCCCGCGAGAACAGCATGGTGAGCCGCGAGCACGGCCAGGCACTCGAGACCGGATCGGTGGCCCGCCG
>JAUIJD010000007.1 GCA_030431475.1 Verrucomicrobiia bacterium | reverse complement strand
GGATGAGTCAGGAGGCGCGGGATGCCGTGAGGACCTTGGAGGGGCGTCTGTCTGCCGGGCCCTTGACGCTGTTGGGGGCGCCGGGCCCGCACCGCGCACTTCTGGACCGGGCCCGCCGCCACGGCGCCCTCGAGGGTCACGCCGAGGACGAGGCGGCCCCGACCCGGCGGGTGGTGATCCCCATGGACGGGATCGCCCCGGCCTGGCGTCGTGCCTGGAGGGCGGCCGGACACGAGCTGATTGATCTCACGCTGCCCGCCGTGAAGCGCCTGCATGCGATGAAGACCCTGCTGGCCGGCGAAGGGCGGCGCATCGTGGTGGCAGGCTTCCGGGATGATCCGGAATGCCGGGCACTGGTCGGCGACGGCGTCATCGTGGTCGATGACGCCGACGGCGCCGCCGGGCTTCCCTTCGCCCCGCGAACCGGCCTGCTGTGCCAGACCGGTCTCGGGGAGCGCCGCTTCGCCACGATCGAGCTGGCGCTGCGGATGCGCCACCCGGATGCCGACCTCGTCGCCATGGACACCCGGTGTCCGGCCCTGGTCCGCCGCGAGAAGGCGCTGGCGGCGCTGGCCCCCCGTTGCGATCTGATCGTGGTCCTGGCGGACCGGGCGGATCGCTCCGGTCAGGCCCTCTACGAAGCGGCCCGTTGCCTTGGGAAGCCGGCGATCCTCCTCGGCGGCCCAAACGAACCCATCGACCCTGGCGACGCCCGTTGCATCGGCCTCAGCGCCGGCGTCCACACCCCTCCGGAAGAGCTTCGTGCCTTGGAAGACCAATTCATCTGACCCGCAACCACCGCTGGAAGTCGGGGTTTCTTTGTGGCAGAAGTCTCCCGATGAAACCCGTAACCCTGCTCCTCTCCGCCGCCATCGGCTGGTCTTCGGCCGCGGCCGAACCGCTCACCGAAGCGGATCGGCAGGCCTTGATCGAGGCCCTCGATTCGGTGCGCGGCGAAGCCACGCAGCACGCCTCGAAGCGACTCGACGGAGCCGCGGCCGATTTTGCGGCCGCCCTGAAGAGCGAGGAGGCGGCGACGGCGCTCTACGTGAAGTGCGTCGAGAAAGTCGATTTCGAGGAGCGGGAACGCAAGTCGTCCGACTTCCGCGACTGGAAACGGCGCAACAAGGACCGGCTCGATGACGAGGGCCATGCGCTCGCGTTGCGACACCAGCTTCGTTGGACGGTGCTGACGATGAAGGCGGCGACCGCGCCGACCGAGAAGCACCAGCTCGCCGATGAAGTGCTGCAGGCCCTGGAAGCCATCTACCGCACCCCGGAGGAACTGCGGCATCACCTCGGCATCCTCGGCCAATCGGTGAGCTCGACCGTCTTTGCCCGCGCCTACGGTCTCACCGGCTACAAGATTGAGGACTGGCCGATGTCGCCGCTGCAACACAACCGCGGCAACGTTCGTGTCGATCTGCCTTTCCACCAGCTCATCTTCCCCGCCCTGCGTGCCGCCGGCGAGCCCGACCCACTCCGCAACGCCTGGAAGCGCCGGATCCACTTCGAGGAGGTCGCCCGCGGCTTCTGGTCCGGCGATTCCGACGAGGAGGGCCAGAGCCTCGCGCGTGACAAGTTTTTGTCCGAGCGGCGTCCCGAGCTGATCTGGGACATGGAGGAGGACCTTTTCAAAGCCGGCGACGAGCAGCGGGCCGCGGTGGCGCTGCTGGAGCACCTGAAGAAGAACATCGGCCACAGCCAGGCCCGTGAGTGGGAGGCACGCTTCCGCGAGCTGGTCGATCCCGTGGAGGAGACGGAGGGCTCGTCAGACCTCAGCGGCATGTAGCCCCCCCTCGGAAGGAACCACGTACGACGCCTTCCGTAATTCTCAGCCCAGCCGGGCCCTGGCCGATTCCTCGAGTTCGGCGAGCTTGTCGCGGGCCGGTGCGGCCCCGCGGGCCATGTCGGGCTTGCCGCCACCCTTGCCGCCGGCGATCGCCGCCAGCTCGCGCAGCAGGTCGCCGGCCTTGAGTCCGCGGCCCTTCGCCGCCTCGCCGCAGTAGGCCCCGAGGTGGAGCCTCGATCCGTCGTCGACGATGAGGAAGGCCGCCTCCTCGAACTGCTTTTTCTTCAGGCCGTTGAGCAACTCCTGAAGCAACGACGGGTCGGACTCGATCGAGGTCACGATCGGGCCGCCCTTTTCGATGAGCAACGCCAGCGCGGCATCCGCCTGCTTGGCGGCGGCCGCCGCCTGCCGCTTCTTGACCCGCTTCTCGGCCTCGATCCCGGCCTCGCGCAGCTCGTCGAGCTTGCGGCGGAGCATGCCGAAGGTGTGGTTGATCTGCTCGATGTCTCCCTTTTCGACGAGCATCGCCGCCATGATGCGCGGCATTTCGCCGACCTGCACCGGCTCCTCGCCGAGCTCGTCGAGACTCGCGTTGGCGGCCTCCAGCTTGGCCTCGAGCATCTCGCTCTCGCGGTTGAGCTCGTTGGCGCTCTCCCGCAGGTAGTCCCAGGCGCGATCGCCACAGACGGCCTCGATCCGGCGAACCCCCGAGGCGATCGCCCCTTCGCTCCGGATCTTGAACAGACCGATCTCGCCGGTGCGCCTCACGTGGGTGCCGCCGCAGAGTTCCATCGAGTAGCCGTCGAGCTTCCCGGGGCTGCCGCCGATCTGCACCACGCGCACCACCTCCCCGTACTTGTCGCCGAAGAACTGGGTGATGTCGTCACGCTCCTTGATTTCGGCGTGCGGGACCTCGATCCACGACACCGGTTCGTCGGCGACGATGTGCGCGTTCACCCGCGCCTCGATTTCCTCGATCTCCTCGGCGGTGACCGCCGCGCTGTTGAAGTCGAAGCGAAGCCGTTCCTCGTCCACCGCCGATCCCTGCTGCGCGGCGTCCTTCGAGACGACCTCGTGCAGGCCCCAGTGGAGCAGGTGGGTGGCGGTGTGGTGGGCCTCGATCGGGCGCCGGCGCCGGGCATCGACGCGCAGCTTCACCGTGTCACCGGCTTTCACCTCGGCATCAGCCGGGACCGCGTGGGCGCGGGCGCGACCGATCTGCTGGACGGCGCTGACGTCGTGGGCGAGCGCGTCCTTCACCAGGATCCCGGAGTCGCTGACCTGACCACCCATCTCCGCGTAGAAGGGGGTCTTGTCGGTGATGACGAAGAGCGCCTCGTCCTGCGGGTGGACTTCCAGCACGAGGGCATCGGTCTCGTCCGACTCGAAGCCGGTGAATTCGGTGATCGCCTCGGTGGAAATGTCGAGGGCGCGGACCACCGAACTCTTCTGGGCCGCCCGCGCGCGCTCGCGCTGCTGCTCCATGAGCTCCTCGAAGCGCTGCATGTTCACCTTCAGCCCGCGGTCGGCGCCGAGCAGCTCGGTGAGGTCGATGGGAAAGCCGAAGGTGTCGTAGAGTTCGAAGGCGACCTCGCCGGAGAGGGTGCCGTCCTTCACGTCGGGCAGGGCGTCCTCGAAACGCTTCAATCCCCGGTCGAGTGTTTCGTTGAAGCTCGCCTCCTCCCGCTCCAGCGTCACGCGCACCGCCGCCTCACGCTCCCTGAGCTCGGGGAAGATGCCGCTCATCTGCTCGACCAGCGTCGAGACGAGCACGCCGAAGAAGGGTTTCTCGCCGGAGAACCCGAGCTGGCGTCCATAGCGCACGGCGCGGCGCAAAATACGACGCAGGACGTAGTTGCGACCGTTGTTGCCGGGCAGGATGCCGTCGGCGATCGAGCAGCACAGCGTCCGCAGGTGGTCGGCGATCACGCGGAAGGCGATCGCCTCCTTCATTTCCCCGGAGAAGGCGGAGCGGTCGGCTCCGGGTTCGGGATAGACGTTCACGTAGGTCTTGCCACTAAGCTCCTCGAGCTTGCGGAAGATGGGCGTGAAGACATCGGTCGCGTAGTTGCTCGGCTTGGTCGAGAAATCGGTGAAGCCTTTGGTATTCTGGATGATGGAGCAGGCGCGCTCGAAGCCCATGCCGGTGTCGATGTGCTTGGCCGGCAGATCACGGAAGCTGCCGTCGGCCTCGGCGTTGTACTGGATGAAGACGAGGTTCCAGATCTCGATGCAGAGGTCGGAGTCCTGGTTGACCAGCTGTCCCTTGCTGTCGCCGTTCGGCGTCAGGTCGACGTGCAGCTCGGAGCACGGACCGCAGGGACCGGTCTCGCCCATCATCCAGAAGTTGTCCTTCACGTTGCCGTCGACGATGTGGACGCGAGGGTCGAGCCCCTTCGCCTCGAAAAGCCTGGCCCAGAAATCCCACGCCTCCTGGTCGAACTCCCCCGGGTCGCCCTTGGCCTTGTCCGGCGCGTAGACCGTCGCGTAGAGCCGGTCGGCGGGCACGCCCCAGCGTTCGACGATCAGCTCCCAGGCCCACTCGATCGCCTCCTGCTTGAAGTAGTCGCCGAAGGACCAGTTCCCCAGCATCTCGAAGAAGGTGTGGTGGTAGGTGTCGTAGCCGACGTCCTCGAGGTCGTTGTGCTTGCCGCCGGCCCGGATGCATTTCTGCGTGTCGGCGATGCGCGCCGGCTCGTACGGGCACTTCTCGGAGCCGAGGAAATACGGGACGAAGGGGTTCATCCCCGCATTGGTGAAGAGCAGGCCGGGCGACTGCGGCAGCAGCGGCGCGGAGGGCACGATGGTGTGCTGCTTCTCGCGGAAGAAATCGAAGAAGGATTGGCGGATCTCGGCGGCGGTCATGGTCGCGGGCAAGTCGTTGAGAGCGAAAGGGCCGGGAACTTGGAGAAAAGCCGCGCCGGAATCAAGGGCGGGTCTTGGACCCCGGGAGGGCGCCGGCATCGCCGCCAGCCCGGGCTTGCCGCGGGAGCAGGGCCACCGGACGATGCCCGCCATGAAACGATGGGTTCTTCTCCTGATGGGAGTCGTGGCGGCCGGAGCGGTGGCGGCCGACGAGGCTCCCGCCGAGAGCGCCGTCCTGCGCTACCTCCGCGAAACCCTCCTGATCAAGGAGTTCGGCGAGGGCAACGGCCGGGTGCTCCGCTGGAAGGAGGCGCCGGAAGTGGTGCTGGCCGAAGGCGGCGACAAGGAACTCCTCCGCGGAGTCGTCGACGAACTGAACACCGCGCTGAAGGGAAGCGACATCCAACTGACCCTCGTCGAGGTGCCGAAGACGGAGCGCCGCATCCGCGTCCATCTCGTTCCCGAGGCCCGTTTTCAGGAGATCGGCCGGGACCGGGGCTTCGAGGTCCCGGGCAACCTCGACGGCTACGTCCACGTCCGCTGGAACACGGCCGGTCGCTTCATCCTCGAGGCCACCGTGATGATCGCCACCGACAAGGTCGACGGCGCGATGCGCCGGCACACGCTGCTCGAGGAGCTGACCCAGTCGCTCGGACCGCTCGGCGACACGACGGTGACGCCGGACAGCGTGCTCTTCTCCAGGGATGGCGACCACGGCAAGGCGCCCGTCCTCGGTGAGCTGGACCGGCGCATGCTGCGACTCCTCTACCGGCACCTCGAACCGGGCGACGGCGGCCTCGAGGTCGGCGTGGCCTACGCGCGGCACTGGGGGGAATGATCCCAGCCCCCGGAAGGCTCCGGCCATTCCGGCAGATCACTCTGCTCACTGGCAGGATCCTCCGCATCCGGAGCGGAGGAGTTCGCCACAGCGAAATCGCGACGGGAGGATCGCGGCAAGCGGCGCAGAGGAAGCGGCGCCGTCGCCGGAAGCCCGGCCGTGGATCGGGCGGACTCCGTGGTCCAACCGCTGCTGCGAACGCACGCCCCGGGCATCAGGGGGATCCCAACATCCAGCCCAACAATCCTAGCAGCATGATGGCGGCGGGAATCGACAGGACCAGTGTCGCCAGTCGCCGCGCCTCACCCCTTGCGATGGAAACTCCCGAGAACACCACACAGGCCGCGAGATGAACGAGCAGCGCCACAAAGGCGTGGCCGAAGCCGTCGGGAAGCCACTGGAACTCGTCGCGTCCGGGCGACGCGCGGATGAGCAGAAAGGCGACGACTACAAAGGAAAAAGGCGTCAGCAGGGTCAGCACTCTGAAGACCGGTGGGCGGGGTGGACGAGGCGTTTCCATGAGGTCTCAGGCCGAACTTCCTCGGACCGGGCGCATTCTGGACGACCCGATGGCGTCTGGCCAGACCCGCGAAGCCGCCACGCCGGCGGAGAAGGGCATCCGCCCTCCCATCCGTACGCCAAACAAGGGACCCGGTTGCCCGGATCCCTGCTTGGATTGGTGTGCTTGGATCAGATCAAGCCGTCGCCGACGCGAAGCGCGTCAGGACTTGTAGCGGAGCCGCTTCTTGTGGCGGTTCTGCTTCATGCGCTTACGGCGCTTGTGCTTGCTGATCTTGGCCTTACGGCGCTTTTTGAGCGAGCCCATGGTGGTTTCAGTTTCGGGGTTCGGTTGCTAGGAAAGTTTCTCTCCGCCCTCAGCTGACGAGCTTGTTGAGCGGGTATTCGATGATGCCTTCGGCGCCGAGCTGCTTGAGCTCGGGGATGATGTCGCGCACGACCGACTCGGCGACCACGGCCTCGACGGCCACCCAGCCGCCGTCGGCGAGTTGGGAGATGGTCGGCCGCCGCAGCGAGGGCAGGCGGTCGAGCAGGACGGACAACTTGTCCTCGGGAAGATTCATTTTCAAGCCCACCTTGTCGCGGGCGTCGAGCGCGGCCTTCAACAGCAGGCAGATGCGCTCCATTTTCTCCCGCTTCCACGGGTCCGCGGCGGCCTCGGTGCCGGCGTAGAAGTGCGGGAAGGAAGTCAGCAGCGTATCGACGATGCGCAGCTTGTTGGCGCGGATCGAGTTGCCGGTCTCGGTGACATCGACGATGGCATCGACCAGGTCGGGCACCTTGACCTCGGTGGCGCCCCAGGAGAACTCGACCTCGGCCTTGATGCCCTTTTCCGCGAGGTAGCGCTCGGTGATGCCGACGCCTTCGGTGGCGATGCGCTTGCCCTCGAGATCCTCAGGCTTCTGGATCGGGGAATCCTCCGGGACGACCAGCACCCACTTGGTCGGGCGCACGGTGGCGCGCGAGTAGGGCAGCTCGGCGAGGTCGACCAGCTCGCTGCGGGCCTCGGTGCCCCAGTCGAGCCCGGTAATACCGCAGTCGATGAAACCCTGACCGATGTAGCGGCCGATCTCCTGAGCGCGGATCAGGTAGAGATCGAGCTCGGAGTCATCGGAGGCCGGGCGGTAGCCGCGCGACGAGACGTAGATGTTGTAGCCGGCCTTCTCGAAGAGATCGAGGGTCGGTTGCTGCAGGCTGCCTTTCGGCAGGGCCAGCTTGAGGGATTTGTCAGAGGTCTCCGGCATCGGGCGGGCGGCGGGGATAGCCGGGGAATCAAGGGAACGCAAGGGAAGTTTCGCGTCGAATCGGTCGCCATGGCGGCGGCGGACGGCGCGGATCCCCCCGGGACGCGCGACGCTGTCGCGCCCGCCCCGCCCTCAAGGCCGAACCGAACCCCTGGCCGGTTCTGCAACCCGAGCTCCGTGTCACTCGGCCTCCCGCTCGAGCAGCGTGCGGACCCGCAGCCGGACCGGGCCGGCCGTTTCCGCCTCGGCGGCGCGGCGAAGGGCCTGCACGAGGGAATCTCCGGGCGCCTCGGCCCCGGCGAGCTCGACCTCGATCCGGCGCCCCCCGGCCTCGCGGGTCCGGCGGAGCTTCAACAGCCGGTAGCCATCCTTTTCCGCGACCGCGGACAACCGCTGCTCAAGCAGCCGCGGCTCGGTGACCTTGCCGACCAGCACCGAGGTCAGGGGGACCGCCAGCCCGGCGCAGGCGAGCGCGAGCACGATCACGAGCCGCCGCGCCCACGCGCCCGACGAGCCCTGGCCGCGGATGCCGGCGAGAAAGAAGTTCGTCGCCGCGCCGAGGACGATGGCGACGACGTTGGTGCCGAAAAGCAGCGCGGCGCCGCGGGACGTGGCGGTCTCGCCGAGCGACAGCGTGATGCCCACCGTGGCGATCGGCGGCACCAATGCGGCGGCGATCGCCACTCCGGCCAGCGCCCCACTCAAGGAGGGACGCGCGAGGCAGTAGGAGGCGGCGACCCCCGAAATGAAGGCGACGCCGAGGTCGAGCAGGGTCGGCTCGCCGCGAGCCCCCAGCTCGCCGGTGAGACCGAAGCCGAGCAGCCGCGCGCCGAGGCCCGCCAGCAGACCGACGCCCAGCGCGGCGAAGAAACCCATCAGCACCGCCCACAGACTGCGCCGCCACAGCGGCCAGTTGCCCTGCACCAGTGCCAGCCCGCCGCCGATCAGCGGCGTCATCAGCGGCGCGACCAGCATCGCCCCGATCACCACCGCGGCCGAGTCGGCCAGCAGGCCGAGCGCGGCGATTGCGGTCGCCAGCAGCATCAGGGCCGCGAAGTCGAAGGTCCACCGGGCCTTGCCCTCGACCTCATCGACCAGCGCCACGCGCTCGTCGCGCTCGAGCTGCGGAACCTTCAGCCGCAAGAAGGTCCCGAGCGCCGAGCGCAGCCGCTCGCCGGTGGGTTTCGCGGCGCGCACGACCGCGATTGCCAGGCCGCCGCGACGGCGCAGGAGACGGTCCGGCACCGTGCCGAAAAGCTTGGCCCTCAGGGTGCCGGTATTGCTGGCGCCGATGATCAGCAGCTCGTAGTCGCCCTCCTCGGCCTCGCGGCGGATCTCGTCGGAGACCTTCACCCCGAGGGCCACCTTGCGGGTGACCGCCGCCGGATCGACCCCGGCACGCAGGATCGCCTTCTCCAGCAACTTCGCGCCGACGTCCCGCGAGACTTCATCGACGTCCGGCTCGACGAAGAAGGCCGTCGCCCCCTCCCCCGCCAGTTTCTCGGCCATCCTCAGGGCGGTGCGCGAGTGCGGCCCGCCGGCGCAGGGGACCAGCACCCGACCGGCCCAGTCGCGGCCTTCTTCCGGCAAACGGAGCACGCCCACCGCGCACTTCGCCTGGTCGAAGATCGCCCGCGACAGCCGGCGCTCCGGCGAGTCCTGGTCGCCACGGCCGGAGTTGTGCTTGCCGATCAGCAGGAACTTCAGGCGTGCCGATTCGCCGACCAGCGCCTCGAGCGCACGATCGAGGCGCACCCGCCCCCAGCGTTCCTCCTCGCCGAGTTCTTCGAGGTAGCCGGGCCGGGCCGAATCGTCCTCGACCCAGCCGATCCCATCCGCCGGCGCCGCCTCGTCGCAGAGCACGACCTCCAGCGGCTCCCCCAGCGCATCCGCCGCCCGGCGTCCCCAGGCCATCAGGCCCGGACCCTCCTCGGGGTAGCGAATGACGAGCAGCAGCGGCATGGGCGGAGACTGGACGGCGGTGGACGGCTCGCCAAGCACGGGAAACCCCTGCAAGTAGGCCCTTGACGGAGACCCAGCAACAAACCAATCACCTGAACAAATGAGTTTGGGAGATATCAGGAGTGTCGGATGTCTTGGCCCCGAGGGCAGTTTCAGTCACGAGTTCGCGAAGGCGCGTTTCCCCGGCTGTGACTACCGCCTCGATGCCGACGATTTTTCTGAAGTCATCGGCCTCTTGAGGCAGGGAGACGTGGATGTTGCCGTGGTTCCTTTCCTCAACTCGAACGGTGTCGATGTCCGGCCTGCGCAAGCAGCGATCGCCGCGGCCCGGGAATGGATCTGGGTCGACGGCTGCCATCCTCACGAGGTGGTTCACAACCTCGTGGTCGCCGACGGATTCAAATCGCTGGAGCGCGTGGTGTCGAAAGAGCAGGTATTTCCGCAGTGCACCAATTGGTTGTCCCAGTGGGGTGAAATCGAACAAGCTTCGGCGTCGAGCACCTCGGCTGCCTTGGAGCAACTGCTGGCAGCAACCGCGAAGGAAAGGGAACATACCGGCGTGATCTGCAACCGCCTCGCCGTCGATCTTTACGGAGGTCGCATTCTTTACTCCGACATTCAGAATCCCGGGAACGTGACCCTGTTCCTAGTGCTTGGTCGGGGGAAGGAACATCCGCCCACCAAGGAAGCCCTCGTTTGTCTCACCTGCCCCACCGAAGAGTGCTACGAGAACACCATCAACGATTTCGCCCGCGCCGGGATGCCGCTCAAGTTCACCAGCCTGAAAGGCGAGTTCACCGAGGAACTGCCATGCTTCCTTCAGTTCGAGGTGGGAGACCACCAGCAACGCCTTGGCGCCCTGCTCGACCAACCCCACCGGACCTTGGTAGGCGGCTTCCCGCCGAACGACTCACTGGCGGCTTGCGTGGCCGGCTTCTTCGATGTTAATTATTGACGACCCGGGAGCATTCGCTAATTCCCCCCCGAGTCGGAACCCACCCCTGTATGAGCAATCGCCGTCAATCCACCTTTGAAGTCGCCCAGATGGGAAAGGTGTGGATCGCTTCGATTTCGCTCTTCGGCATTTCCGCCGTCGGCGCGACCGAGAGTGATGCGATCCAAGCCGTGCTGGAGGCGTTCAAGACGCACAGCGTCGCCAATTCCGCCACCCCGGCTCCCGATCCCGTCGATTGCGAGGCTTGCCAGTAGCTTCGGTTTCGAAAACCGGACCTGCTCGTCGCGACCTGGCGGTTGCCACCTTCCGGTGCTCCTGCTAGACCCTCGGGCGCACGAATGCCCAAGCGCGACTACCGGGACCTGACCAAGGAACAGCTCATTGAGCTGCTGGAGGCGCGGGACCGGAAGAAGTTCGGGCTGGTGTGGGAAACCGACGCGATCGAGCACGACCGCGCGCTCAACGAGGACTTCGTCGCGCTCGACCCGGTGCCGGAGCTGCATGCCGGTGACGGGCCCTTCGACAACCTCGTCATCGAGGGCGACAACTTCGACGCCTTGCGCGCGCTGCGCGCCAGCTACGCCGGGCAGGTCAAGTGCATCTACATCGACCCGCCCTACAACACCGGCAACCGCGACTTCGTCTACAACGACCGCTTCATCGACAAGGACCACGCCTGGCGCCACTCGATGTGGCTCGAGTTCATGGCCCGCCGCCTCACCCTCGCCAAGGACCTCCTCGCTCCCGATGGGGCGATTTTCGTCTCCATCGACGACAATGAGGCTTACAACCTCAAGCTCCTCCTCGACGAGGAGTTTGGTCCGGATCACTTCGAGGCTGCTTTTGTTTGGCGCAAGGTTGATAGCCCGAACGATAACAAGGTCCCAATCACACCCGATCATGAGTTTGTCTTTTGCTATTCCGCTCCTGGATCGGAAACCAAGTTTCTCCAGATGCCAGCACCGGGCATCGTCGAGGCTTACCGGCAGGTCGACGAAGATGGTCAGCGGTGCCGAGACCGGCTCCTCAAAAAGAACGGGAAGAACAGTCTGCGGAAAGACCGACCCTCAATGTTTTTCCCGATCGAAGATCCCGACGGAAACGAAGTCTACCCAATCCACGACAACGGCGAAGAAGCTCGCTGGGCCAAAGGAAAGGCTGGTGTCGCAAGACACATTGCTGACCGCACCTTGATCTGGAAACGCAGGGAGAAGCTCGGGAAAGGAGTCTGGGAGCCCTACACGCGGGAATATCCCCCACCCGAACCGTCCCGCCCATACCCCACAATCTGGGCTGATCTCCCTACGATGCGGCAGGCAAAGGCGATGCTGCGCCAGATCTTTGGGTCCGCCGACCTCTTCAGTACCCCGAAGCCAATCGAGCTGATCCAGCGACTTCTTGGCGTCTTGAATACAGAGGACGGCATCGTTCTGGATTTCTTCGCAGGATCAGGAACGACTGCACATGCGGTTTTGGACCAGAATCGGAACGATGGCGGACGTCGTAAGTTCATCCTCGTTTCCAACACCGAGGCGACGGAGGACGAGCCGGACAAGAACCTGTGCCGTGACGTCTGCCGCCAGCGGGTGGCGAAGGTGATCGAGGGCTACGGCGACACGCCGGGCACCGGCGGAAGCTTCGCCTACCTGCGGACGAAGCGGATTCCGATGAACCGCGTCGTCCGCCGCATCGATCATCCGCAAGTCTGGCTGCAGCTTCAGCTGATGCACTTCGCGAGCTGGTCGGACGAGCCTTCTCTCGCTTCAGGCCGCTTGTTCTTCCGTTCGGCCGGGGACTTGGGGGTGGCCTACCTCACCTCGCTCAGCGAGGCGGTGCTCAAGCGCGCCGCGAAGGAGCTTTCCGGCCTGGCGGACGCCACGCTCTACACCTGGCAGCCGGAGGCGGTGGCGGCTCGGTTCGAAGACACCGGCGTGACCGTCCTGCCCATCCCGCAAACCCTGATCGACCGTTTCGGCCTCAAGCGATGATCACGCCGAAGCCCTTCCAGCAGCCCTACATCGAGAACATCCTCACGCTGTTCCGCGCGGCGAAGGGCTACTACGACGAGGCGATCGGTCCCGCCGACCGGCGGCGCGCCTTTTCCTACAACGGCGCGGTGCTGCTGAAGGCCCCGACCGGAGCCGGCAAGACGATCATGGCCGGCACGGTGGCCGAAACCTTCGCCACCGAGGAGAAGATCGTCTGGTTCTGGTTCGCGCCCTTCAAGGGGCTGGTCGGGCAGGCCGGGATGTCGCTGCGGGATCACCATGCCGGTCTGCGGGTGCGCGATCTCGCCACCGACCGCCGCGCCACCGGCACCCGGAGCGGCGACACCTTCATCCTCACTTGGGCCAGCGTGGTCTCCCGGGCGAAGGAAGCCCGCAAGGTGCGGACCACCCGCGAGACGCTTCCAAGTTTCGACGAGTTGCTGGCACAGCTCCGCCACGACGGTTTCCGTATCGGCGTGGTGATCGACGAGGCGCACCACGGCATCAGCTCGAAGTCGCAGTCGATGGAGCTTTTCCGCGACGTGCTGGAGCCGGACTACTCGCTGATGATCACCGCCACGCCCGACGATGCGGATGCGGAGAAGTTCACCAAGGCGGCCGGGATCAAGGAACTGCATCGCGTGACCGTGGGACGCCAGGAGGCGGTCGAGTGCAACGGCCCGGGGGTGGCCGGCCTGATCAAGCCGGGGGTGCGCTCGGTGGCCTACGTTTCGCCACCGGACCAGGCGGCGCTGGCGGACTTCGAGGCGGCGGCCTTGCAGGACGCCTGCACGACTCATGCACGGATCAAGCAGGAGCTGGCGGACCTCAAGGTGAACCTGACACCCCTGCTGCTAGTGCAGGTCGGCACGGGCAAGGATGCGGTCGAGGAGGCAAAGACGGCACTCAAGGGCCTCGGCTTCGCCGACGAGCGGATCGCGGTCCACACCGCCAAGGAGCCCGACGAGAATTTTCTCTCGATCGCCCACGACGAGGGGATCGAGGTGCTGATTTTCAAGATGGCGGCGGCGCTCGGCTTCGATGCCCCGCGCGCCTTTGTCATGGCGTCGATGCGGCCGATCAAGGACACGGATTTCGGCACGCAGCTCATCGGGCGCATCATGCGGGTTCACCGTCGCTTGCAGGGCAAGGCACTGCCCCCGCTCTTGCAGGAGGCTTATCTGTTTCTCGCTGACTCCGACAGTCAGGCGGGGATCAGCGCGGCGGCGGAGAAAATCAACCGCCTGAAGAGCCAGCTCACGCAGACGAGTCCCTTCACCATGGTCACCCGCATCGCCGGCGCGACCCAGGTTCAGGTGGTGACCAACAACCAGCCCGACCTGCGGCTCGATGCCACGGACGAGGAGACCGCGGACGAGCTCCCGAGACCTTCCGGAAGGCAGACCATCCCCACCGGCCCGGCGGTCGAAACCTCGCAAGCAGTGCTCGATCTTCTGAACCAGGTGGCCTCGACCACTCGCGAGGAGGAGAGTTCCGACGAGACCGGGACGGACTCTCCCCAGAGCCACCGCTACGAGCGAAAACCGGATGCGCCCCTGCGGTTCCGCACCCAGCAGCTTCCGCTGGAGATCGACGACCTGCTCGATTGCATCGAGCAGCAGGTGAAATTCGACGACGGTGCCCTGCTCAACGCCTTGGGTCGCGATGTCTCCATCATCCGGATCGAGCGCGGCCATTTCAGCGGCAAGGTGGAGGAGGAAGAGCGCTCCATGATCCAGGCTCGGATCGACCTGGAGAAGGCCGAGAGACAGGCGCAAACCCTTCTGCTGCGGCAACGATATCTCAGCCCGAAGGAGCTTCAGGACCACCTGCTGCGGCGGTTGGCGAAGGAGTTCCGCAGCCACGGTCTGGCCGAGGTGGCCGACGACGAAGACCGTCTCGAGGCGGCCCTCGCCCTGATCCTCGTTCGCAAGCCGAACCTGCTCTCCGAGGTGGAGAAGGAATGCGCGGCCCGGTTTTCGACCGTCCATGATGCCGAGCCGCTGCCGGGATTCATCGACTCGGCGACGGCCCTCAATGCCTCGCACAAGAACATCTACGGCGTCTTCCCGGCGGATCTCAACCCGTGGGAAATCGAGTTTGCCAAGCTGCTGGACAACGACACGACCGGCACCGTGCGGTGGTGGCATCGGAACCCGCCGCGCAAGAAGCACTCGGTGGCGATCGTGCGGCCGGACGGCGGGCGCTTCTTCCCCGACTTCGTCGTCGGGGTGAAGGATCGAACGGTGGCGAAGGATGGAATCCTCCTGATCGAGACCAAGCATGCGATCGGCAGCGTGGACTCCCAGATCAAGGCGGTGGTCGAGCACAAGGAATACGGACGTGCCCTGATGATCCACTGGAGGGACTGGCACGAGCCGAAGAAGCGCGTGGCGATGACCGTCCGATACAATCCGCGCAAGGATAAGAATGAGCTCGATGCCGTGTTCCGCTGCGATTCGATGCCAAGCTACTGATCAGGATGCCTCGCGAATCGATCCGGACGAAATGCGTGTGGTCGCCACTGGAACCGGAGGACGGACTGCGGGTGCTGGTGACCCGATTCCGGGGACGTGGGATGCCGAAGAGCCGCTACGATCTCTGGCTTCCCGCCCTCGGTCCCAGCGAGCGACTCCTGGGCTGCTTCGCGGGGCTGAGCTGGCGCGAATTCTCCCGGGAATACCTCCGCGAAGTCTGGGCCAGCGAAGAAATCGACCGGAAGAATCACACGATCAAGAACCACGGCCAGAAGAGCCTGCTCCGGACGCTCCGCTATCTTTCCCGCCGTCAACGGGTCACGCTGCTGTGCCATTGCGATGAAGATGCCGAGCATTGCCACCGCCATCTCCTGCGCAAGCTGCTGCTGAGCTCAAAGCTGACGCTCTGAACAGCTCGCCAAGCTCACGGAACTTCTTCCCGGGCCATCCTTCGGCGCCGCCACCGACGCCGGACGACGGCGCCCGCGCCGAAGAGCGACAGCCACGTCGGGACGATGCACCAGAAGGGGAGAGCCAACTGCAATATGTAACCTTCGGGCCCACTCGCGAATCCCGGCGGTGGGAACCATGCACCCATGTCCTTCCTATCTGGACCCGGATCTGACGACGACCGTGGATAGGCTTCGCGTTCAAATACCCAGTGGTAGCGCGTGGTAAATCCGCGGGCACGGGTATCTCGAATCAAAGCAATATAGACGTAGCTTGGATCCACTTTCAGTCCGATCGCTCCCGGTAGACGATAAATTCCAACGGTTGTCCGGTGGCTCATCGAGTCCCCCCACGCCCACAGAAGAAAGGCCGTGACGCAGACACCCAGCCAGAACGACACCGATCGCCAGAACGGCTTCGGTGGCGGCGCTTCCTTCACCCGTTCATCTTCCACGTCCCGACGCCATTCCGCCAAGCACAACCGCGAAACACGGGTGGCCGGAAAAGAAAAGGCCGACACCCTGTGGGGAGCCGGCCTTCGAAAAGCGAGGGAAGGACTCAACGCCGGCGGCGAAGAAGCCCCAGCAGTCCGAGGCCGCCGAGCAGCGCGATGGACGGCTCGGGGATGGTCGAGATGCTGAGGTTGTCGAAGGAGACCTGCGCCCCGCTCCGACCGTCGAGGCCGATGTAGTTCTGGTTGTTCTCGCTCCACTGGAAGTTGCCGGTGCCGACCGAACCTCCATCGAAGAACACCTCATAGTTCACGGTGGAACCGGCGTTGAAGTCCGAGAAGAAGAAGTCCACCCGGATGGTGCCGGTCTTCTGCGCAAGGTCGCCCTGACCGAGCCCGAGGACATTGCCGGTGTTGCTGCCCCAGGCGAGGGACTCGTTGCCGCGGACGCCAATCCAGAAGTCCGAGACAATGTAGTCGGCGTTCGGATCCGGCGGCGAAGGCGCGACGGGATCGCCGGTCACGCCGTAGGGATCCCCCGGATAGGCGCCCATCATGCTGGGATCGACGATGTTGAACGCATCCCGGGCCGAGTCCGCTTCCACCTGCGACATGCCAATCGCGAATCCTCCGCCGTGCTGGCGCGCGGTGCCACCGTAGTCGGGGACGTCGAGCGTGATGCTCATCCCTCCCGCGCTGGTGATCGCCGCGTCGGTGAAGTTGTGGTTGATGTAGGCGTTCGAGGTTCCGGCCCCGACGGCGAGTTGGAGTCGGTTGCCGGAGATCTGGGCACCCCCGCCGTTGGAGGCGGCCCCATCCGGACCGGACGATTCATTGGCCGGATCGACGAAGGGCTGGGTGTAAACGGTGTCGGCGGTGAAGGTGGAGCCGATCGTGCCGCTGATGCCGGAGACGGAGCCGTCGATGTTGGCGCTATCCGAACGGTCGAAGGTGTCGGCAAAGAGCAGCGTCGTGGCGTGGCCGGTTCCAATCGCGGCGAGGAATGTCAGCAGGGCAATGGGGGTTTTCATGGGGTCGATCGTGGAGAGAGGGGACATGAGCACTTCAAACTAGGGCAACCGACTGCCGGAGTCCTACCCCCCCGAGCGGGTTGCCCGACGCGGGAGGGGATCTGTAGAGGAAGTTTCATGGAACCATCGGGTGTTCCTGAAGTGTTCGTCATTCCACCTCGACGAGGATGAAGAGGCGGGGATTCCCCGAGACGAGTGCCGAGGGCACGCCGACGAGCCGCAGCTCGTGGGTGTCGCCCAGCGGGTCCGTCGAGATCGGGTCCGGCGTGAAGCCCGGCCAGGTCGTCGGATCCCCGGCGAGGTCGGGGGAGTAGCGGAAGGTGTAGGTCAGGCCCGCCTTGTCGGCCTCGTTGAGGTGCACGTAGCTGAAGCGGAACTCTCCGGACGGCGAAGGCGACAGGGCGAGCAGCTTTTTCCCGACATCCGACACGGTCGGGTCGCCGTTCTTGAGCCATTCGGTGAAGTTGTCGTCGCCGTCGCCGTCGGGATCAGCGTCGCCGGCGGCATCGTTCCCGGAAAGCCCGGCATCGAGCGCGAAGTTCGACGCCAGCGAGCCGCTCAGCGGCAGGGTGCGGATCGCGAGGTTGTCGAGCGAGACGTAGCTCGCGGCCCGGCAGGTGAGGCCGATGTGGTTGGTGCCCGCCGTTTCCCAGGTGAAGCTCCGGGAGGTCGCGGCGCCGCCGGTATCGAGATCGACGAGCCGACCGTCGAGGAAGGCACTGACCGTGACCGCCGCCCCGGCATCGAAAGAGGCCGTTTCATAGCAGACGAGCAGCGTGCCGGTGTTCTGGCCGACCGGGGTGGTGTCGAGCAGGGTGCCGTTCGACCAGCATTTCACGTTGCCGTCGATGTCGAGATCGACGACGAAGTCGGCGGTGCCCGGCGTCGTTCCGTTTCCACGGAAGGAGAAGGGCGCGCTGTTCGAGCCGATGTCGGCCGAGGCCTGCGCCTCGGCGGCGGAGAGGCCGACGGCGATGCCGGCGTAACGGTTGGAACTGTCGGAGGTGTCACTCGCGATGTGGTCGATCCGCACCTGCACCGAGAATCCGCCGGCCGAAAGGATCTCCGGATCGGTGAAGTTGTGCCGGATCGCCGTCTCCGTCATCCCCGATCCCGCCGCCATGCGCAGGCCGAAGTTCGAGATCTCGGTGCTGCCGCCCTCGAAAGAATCCCAATAGGTGGCGCCGGCGCCGAGCAGGGGCAGCAACGATCCCGACATGCCATCCGCCGAGGCGTCGTGATCGCCGTCGTTGGCCCGGCCGAAGTGATCGACGAAAAGGTCGGTGGGCAGCGGCGCCGGATCGGTCTGGGGTCCAACCGGCACGAGCAGGCGGTCGGAAGGCACGCCGACGTGGTCGGCCCACGCGTTCCACTCGTCGACCATTTCCGACAACAGCTCGGTCTGGGAGAGGGCGAGGTTGTCGAGCTCGGTCGGATCGACCGTGACGTCGTAGAGTTCGAGTTCGTCCTGACCCGAGTAGCCGATCGTGCCTCCGAAGTCCCAGCCGAAGTTCTTGGTCACGAACTTGTAGTCGCCCTTGAACCACGCGCGGTTGCTCTCGTGCTCGAAGCCGAGCGGGCGCTCCGGAAAGTCGCCGATGGTGGCGGGATCGAAGTGCGGCAGCAGCGATTCGCCCTCGAGCGGCAGCAGGGTGCGCACGTTGGCGTTGTCCGGATCGGTGAAGGTCGCCGGGTAGGGCGTGGCGGTGACGTCCGAGATGGTGGCCATGATGTCGATCAGGTGGCCGCGGTCCTCGACCCAGCGGCCGGGCGAGCTGATGCCGTCGGGCCAGTGGACGATGCAGGGCGAGCGGATCCCGCCTTCGTGCTGGTAGTGCTTGTAGAGCCGGAAGGGGGTGTTGTTGACGTTGGCCCAGCCGCCGCCGACGTGGAGGTCGGGATTCGAGGCCTGGCCCATGTTGCGGAGGTTGGTGAAGCCGGTGACCGGGGCGGCGTTCTGGGTGCCGTCGGTCTTGCCGTAGAGCCCGCCCTCGTAGTTGCCGCCGTTGTCGGCGATGATGAAGATCAGCGTGTTGTCGAGCAGCCCTTCGGTGTCGAGCTTGTCGACGACCTTCTGGATGCTCTCATCGACCATCTGCAGCATCGCGGCGTAGAGCGCCATGCGGCGGGCGAGGTCGGCGCGGCGGGCGTCACCACCATCGACCGCGTTCCACGCCGGAATGTCGGTCAGCGGCGGGAAGGGGCTGGAGGTACCGTTCGAGTTGATGGCCGGGCTCTTGGGCGAAAGCACCCACGACGGGTCCCGTACTCCGAGCGCCTCCTGCCGGGCGAAGCGGTCGGCGCGGGTCTGGTCCCAGCCGACCTCGTACTGATAGAAGTCGCCCCCGTCGAGGCCGCCGTTGGCGGTCAGGCCGTCGGGCGTGGGATCGCCGACATCGGTGTAGCGGTCGGCCATCTCCGCCGGGGCGTTGATGTCCCAGTGGACCGCGTTGAAGGGCATGTAGAGGAAGAAGGGGGCGCCGTCGTCTTGATCGATGTGGTGGTCGAGGAAACGCAGCGCGTACTCGCCGATGAAGGTCGTCTGGTGAAAGGGCGTGCCGGGGTACTCGGTACCGTAGTCGATCTCGGGGATCTCATCGTTCTCCGAGTAGTAGCCGAAATTCGCGGTGTTCCAGAACGACGCATGGTTGCCGCCGCTGACTTGGTTGTGAGGAAAGCTGCCACCGCTCGTCTGGCCGAAGATGTGCTGGAACCCCCGACCGATCGGGGAGCGGCTGGCGGAAGTGCCCGTGTGCCATTTGCCGGTCATGTAGCGCCGGTAGCCGGTCGAAATCAGCAGCTCGGCGATGGTCACGTTGTTGTCATCGCGCAGCGGCGGCAGCGAGGCCCCGGGCGGGTCGCCGACCTGGTGGGTGTAGAGGCCGGAGAGCAACGCGCAGCGCGTCGTCGAGCAGCGCGCGGTGTTGTAGAAATTCCGGTAGCGGATGCCGTTCTGCGCGAGCGTGTCGATCGTCGGCGTCTGGATTTCCGAGCCATAGCAACCAAAGTCCGAGAAGCCCATGTCATCGGTCATGATCAGGATCACGTTCGGCCGTTCGACCCGCACCGTGCTGTCGGCGCTGGCGACCACCGTGGGGCCGTCGAGGAAATCGATGGTGAAGGTGGTGTCGCCGAGCGTGCCGTCGACGATCGCCGTCAGGCTGCCGGATCCACCCGCCGCCGATCCCGTCTCGCCGCCCGAGGGGAAGGTCACGGCCTGGTCCGCACCGACGCTGTAGGTCGCGCCGGCGGGCAGTCCTTCGGCGGTCCAATCGAGCGTCACCGTTTTCGCCGGGTTGTCCGGCGACACCGTCGGTGGGCTGACCGCCAGCGAAACCTGGGGAGGCAGGGTGGTGATGGACAGATCATCGAAGAACACGCCCGAGCCGTCGCGGGCGTCGAGACCGATGAAGTTCTCCCCGGTGCCGCTCCACTGGAAGCTGCCGGTTCCGAGGGCGAACCCGTCGAGAAAGACCTCGTAGTCGACCGTTGTCCCGGCATCGAAATCGGGCACCGAGAACTCGACCCGGATCGTTCCGGTCTTCGCGGTCAAGCCTCCGGCCCCGATCCCCAGCACGTTCCCGGTGCTGCTGCCCCAGGCCAGCGAATCGTTGCCGCGGAGGCCGATCCAGAAATCCGAAACGATGTTGCCCGGCGCCACGGGCTGGCCCGTCACACCGTAGGGATCGCCGTGATACGCGCCGGTCATGCTGGGATCGGTGAGGTTGAAGGCATCGCCCGCCGAGTCGGCCTCCACCTGCGACATGCCGAGGGCGAAGCCGCCACCGAACTGGCGGGCCGTCGATGAGTAGTCTCCGACCGTCACCTCGACGGCGAACCCCCCGGCCGCAAGAATCTCGGCGTTGGTGAAGTTGTGGTTGATGTAGGCGTTCGACGTGCCCGCCCCGTCCGCCAACTCGAGTTCCCCGCTCAGGATCTGGGAACCGCCCCCGTTCGAGGCGACGCCGTCCGGACCCCCCGTTTCATTGGCGGGATCGACATAGGGCTGGAGGTAGACCCCGTCGGCGACAAGCGAGGAGCCGGTGCCGTCGATGATGCCGTCGAGGCTGGCGTCGAGGTTCCGCGAGTCCGGGCGCTCGAAGGAATCGGAGAACAGGACCGTCTGGCCGCTGGCGCAGACGGAGGTGGCGAGCAGGACCGGGAGAAAGCCTTTCATGGGTGGGTCGACGGGTTTGGCGGACCCACGAGCATCGGCTCCGCGCATCCATGAAGAGAATTTCCCGAGCGCAGGGAGTGTTCGTGTCATCACGCGGAATCGATCCGGCCCCTTCCGGCGCAACGGCCGATGGGCCGAAAGGACGGGGCGTGGCTTCGGTAATGATCCGCTGTGATGTTCCGATGCTCCGCCATCTTCGGCCGACTTCTCGCGGTCATTCTGATCGCCGTGTCTCCGGTCTCCGCCGACTCCCTGCTCGCCGACCTCAAGCCGGGGCACCCGAGGCTTCTGATCGAGGACGGGGGTTGGGCGCGCCTGCGCGCGAAGGCCGGAGCCGATCCCGAGCTCCGGGAGGTGAACGCCCGCATCGTCGCCGACGCGCGCTGGCTGCTTGAGCAGCCGCCGCTGGCCTACGAGAAGAAGGGAAAGCGGCTTCTCGACGTCTCCCGCCAGGCCCTGCAGCGCATCATTCTCTGGTCGATGGCCCGCCATCTCGAGCAGGACCCCCGCTTCGCAAAACGGGCGGAGCAGGAGATGCGGGTCCTCGCCGCCTTCGACAACTGGAACCCCTCCCATTTCCTCGACACCGCCGAGATGACCGCCGCCCTGGCACTCGGCTACGACTGGCTGCACGCCGATCTCGACCCCGAATCGCGCGTGGCCATCCGCGACGCCATTCTCACGCTGGGACTCAAACCCGGCCTCAAGGTGACCCGCAACGGTCGGGGCTGGTACCGCACCCGCAACAACTGGAACCAGGTCTGCCTCGGCGGCCTGACCCTCGGCGCGCTCGCCATCGCCGACGAAGCGCCGGAGATCGCCGCGGAATTTCTCGAAGACGCCCGCGAGGGCATCGTCAACGGGCTTCAGCCTTACCAACCCGACGGCCTCTACCCCGAAGGCCCCGGCTACTGGGACTATGGCACCGTGTATCAGTGCCTGATGATCGAGGCGCTGCGCTCCGCCCTCGGAACGAGTTGGGATCTCGAGCGCTCTCCCGGATTCCTCGAGAGTGCTCAGGCCCAGCTTCAAGTCACCGGACCAACCGGTCTGTTTTACAACTTCTTCGACGGTCACGCCGGCCCCGCCCTGCACCCGGGAATGTTCTGGTTTGCCCGGGAGATGGGAGATCCCGCGCTGCTTCGCTTCCAGCGCCGCTCGCTTGAGAAGGCCCTGATCACGCCCGTCGCCCAGGGCAGGACCTATCGCCCCAACCGACTTTTCGGGATGATCGCGCTGTGGTGGGATGCCCTGCCCGACGATTCGACGGTCCCGGACCTGCCCCTGGCGTGGAAGGCGGATGGGGAAAACCCGGTGGCGGTTTTCCGCAGTTCCTGGACCGACCCCGACGCGCTCTATCTGGCCTGCAAGGGCGGCTGCGCCCGGCTTTCCCACGGTCACATGGACGCCGGATCCTTCATCCTTGAAGCCGATGGAGTCCGCTGGGCGATTGATCTCGGAAGCCAGAGCTACCTCTCGCTGGAATCGAAGGGTGTCGGATTGTGGGACAAGGGCCAGAACGGCGACCGCTGGAAGGTCTTCCGGCTCAACAACCGGAGCCACAACACATTGACCATCCATGATCAGCTTCACCGTGCCGACGGCATGGGGAAACTCGCAAACTTCGGGCGGCAGGGGGTTGAGTTCGACCTTTCCGAGGTTTTCAAGGGGCAGGCCGGAAGCGTGACCCGCCGCTTCGAAGTCGCAGAACGCCGGGTCGTGATCCGCGACCACCTGACCGGCCTCAAGCCCGGAGCCCCGGTCCGCTGGGCGATGGCGACCCGGGCGGAGGTCGAGGTCGATGGGCGCGAAGCCACCCTGAACCAAGCGGGCCGGACCCTTCGCGCCCGGCTCTCCGGACCCTCCGGCGCACGCTTCTCGGTGATCCCGGCCGACCCGCCGGACGACGGCTTCAACGCCCCGAATCCGGGGACGCGCATGCTGCGGGTCGAGACCCCGGCCCCGGCGACCGGCGAGCTGCGGATTGAGGTGGCTCTGGAGCCCGAGAAACCTTGAGGCGGAAGGCCAGCTTCGTTTTGGAGTGCGGAGGCTTGCCTCCGCTTTCGAGCAACTGGCGTCGTCCCGCCAACCCGGATCCCTCCGCAAGGAAGCAGGAGCGCTTCGCGGGCACCCCGGCGCCGCCGGGAAAAGACGCATTCCTCGATCACTCAAAAGCGGGGGCAAGCCCCCGCACTCCAAATTCCTCGATCCGCTGCAACCCCCTGATTTCGGGGGCTTTTCCACTTGTCAACGCCCCCCGGATCCCTAGCTTCGCGCCCCCGTTTCTCTTTCCTCAAGCCGTCGCGTGGTCGGAGCCCCATGGCGCGTCGGTCGAAAAAGGGGCACACCGGAAAGGCAAGCGAGTCAACCAAACCAACCAACCCCTAACCCCATGAGCACCCAAGTGCTTGAACCGCTGAACGAAGAACTGAGCAATCTCATCGATTCGAAGTTCACCGAGTTCAAAGAAGGAACGATCGTCAAAGGCACGATCATCGAGATCCGCCCGCAAGTCGTGCTGGTCGACATCGGCTACAAATCGGAAGGCACCATCATGGCCTCCGAGTTCGAAGACGAGGACATCGAGGTCGGCGACGAAGTCGAAGTCCTCCTCGAGCGCCTTGAGAACGACGAAGGCACCGTCGACCTCTCCAAGGAGAAGGCCGCGCACAAACAGAACTGGGACAAGATCGTCCGCGTCTACGAGGACGGCGGACTGGTCCGCGGCAAGGTCAAGTCGGTCGTCAAGGGCGGCCTGACCGTCAACGTCGGCGTCGAGGCCTTCCTGCCCGGCTCGCAGGTCGACATCATCCCGCCCAAGGATCTCGCCGAATACGTCGGCAACATCTACGAGTTCAAGATCGTCAAGGTGAACGACGATCGGAAGAACATCGTGCTTTCCCGCCGCGAGGTCATCGAGGCCGAGCGCGCCGAACTGCGCCAGCAGTTCCTCCGCACCGTCAAGGTCGGCGACAAGGTCACCGGCGCGGTGAAGAACATCACCGACTTCGGCGCCTTCGTCGACCTCCAGGGCATGGACGGCCTGCTGCACGTCACCGACATGTCGTGGGGCCGCATCAACCACCCCTCGGAAATGCTCATGATCGGTCAGTCGGTCGAGGTGATGATCCTCGACGTCGACCGCGAGAAGGAGCGCGTGTCGCTCGGACTCAAGCAGATGACCGACAACCCGTGGGAGGACATCGAGCGCAAGTACCAGATCGGTTCCACCGTGAAGGGCAAGGTCACCAAGCTCCTGCCCTACGGCGCGTTCGTCGAACTCGAGCGCGGTGTCGAAGGCCTGGTCCACGTGTCCGAGCTTTCCTGGGTCAAGCGCATCACCCGCCCGAGCGACGTGCTCGAGCTCGACCAGGAGATCGAAGCCGTCGTGCTCGGCATCTCCATCGAGGAGCAGAAGATCTCGCTCGGCGTCCGCCAGCTCGAGCCCAACCCGTGGGACGAGATCGAGGTCCGCTACCCGATCGGCGCCACCATCAAGGGCCCGGTCCGCAACCTCACCGCCTACGGCGCCTTCGTCGAACTCGAGGAAGGCATCGACGGCATGGTCCACGTCTCGGACATGTCCTGGACGCGCAAGATCAACCACCCGTCGGAGGTCCTCAAGAAGAACGACGAGGTCGAGGCGATCGTGCTTTCCATCGACAAGGCCAACCAGCGCGTGTCGCTGGGCGTCAAGCAGCTCGAGGACGATCCGTGGAGCCTGATCGACGACCGCTTCAAGGTCGGCGACCTGGTCAAGGGCACGGTGGCGAAGATCGCCTCCTTCGGTGCCTTCGTCAGCCTCGACGGCGACATCGACGGCCTCATCCACATCTCGCAGCTCAGCGAGGGTCACGTGGAGAAGGTCAAGGACGTCATCAAGGTCGGCGACGAGATCGAGGCCCGCGTGATCAAGGTCGACAAGGTCGAGCGCCGCATCGGTCTCTCGATCAAGGCCGTCGGCTACTCGGAAGAGGAACTCAAGAAGGAGAGCGCCTCCTTCGAGAGCCTGCGTCCTTCGTCCGAAATGGTCGGCCTCGAACAGGCCTTCAACCTCGCCACCGCCGCGGCCGAGGAGTGGAGCCCGTCCGACGAAGGCGACGAGGATTGATCCTCGCCTCGCAACGATTCCCAAAAGCCGGTCCCGGAAACGGGGCCGGCTTTTTTCTTTGGAGGCGGCGCGCCCCCGCGCCGCGGCCGTTGCGGGGCCCGCCCAGCAACGCAACCGATCCACCCGTCAAGTCCGCGGCGCGGGGGCGCGCCGCCTCCAAAGCCAAACCAGATACACCACCGCCACGACCGTGCCCGCGAGGTAGCAGGTCAACTGGATCGACTGGCTGGTGATCAGCGGGCGGGTCAGCTCCGGGTAGATGATCTCCGGGTAAAGGGTGCGTCCGGTGAACCACGACCACGCGCCGGCGCCGAGGCCGGAGATCTCGGTGACGAGCAGGCCCAGCGCGTAGCCCTTGAGCATCGTCTTCACCGGCACCTTCGGCCGACGGCCGCCGCGGCCGACGAAGAGCGCCGCCATGCCCATGATCATCCCCGGGCCGATCGACGCCCGGAAGGCCCAGGCCGACGCCAGCAACGGAGGGTTTTCAATCCCCCACAGCGGCGGGTGGTAGACCGTGAAATGCTCCGGTGCGAGGCGGACCAGGTACTGGTCGTGGAGCAGGCAATAGCCGAAGGTGAGGCCCCAGATGCCGAGGATCACGGCGTAGCTGACGGACCGGCGTTCGGCGAGCAGGGGCATGGGGAGCGCGGCTTTTCAAGCCGCTGGCAAGAATGCGGCTTTCACCGCCGCGCTCCACAAAAAACGCCCGTCCCCATGGAAGGGACGGGCGCTTGGAAAGATTCGCGGATGCTGCCGTCGATCAGTTGCCGCCGAGCTTCGGCTTGCCGGCGCGGCGGACCGTGCCGAAGCGCTTCTGGAACTTGTCGATGCGGCCCTCGGTGTCGACGAACTGCTTCTGACCCGTGAAGAAGGGGTGCGAGTCCGAAGTGATGCCCGAGGAGATCACGTTGTATTCGACGCCGTCGATGGTCTCCTTCTTCTCGGAGGTCTTGGTCGAGCGGGTGATGAAGCGGGCCCCGGTCGTCATGTCGACGAAGATGGCCGGCTGGTAGTCGGGATGAATTTCCGATTTCATGGTTCTGGAGAGGTCGCCGATACGTTTCCGACGCACCGGGGGCGGGGAGAATGCACGTTGCGCGCCCGGTGTCAAGCTGGGGGACGAGCCAAGGACCGCGTGGCTCCTGCCGCGCCCTGGACCGGTCGGGTCGCCGCTCGTGCCTGCCCTCTGGTGGGTCCGGGCATGGGGGCCGGAGACGGAGGGGACCGGGGGCCAAGCGATACCGGAGCTCGGCAGGCCGTCTCCGAAGGAACGCCGGCGACACGACACCGACGGCTAGTCCCGAAGGAAAGCCGGCGACACGGCACCAACGGTCCGTCCCGGAGAAACGCCAGCGACACGGTACCGACGGTCCGTCCCGGAGAAACGCCGGCGACACGGCACCGACGGTCAGTCCCGAAGGGACGTAGGCAAGTAGCCCCGGGGTTCACCCCGGGGAACGGACTTTCTCCAAGGACCCCAAGCCCCGGGAGGGGCGTCGGCGGAGTTCGAATCATCCCATCGCCTGCGCCCCTTCCGGGGCTTGGATTTCCCCGACCGAAAGGGATTCACGGAGTGAACCCCGTGGCGACTCGCCGCCCCTACGAAGCTCCGACCCACCCGGCGCCGAAACCGAGCAGCGGCGGAAGCGACCGGAATCCCGGCTTCATCCCGCCTTCTTCCGCGCTCCCGCCGCCATGCTGATCTCCGCCACCAGCCGGTGGAGCACCAGCCGGTGGTCGAGGCCGGTGGTCACCAGCTCACGGTCGGCTTTCAACGCCGACTCCATGACCTTTCTCAGGGTCCCGAGCTTGAACCTCCGCACCGAGCCGATCGAGAGAAACAGCGGGTAGGCGTTCACCCCGCCCGCCTTCTTCTGCGGCAGCCAGGCGCGCTGGACCTCCGGCAGGCGGTCGAGCGCGCCGGCGAAGGCCCGGTAGTTGCCGGTCGGCACGCCGGTCTCGGCCACCACCTTGGCCATGAACAGGTTCCGCACGGTCGGGATGATCGAGGCCCGCATCACGCCGATCGCGCTCTCGCCACGCTCGAGCTGCTGGTCGATCAGCTCCAGCGCCCGCGCCGCGTCGCCGCCCTGCAGCGCCTTGCCGATCTCGAACACCACCCCCGCCCGGCTCATCGGCACCAGCGCGCGGACGTCGTCGAGGGTGACCGTGCGGCGCTCCTCGCCGAGGTAGAGGTCGAGCTTCTCCAGCTCGCTGTTGATCTGGCGCGTCGCCTCGCCGGCGAGCATCACGAAGAGCTCCAGCGCGTCGTCTTCGAAGGAAAGCCCGAGGTCCTTCGCCCGACCCTCGACCAGGGCGGCGACCTCCTCCTCCCAGCCCTCGCGGGAGGTGTCGATCTTGTCGTAGGCCTTCACCTCGGCGTGCTTCTGCAGCCACTTCCAGAAGGCCCGGCGCTTGTCGATGCCGGTGGCGCTGATGAGGAAGGTCACCCCGTTCCCGAGGCCGGCGTCGAGGCATTCGCGGAGCGACTCGACGCCGCTCAGCGTGCGCTCGGAGCGACCGGTGACGTCGTCGATGAGAAAGGTCGCGGACTTCAGCCACACCACCTTCTCACCGCCGAAAAAGGGCAGCGTGTTGAGGGCCTCGACCACGCTCCGGCAGATCTCGAAGGCACCGTCGGAATTGTCGGCCGCGCCGTCGATGGTCTCGTGGGTGAAGCCGTCGTCGTTGCCGCCGGTCAGCTCGCGGTGAAGACGCAGCGCCTCCTCCTTCACCCGGCCCTCGTCGGTGCCGATGACGGCGTGGATGTTCCCCTTTCCGGCCACGGGCCCAAGCTGCCGCGCCGCGCTTTCGCTGCCAAGCGAGAAGGCGCTACGGCACGATCTCCATGCGGTAGAGCTCGACACCTCCCGCCTGCCGGGTCGCGACCTGGGTCTGGACGCCGGCTGCCAGCCCGCTGCGCACGGCGAAGGTGTACCAGCGCGGGTCGGTCTTCGTCCGCCGCTGGAAGGCATACACCGTGCCCGCCTGCGCGGTCCACTGGAGCGTCGCCTCGGTGCCCGTGACCCCGATGATGCGGAAGTCCGTCGATGGCGCGGGCGACACGATCTCGCGACGGGTCACGGTCGCATCGCCCCCGGGGAAGAATGCCCCGAAGTCGGCGAAGTGCGCGGCCCGCACGACGGCCGCCTGCGCCGGAATCTCCACCGCTCCCGGACCGTGGTTCACGAAGACCACCCGGCCCTCGATGGAGCCATCGGCGATCGGCGCGAACTCGTGGAAATCGACGTGCGGGTTCGGATGCTCGTCACCGGCGACGATCCAGCGGACGAACGATCCCTGATCCGTCGCCGGGGCCAGCGGATCGAAGCCGTCGTAGAGTTGGGCCGCGAAACGATTCTCGCTGCTGCGGGCCATCCCGCCGAGCGAAACGCTGATCCCATTGACCGGACGACTCGGATTGCCGGTGTCCGGCACCCCGTCAAACTCGAAGTGGATCACGAGCTGCTCGCCGACCTCGATGACGTCATCATCGGCGAGGGCCGGCAGGCTGGTCAGCAACAGCATGGCCGCCGCACCCAGCCCGCGGAGCGGACCCGGTGCGACGGCTTCTTGGGGGAGGCGTGGGGCATTCATCAACCTCTGCACGGCTTCCGCCGGAAAGCGTGACGAAAAAAGTCGGCGGGATCGTCAGGGCTCGGTGAAGGGCGCCCTCTCGAGGAAGGACAGCCCCTCGCCATCACCAAAGGCCGCCGCCGGCTGACCCGACCCGTTCAAGGCGAACTTGAGAGGGTTACCGCTCCCGGGCGAGGCCAGCTCCAACTCCCACTCGGCCGCCACGAGGATGGCAAAATGGACGCCAGCCACGGTGGCATACATGACGGAAGGCAGTCCGTCCTCGTCGATTTCAAAGTCGTAGCTGCGTTGGATCAATCCGGTGTCCGCCACGATCGTCTCCGACTGCCAGGTGGGACCTCCGCCGCCATCCTCGAAGGTCGCATGGCGCAAGGCCCCTTGAGTCTGATAGATCACCGAGGGGGCATCGCCCGGACGGAGATCAATCCGGCCGCCATTGGCCAGGCCGCTGTCGTCGATCACCGACACCGACCAGTCCGTGCCGTCGAACACCGCCGACTTCACGTCCGCCTCGGGAAAGGTCGTGAACTCGGAATAGACGATCACCGGCTGGTCGTCGGAGCGCAGCACCATGTCGACCTCGAAGCTCGAGGCGGCAAGCACGCTCGACTGCCACGCGGTGCCATCGAAGCGGAGAAAGACGATGCCGCCCGTCCCACCGGCGTCGGTGCCGGAGTGACAGATTCTCGGGTGGCCGTCGCCGCCGAAGGCGAGCACCGGCGACTGGCCGCCGGATCCCGGCAGGGTCTGGATGTCCCAGGACACGCCGTTGTGCACCGCGTATTTCAGCGTCTCATCGCCGCCGACCCCCGGGTCGCCACTGTCCTGATAGGCGATCGCCGGTCGACCGTCGGCGGTGAAGGCGAGCGAGGACTGGCCGCCGACCGCTCCGCTGTCATCGACCGTCTCGAACTGCCACGTCCCTTCCACCCGGGTCGCGTAGCGCAGGTTCTCCGCCAGCCCCTCGAAGTAGGAGATGCCCGGCACCCCCGAAGGCGAGAAGGCCAGCGAGCCAACGAAGTTGTTGAGCGGATCCGGATCCACCGTCGCCTCGCGCCAGGGCAGGTCTTCTTCAAGGTTGCGAAGCACCAGCAACGCGGTCTCAAGCGGCAACTCGTCGAGCTGCCCCTGCAGTTGCTGGACCTGGGTGACCAGCGCCGTGTTCTGCGTCGCGAGCGCATCATTCTGCGCCTGCAACTCGAGCAGCTTGTCCCAGATTTCGCCGAGCGTGCGATAGGTTCCGTCCTGGGGGCCGGACGGCGGCACCAGCGGACCGGCGCCATCCTGGGCGGTGAGTGGGCTGACCAGCAGAAGGAGCGTGAGGAAGGGTCGTGCGTTCATGTCATTTCGAGGGAGTCGGAAGAGGATGCCGAACCTGCACCTGCCAGAAGCGGCGTGGGGTGCCGGGAGCGACGGAGATCTGCGTCGAGGTCGACCCCGACTGCCCGGAGATCTCTCCGAAGCCGGGGACGGCGAGGAAGGGCCCGAGACCGGGGGGCTCGGCCGCCAGCAGTTCGTAGCGACGGCGCGGACTGGAACGCCACTCGAGGTCGACGAAGTCGCCGCCCTCTTCCCCTCCGGGATCGGAGACATGGTCGATCCGGATCACCCGGAAGAAGTCGGCCGGGTCACGCGGGTCGGTATCGGCCTCGGCTTCGGCCGCATCGCCGCTGCCGTCGCCATCGTGATCGCTGGTCGCATTCGCCGTCGTGAGATCGTCGAAGTGAAACGACTCCCAGGAGTCCTCGAGGCCGTCGGCGTCGACATCGATCACCGTGCGGCTGAGGGCGATCGGCCCGGCGATCCCATCACCGAGGTTGATCCAACCGAGATTCGGCGACCACGCATGGCCCTGCAGCCGGCCGGTGAACCAGTCCAGCCGCGGCTGCCCGTGCGTCTGCTCGAAGTGGATCCAGCCGGTGTTCGGTGACCACGCAAACCCGGTGAGGCGTCCGTCGGCCTCGAGGTTCACGCCGAAATCCCCCGCCCCGTCGTTCGCATACCGGTGGCCGTTGGTCGGGGAGCCGTCGCCGAAATCAATCCAGCCGGTATTCTGCTCCCAGGCGTAGCCGGCGAGGAAGCGCTCGTGGACGCGCACGCCGTCGCTCCCCTGCCGCAGCGAGAGCCAACCGCTGTTGGGGCTCCACGCGTGGTGCGCCGCCGGGCTGAAGTCTCCCGCCTGCAAGGCCGGAGCTGCCAGCACCGCGAGGGCGAGCGATCTTGCCGCGTGGCGCATGAGGAGTCTCATCGCCCCCCACACGCAGTCCGCCCGTCGGCGTGACGCGAAAACTTCTCCTCGTTTGAAGCCGTGGAGAGAAGCGCCACCACGGAGGACACGGAGATCGCCGAAGGCCTTCCGTGGTTGAAAGCGTCCGACCGGTTCGACGAATCAGTCTTCCCCCAGCACCCAGCGCCGCACGGTGCCATCGGCGCAGGCGGTCGCCAACGTGTCGCCCCGACTGGAGATCACCGCCCACGTGATGCGCGCCGGATGCCGGAGCGGAGGCAGCAGATCGCGGCGGGTCCGCAGCGACATCAGGCGCAGCAGGCCCGGGCCGCTCGCAGCCTGATCGACCGCCACCAGCGTGCCGCCGTCCTGGGACAGGAAGAAGTCGCCCACCCCGCGATCAAAGCGCATCGGCTCCCCGGATGGCTCACCGGTCGCGCCGTCGATCCCCCGAATCTCCAGCCCCCCCTCGATCGCGACCAAATAGCCCTCGCCCCCCTGCAAACCGTGCACCCGCGTCCGATGTGGACCCGGTCGCTCGCCCGCCGCACGAAACTCGCTCTCGACCCCTCCCTCCGGCCGGAACACCCGCGCCACGCCATCCGTCCCGCCGACCACGGCCCGGGCAATGCCACCGACCGGATCGAGCAGACTCGCGCTCGCCGGCGCCGACGGCAGCGTGAGCTCACCCACCACCGCCTGACGGGTCGGATCGAGCCACCAGACCCGGCCGTCTTCCGCGCACCACAGGACCTGCGTTCCGGCACCATCCACCGAAACGAGTTCGGCCTCAGGCAATCCGGTCTCCCAGCGAAGCATCGGCTTGCCGGGCACCCACCAGAGCAAAAATCCGCCGCTGCCGGCGAAAGCCAGGTGATCGACATCGCGGGCGCCCGCCACCGCCCGGAGTTCGCGACCTTCCTTGCCGCGGCGCCATGCCTCGAGCGACACCAGCATGGCCGCTCCGCCCCAACCCGGACGCGTGCCACGGGCGTGGTTCTCGCCGATGCGCATCCCGTCGATCCGCGGGGAAAAGACCGGCATGTCGACCGCGAAGCCCGGGGCTTCGCCGCGCATCCACCCGCGCATCCGGCCGTTCTCCTGCCGCATCCACAGGTCCGCGTCATCCCGCTCGAAGGCCATCCACACCACCGGACGGTCAAAGCGCGCCGTTTCGCGTGTGCCTCCGACCGCCCCCATGTCCCAGCGCTTCAGCCGCGGTCCGTCGGTGGTCGCGACCACCCGGCCCCGCTCCTCATCCAGCGCCACCCGACCATCACCCACGCGCAGCGGATGCATCGGGGGAAAGCCGTCGTCGCTGCCCTCGAAGACCAGGCGGCCGCCCTCGCCCCGACGCGCCTCCCAGCGTCCTTCCGGATCGCGCCAAACCTCCGGCTCCTCCGGAAACGACCCACTCCACTCCGTCGCCGATCCGTCTTCCGCCACCCGCAGCCGGGCTCCCTCGAAACTCTCCACCGCCCAGGCGCCATCCGCCGATGCCACCCGCTTGGCAACCCACGGCAGCTCGAGGGGGGCCAGCTCCTCGGGCACCGGCGCCAGGGCGCCGAGTGCCGCCCGGGAGAATCCCACCTCGGGGTTGTCGGGATCGAGCCGCGCCGCGTCGTCGAGAAGGCGCAGCGCCTCATCGGCCCGGCCGGCCTGCAGATCGGCCACGGCCAGCGCGTGCAGGCGGTCGGCTTCCGCCGCCCTCGCCTGCGCCTCGAGCGCCGCCTGCCCCGACTCGCGCCCCGAGCGTTCCGCCGACCGCCACGCCAGTCCGGCCGCGACCACGGCCACCGTTGCCAGCACGGCCGCCGCCACCACCCGTGGATGGCGCGCCAAAGTACGAGACACCTCGTAGAACGTCCGCCCCCGGCCCGCCCGCACCACCCGGCCGTGGAGCCAGCGGTCGAGCTCGTCGCCGAATGCCCCGGCATCCCGCGATCTCGCGCCGGGATCGAGGGCCAGCTCCCGCTCGGCCACCCACTGGAGCGGCCGGTCGGCCCGGGCAAGGCGCGGCCTCGCCGGCCACTGCCACTCCTTGCGGGCCTCCAGCCAGGCGCCCCACCCGGCCCCCGGCGCGATCGCCCCGGAAAGCGGCGGCTTTTCCAACAGGGCGAAGCCGAGCAGCAATCCCAGGGCGTGCAGGTCCGCCGCCGGGCCCACCTCCCGTCCGGCCAACTGCTCCGGCGCCATCCACAGCGGCGTTCCGGCCCAACGCGCTTCCAGGGTTTCCTCGCGGCCGACCGATGCCGGCCCGAGCGTCGCCCGGCTGAGCCCGAAATCGATCAGCTTCGGCTGCCACCCGCCCCCCGGCCGGGGCGCGACCAGCACGTTGCGCGGCGTCAGGTCGCGATGGACCACGCCCCGCTCGTGCGCGTGCGCCACCGCCTCCGCCAGGGCGCGCAGCACGTCCACCCGCGCCCGCATCGGCGGCCGCTCGCCGGCAATCCACTCGTCGAAAGGCACGCCCTCGCACAACTCCATCGCGTGGAACGGACGTCCGTCCGGCAGCTCGCCACAGCCCAGCAGCCGCGCGATGCCCGGATGCGACAGCTCGCCGAGCACCTGGATCTCGTCCTCCAGCCGACGCCTTTCCGCCTCATCGGCGACCTTCAGTACCTTCACCGCCACGCAGCGCACCGCGGGATTGAGCTGCACGCACTCGTAGACCTCGCCGAAGCCGCCGGTCCCGAGCGTCCTCACCACCTCGTAGCCGGGGATTTCCGGCCCTTCGACCCCGCCCTCCTCCGGACCGCTCAGCGAACACCGCGGACACAGCCCGAAGGGTCCGTCCTCCGGAATCTCCCCCCCGCACCGCTCGCATCGACCTGCCATCATCCCCCCTCACGACCAGACGGCCATCAAGTGACGCATTTCCACCTCGAAACTGCCGCCGTCGCCCACCGTTTCGCGCAGCTCCGCCTCGATCAGCGCCCGGTAGCGCTTCCGCAAACGGTAGAGCGCCGCACGGAAGGCGGCCTCGCTCATGCCGAAACGCCCGGCAAGACCCGGCGGACCCCGGCGGCCGTCCAGCAGCGGGGCCACCGCCTCGAAGAACTCCTCGCGCCCGCCACCCTCGAACTCCCGCCGCAGGCGTTCGGTCGCCAGCTCCATCAGACGCATCACCCACGCCCGGTCGAACACCACGTCCGGCGCCTCCGCGGCATCCGGCAATTCCATCTCGGTCACGTCGAGCGACGCCCGGCCTCCCCCCCGGCGCTCCGCCGCGGCGGCGCGGCGGCGATCGACGAGGAAGTTCCGCAGCGAGCGTTTCAGATAGGCCCGGAAGGAGCCGTCGAGCTGCTCCGGCAAACCGGCCGCCGGCCCGCGCCGGATCAGACGGTGGATGAAGTCCTGCACCAGGTCCTCCGCCTCGTCGGCCGGACACCCCAGCGCCCCGAGATACTCCCGCGCCGGCGTCGCGTAGCGCTCGCACCAGGCGCCGAGACCCTCGACCTCCGTCCGCGCCGCACGGATCAGGCTCCACCGGGTCTCCGGAAATTCGGCGTCGCCCACGGCTCAATCCAGCAGGTCGATCAACTCGCCCACCGTGTGCTTGCTTTCCAGCGGATGGCGCAGGCGCGCCCGGCGCTGGATCGTGTAGCGGTTGCGCCGTCCCTCCTTCTTCACCTTCAGGATCCCCTCCCCGATCAACTCGGCGAGGATCCGCTGCACCGCCCGCTGCGTGATCCCGATCTGCTCCGCCATGTCGCGGATCCGCAGCTCCGGGTCACGTGCCAGCACCACCAGCACGTGCATGTGGTTCGTCAGAAAGGTCCAACCGTGACTCCCCTCGTTGTTTCCTGCCATTTTTTTCATCGTTCGCGATTGCATGTAATCCGAAACACGACAATTATTTCGCCCGTTGAGACGGTCGGGCGCCGGAAAGCCTCGACCATCCAGTCATCGAAGTCGAATCGAAATCCGCGCCGTGGACCTTCTTCTGCAAAACCTCGTCTCGCCCGTCGTCCTCGCCTTCCTGCTCGGCATGATCGCCCGCTGGGTGAGGAGCGACCTCGAGATTCCCGCCGCGATCTACCAGGCGCTGTCGATCTACCTGCTCTTCGCCATCGGCCTCAAGGGCGGGGTGGCCCTGTCGCAGACCCCGCTCGCCGAACTCGTCGGACCGCTGGGCATGACCTTGCTGCTCGGCGTGGCGACGCCCTTCTCGGCCTTCTTCCTGCTGTCGGGATTCGGGCGCCTGAACCGCACCGATGCCGGCGCCACGGCCGCGCACTACGGGTCGGTCTCGGCGGTCACCTTCCTCGCCGCACTGGAGGCGGTGAAGATCGCCCGGCTCGAGGCCGACGGCTTCCTGCCGGCGCTGGTCGCGGTCCTCGAGGTCCCGGGCATCATCGTCGGGCTGATCCTCGCCCGCCCGCGCCACGGCGGCGGCGGCGCGAGCCTGAAGGAAGCCATTCACGAGGTGGTCGCCGGCAAGAGCATCTTCCTCCTGCTCGGTGGCATGGCCATCGGGGCGCTCAGCGGGCCGCAGAAGTTCGCAAGCGTCGCCCCCTTCTTCGTCGCGCCGTTCAAGGGCGCCCTGTGCCTCTTCCTCCTGGAACTCGGGATGGTCGCGGCCCGGCGCCTCGGCGACCTGCGCCAGGCTGGCTGGCGGCTGGTCGTCTGCGGCTGCGTGCTGCCGCTCGTCCACGGCCTGCTCGGCACCCTCGGCGGTCACTTCGCCGGGATGACGCCCGGCGGCGCGGCCGTGCTCGGGGCCATGGTCGGCAGCGCCTCCTACATCGCGGCGCCGGCGGCCGTGCGCATCGCGCTGCCCCAGGCCAGCCCCGGCATCTACCTCACGCTTTCGCTCGGGGTCACCTTCCCCTTCAACCTCGCCATCGGCATTCCGCTCTTCCTCGCCTTCGCCCAGTTCCTGACCAAGATGTGAGTCATGAAAACGCCGCTGATCCTCGTCACCATCATCACCGAGTCCCTGTTCAAGGACAAGATCCTCGACCTCCTCCGCGACCGCGGCGCCACCGGCCACACCCTGAGCAACGTTCGCGGCGAGGGCTCGCGGGGAAACCACGCCACCGACTGGGAAGGGCCGAACATCAAGATCGAGAGCATCGTCCCGCCCGAGGTCGCGGACGCGGTGCTGGAAGCGGTGTCCGACAGCTACTTCGAGAACCACTCGGTCATCGCCTGGACCACCGAGGTCAACGTGCTGCGGGGAGAGAAGTTCATCGGACGCTAGCCGCCAAGTTCCGCGCCACCCGCTCTTCCGATCCGCCATCCTGAGAGCAGCGCTCTCGTTCGGCCGGGCTCCGGTACGCGACGGAGGCCCGGCGGATCTCCGCCGGGCCTCCGCGTGATTTCAACCGGCCGGAGACGTCACGCCTCGACCGGCATCGCTTCGTAGCGGTAGCGCAGCAGGCAGCCCGCCCCTCCATTGCGATCGAGCAGTTCACAATCCTGCACGGTCTCGATCGGGATGCTGTGGCGGCTGGCGAGCCGCACCAGCTCCTCCTGATCTTCCAGCGGCAGCTCGTTGGAAACGATGAGCCGCTCGGCCCGCCCCTCGCGCAGGGCGTGACGGACCGACTCGACCCCCACGCTGGCCAGCCCGCCGGCGCGCACCGCCTGGACCAGCCAGGCCACCGCGTCGTGCGCGTCCTCGGCCTCGGCCTTCAGGAACGACCCGACCGCCTGCGACAGCACCTCACCGAGCCGGTCGTCGCTCACACCGGTCCGGATCTCGTCGATCACCTTGGACTTCAGGTGCGGCGGCAGGGCCTCCGACACGCGGGCCACATGGCGGGCATCCCCGGCGAGGATCAGGGCGTTGTGACCGCGCTTGGCCATCAGGCTCTCGATCACCGCGATCTTCTCCTTCACGAACTGCCGCTCGCGCTCGCGACGGTGGTTCACGTAGTGCTCACGGGTCCACTCGCGGCCGATCCGCTCGCGCAGGGCGGGACGCCTGGTGAGCAGTTCGACCGACTGCGCGCCGAGGTTCATCTCGATGATGCGGGCGCTGTCCCGGGTCGTGATGACCAGCACGAAGCGGTTGAACCGGTCCTTGAGCTCGACCAGCGGGTAGATCACCGCGAAGTCGTCGACGTGCAGGCGCGTCTCCACGGGCACCTTGAAGGTCATCGGCAGAAACAAGGGCTGCTCGCCCCAGCGGCAGAAGACCGCCCCTCCGGCACCTTCGGCTTCCTGGAGCCAGTTCTCGATCTCCTCGGCGGCGTCATCGAAATCCTGGCGCGTCCGGGGATTGCGGAAGGTCTGGCGGCTGAGCTCGACCCAACTCCGGAAATCGGAGCGCAGCTCGTGGCGAGGGCCACGAAGGTCGAAGTAGGCGCTGATGACCGGAGACTCCCCCTTGGGCAGGCTGGCCAGGGCATTGAGATGCTTGCGAAGTTTGGCGTAGTTCATGTCGTGTCGTTGTTGGAACGAGGCACTATTACACGACTTTATTTTCGTGCTATTGGAATCGTATTGATTCTTTTCCAATCGCCTCCGACCCCGGATCGGGCGCGGGGGTGCTTCGGCGCGTGGTCTCCCGCTCCAGGAGGCGTCGGGCGATCGCATGGCCACCGAGGGGCGCGGTGATGAAGACCAGCAGCAGGGTCGCGCCGATCAGGGTCAGCGAGCCGGGATCGTGGAAGCGCAGTGCGCCGGCGAGCAGCAGCAGCAGCACCCCCAGCGAGGCCGCCTTGGTCCCGGCGTGAAGACGCGCGAAGGCATCCGGCAGACGCCAAAGCCCGATCGAGGCGATCATGAAGAACAGGCTGCCGAGCAGGATGAGGATTTCGGAGATCATGAGCGGATGAGTCGGGAAAGGATGAGCGTGGAGACGAAGCCGAGCAGCGACAGCACGAAGGCGAACTGCAGGGCCAGCGGCCGCTGGTCGTGGAAGGCGAGAATCACCGCCAGGCCGAGCAGCTGGAAGGTCAGCAGGTCGACGCAGATCACGCGGTCGGCGTCATCGCGCGTCGCCAGCAGGCGACCGAGCGTGAGCGCGATCGCCAGTGCCAGGAGGAAGGTGGAGATCTCAAGCATGGCGGACGAAGGACAGACGGATGGAGGCGACGCGCGCGGCGTACTTCTCGAGGATGTGGCGGATCTCCCCCTCGGGGTCGTCGCCGCCGTAGAGGCTGTGAACCAACAGCGTGCGGCCGTCGTCGGCCTCGTCGACCGACAAGGTTCCGGGGGTCATGCTGACCAGCGCGGCGAGCGCCAGACGATGGACATCGCTGGGCAGGTCGACGGGCACGCGCAGCAGCACCGGACGCAGCCTCGGCTCCGGCGACAGCACGTCCTTCGCGATCCGCAGCGCCCCGAGGGCGATCTCGTAGATGTAGAAGAATGGGAAGATGAGCAGGGCTTTCATTTTCCGGACGCGGTTTCGGGTGACGGCGGATTGCCCGCGCCGAGGACGGCGTCGAGGTAGGCGGTGGGATGGCGGAGCCCTTCGGCGGCGGTTTCGGCGAGGCCGAAAAGGGGCCCGGCAGCGAGGCCGAGGCCGAGGGTGACGACGGCCAGCGCGGCCGAGCTGGTGATTGCCAGCGGCGAGGCGGGTTTGGCAGGGGCACCCGTCGGCGCCTCGCCCCAGAAGGCGGTGCGCCAGATCTTGAGCATGGAGAAGACGGTCAGCAGGCCGACGCCGATGATGGCGGTGGTCGCCAGGGTGTCGCCGATCTCGAGCGACGATCGCAGCAGCGCGAACTTGGCGAAGAAGCCGGACAGCGGCGGGATCCCGGCAAGCGACAGCGCCGGCACGGCGAACAACGCGGCCAGCCACGGCGCGGCGCGGAGCAGGCCGCCGGTCCGATCGAGCTCGGAAGAGCCCGCCCGGCGCTCGACCAGCCCCGCGACCAGGAACAGGTTCGCTTTCACCACGATGTGGTGGACGAGGTAGAAGATGCCCGCCGCCAGCGCCAGGGGGGTGAACAGGGCGAGCGCCAGGGCCATGTAGCCGACCTGGCTGATGATGTGGAACGAGAGGATGCGCCGCATGCCGCCCTGGGCGACCGCTCCGAGCACGCCGCCGAGCATGGTCGCCACGGCGAGGATGAGCAGCAGGTCGCGGTGCGGGAAGGTGTCGGTGGCGAACACCATGCCGAAGACGCGGAACATCGCATAGAGACCGACCTTGGTCAGCAGCCCGGCGAAAAGCGCCGACACCGCGGGCGGAAGCGCGGGATACGAAGCCGGCAGCCAGAAGGCGAAGGGCAGCAGCGCCGACTTGATCGCAAACGAGCCGAACAGCAGCGCGGTCGAGCTCTTCACGAGGAATGCGTCGTCGGCCCCGGCGAAGCGCTGATGGAGATCGGCGAAGTTGAGGCTGCCGGTCTTGCCGTAGATCAGGCCGGCGGCGGCCAGGAACAGCAGCGAGGAAACGAGGTTGAGCAGGACGTAGCGCCACGCCCCGGCACGCGCCCCGGGTCCGCGCATGACGGCCATGAGCGCGAATGACGAGAGAAGTAGTACTTCGAACCAGACGTAGAGGTTGAACAGGTCGCCGGTAAGGAAGGCGCCGCAGGTGGCGGTGCTCAGTGTGAGCACCAGCGGGAAGAAGTGGCGGCGGTGCCAACGGGCCGGCAGCAGGGCCGCCCCGGTGACCAGCGCGGCGAGCGTGACGAGCTGGCATACGGCCAGCATCAGCGCCGAGAAGGTGTCGGCCACCAGCACGATGCCGAAGGGGGCCGACCAGCCGCCGGCGTGGACGGCGAAGGCCTCGCCGGCGGCGGTCGCCGCGACCAGTCCGAGCGCCGCCGCAAGGCTGACCGCGACGGCCAGGATCGCGAGGGCGGCGGACACGCGGGGTCGCGGGCCGACGGCGAGGCATGCCAGCGCCCCGAGGAAGGGCGAAAGCAGGCAGAGGAGAAGCTGGAGATCAGGCGTCATGGTCGTTTCCGGCGGCGCGAAGGACGAGGGTGAGGAGGAAGGCGATGATGCCGAAGCCGATGACGATGGCGGTGAGGACCAGTGCCTGCGGCAGCGGGTCGCTCGGCTCGGCCATGCCGTCGGAGATCAGGGCCGGCGCGTTGTGGCGCAGGCCGCCGGAGGCGAAGAGCACGAGGTTGGCCGCCTGGCCGAGCAGGATCAGCCCGACCAGCGCATCGATGCGTCCGGGACCGAGCAGGCGGTAGAGGCCGGCGGCGACCAGCAGGCCGATGGTGATGGCGAGGAGGATGGACATGGGGAAACGTTCAGAGTTCAGGTGCGGGGTTCGGCCGGAAATGGCGGAGAAAGCCGAGGCAGAAGCCGAAGACGGTGAGATAGACGCCGAGATCGAACAGCAGCGGGGTGCCGAGGTGGAGGTCGCCGGAATGCCACCACAGGCCGGTGAAGAATTCCTTCTTCGAGACCAGCGGCATCAGGGCCGAGCCGAGCGCGACGCCGAGGCCGACGACGCTCAGGCGCCGCGAGGCATGGCGCAGGTAGCGGGCGTCGAGCCGGGGATGGCGGACCAGCAGCAGCAGACCGAGCCCGGTGGCGGCCACCAACGCGGCGATGAAGCCGCCGCCCGGCGCATTGTGCCCGCGCCAGAAAAGCCAGAGCGAGACCGGCAGGGCGAACCACGCGATGCCGCGGGCGGCGGTCGCGAGCCACGGGCTGTCGCTGTCGAAGGGCAGGGGCGAACGCGGCCGGGCGGCCCCGAGGGCGGCGGTCGCTCCGAGCGCGGCGATCGCCAGCACCAGGATCTCGCCAAGGGTGTCGAGCGCCCGGAAATCGACCAGGATCACATTGACGACGTTGGCGCCGTAGGCCGCCGGCTTGCTGTGGGTGAGGTGGAAGTCGGACACCGGCCGGTCCCACTCGAGGGCCATCGCCTTCAGCACCAGCATCGTGACCAGGGCGCCCCCGGCGAGCGCCACCACCGCGCGTCCGCCGGAGAAGGAGGAGGCGGTGGCCTTGACGCCGGTCTTCTTCAGCACCCCGGCGAGCAGGAAGAGCAGCAGCGTTTCCGCCATCAACTGGGTGAGCGCGAGATCGGGCGCACTGAACCACAGGAAGAGCAGCGCGACGATGAGTCCGACGAAGCCGAGCGCGACCAGCAGCGTGAGCGTGCGCGAGGCGCTGGCGGCCAGGAAGGCGGCGAGCACCGCGACCGGAGCCAGCAACAGCCACACCGAAGCCTCGCCGGTGGCGTCGGACGCGGGCAGGCGCCACTCGGCGGCATCGAGCCCGGCGAAGGCGAGAAGGCCGATGGCGACGACCATGATCCCGATCTGCAGGCCCGGGCGACCGACCTCGAGCATCCGGCCGACGCCGGACGCGAGCGTCCGGATCGACGCGACGAGGTTGTCGAAGGCCGGCTCGAAGATCGGCTCGAGCGGATCGGGGAGCGGCGCGAGGTTCGGCCGGACGAGAGTCCGCCACACTCCCACCGAGAGCACCAGCGCCCCCATGCCGAGCCCGAAGGCAGGCGTCCAGCCGTGCCAGAACTTGTAGGCCGCGTCCTCGGGAGCGCCGAGCGCCGTCGCCGCCGCACCGAGGAACCCGTGGGTGGTCGCCGGCAGTGAAATCACCAGCGCCAGCGTGCCGAGCGCCGGCAGCAGCGCCGCGACGGTCATGGAAAGCGGAAGTGCCTTTTTCGGTTCCGGCCGCTGACGCCAGTCGAGCAGCGGCAGGAGCAGCTTGAGCCCCAGCCCGAGCACGCCGGCGGCCGCCAGCGCGGTGGCCACGGCCAGCAGCGGCGAGTAGGCCCAGATCGCCTTCAGCAAGTATTCCTTTCCAAGGAAGCCCGGCAACGGTGCGAGGCCAATGAGCGACAGCGCCGACACCACGAAGGCGAGTCCGGTGAAGGGCGCCGCCTTCACGGCGCCGACCAGGTCTTCCAGTCGGCGCGTGCCGAAGGTTTTCTCGAGGTTGCCCGCCGCGAGGAAAAGCGGTGCCTTGTAGAGCGCGTGGGCGGTGAGAAAGATCACGAAGCCGAGAAGTGCGGCGGGCGTGCCCAACCCGGCGAGCAGGGTCAGGAACCCGAGCGCGGCCAGGGTGGTGCAGGCCAGCAGGGCCTTGAGATCCGACTCGCGGGCACCACGCAACACCGCTGTCGCGACCGTGAGGAGTCCCGAACCGGCGACCAGCGGCGTCCACAGCGGATGCTCCGACAGCAGCGGCGCGAGGGTCGCGAGGAAGAAGACGCCCGCCTTGACCATGGTCGCGGAGTGGAGGAAGGCCGACACCGGGGCCGGACCGACCATCGCGTTGGGCAGCCAGAAGTGGAAAGGCCACTGGGCCGACTTGGTCAGCGCCCCGAGCAGCACCAGCACCAGCGCACCGGTGGAAAGCCCCGCCGCGGAACCGTCGCCCGCCCGTTCCAGTAATCCTACGATGGACGCCGTATCAAAGTGCGCGTGCACGAGCACGATGCCGGCCAGCATGCAGGCACCGCCGGCGAGCGTGACCAACAGGGCCTGCGACGCCTTCCCACGCACGTCCTCTTTCCCGTGGTGGAAGCCGACGAGCAGGAACGACAGCAGCGAGGTCGCCTCCCAGAAGAGGAACAGCAGGTAGAGGTTGTCCGAGAGGATCACGCCGAGCATCGCCAACGTGAAACCGCTGAGTGCGGCCACGACCCCGGGCAGGTGCCGGCTTTTCGCCAGATAGCCGCCCGCGTGAAGCATCACACAGGCACCGAGCCCGAGCACCAGCCCGGCGAACCACGCGGTGAAGGCGTCGAGCCGCAGCGCAATCTCGACGCCGAGCTGCGGCACCCACGGCCAGGCTTCGCGGATGGGCTCGAGCCCCGGCACGCCGGCCAGCATCGTCGCCGCTCCGGCGGCCAGCAGCACCGCCGCCGTCGTGGCGATCGTCCGCGGATGGGTCCGCACCACACCCGGGGCGGCCAGGGCCACCACCAGCGGTACGAGCGGGAGTAGGGCGGGGAAGAACACCTCGCTCATCTTCGAAGAATCCGGGGTTCGCGATTCAACCCTCCCACCCGATCAGATCGCGCAGGAACGACAGATTCTGGTTCTTCCGCCTGACCACCAGCACCGGCCGCGTGGCGTGGCGCACGACCTCGGCGGTGTTGCTCCCGAGAAGGGCGATCGAGAGGGCGTTCCGGCCATGGCAGCCGATCACCAGCAGGTCGGCCTCGCGCTCGGCCAGTCCCGCCAGCTCGCTTCCCGGCAGCTGGCCCTCGACCAGCCGGTGCGACCATTTCGAGGCGTCGCGCGCGTGGTCGTCGAGGAACGCGCGCATCTGCCAGTCAGCGGCCTCGCGAAGATCGGCACGGATCTTCCGCGCATCGCGGACCATGGTCGCCCGGGTGCGCAGGGTCAGATCGAGCACATGAATGGCCTCGAGCTCGGCTCCTCCACCATGCAGGGTGCCGAAGGCTTCGGCCCAGTCGAGGGTGAGCTCCGAGAGGTCGGAGAAGTCCAGCGCGGCCAGGACGCGCTTCGGGGGCGCCGGTGACACCTCCGGCAGCACCAGCACTCCCACCGGGCTCTTGCGGGCCAGTCGCTCGGCGAGTCCACGGGTCGACGGACCGTCCACCGGCACCACCACCAGATCATACTCGCCGGAGGCGAGCCGCTTGAGCGTCGCCCGGAGCGGATCATCGGCCGACTCGATCAGCTCGGTCGGGTGCCCCCCCATGGCGCCCGCCGCCGCGCGACCGATCTCCGCCAGGCGGTCACCCTCGTCCGCACCGCCGCCAACGCTCGGATACTCGGCTAGCACCGCGCGGGTACACGCCAGCAGGTCGACCCCCTCCGCCTCGGCATGCTCGGCGAGGCAAGCCAGCCACCCGAAGGCGGCGTCGGTCGGTACTTCGTCGGAAAGCACGGCGAGGATCTTCTTGAAACGTTTCATGGTCGGAGTCGTTGTTTGCGACAGTATTTACACGCATTTGTTTTCGTGCAATAGAAATCGCACGAATTCGGCGCCTACCTTTCGCCGGGCCGGGCCGCTGCCGTGGATCTCCGACGGTTCCCCTCCCGTTCAATTCACCCGGCCCTCGACCGACCAGATGCCCCGGCGGCCGTCGAGGGTTGCCTCACTGACGGCGACCACCGTGTTCTCGTCCTTCACGAACAAGGAGTTCCAGAGCTGCCTCCCGCCGTCGGGGAAGGGACGGCTGAGCGGGCCGAAGTTGCGGGCGCGGCCGTCGCCGAGCGCCACCACCATCCGCGAATCGCGCATCTCGCCGTTCTCCGCGAGCTGGAAGGAAAGCACGGTGATGCCCTTCCGCAGCAGACGCAGATAAGGCGCCCCGGCGTAGGCTTGCGCCGGGAGCCGCTCCGCCAGCGCCGGCCAGCGTTTCGGGCTGTCGCCGCCGACCGGGGCTTCCTTCCACCCGCCATCCACCCACGAGCTGGCGACGATCACCGGCTTGAAGGTGCCGCGCAGGCCGTTGTCCTCGATCGCCATCGCGATGCCCTTCACCTCCGGCAGCAGGACGGGCACCGGCATGCCGTCGCGCGAGCCGTGCCGGTAGCTGACCGCCAGTGACTCGCTCCATTCCCTGCCTCCATCCCGGCTACGCAGCATGGTGATCTCCTGGTCGTTGTCATCCGGGTACGGAAACTCGTTGGCGAAATACACCTGGATCTCCCCGTCCGGCAGCTCGAGCCCCACCGGCTCCCAGCAACCGTCCTCGCCGCGCTGGGTCCGTCCCGCCTCGTAGAGGATCTCGGCTTCGCTCCAGGTCCGGCCGTCGTCCCGGCTGCGGAAGAAGCCGACCGCCGACCTCGCCTCGTCGGGCGCCCCGCGGTGCGGGCGGCGGTTGAAGAAACACCACACCTCGCCGTTCCGCCGCACCAGCAGCTCGGCATTCGCCAGCGCGCCGTGTTTCCAGGTCCCGACCGTGCGGGCCCCACTCCAGCGGCGCCCGTCGTCCGGGCTTTCCTTCACCATCAGGTGGCCGCGGCGGGAGTAGGCGCAGAGCAGATGCCCGGCCTTGGTTCGCGCGATCCGCCCGTAGCCGCCGTGCTCGGCGATGAGGACGCGGGTCTCCGGCTGCCACTCGATCTCGGCGGCGGTCAGGACGGAGCCGAGCAGAAACAGTATCGCCCATCGTGGCATGGCCTCCGCTACGCCTCCACGGCCCGCGGTCTTCCTCATCACTTGCCCCCCGAATGAGCGGGTGTAGGGAAATGGCATGAAACGACTGCTTCTCGCCCTCCTCTCCCTCTTCGCGCTCCCGGCCACCGGCAAGCCCCCGATCGCGCTGGTCCTTACCAACCACGGTGAACTCGGCGAAACCGGCAAGGCGACCGGATTCTACCTTTCGGAGGCCGCCCATCCCTACCAGGTGTTCCGCAAGGCGGGTCACCCGGTGATTCTCGCCAGCCCGAAGGGCGGCTTCGCCCCGGTGGACCCGAAAAGCCTGGATCTCGAGGACAAGGCCAACGCCGCCTTCTGGAGCGAGCACGGTGGGAAAACGGGGGGCTCCAAGGGCGTGGCCGAAACCCGCCCGCTCGACGAGCTCGATGCCTCGAAGCTCGCCGGCGTCTTCTTTGCCGGCGGTCACGGCACCATGTGGGACTTCCCCGATGCCGAGTCAGTCGGAGCGTTCATCACCGCCGTCGACAAGCAGCAGGGGGTGATCGGCGCCGTCTGTCACGGCCCCGCCGCCTTCGCCGGAGCCACCGGCGCCGATGGCGAACCGCTGGTCAAGGGCAAGGCCGTCGCCGTGTTCACCAACGCCGAGGAGGAGGCCGTCGAGCTCACCGACACGGTGCCCTTTCTCCTCCAGACCCGTCTCGCCGAACTTGGAGCCGAGGTGAAAACGGCCGAAAACTTCGCCGAGAACGCCGTCCGCGACGGTCGTCTCGTCACCGGCCAGAACCCGGCTTCGGCGGGTAAGGCCGCCCGGCTGTTCATCGAAGCCCTCGAGGACTGATCACGGCGCGGCCCGCACCCGCTCCCAGAAGCGCTCGAAGTCGCCGTCGCACTCCTCGAGCAGGCGGGTGAAGCGGGGGACACCGGCCTCGTAGGTGGTGAAGGAGTTGAGGCGGGCGTTGTTGACCGGCTCCTCGATCCACGAGGTGAGTCCCCGGCCCCACTCGGTGCGGAGGGCGCGGAGGTCGCGGTTCAGGCGGGCGAGTTCCTCGCCTTTTCGGGTGCGCTTCCAGGCGTCGTCCTCCGGCGCGGCATAGACGGCCCGCAGCCGGTCGGACGCGGAAACGATGGCCTCCCTCGCGCGGGCGATCTTCTTCAGGCGCTCGTCATAGCGGCGGACCAGCTGCGGCCGGCCGGTGTGGCGGAACCAACGCCGCACGCCCTCGCGCGCGACCGCCTCGGCCAGCGCCTCGTTCTCCGCGGTGGTACCAGGAATGTAGTATTTCCGGTGGACCAGCTCGTGGAAGATCAGCTCGGCGTAATCGACCTCGTCGCGGTGGACGAAGGTGTCGAGCACCGGATCGCGGAACCAGCCGAGGGTCGAGAAGGCATCGACTCCGCCGACCCAGGTCTCGTAGCCCTGCTTCCCGAGGCGCCCGGTTTCCGCCGTGGCCAGATCCTCGCGGAAATAGCCGCGGTAGGCCTGGCAGCCGACCACCGGATACCACCAGCGCTTCGGCTCCATCGACAGCTCCGGCGCGGCGTGGACGACCCACACCAGGTGCTCGCGGTCGAGCTCGGCGTAGAGCTCGTAGGCGCCGCCGGAGGGCATGAGCAGTTCGCGTTCCGCAAAATCGAGGAGCCTCCGGGTGAGCTCAAGGCGCCCGCGCAGGTCGGGATCCGTGGTCTCGGCCGCGACCCGCTCGATCGGCCGGCGTTTCGCCAGCACCTCGACCTGGCCGACGGCGGCCTGGGAGTAGAACCCGATCGTGCCGCAGCCCGCCAGCAGCGGAACGGCCGCCAGCAGGCTAGCTGCCTTCATCGCCGCTTCCGTTGGCTTTCGCCGCGTCACGCAGCGCCTTCTTCTTCGCCCGCGCCTCGCGGAAAAAGCTCTGGAGCAGCCCGAGACACTCGTCGCCGAGGATTCCGTGGGCGATGTCGCAGGCGTGATTGAGCGGCGGGTTCGACTGGAGCAGGTTGATCCATCCGCCACAGGCGCCGGCCTTTTCATCGGGACAGCCGAAGACCACACGGTCGGGCCGGCAGTGGACGATGGCGCCGGCACACATCGGGCACGGCTCCTTGGTCACGTAGAGCGTGCAACCCTCCAGCCGCCAGTCGCCGAGCGCCTGCTGGGCGGCGGTCAGGGCGAGCATCTCGGCATGGGCGGTCGCATCCTTGAGCGTCTCGACCTGGTTCCAGGCGCGACCGATCACCTGCTGGCCGTGGACGACCACGCAGCCGACCGGCACCTCGGTCGCCGCGTAGGCCTTGCGCGCCTCGCGCAGCGCCTGGCCCATGAAATAGTCGTCACTGAGCAGGTCGATCTCCACACCCCTACGGGGAAGTGCCAGGTGCCAAGTGCCAAGTGCCAAATCGATTTCGCCCGCATTTCCCTTTTGGAACTTGGACCTTTTCCCTTGGAACTTAGGCTCCGCCCCGTGATCCCACCGACCTGCCGCGACCGCGTGATCGCCCCGTCCCTGCTGGCCGCCGACTTCTCGAAGGTCGGCGCGGAAGTCACCCGCGCCATCCACGCCGGCGCCGACTGGCTGCACCTCGACGTGATGGACGGCCACTTCGTCAACAACATCTCCTTCGGCCCGCCGGTCATCCAGTCGGTGCACGAGCACAACGACATCTACCTCGACGTCCATCTCATGATCTCACGGCCGGACGTCTATCTCGACGACTACGTGAAGGCCGGGGCCGACATGGTCACGGTGCACGTCGAGGCCGATCACGACGTCGCGGAAACGCTGGGCCGCATCCGCCGCGCCGGCTGCCAGGCCGGCCTCGCGCTGAATCCGGCGACGCCGATCGCGGAGGTCGAGCCCTTCCTCGACCGCATCGACCTGCTGCTGTGCATGACGGTCGTGCCCGGCTTCGGCGGCCAGTCCTTCATGCCCGAGGTGCTGCCGAAGATCGAGGCGGCGGCGAAGCTCCGCGACGAGCGGGGGCTGGGTTTCCACATCGAGGTCGACGGCGGCATCGCGGCCGACACCGCCGCGCAATGCGCCGCCGCGGGGGCCAACGTGATGGTCGCCGGTTCGTCCACTTTCCGCGCGCCCGACATGGCGGCCGCGGTGAAAGCCATCCGCGACGCCTGATGGGCCTCAAGGTCAATGGCGAGTCGGTCGACCCCGACCTGCTCGAGGAGGCCTTCCTGCGGATCAAGGCCGAGGCCGAGGCGGCCACCGAGTCGTCGTGCTGCGAGCGCGACGAGGAGTTCCAGCAACGCGCCGAGGACGAGGTCATCGAAGGGGTGCTGCTGGCCCAGGAGGCCGAACGACGCGTGCCGGAGCCGCCGGCGGCCGAGGTGCGGGAGGCGCTCGAGGCCTCGCTTCGCGAATGGCGGAGCCACGGCGCGTCGTGGGAGATGCTCGAGGCCCAGCGCGACCAGCTTCGCGAAGAAACCGTGGCGCGGCTGCGGATGGAGACCTTCGCCGAAACCGTGTGGCGCGACCTGCCCGAGCCGGACGAGGCGGCGCTGCGGACCTGGTTCTCCCAAAACGAGCACCGCTTTCGCAAGCGCGCCCGGGCGAAGGTGCGCCACCTGGTCCGATTCCCCGACGAACGCGCCGAGGCCGACTACCGGCTGATGCGCGAGCTGCGGGAGCGGGCGCTGGACGGCGAGGACTTCGCCGGACTGGCGGACGAGTACACCTCGCGCGAGGACAAGAAGACCGACCTCGGCTGGATCGAGCACGAGCGCCTGCTCAACGGCTTCGAAAGCATGCTCTTCTCGCTGCGCGAGGGAGAGGTCAGCCCGGTGTTCTTCTACGAGCAATGCCTGCACCTGGCGAAGGTCGAGAAGCTCGAACCCGAGCACGTGCCCGCCTTCGAGGAGATCGAGGCCGAGATCCGCGAGGCCTTCGTCGCCGAGCAACGCCGTGAGGCCCTGCACCGTCTCGCCGTGCAACTACGGGAAAGCTCGGAGATCGTGATGAGCTGAAGGAGTGGCGCTCTCCAAGCGCCATGAGGGTCGGTCGGTCGGCATCCCCGCCGTCCCACGGCCATCATGGCTCCTTCAAGGAGCCACTCCGTGCCTCCGGCGCACGGAAGGCCTTGCTGTAGTAGCCGGAAGGGTCGAAGCAGCAGACGCGCTTCTTGCCGGAAGCCAGCATGTCGCAGGCGTCGGCGATCCGTTTGGTGCGCGTCTTCGCCTGCTTCGCCGTGGTCATCCAGTGGATCCAGTCGAGCCGCGCGATCGTCGTCGTGGCCTCCCACACCCGCCGCGCTTCGGGCGACGCGGCCAGTGCCTTTCGAAAGTCATCGGGCACCTCCGGCTCGGGCTCGGCCGCCACGGGCCGGATCTCGAGCGTGACGAGATCACCGGGCCTGGCCCCGGCCGCTGCCTGGAGGGATTCATCGATCCGGAGCCAGTGACTCAGCCGGCCATCGGGCTCGAGGGTCGCCGCGAACGCCGTCCCGTTGAGACGTCCCTCCACACTTGTCCGCCCCCGCCGCGGCAGCGCCTCGCTGACGTTCTTCGGCAGGATCACGAAGGCCCAGGAGCCCCCGTCACCGGGCGCGGACGGACGGAGCAGCTTGGTTTCAAAACGGGACGTAGAATCGGATCGAGCCATTGCGGTTTCAAAAGACCATGACAGTCGCACCGGAGGCCACAAGCCCACGGACGAAGGAACGCGGCGTCACGCCTCGAAATGCAGCGCCAGCCAGACCGCGTCGCTGCTGGTGCGGGCCACCCGGTGCCGTTGATGCGCGGGTATCGTGAAGCCATCGCCGGCTCCGAGTTCCAGCGTGCCTTCGTCGAACTCGACCGCCGCGGTCCCCTTCACCAGCAGCACCCACTCGGGCGTCTCCTGATCGTACCAGAAGCCCGGCTCCGACGCCGCGCCGAAGGAATGGATCCGCTCGAGACGGAAACGCCCGCCCTCCAACAGGGTCGCGATCTTCTCGCCGACACCCTCGTCGTGTTCCGTCTCGAGGGAATAGACCGTCGGCAGCATGGCTTCGGGGTGAATCCTAGAGCCGCTCCAGGGCCAGCCGGATGCCGGCGGCCTTGTGCAGGGTCTCCTCGTACTCCTTCTCCGGATCGGAGTCGGCGACGATGCCGGCGCCGGTGTGGAAGCTGAGCTTGGTGCCGTCGCGGACGATGGTCCGGATGGCGATGTTGAACTGGCTTTCGCCGTGGTAGCCGAAGTAGCCGATCGCCCCGCAGTAGATCCCGCGCGGTTCCTGCTCGAGCTCGCGGATGATCTCCATCGCCCGCCGCTTCGGCGCGCCGGTGATGCTGCCGCCGGGGAAGCAGGACGACACGGCCCCGACCGCGCCGATTTCCTCGCGCAACCGGCCGCGCACGGTGGAGACGAGGTGGTGGACCTGGCCGAGGGTTTCGAGCCGCAGCATCTCATCGACCTGCACGCTGCCGAACTCGCTGACCTGGCCGAGGTCGTTGCGCAGGAGGTCGGTGATCATGACCAGCTCGGCAATCTCCTTCGGCGAAGTCTGCAGCTCGACGGCCGACCGCCGATCGGCGGCGGGATCCGCGAAGCGCGGGCGCGTGCCCTTGATCGGACGCGTCTCGATGCCGCGGCCGGAGATGCGCAGGAAGGTCTCCGGCGAGGAAGACAGCACTTCCTTCCCGTCCAACGACAACCACGCCGCCATCGGCGCCGGCGAGGCCTCGCGCAGGCGCTCGTAGAGCGGAAACAACGATCCGCCTCGTACCTCCGCCTCGAAACGCTGGGCGAGGTTGACCTGATAGATGTCGCCGGCGGCGATCCACTCGCGGATGCGGCGGACGCCGTCGATGAATCGCCGGTGCGTCCAGGTCTCGCGGACCGGGCCGACCTCGACCGCCTCGGCGCCTTCGTCGCGGAGTCTCCCGGAAAGCCCGCCGGTCTCGTGCCACCCGCCGCCGTGGACGTGGACCAGCATTTCCGGATAGTCGCCGAACACGAAACCTCCCTCGTAGTCGATCCAGCCGCAGAGTCCGCCGGCGGGGAAGCCGCGGTCGGCGGAAGGCGCGTCGCCGTTCCGCTCGGCGAGACGGGCGGTCAGCCGTGCCCGGTCGGCCGGATCATGGATCGAGCCCTTGAGGACCTCCACCGGATCGGCGGCGAGCACCGAAACCGGTGCGCCGCGGTCGGCGGGGACGTTGCCCGCGGTGTCGAAGAAGACGAAGCCCGGCCGGTGCCGCAGGCGTGCGGCGACCTCGCCCGGCGTCAGGTCGTCGAGCTGCGGCAGTCGTCGGGTGACCTCCGGCCTCACGCGGTCACCTCTACCGACGTCGGGGCGGCTGCCAAGCGCCGATTTCCCGCCTTGCTCCCCGGGGCGGCGCCCCCCTACCGTTTTTCCATGAGCTACGCCGCGACTTCGCGCATGGAGCCGAACCTCTGGTTCCGGCTGTCCTGCTGGGTGCTGGGGCTGGTCGCCTTCGGCCAGTTGCTGGCTGCCGGCGTGGCGCTGGCGATCCGGTTCGAGGCCAGCCGGGAGGTCGTGGTGCAGGAGAAGATCGTGACCAAGCTGGTGAACGTCGCGCCGAAGGCCGAGCCGGCACCTCCGGCGAGGCCGGTCGTCGCCCTCCCGCCGATGCCCGAGCTGCCGGCCGAGGAATCGCTGCCGGCGGCCCGTCCACTGAATGCCCCCGAGATCGCCGATCCGGTCGTCGAGCGGTTGGTCACGGAAGCCCGCGAGGCCCGCGTCGCCGAGGACATGGGCAAGGCCATCGTGAAACTCGAGGAAGCCCGCGCCAAGGCGCCGGACGACCCGAACGTCCACTACGAGCTCGGCATGGTCTACGAGACGATGGCTGCCTTCGACCCGGCACTCGCCGACAAGGCGGCGGAGTCGTATCAGGAGGTGTTCCAGTTGGGCACCAGCGGCGCCGGGGCGCTCTACCCGCTGGCCGCGAGAAAACTGCGGGACGGCATTTCCCTGCCCACCGACATGCGCGGCAAGCTGGCCCTCGGGCGCACGCGCATCTTCAAGGACGACCAGAATCCGGATGCGGAGCGGGTGGTGCTGACGATCCCGGTCCGGGTCGCCCCCGGCAGCGAACCGCAGCCCGACGAGTTCTTCGTCCAGGTCCGCTTCTTCGACCAGGACCCGAAGGGCGAGATCCGCCCGGCATTGGCCGAGGCCAACTCCGCCGCGATGGCCACGGTGAACTGGCCGACCGCGCCGATCGACTGGCTCGGAGGCGAGGAAGCGATGCGCGTGACCTACGCCATCCCCCGCCCCACCTCCTCCGACGAGCATCTTTTCGGGCGCCGGCAGTACTACGGTCAGGTGGTCGAGCTGATGTACAAGAACGAGCTCATCGACAGCCAGGCCTGGCCGAGGCACCTCGCCTCGCTGGACACCGCCCAGCCGGCGACCGGGCCGGACCCGGTTTTCCTCGAAGAGGATCTGGACTTCGACGGCAGCCTGCTGCCGCCGCTGGACGACGAGATTCCCCTCGAGCCCGTCCTGCCGCCCTTTCCCGAAGAACGCTGACCCGTCATGGAAGCCCGCACGCTCGGCGACTACCGCCTGAACGAAATCCTCGAGGAACGCGATGGAGAGGTCGTCTGGCTGGCCGAGCAGGCCTCGGTCGGACGCCCGGTGATGCTGATCGAGCTGACCGATTCCTCACGCCGCGAGGCCTTCCTCGCCAACATCCGCGCCAAGGCCTCGGTCGACCACCCGCTCGTCGGATCGGTCTACGAGGCGGTCGACGATGAAGGGGTCTGCTTCGCGGCGCTGGAACACATCGCCGGCCACAGCCTCGCCGACCGGCTGACGGCGCGCGAGGCGATGCGGCCGGCCGACCTCGCCCACATCTTCCGGCGCACGGCCGAGGCGATGCTGCAACTCGAGTCCCGGGGCCTGGCCACGGATCCCCTGACGCCCGCCGACATCCACTTCGACAACCACGGCGTGGTCCGCCTCGGCAACATCGTGTGTGCCGGCACGCCGGATCCCGACCGCTCGGCGGCCGACATCGCGAGCCTCGGACAGATGCTCACCGGCCTCGTCGCCGACGGCCTGCCGGGCGCGAGCCGCGTCCTCACCGTCCTCGCCTGGATGCGCGGCGAAGGAGTCGAGCGGGCGCTGACCTGGGAAGACATCCGTTCCTACGGCGAGCAGATCGAAGACCAGCTGCGCGAGTCGAAGTCGACACCGAGCGCCCCGCGGACGCAGGCGGCTCCCTCGAAGTCCCGCACGCCCGCCATCCTCGGCGCGATCGTCGGACTGGTGGCACTCGTCGCCGCCGTCGCGATTCTTCTGCCCGATCGCTCGGTGGCGCCGCCGAAAGTCGAGCCCACCCTCCCGGAGGCCGCGCGCATCGGAGCCGGTCCGCACCCGACCCCCGACGGCGGCATGGAGAAGCTGCCGGAGTTCGAGATCGGCGCCTGCGAAGTGACCATCGGCGAGTATCTGAAGTTCCTGCAGGTGCTGGACCGACTCAATCCCGACGAGCGGGACGTCTTCGACCTCGAAGGCCAGCCGGAGAGCAAGACCGGCCACGAACCCGACGACTGGGAATCGATGCTGACCGCCGCCCGTGACGGCGCGACGTGGGAGGGCCGGGCGATGGATCTGTACTGTCCCATCGTCGGCATCGACTGGTGGGACGCGTCGGCCTACTGCAACTGGAAGGGCTGCCGCCTCCCCACCCAGGAGGAGTGGTTTGCCGCGCTCCGGGCCAAGGTCGAGCAACCCACGGCCCTGAAACCCGCCACCTGGGGCCCCGTGACCGGCATCGGCATGAACGATCGCACGCCGAACGGCCTGCGGGGCATGGCCGGATCGGTTGCCGAATGGACGCGCCGGCCGGCGATCAACCCCGCCAATCCGCTGGGTGCGAAGCAGATCGTGATCATCGGCGGCTCCTTCCTCAAACCCGCCAACGGCGCCCTCACCCGCGAGTGGACCGACGACCGTCTCCAGCGCCGACCCGATCTCGGCTTCCGCGTGGTCTCGCGGCCGGAGTGAGGGTGCTGGCCAAGCATGAGCCCCGAAGGGGCGATGGTTCGATCGCCAGTCGATGCCTCGGACGGAACAGGCCACCCACGAGCCCCAAAGCCGCGATGTTCGACAGCCACTCGGTTCGAGAAGACGCCTATGAGCCCCGAAGGGGCGATGGTTGACAGCCCAAGGCGCAAGCCTTGGGTTCTCCCGGTCCCGGGCGGAGTCATTGAGCCCTGAAAGGGCGACGGGGACTCTGCTCAATCCCAAACGTAGCGCTCGTCCCATTCGACACCGCACTTCTTCAGCAAGCTCCGGTACTCGTCCTGAAAGCTCTGCTTCCGATGGTGCTCCGCCTGATGCCTGACATACCGCTCCACCTCATCCCGGTGGGACGGGCTCACGGAAAAGACGCCATATCCCTTTTGCCAGGCGAAGTTCGCCAGCCGCCCCTCCCTGCGTTTCAGCCACGCCGAGCTCAACGACTTCACCTCCCGAACCAAATCGGCGGGCGCAACCGTTCGAGGAGCCGCGATCAGGAGATGAATGTGATCCTGGGTGGATCCCGCCGCCAACAACGCCCCGTTCTGTTCCCGCACGAGCCCGCCGATGTAGGCGTGCAGTTCATCGCGCACCGCATCGAGAGGCCACGCTTCGCGATCCTTCGTCGAAAAGACCAGATGGAGAAGGATGCGGTCGAGGGATTGCGGCATGGGAGGATCGGAACCGCTCGAACCGTGAATCGCAAGCACCCGTCGCCCCTTCAGGGCTCGATCGACCGGCCCTGCCATCCCCCAAGGCTGAAGCCTTGGGCTGCCAACCATCGCCCCTTTGGGGCTGGATCGACCTGCGCATCCGTCCACCCAAGGCTGAAGCTGCCAACCGTCGCCCCATGGGGCTCGATCGACGCCCCCCTTCCACCCCCAAGGCTGACGCCTTGGGCTGTCACCCGTCGCCCCCTCGGGGCTCAGGTCGATCTCAGTGGAAGTCCTGGAGCGGCTTCACTTCCAGTTCCTTCTCCTTGAGCGAGCGGATGCCTTTCACGCAGGCCTCGGCCGCGGCCATGTTGGTCGCGTGGGAGACCTTGGTGGCGATCGCGGTCGAACGGATCTTCACCTCGTCCTCGCGGGCCGCCTCGTCGCTCGGGGTGTTGATGATGAAGTCGATCTCGCCGTTCTTCATCATGTCGACCACGTTCGGGCGCCGGCCCTCGTGGAGCTTGAAGACGCGCTTGGTCGGCACGCCCGCCTCCTTGAGCACCTTGTAGGTGCCGCCGGTGGCCCAGATCGTGAACCCGAGGTCGACCAGGTCCTTCGCCACCGCGAGCGCCCGCGGCTTCTCGCGGTCGATGACCGAGATGAAGACGTTGCCCTCGGTCGGCAGCGGGTTGAAGGCGCTGATCTGGCTCTTGGCGTAGGCCATGCCCCAGTCGGCATCGATGCCCATCACCTCACCGGTCGACTTCATCTCGGGACCGAGCACGATGTCGATGCCCGGGAAGCGGTTCCACGGGAACACGGCCTCCTTCACCGAGAAGTGCGGAGGTACGACGGTTTCCGTAAATCCGATCTCCTCGAGCGTCTTGCCAAGCATGATCTCGGTCGCATACTTCGCCAGCGGCACCCCGGTCGCCTTCGAGACGAAGGGCACGGTGCGTGAGGCACGCGGGTTGACCTCGATGACGTAGAGCTCGTCGTCCTTGACCGCGAACTGGATGTTCATCAGGCCCTTCACGTCGAGCTCGCGGGCGAGGTTCTTCGCCGCCGTCTCGATCTCGGCCTTGATCTTGTCGGAGAGCGAATACGACGGGATGCAGCAGGCCGAGTCGCCGGAGTGCACGCCGGCCTGCTCGATGTGCTCCATGATCGCGCCGACCACCGCAGTCGTACCGTCGGCGATGCAGTCGACGTCGACCTCGGTCGCGCCGTCGAGGAAGCGATCCACCAGCACCGGCTTCTCCGGCGAGGCATCGACCGCGTCGCGCATGTAGCGCTTCAGTTCGTCGTCGTTATAGACGATCATCATCGCACGGCCGCCGAGGACGAAGGACGGGCGGACGAGCACCGGGTAGCCGATGCGGTTGGCGGCGGTGAGCGCGCCCTCCTCATCGACCGCGGTGCCGGCCTCGGCCTGCTTCAGCCCGAGCTTGTCGAGCAGCTCGGAGAAGTGCTTGCGGTCCTCGGCGAGGTCGATGCTTTCCGGCGAGGTGCCGATGATGGGGACGCCGTGGCGCTTGAGGTCGGCGGCGAGGTTGAGCGGCGTCTGGCCGCCGAACTGGACGATCACGCCGTGCGGCTTCTCCTGGTCGCAGATGTTGAGCACGTCCTCGAGCGTGAGCGGCTCGAAGAACAGCTTGTCGGAGGTGTCGTAGTCGGTGGAAACGGTCTCGGGGTTGGAGTTGACCATGATCGCCTCGTAGCCGAGCGCCTTCGAGGCGAAGGCGGCGTGGACGCAACAATAGTCGAACTCGATCCCCTGGCCGATCCGGTTCGGACCGCCACCGAGGATGATGATCTTCTTCTTGTCGGTTTCGCGGGCCTCGTTCTCGTCACCGTAGCTTGAGTAGAAGTACGGCGTGTAGGCCTCGAACTCGGCGGCGCAGGTGTCGACCAGGCGGTAGCCGGGAATGATGCCGGCGGCCTTGCGCTCGTCCCGCACCGAGTCCTCGGTGACCGCCTCAACGTCCGACTGCGAGTGGCCGCTGGTGCGGGCCGCGGCGAGGTTGCGGGCGCGGGCGATCTGGCGGTCGGCGAATCCGAGCCTCTTGGCGTCCTTCAGATCGCAGTCGGCCAGCGTGCGGCCCTCTTCGGCGATCTCCTTGAGGTGGTGCAGGAACCACGGGTCGATCTTGGTGACCTCGAAGACCTCGTCGATGGACCAGCCGTTGGTGAAGGCGACCTGGACCCAGAAGATGCGCTCGGCGTTCGGCACCGCGAGCTTCTGCTCGATCTCCGGGTGCATCGGCGCCCCGGGCACCTTGGGATCGAAGCCGAAGCCCCAGCGGCCGGTCTCCAGCGAGCGCAGCGCCTTCTGCATCGACTCCTTGAAGGTGCGGCCGATCGACATCGCCTCGCCCACCGCCTTCATCTGGGTGGTGAGCACGGCGTTGGCCGTCGGGAATTTCTCGAAGGTGAAGCGCGGCAGCTTGGTGACCACGTAGTCGATGGTCGGCTCGAAGCTGGCCGGCGTCTCGCGGGTGATGTCGTTGGGCAGCTCGTCGAGCGTGTAGCCGACGGCCAGCTTGGCGGCGATCTTGGCGATCGGGAAGCCGGTCGCCTTCGAGGCCAGCGCCGAGCTGCGCGAGACCCGCGGGTTCATCTCGATGACGATCATCCGGCCGCTGATCGGATCGATGGAGAACTGGATGTTCGAGCCGCCGGTCTCGACGCCGATCTCGCGGATGCAGGCGAAGGAGGCGTCGCGCATGATCTGGTACTCGCGGTCGGTCAGCGTCTGCGCCGGGGCCACGGTGATCGAGTCGCCGGTGTGGACGCCCATCGGGTCGATGTTCTCGATGGCGCAGATGACCACGCAGTTGTCCGCGCAGTCGCGCATCACCTCCATCTCGAACTCCTTCCAGCCGAGCAGGCTTTCCTCGATGAGCACCTCGGAAACTGGTGACAGGTCGAGTCCGCGGGCGATGATCTCCTCGAACTCGTCCTTGTTGTAGGCGATCCCCCCGCCCTGGCCACCGAGGGTGAAGGCGGGACGGATGATGAGCGGGAACTTCTTGCCGGTGACCTCGGCCATTTCCTCGGCCACCTTGCGCGCTTCCTCCATGGTGTGCGCGGTGCCGGACTGCGGCAGGTCGATGCCGATCTTCATCATCGCGTCCTTGAACCGCTGGCGGTCCTCGCCCTTGTCGATGGCGTCGGAATTGGCGCCGATCATCTTCACCCCGTGCTTGTCGAGCGTGCCGGACTTGTAGAGGTCCATCGAGCAGTTGAGCGCGGTCTGGCCGCCGAGAGTCGGCAGCAGGGCGTCGGGCTGCTCCTTGATGATGATCTTTTCCACCACCTCCGGCGTGATCGGCTCGATGTAGGTGCGATGCGCGAACTCCGGATCGGTCATGATCGTCGCCGGGTTCGAGTTCACCAGCACCACCTCATAGCCTTCCTCGCGGAGGGCCTTGCAGGCCTGGACGCCGGAATAGTCGAACTCGCAGCCCTGGCCGATGACGATGGGACCGGAGCCGATGACGAGGATCTTGTGAATGGAGGTGTCTTTGGGCATGACGTGCGCGGGGAATGGCCGGGCGGGCGGAAGATTCCGCGCCGCGCCGGGCAAATTGGAAGGTGTTTCGCAGGGCTGCCCCGGCTTGTAAAGGGCGGCTTGTCCGGAAAAGCAGACGGAATGCCGGATCTCGCACCGCTCGCGAGGGAAAGCGGGCATTGCGCCGGGGATGCCCGGGCTCTACGCCTTCCCACGGAACGCATGGACGACATTCACTCCGAGTCCTACGTCAAACGCCTGTTCGCCGAGATGGCCGGAACCTACGGTCTGGTGAACCTTCTGTCGTCCCTGGGTTTCGCGTGGTGGTGGCGGCGGCGGGCCGTCCACTCCCTCGAAGGGAGCGCCGAATCGGCCCTCGACCTGATGACGGGCGGGGCCGAATGCCTGGGGCATCTGAAGCGGCGATTCGGGTCAACGACCCGGGTCGATCTGATCGACTGGTGTCCGGTGATGTGCGAGCGGGCCCGGGCCACCGTGGACCGCCACCCGCACCGGGCCTGCGAGGTCGTCCATGCCAATGCCTTGCGCGTTCCCCGCCCGGACGACTGCTACGACGTGGTCACGTCCACCTTCGGGCTGAAAACCCTGGCCCGCAACGAGCTCCCCCTGCTGGCCCGTGAGATCCGGCGGGTGCTGAAGCCGGGCGGTCGCTTCAGCCTGCTTGAGTTCTCGATGCCGCCGAACCGGGTCCTGCGGTTCTTCTTCCGCTTCTACGTGAAATCCTACGTCCCGCTGCTCGGAGCCCTGCTCCTGGGCAATCCGGACAACTACCGCCTGCTCTGGCGCTACACGTCCGAGTTCGGAAACTGCGATGCTCTGGTCCCGATCTTTCGCGAGGAGGGTCTCGAAGTGGAGTGTCGACACCATTTCTTCGGCTGCGCCACGCAGTTGGTCGGACGTCTTCCTCCGGACCCGTCGGAGACCTAGCGCATGTGCTTGAACGCCCGCTCGACCACCGCCGAGACGCGCTCCGCGACTTCGTCGAAGTCCCCTCGCCCGTCGATCCGCTCGACGCCGTGGAGCTTCTTGTACTTCTCGATCACCGGCACGGTCTTGGTTTCGTGCTCCTGCAGGCGCTTCACGATCTTCGGCAGCTCGCTGTCGTAGGGCATCGCCCGCTCGGTCTTCGAGCGGGCGTCGAGACGGCTGATCAGCTCCAGCGTCGGCACGTCGATCTCGAGGATCATGTTCAGGGACGAGCCGTGCTTCCTGAGCAGGCCGTCGAGGATGTACGACTGCACCAGGGTCCGCGGGTAGCCCTTGAAGATGTACCCCTTCGCCGTGTCGCGGGTCTGCTCGAGCTTGCGCTCGATCAGGCGGACGACGATCTCGTCGGGCACCAGCTCGCCGCTTTCGTAGAGCTGCTTCACCCGCTCGCCCAGCTCGCTGCCGCTGCGGATCTCCTCCTCGAGCATCCGCCCGGTGGCGACGAACTCGAGGCCGTACTTCTCCGCCAGCATCTGGCTCTGCGAGCCACGCCCGGATCCCGGGTAACCGAAGACGCAGATGTTCAGCAGGCGCTTGCGCAGCTCGCCGGCGACGACCTTCTGGATCCGCTCCGCCACCTCCTCGACCGTGCCAGTGCCGTCGATGTCGTGGCAGATCCCCTTGTCGCGGTAGAAATTCAGCACCGGCAGGGTCTTCTCGCGGTACTCGCGCAGGCGGTTGCGGATCACCGCCTCGTTGTCGTCGGAGCGCCCCGAGGTCTTGCCGCGTTCGAGCAGGCGCCGGACCGATTCCTCCTCGGGCACCTCGAGGCTGATCAGGCAATGCAGCGAGGTGTTCAGCTTCATCATCAGGCCGTCGAGGATGTAGGCCTGGATGTAGGTCCGCGGGAACCCGTCGAAGAGAAAGCCGCCGGCATCCGGATTTTCGGTGATGGTCTGCTCGATGATCTGGACGATGATCTCGTCGGAAACGAGCCCGCCGGCCGCGATGATCTCCTGCGCCTCAAGGCCGAGCCGGGTCTTCTCCTTCAACTCCCTCCTCAGCAGGTCGCCGGTGGAAATGTAGAACAGCTTGTGATCGTCGATCAGCCGTTCCGACTGGGTGCCTTTCCCGGCACCGGGCGGTCCGAAAAGTGCGAGATTGAGCATGGCGTCCGGATGGTTGGATCATCCGGCCCATCACAGCGTCGATGGGCTCCGCCATCCAGCAGAAACGCCCGTTGCGGAAGCCATCCGGCGGGAAACGGCCCGATGACCGGGGACGCTGCCGAATTTGCTTCCAAGGAGCGGCTGCCGGATGAGCCGAATCCGCCGGGGCACCTGGCAGGAGCCCTTCCTTGAAGAAAATGGTCCCGACCGGAAGAGCCATGAGCTTCCAATCGGGACCGGGAATTTCGATCGACTCAAGCCGTGCCGCAGCCTCCGCCGCAACCCCGACCGCGGCCTTTTCCTTTGCCCTGGCCCGGGCCCGAACCGTCGCACTGCACGAGCAGCTGGTCGCAGTCGCCATCGCCGTCACGCTGGCGCTTGCGCTTTGGTTCGCCCTGGCCGTTGCCGTTTCCATTGCCGGCCCCCTTGCCGCCGCCACCGCCCTTGCCTTTCGCGAGCAGCTGGTCGCAATCGCCGTCACCGTCACGCTGGCGCTTGCGCTTTGGTTCGCCCTGGCCGTTGCCGTTTCCATTGCCGGCCCCCTTGCCGCCACCGCCGCCCTTGCCCTTGGCCAGCAGCTGGTCGCAGTCGCCATCGCAGTCGCCGCCACCCGCGCGCTGGCGCTTGCGCTTCTGCTCGCCCTGACCCTGGCCTCCGCCCTTGCCCTTGGCGACTTGATCGCCCGCCTGCTCGAGGCCCGGTTGACCGTGGCGGAGCGGCTCGCCGTTTCCGGCTTCCACACCGTGAAGCCCGAGGGCGAGGCATCCGACGCTGATGAGTAGAGTTTTCATGATATCTCGTTGGTGTTGGTTTTGCCACCGTTGTGCCTTGATGGCACCCCCACGATACCCGGGGAAGATGACCCGAAGATGACGGGTGGCAGGAAAGGTCGCGGGGGCGGCCCCTCCCGGCAGCCGGGCGCTTCAGTTCGGGCGCACGACGCGGATCTCGAGCTGCCGGTCCGGCTCCAGCGACGCTTCGAGCCGGTAGCCCATGGCCTCGGCACAGGCCCTCGCCAGGGACAGCCCGAGGCCGCAGTGGGCGCTCTCACCCCGGGCCTCGTCGGCCCGCCAGAAGCGGTCGAAGAGCTTGTCGACCGTCGCCGGATCCAGGTCCGAGGCGGGATTGCGCACGGCCAGCACCGTGCGGCCGTCGCCGCCGGACACTTCCACGCTCCCGCCTTCGTCGGCGTACTCGGCGGCATTGCCGAGCAGGTTGCCGAGCAGGTGGGCCCACCAGGCACGGTCGCCCTTCAGTACGATGTCTCCCGTAGGTTCCATCCGCAGCGTCACGCGCCGGGCGTCGGCCCTGGCGCGGTGGTCGGCCCAAAGTTCCCCGACCAGCGGCGCCAGCGGGAACGAGCCGGCCGCGTCACCGGGACGCTCGCGCTCGATCCGGGCCAGCTGCAGCATCGAGTGGACGACGTTCTCCATCCGCTCCATCGAGGCGACCACGTCGCGCCACGCGTCGGGCCCGCCCTCCTCCGGCCACTTCACGGCGCCCTCGGCGATCGCCCTGGCCTCGGCCACCGGCGTGCGCATCTCGTGAGCGAGGTCGGCGCTGAATCGTCGCTCGCGGGCGAAGCTCCGGCCCATCCGCTCCATCAACGAATTGAGCCGCTCGACGATGGGCCGGAGTTCCTCCGGCAGATCGCGCTCGCCGAAGCGTTCGTCGAGCGAGTCGGCGTCGATGCGATCGACCTCGCCGGCAATCCGCCGGAGCGGGGCCAGCCCGGCCCCCACGGCGAAGCGCACGCCGAGCCCGGTGAGGACCATCAGACCACCCCCGGTCGCCACGAGGATCCAGAAAAGGCGTGCCAGCTTCGCCTCGACCTCGTCGAACGGGCGGGCGACGCAGACCTCCATCTGCATGCCGCGTCCCATGCCGAAACGGTGGGCGGCGGCCATCACGCGGGTGCCGTCGTCGAGCACGGCGAGCTCCGCCCGCTCGCCGTCCGGCCACGGCAGGTCCGCGGCGAGATTGTCGGAGCGATGAAGCGTGTCGCCCTCGTCCTCGCGGACCTGCCAGTAGATCCCGGGGCCGAGTGCCGCCATCGAGTCCGGCTCGAAGCTTCGCCACGGGCCACCCCGCCGCGGGCCCCCACCCCCGCCCGGCGAGCCGGCCGTGCGCACCTGTCGGCAGAGCGTCTGCAGTTCCGACTCGAAGCCGGCCATGAGGCCCGCGCGATAGGAATAGTAAACCGCGGTGCCGGCGCCGACGCCGAGCACGCCGATGCCGGCGACAAGGACGGAGGTCAGGCGGCGGCGGATCGATTTCATGACGCCTCCATCACGTAGCCCTGACCGCGGCGGGTCTGGATCATCGGCGTGCCCTCGCCCGCCGCCTTCAGCTTGCGACGGAGCTGATAGACCGTGGCATCGACGACGTTGCTCATCGGCGAGGCCAGGTCGTCGTAGAGGTGCTCCTCGAGTTCCGGGCGCTCCAGCACCTTGTCCGGCTGCAGCGCCAGGACGTGCAGCAGGCGGTACTCGCGCGGCGTAAGGTCGAGGGTCGTTCCGCCGCGCACGGCGGTGCGGCGATCGGTGTCGATTTCCAGGTCACCGACCCGGATGCAGGTCGAGGGGTGGTCGAAACGGCGCCGGCACAGGGCATCGACACGCGCCAGCAGCTCCTCCAGTGCGAAGGGCTTGCCGAGATAGTCGTCGGCGCCGCCGCGCAGGCCGGCCACGCGGTCCTCCACCGTGTTGCGCGCGGTGAGCAGCAGGATGGGCACCCGGTTCTCCTCGCCGCGCAGCGTGGCCAGCACCTCGAGGCCGTCCATTTTCGGCAGCATCAGGTCGAGCACCACCGCATCGTAGGCGAACTCCCGGGCCCGCCACAGGCCGACCTCGCCGTCCTCGGCCTCGTCGACCACGTAGCCCGTCCGCTTCAGCGCGCGGGCCACCGCGGCCCGCAGCCGGTTCGAGTCTTCGACGAGCAACACGCGCATGGTTTCCTCCATTTCCTTCCCCGGCGCTTCGCGGGGCAAGTTGATTCTCCGGACCTGGAGTATCCCGGGGAAAGATGTTGGAAAGATGATGCCGGGGCACCTGGAAGGAGCCCCTCCTTGATTCACTTCCCGAACTCCGCCACCAGCGCGCTCACGGTGGCCTTGGCGTCGCCGTAGAGCATGCGGGTGTTCTGGCCGAAGAAGAGGGCGTTCTCGAGACCCGAGAAGCCGGCGCCCTTGCCGCGCTTGAGGCAGTACACCGTCTTCGCCTCATGGGCGTTGATGATGGGCATGCCGTAGATCGGACTCGAGGGGTCGTCGTTGGCGGCGGGGTTCACGACGTCGTTGGCGCCGATCACGATGGCGACATCCACGGTCGGCATGACCGGGTTCACCTGGTCCATTTCCTGGAGCTGCTCGTAGGGCACGTCGGCCTCGGCGAGCAGGACGTTCATGTGGCCGGGCATGCGTCCGGCCACCGGGTGAATGGCGAATCGCACCTCGGCACCGTTCTCCTCGAGGATGCCGGCGAGCTCCTTCACCGCATGCTGCGCCTGCGCCACGGCCATGCCGTAGCCGGGAATGATCACCACGCTCTGCGCCGCCTCGAGGACGAAATAGGCGTCCTCCACGCTCGAGGCCTTCATCTCGCCGGTCACGCCTCCGCCGGCCTGCGCGGTCGCGCCGAAGCCGCTGAAGAGCACGTTCCCCAGCGAACGGTTCATCGCCTTGCACATGATGCCGGTGAGGATGAGCCCCGAGGCCCCGACCAGGCAGCCGGCCACGACCAGCACGTTGTTGAGGATGATGAAGCCGGCCATCGCCGCGGCGACACCGGAGAGCGAGTTCAGCAAGGCGATCACCACCGGCATGTCGCCGCCACCGATGGGCACGGTGATGAGCACGCCGAGGATCAGGGACAGCGCCACCAGCGCGAGACCCGCCGCGAAGGCCAGGGGGCTGTCGCCGCCGGCGACCATCAGCGCCACGCCGACCGCCGCGACGACCATCAGCGCGATGTTCACGAACTGCTGCCCGGGGAAAAGCGACGGCTTCCCGGGCAGCTTGCCCGAGAGCTTGCCCCACGCGACCAGGCTGCCGGTGAAGGTGATGCCTCCGACCAGCGCGGTCAGGCCGACCGCCAGCAGCACGAACCAGGCCGGCACGGTGACGCCACTCTGCGCCTCGAGCAGCTCGAGATAGTGGTCGACACCCGAAGTACGGAGCTTGGCGTACTCGGCCGCGGCGACCAGCAGCGAGGCGAGGCCGCCGAAGCCGTTGAAAAGCGCGACGAGCTCGGGCATCCCGGTCATCTTCACCCGCGTCGCGGCCACCGCCCCGATCATTCCCCCGAGGAGGATGCCGCCGATGACCATGGTCCAGTCGAGCCCGAGGTAGAGCAGCGTGGCGACGACCGCGAGCAGCATGCCCACCGACGACAGGCGGTTGCCCGTCCGGGCGGTGTCGGCGGAGCCGAGCATCTTGATCCCGAAGATGAACAGGATCGAGGCGGCGATGTAGAGCAGGTTGATCAGGACCGCATTCATTCCGCCGGCCCTCCCTTCTCCTTCTTCTTGAACATCGCCAGCATCCGGTCGGTGACCATGTAGCCGCCGACGACGTTGATCGAGGCAAAGACCAGCGCGGCGAAGCCGAGCCACTTGGCGGCGGGGCCCTCCATCGCATTGAGTGCCAGCAGCGCGCCGACGATGGTGATGCCGGAAATGGCGTTCGACCCGCTCATCAGCGGCGTGTGGAGCTGCGACGGGACCTTCGAGATCAACTCGAAGCCCAGAAAGATCGCCAGCGTGAAGGCGAAGAGCAGAAGGAGGAGCGGGGCGAGTTCCATGATGAAGGATGGTGGATCCGCCGTCGCCCTACGGGCTATGGCGGACAAGTGGTGATGATTCAGTGGTCCTTCGGCTTGAAGCGTTCGTGGACGATGGCGCCGTCGTGGGTGAGCAGGCAGCCCTGGATGATCTCGTCGTCGGTCACGAGCGGGAAGGTCTTGGCCTCCTCGTCCCAGAAGTGCTCGATCAGGTTGACCATGTTGGCGGCGAACATCTGGCTGGCGTGGCGCGGCACGCGGGCCTCGAGCGCCCCCCAGCCGACGATTCGCACGCCGCCGTCGGTGACGACCTCCTCGTCGCACACGGTGCCCTCCACGTTTCCCCCGCCCTCGGCGGCGAGGTCGACGACGATGCTGCCCGGCCGCATGCCGGTGATCATGTCGGCGGTGAGAAGAGTCGGCGCCTTGCGACCGAAGACCTTGGCGGTGGTGATGACGATGTCCGATCCCGCACACACCTTCGCCATGCCCTGGCGCTGCATCTCGATCTGCTCGGGCGTAAGTTCCCTGGCGTAGCCCTGCTCGGTCTGGCCGGTGTCGCCGATGTCGATCTTGACGAACTTCGCCCCGAGCGACTTCACCTGCTCCTCGACCACCGGACGGGTGTCGAAGGCTTCCACCCGGGCGCCGAGACGCCGGGCGGTGGCGATCGCCTGCAGGCCGGCGACACCGACGCCGATCACGAACACCTTGGCCGGGGAAATCGTGCCCGCCGGGGTCATCATCATCGGCAGGATGGCGTCGAGGCGCTCGGCGGCGGTGACCACCGCCATGTAGCCGGCGAGGTTCGCCTGGCTGCTCAGCACGTCCATCTTCTGCGCGAGCGTCGTGCGCGGGATCAACTCGCTGCACAGCGCGCTCACCTTCGCGTCGGCGTAGGCCTGCAGCCGCTCCGGCGAGCCGAAGGGATCCATCAGGCCGGTCGCCAGCGAGCCGGCCTTCTGCAGGGCGATCTCGTCGAGCTCCGCCGGACGCACGCGCACCACGAAATCGGCTTCCCCGAGCGCCGCGGCGCGGTCGGAGCGGATCTTCGCGCCGGCCTTCTCGTAGTCGGCATCGAGGTGGCCGGCCGCCTCGCCGGACCCGGCCTCGATCGCGACCTCGGCGCCGAGCCGCACGAGTTTCGCCACGGCCTCCGGCCCCAGCGCGACGCGGGTTTCGAGCGGACGGGTTTCCTTGGGAACGAAGATGAGCATGAAACGACGCTGCGAAGCCTTGGAATTGCTTCGAAGCTAAACGCCGCCCCCTGCCCGCCAACAAGTCGAATCGTCGGCATGGCAAATGACCGGCAGCAGGACCGCGTGGCTCCCGCCGCGCACGGATGGATTCCAGGCGGACCGCGAGACGACGACCTTCAACCGCCGGGTCCGGCGGGAGCCACGCGTCCCGCTCCGCACCCCGGATACAAACCGCACTCGCATGTCCGGCCGGAATCCCTTACGCGCGACCCGTGAGCCCGAGCCCGCCCTCCTTCTCCGGCCGCCGCATGATCGCGGCGGCCTTCGTCATGGGGTTCTGCTCGGGGCCGGGGCAGTCCTTCACCTTCTCGGTCTTCCAGCCCTTCCTGCTGGAAAGCTTCGACATCTCGCGGGGCACCTTCGCCGGCATCTACGCCGCGGGCAGCTTCCTCAGCGCGATGGTCGCCTCGCTGGCCGGCCGCGCGGCCGACCGCTACGGCGTGCGCCGTACCTTGGCCATGGCCGCGGTCGGGATGGCGGCCGCCTGCGGCGGCATGGCCCTCAGCGCCGGGCTGGTTCCGCTTTCCGCCTCGCTGGCGGTGCTGCGCTCGCTCGGCCAGGGCACGCTGGTCCTGCTCGGCAGCCTCCTGGTGATGCAGTGGTACGCCCGGCGGCGCGGACGCGCGATGTCGCTCGCCGGGCTGGGAGTTTCACTCTCCGGCGCGGTCCTGCCGCCGGCCTGCTTCGCCGCGATCGGGGCCTTCGGCTGGCGGTCGACCTACGCCGGCATCGGCGGCATCCTGCTGGTCGTGCTGCTGGCGGTCGCGGCCGTGATGGTGCGCGACACGCCGGAGGAGCTCGGCCAGCACCCCGACGGCGACGGCGAGCCGCAGCCGGTGCCGAAGCGCAAGCCGGACCGCCGTGTGTTCCGCTCGGCACGATTCTGGATCCTCGCGCTGGCGCTGGCCTCGGCCCCCTTCGTCGTCACCGCGCTGGTCTTTCACCAGGCCTCGCTGTTCGCGGACCGCGGGATTTCCGGCGGGGCCGCCGCCGGGATGCTGTCGGTGCTCGCGGTCGCGGCGGCCGTCACCACCCTGATCACCGGCTCGCTCGTCGACCACTTCGGCGTGCGGAAGGTCCTGCGGGCATCGCTCGTCCTGCAGATGGCCTGCCTCGGGCTGGCCCAGCTCCTGCAGGCCGGGCCGATGATGTGGGGCTACACCCTGCTGCTCGGCGCGGTGGCCGGCAGCTCCGGGGTCATGGGCGGCGTGACCTGGGCCCGCTTTTACGGGCGCGACGGCCTCGGCGCGGTGCAGGGCTCGGCCGGCACCGTGATGCTCACCGCCGCCGCCCTCGCCCCGCTGCCGATGGGCTGGCTGCGCGACCTGACCGGCCACCACGCCGCCGGCCTCGGCACCTGCCTGCTCCTTCCGCTCGGCGGCCTGCTGCTGCTGATCCGGGACGTGGAGAAGATGGAGGCGTAGGCCCGGGTCAGGCGTCGAGATATTCGAAGGTCGCCCGACCTCGCACCCAATCGACTTCGAGCTGACCGTGGTCGCCTTCGACCGAGAGCATCCGGAAGATCTCCTTCCCCCCCTGCTGACGGCGAAGCGCTCCAAGGTGCATCACCAGTGCCTCGATTTCGTCGTGGGAGGCGTCGAAGGTGATGACGAAGTGGTCTTCGAGCACGGTGCCGTTGTAGGTATGGTCCACGACGCGTGCCGACGCCGGCAGATCGATGCCGGCGAAGCGGGCGAACAAGCGCTCGGGGAACACGCGATCGAGCACGCCGAAGGCGATGAGCACCACCGCGCCGAGCATCGGAAAGACCAGCCCGAGGTACCACGCCCGGCGCCGGAAGGGCTCGGGCCCGCGCCTCATCCAGAGGTAGCCGAGGCCATGGAGGAGCATGAAGAACGGCACCGCCGCCGTGCCGAGCAGCATCACGAACATCAGCTCCTCGCCCAGCAGCACGCGCCAGTCGGTGTTGACCACTGCGGACCGAGTGGCGAAGGCCCAGCACGCCAGCGCCAGGAGCGCCGGGGCGAGCAGTATCAGCCGCTGGACCTTGCCGCGATGGCGCCCTGAGCGGGGGGATTGGTTTCCCGGATGACTCGTATTCACGACAAATGGATCGGATTCGCCGCGCCCGGAGCGGGTTCCGTGCCATTCTCGTGCCGAGCCGTGCTTTTCGAAGAACGCTCGAGCAGGAAACGAGATTCCGGAGCATCGACATTCCTGTCGATCCACACTCCGAAGGCCGACAGGATTGTCGGTGCTACGTAAAGGGCCCCGCTAATCCTCGTCCTTGGCGCCCTTGACGCGGACCTTGCCGCGGAGCTTGGCCTCGATGAAGGCGTCGATGTCGCCGTCCATCACGCTCTGGATGTTGCCGCTTTCCTCGCCGGTGCGCAGGTCGAGCACCTTCTGGTAGGGCTGGAAGACGTAGGAACGGATCTGGTTGCCCCAGGCGATCTCGCCCTTTTCGCCGTAGGCCTGCTCGGCGGCGGCGGCGCGCTTGTCCTCCTCGAGCTGGAGCAGCTTCGCCTTGAGGATCTGGAACGCGAGCTCGCGGTTGGCGCCCTGGGTCCGGGCGGCGGTCGACTTGATCAGGATGCCGGTCGGCAGGTGGCGCAGCAGCACCGCGGTCTCGACCTTGTTGACGTTCTGGCCGCCCTTGCCTCCGGAGCGCGCGGTGGTGATCTCGACGTCCTTGTCGGCGATCTCGATCTTGATCTCGTCGTTGATCTCCGGGGTGGCATCGACCGACGCGAACGAGGTGTGACGCTTGCCCGCCGAGTCGAAGGGCGAGATGCGAACCAGCCGGTGGACGCCCCGCTCATTCTTCAGGAACCCGTAGGCGTTCTCGCCGCTCACCTTCACGGTCACCGAACGGAGGCCGGCTTCCTCACCATCCTCGTAGTCGATGGTTTCCACCGAGAACCCCTTCTGCTCGGCCCAGCGAACGTACATGCGCTGCAGCATCTGAGCCCAGTCGCAGGCCTCGGTGCCGCCGGCGCCGGCCTGGATCTGAACGAAGCAGTTGGCCGGGTCGTTCGGCTTGTCGAGCAGGGTGAAGAGCTCGAAGGAGCTGATGTCCTTCTCGAGCTGCTCGGCCTGGCCGACCGCTTCGGCGGCGGAGTCATCGTCGTCGAATTCCTTGGCCAGCTCGATCGCGGCGAGCACGTCGTCGAGACCCGATTCGAGCCCGGCGTAGGTTTCGGCCTTCTTCTTCAGGGAAGCGGCGCGTTCGCTGGTCTGGCGGGCCTTCTCCGGGTCGTCCCAGAAATCGGGTGCCCCCATGGATTCCTCGAGGGTCGCGACCTCGCGCTTCAGCTTCTCGACGTCAAAGATACCTCCCGAGCTCGACGATGCGCTTGCGGAGCGCGTCGGTATCGAGCGTCGTGAGGTCGGCGGTACGGGTTTCGGCCATCGCGGGCGCAAGGTGGGAGGCCGATGGCGGCGAGTCAAGGATTCGGGTCGGGCTTTGGAGGTCGTTCCGGTCGCGATCCCCTCCCCTTTCAACCATATCCGCTGATTCGCTGCGTGCATTCTGCCCAACAGTGGCGCGATTTCGCCGAATGGGCGTATGGAGCCCCCCTCCGGCCGGAATGGCCGGCTCCACCGGTGGAGCCCGCCGGATTCCATCACTCACCAGGATACGCCATGATCTTCTCCAAGCCGGTCGTCGCCGCCGTCGACCTCACGCCCACCTCCGCCGCCGTGCTGCGCCAGGCGGCCGAAATCGCCACGACCGAGGGCGTGCCGCTTTTCGTCGTCCACGTCGTGTTTCCCGGACTCCTGCCCCACCGCCCCGGCTGCCGGCCGGCCGCGAAGGTGATCGACGCCGCCCGCTACCGCGCCGAAGCCGACCTCGCCGACCTGGTCCGCCAGCTCGACCTCGAGGTCCCGATGCGCCAGATCGTGCTCGTCGGCCGGCCGCCCGACGAACTCCAGCAACTCATCCAGCGCGAGCAGGCCGGCCTGCTCGTCATCTCGGCCAACAAGCCCGGCCAGAAGCGCCTGGGGTCGATCGCCTCGCGCTGCGTGCGCACCGTCGACTGCGACGTGCTGCTGATGCGCGAACGCCCGGGCGCGAGCTTCCGTCACATCGTCGCCTGCCTCGACCTGTCGCCGGCTTCCGGGCCGGTGCTGGCGCGCGCGACGGAGGCCGCCCGCGACGGCGCGCACCTCGATCTGTCGCACGTCACCTTCCCGACCGACAAGGAGCTGTGGCCCGAGGACCTCGATGCCGAGCAGACGGCCACCGAGCGGCGCGACTCCACGAACCAGGCGCTGCAGCGGGTCGTCGGCGAGTTCACCGAGGAGCTGTCGTCCATCGACCACCAGGTGCGGATCCTCGACTCCCCGGTGCCCTCGGTCGCGCTCACCTGCCACATCACCGACAGCGGCGCCGACCTGGTGGTGCTCGGCACCCGCGGCCACTCGAAGCTCGGCGCGATGTTCTTCGGCACCAACGCCGAACGCCTGCTCCACGACGTGCCGGCCTCGGTGCTCGCGGTGCGGATCTGAGCGGCCCCGAAACACCGCTTGCAGGGCGACATCGGCGCCCCGAGGCTCCCCTCAGGTTCATGAGCGACTGCTGCTGCGGAAAAGACCCCGAGCCGGAGAAATCCGAAGCCGCGAGCTCGTCGTGCTGCGGAGGGGGGCACGCCGAGGACGACGGCGGCTCCTCCTGCTGCGACGGCGATCACAACCCCGACGCCGAGGAGGGCGGCGCCTGCTGTGGCGGCGGCGGAAAGGTCGACTGGCTGCTGTGGGGGTCGCTGGCGCTGGTCGCGGCCGGCATCGCCGGGCATTTCATCGGCGCCGGACCGGCGTGGTGGCAGACCTTCGCCCACGGCTCGTGGGAGCTCATGACCAAGGCCTGGTGGGGCATCCTCATCGGCATCGCTGCGGTCGGCATCCTCGGTCAGGTGCCGAAGGAAGTTGTTGCCAAGCTGTTAGGCAAGGGCGGCAGCATCGGCGGCATCGTCCGCGCGACCTTCGCCGGCACCCTGCTCGACCTCTGCAACCACGGCATCCTGATGGTCGGCATGCAGCTCTATCGCAAGGGCGCCTCGCTCGGACAGGTGATCGCCTTCCTCGTCTCGAGTCCGTGGAACTCGCTGTCGCTGACCCTCATCCTGATCGGCCTGATCGGGCTGAAGTGGACGCTCGCCTTCATCGCGCTGTCGATGGTCATCGGCATCATCAGCGGCCGCATCGCCGACGCGCTGGTGAAGCGGGGCGCGCTGCCGTCGAACCCGAACACCGTCGAGGTCGGCGGCGACTATCGCCTCAGGGACGGCCTCGGCGAGGTCTGGGGAAACATCCGCCCCGGCAGCGGCAATCTCGGCCGGATGGTGCGCGACGGCCTCAGCGAGTCGCGCATGATCCTGCGCTGGATCTTCTTCGGCTTCGCCATGGCGGCGGCGGTGCGCGCCTTCGTGCCGACCGACATCTTCAACCAGTACTTCGGGCCCAGCCTGCTCGGCCTGCTGCTCACGCTCGCGGCGACCACCGTCATCGAAGTCTGCTCGGAGGGATCGAGCCCGATCGCCGCCGACCTCCTCAACCGCGCCGGTGCGCCGGGCAATGCGTTCACCTTCCTGATGGCCGGCGCCGCCACCGACTACACCGAGATCATGGCGCTGCGCGAAACGACGAAGTCGTGGAAGGCGACGCTCGCCCTGCCGCTGATCACCACCCCGCAGGTGCTGGTGATCGCGTGGCTGCTCAACGTCTACGGCGGCTGAGTGGCGCAAAGCTCCGGCTTTGCGAGCGATGCACACCGGCTGGGCCGTGTGCCGCCGTTCGCGATGCCCGCAACGCGCCCATTCCTCCGCCCCCTCGTTTCACGCAGCCGTCGCACCCGACCGCCGCACCATGGGGCTGAGGCCGCCATGGACCTCCCACCCGGCAGCAGCTGGGCGCCCCACCCCGATTTCACATTCGAATCATCCGGCTTTCACGGCCGCGCTCGAAGCTGGCGACGCTGGAACCAAGCCAAGCCATGATACCAAAAGCCATCACCCCCACCGTCGCCGTGCTGACATTTTTCGTCGCTCGGCTGTGCCCGGCCGCTGCGACCGCCGACGAGGACCGCTCGCTCGCCCCCCGTTTCGAGATCGGCGGCGAGGCCAATCTCGAGCATTTCCCGCTCAAGTCGACCGACCTCCGCGCAAGCATCGCCGGTGTCGTTGCCGAGGTCACCGTCGAGCAGACCTACGCCAACACCGGCGACGATCCGATCGAGGCGACCTACGTCTTTCCCGCCAGCACCCGGGCCGCGGTCCACGGCGTGGAGATGCGGATCGGCGAACGGGTGATCGCCGCCAGGATCGAGGAGAAGGAGCAGGCCAAGGCGACCTACGAGAAGGCCAAGAGCGCGAACAAGACCGCCTCCTTGCTCGAGCAGAAGCGGCCGAACGTCTTCCGCATGAGCGTCGCCAACATCCTCCCGGGCGACGAAGTGAAGGTGACGCTCCACTTCAGCGAGAAGCTCGGCGCCACCGAGCGGGTCTATGAGTTCGTCTATCCCACGGTGGTCGGCCCGCGCTACTCGAACCAGGGTAGCGCCACGGAGAGCTGGGTGACCAACCCCTACCTCGGCGAGGGGGTCGAGACGCCGGCCACCTTCGCCGCGCAGGTCGAGGTGAGCGCCGGCATGCCGCTTAAGTCGCTGACCTGTGCCAGCCACGACGCCGCCATCGACTTCGCCGCCGAAGACCGGGCCACGGTCGAACTCCCCGCCAGCGGCGACGCGGCCAACCGCGACTTCGTGCTGCGCTACCGGCTCGCCGACCGCCAGGTGGTCAGCGGCCTGCTCCTCCACGAGGGCGAAGAGGAGAACTTCTTCCTGCTCAACGTCGAGCCGCCGCAGCGCGTGCGGCCCGAACAGATCCCGGCGCGCGACTATCTCTTCGTTCTCGACGTCAGCGGCAGCATGAACGGCTTCCCGCTCGACACCGCCAAGACGCTGATGCGCGACCTGCTCGGCGGCCTGCGCTCGACCGACACCTTCAACGTGCTCCTCTTCGCCGGGGAAAGCCGCATGCTCGCGCCGCGCTCGCTGCCGGCCACCGCCGACAACATCACCCGCGGCACCGACCTCACCAACCTCGCCAACGGCGGCGGCGGGACCGAGCTGCTGCCCGCCCTCGAGCGCGCGCTGGCCGTCCCGCTGGACGAGGCCACCTCGCGCAGCATCGTGGTCGTCACCGACGGCTTCGTGAACATCGAACGCGAGGCCTTCGATCTGGTGCGGTCCGAGCGCGGCCGCGCCAACGTGTTCGCCTTCGGCATCGGCAGCTCGGTCAACCGCTGGCTCATCGAGGGACTGGCCCGCGCCGGCATGGGCGAGCCGTTCTTCGTCCTGCACCCCGGCGAGGCGGCCCCGACCGCCACACGCTTCCGCGACTACATCAGCGCGCCGGTGCTCACCGACATCGAGATCCGCTACGAGGGATTCGGTGCCCGCGAGGGCCAGCCGGAGAGCGTGCCCGATGTCTTCGCCGACCGGCCGATCGAGCTGATCGGCAAATGGAAGGGTGAGCCGAAGGGAGCGATCGTCGTCACCGGCCAGGGCGGCGGCGGTCCCTTCGAAGCCCGCTTTGACGTCGCCGGCGAGGCCGCGAAAGGCACCCGCCACCCGGCGCTGCGTCCGCTGTGGGCTCGGGAAAAGGTCCGCACGCTGGCCGACGACCGGGCCGTCGCACAAAACCGCCGCGGCGGCGGCGACGACGAACTCCAGCGCGAGATCACCACGTTGGGTCTGACCTACGAGCTGCTCACCGAGTTCACCTCGTTCGTCGCGGTCGATGAAACAACGCGCGAGATTCGCGAGAAACTCCGCCACGCCGAGCAACCGCTGCCGCTCCCCAAGGGGGTCGGCGAAAGCGCGCTGGGTGAAGGGCAGGTCGTTTTCAGCGGAGGCGGCATCAGCGCCGGCGCCGCGCCCGAACCCGGCGCCGTCAGCCTGTTCCTGCTCACCGCCATCGGCCTTCTCTTCCACCGCCACCGCCGGATCGCGGACGACACCTAGCCGCCCCCAGGTTCGCACCCGCCGCACACGAGCGATGCCTCCCCGTCGTCCCCTTCCCTGGTTCGCCGCCTCGGCGCTGATCGCCTTCTTCATCGCCGCGCTGCCACTGCTGACATGGTATGTCCGGCGGGTGGGCGACGGCTCCGACGAGCCACTCGGCGTCATCGCGCTGGTCGCCGCACTCGTCGCGCTGGGCACCGCGGCGGGCCTCGGGCAGCGGGACCGGGTCCAGCTCCGGCCGGTCCCCATGCTGGCGGGCTCGTGCCTGCTGGCGCTCGCCCAGTTCGGCCCGTGGGGCGTGCCGCCATTGGTGGTCGGATTGCTGGCGGTGGCGGTCGTGGCTGCCTCGCTGCGGATGCCGCGCGGCAAGGCCGGAGTGGTGGCGCTGCTGGTCCTGTCGCTGCCTCTGGTCGCCTCGCTCGACTTCTTTGCCGGCTACCCGCTGCGCCTCGCAATTGCCGAGATCGCCGGCGGGTTGCTCGGACTCGGCGGACTGGCGGTCGAACGGGCCGGCGTGATGCTCGTGGACGGCGACCGCATCGTCGGCATCGATCCGCCCTGCGCCGGGATCCGCATGCTGTGGTCGGCCTGCTTCGTCGCCGCAGTCCTGGCCGCGCGGCTGCGGCTCGGCTGGACCCGCACCCTCGCGTTGACGGGCCTTGCCGCGGGAGTGGTCATGCTCGGAAACGGGCTGCGCGCGGCGATCGTGTTCTTTCCCGAATCCGGCCGCGTCGAGTGGCCCGAGTGGGCGCACCCCGCCATCGGACTGGTCATCCACGCCGGCGTGCTGCTCGCGGTCTTCGGCCTGGCCGAGCGCCTCGGTCGCCTCAAGCGTCCGCCTGAAAACTCCCGTCCGTGGGTTCTCGGTCGCCGCGCGGCCGTCGTCACCCTCGCCCTGCTGGCCACCGCCGGGGGTGTGACGATCGTCTCGCGAGGCGCCCCAGCGCCACCGGCGGACCCCGGCGACTGGCCGGCCACCTTGCACGGCGTCGCGCTCACCTCCCTTCCCCTGAGTCCGGTCGAGACGCGCTTCGCCGCCGCCTTTCCCGGATCCATCGCCCGCTTCGCCTGGGGCGACGCCGAGGTCATCCTTCGCCGCACCGACCGCCCGACGCGCCGGATGCATCCGGCGGCCCATTGCCTGCGCGCTGCCGGCTTCGAAACCCACGCCGAGCCTGCCTTTCGCGACGCCGACGGCCTCCTGTGGGGGGCCTCGATCGCGCGTCGCGACGGCCGGCGCTGGCAGATCTATGAGCGCTACACCTCTGCGAACGGCGACGCCTTCACCGATGCCTCCACCTGGTACTGGCAGGCCCTTCTGCACCCACGACGCGGGCCGTGGACCGCGATCACGGTGATCCGGCCGGCGGCGACGAGCACCGTGCCGCTCCGCGGCTGACCGCCGCCTACTCCCCTTCCCCGGTTTCCGCGGCGTCGATCATCATGTTCATCATGCCGCCCTGGTTCTCCAGGCTCTGGCGGTAGCGGTCGAGCTGATCCTCGTCGAGGATGCCCGACAGGCGCTCGACCTTGGCCTCGCGCTGCCTCGCCATCTCCTCCCGCATCTGTTGCATCACCTCCGCCGGGTCGTCGGCATGATGCATCTCCATCATGGCGCTCATGTCCATGTCTCCAAGTTCCATCTCGACGCCCATGGTCGACATCATTTCGCGCATCACGAAGTCGGCGTCGCTCTGACGATCGAGCCACGAGTCCGCGTCCTCCATCAGCACGCCGTAGACCTCGTCCCGCTGCGTTTCGTCGAGGTCCAGCGTGCCCTGGAGCCGGGAAAGCTGCTTGAGCGCCCGGGCTTCGACCGAGTTCCGGCGTTCCCGCTCGGTCACCGCGTCCAGGCTGTCCCGCTGCTCGTCATTCAAATGGGGCGAGAGTTCATCGACGATGCCGTCGCCCCGCAGCAGGGCGGCGAGCTCGGCGAGCTTCTCTTCGTCCGGCATGCCCGACATGCCACCGAGCGTGCTGGCGTCGATCCCTTCCAACCGGTTCTCGACGTAGTCGCGCAGCAGCTTCTCCTGTCCGGCATCGAGGCCGAGGGATTCCACCAGACGGGCGATGCGCAGGTCGAACTTCGACTGGAGGCCGCGCTTCATCAGCTGGGCTTGTTTCTCCTGCGCCTCCTCGATCTGGCGCCGCATCTCGGGGTCGAGATCCTCAAGCCCGCGAATCGATTCCGTCTCCGAAGGTCGCTCCGCGATCTTCGCCGCCAGGGAAGGATCGTCACGCTCCGCCGCCGCGGGACGATGGGGCCGGGACGCCGCGTCGGCCACCTCCACGGGGCCGGCGGTGGTCTCCGTGGTGGCGGCACCCGACGGCTTGGCCACCCAGCCGATTCCCATCCCCACGACGAGGCCGGCGAACGCCGCCGCCCAGACTTTCGCATTCATCGTCCTGCAAGCGCCGCCGACGCGGGGATCCGTTCGGCCTTCCTCCACCGAAAGGAATCATTGCCGTCGTCAGGCGGGTGACTAGGGTGACCGACATGCTGGCAAAAGCGCTCATCCCCTGGCTCGCCATCACGCCTCTCGTCGCGCAGGAGTCGCACTTCGACGGCTGGAAGTGGAAGGAGCGGGAGACCGACCACTTCCTGATCCGGGCGGAGTCGACCGGCTACGACCCGGCCTCGCGCCACGCCGAGAAGCTGTGGGAGGTGGTGGTCGAGGTGTTGCCGGGTCTCGAGAAGGACTTCTCGGAGAATCTCTTCCGCACTCCGGACGGGGCGAAGGGCGCGGAGAGTCCTCCCTACCGCCACACCGTCTATCTGTTGGGAAAGGGCGATGACTTCAACCGGCTGGTCGGGATCGACGCCGGGCGCAACGGCTGGGACGCGAATACCGTGCGCATGACCCGGCACACCGCGAACTACGCCGATCCCCGTTACCGCTACGGGGTGTTCTGCAAGGCGGATCCGAACCAGAGCGCCGGCGGCGACCGCGACGTGACCGCCGTCTTCGCGCACTCGACCGGCTCGACCCTGCTCTCCGGCCGCTCGCGATCGAAACGACTCCCCTTCTGGATGACCGCCGGCTTCGGCTACTACGTCGAGCACCGGCTCTTCGACCGCTGCCGCGTGCACTACCTCGACTTCGAAGCCTACTACAAGGAGAACGACGCCGAGCTGAAGCGGAGCGAAACACTCGGCCCGGACAAGGACTGGCCGGGCGTGCTGCGGCGCCTTTGCAAGGACGACAAACGGGTCAGCCTCGAGGACGTCTGCACCGCGCAGATCCTGACGCTCTCGCCGAACGAGTCCGGCTACATCTTCGCCCTCACCTGCTTCCTGGTGCGCGACGAGGAGGCACGGAAGAAATACCAGACGCTGGTCGCCCACGCGCGCGACGGCAAGACGGTCGACCGGTCGCGGCTCCTCGAAACCTACGGCTACGACGACGACGCGGCGCTCGAGGCCGAATGGTACGAATGGGTCGAGAGCCGGCAGTTCAAGTGAACCCGCCGACGCGAACGATCCCGTGTCGCGCGGAGGCGTCTCACGGAGTCGGCTCCGGGGGTTCCGGCGGAGCCGGATGCCACGGGTGCAGGTAGCCGTGGTGCCAATGCCAGTCCGGCAGGTAGTAGGCCGAGGCGGCGACGGCGAACAGGTAGGCCGCCGGCACCACCAGCAACGACACGCCGAAGGTCGCGAGGCCCATCAACAGCGCCACGAAGACCACCAGCGCGTTGCCTCCGATCAGCAGGCCGAAGCCAGACGCGTAGTGGTGCTTGTACAGGTGACCCGCACCGGGGATGATGCTCAGGAAGAGCGCGAGTTTGTTGCGGTCCACCGACCGCCACGCTTGGAGCAGTTCGTTCATGACTACGAGGGGTTGATTCCAGCAGACACTCTGCCCCCGGCCGCCCTCGAAATCAAGCTTCCCCTGCCCCGGCCAGCGCCCGCTCGAGGTGCTCGCGCGTGAGCCCGCCGCTCACCAGATGGGCAGCCACGCCGAGGCGGGCGACCGAGTGGATGTTCCGCGGCTCGTCGTCGAAGAACATCATCTCCCCGAACGGCGTCCCGGTTTCCTCCTGCAAAGCGTGGAAATGAGAGGACTTGTCGCCGGGATAGATCTGCCGGTGGGCGAAGAAGCCGTCGATCCCGAACAGGCGGAGCAGTTCGCGGGCGATCTCCGGCGCATCGGTGCGCGATGCCAGGGCCAGGCGATGACCGGAGGCATGCAGATCTTCCAGGATCCCGGGCACTTCGGGGTAGAGGTGCACCTCGGTCCGGCAGGCCGCGAAGACCCGACCGTCCGAATTCCGCGACAGCGGGGGCGTCAGCTGGTCGCACCACAGCCGGCGGCCGCAGTGCCAGAGCGTGAGATCAAGATCGAAGACGAACAACCGCGCCATGGAGCGCCGCGGCTAGAAGTTGGTCGCGATGCCGACGCGGAACAGGCCGGTCGAGCCGAAGTTCGCCTTCGCATCCGGTATGGTATAGCTGGTCGTGGCTCCGGCATCGCCGGGAACGATTGACGTCCCGGGGACCATCATCCATCCGCTGGTGTTCGGGTCCCAATAGTGGAACTCGTACTCGCGATCGGGCTCGCTGGCCCAGGTGATCGAATAGTCGTCGTCCACCGGATCGTAGCCGGACCAGGTGACGTAGAAGCGCGACAGGCTGTCGTTCGGGTCGGTCCCCTGGAGGAACTCGTCGTAGGCCGACTGCCGGTCCTTGTCGCCGTCGGAGTTCAGCGCATCGTCGGGCGTCGTCTCGTCGAAGCCGTTGTCCTGCTCCCAGCCATCGGGCAGGCCGTCGCTGTCCTGATCCCGCGGGGCGAACATGTAGCCGACCTGAATGTCGTCGGACCCGTCCCAGCCATGATACTGCAGATCGTAGGCACGGTAGTTCTCGCCGGGCGCCCCGAGGTCGTAGGTCACCCCGAGCGAGGCCGGCGTGCCGAGGTGATGGAAGGCGAATCCCCCGTCCGGCGGCGTGCGTCCGTTGATCGCCCCCTGCACGTGGTCGAAGGTGGCACCTCCCAGGGAGTTCACGAAGGTCTCGCGGAAGAAGAAGCGGGTCGAGGTCGGCTCCGCCATGATGCCGGGGAGCTTGAACGCGATCCCCATGCCCATCGCGGTCGAAGGATGATCGGGCACCCAGAGGTCCTGCCGCGGAATGTCCGTCACGACGACCGTCTGGCCCTCGGTCTGATCCCCGTCGAAGGCGGCGTCGAATCGCAGCGTCGCGCCGAATCGCGCCGTGGATGGCGTGGGATAGCCCACACTGAGCGCCGGTTCGACCGGCTGGATGTCGAATTCCAGCGAGGGATAGCCGTAGGTCGCCCCCGATTCATCGAGCTCGAAGCGGGTCAGGTTGGCCCCGGTGAAATCGACACGGCTCAGTCTCTGGAATCCTGATCCGAAGAGCTGGATGCGAAAGGTCAGCGTCGTCGCGAGCCCCACGTCGAGGCCCGGCGTGAGATCCTGGGAACCCGACTGAAACCCCTCGCAATCCAGGTGGTAGATGTATCCGTCGGGATTTCCGAAGTCCCCGACCACCCGGAGTCGGGTGGTGGTGGCGTCCTCCGAACCGAAGTCATCCGTCTGGACGTCGTTGTCGAAGGCGGTGTCATTGACCCCCTCCCACGCGACCCAGTCGGAAAAGGCGGCGCGCATGCCGATCGCATGGGCGGGAGCGGAGGCGAGAAGGACGAGCAGGACCGGAATGGAGGGGAGGAGGGAGGCGTTCATCACAAGCCTCACGCCCTAACACAGAACCCGCGTGGCCCTCAAGACAAAGCCGAAGTCCGATCCGTCACCACCTCATCGAAACTGGTTCTGCTCCGGCCGGTATTCGTAGCCGGCGGAGGCGAGCCGACCGGTCAGTTCACCTTCATCGAGCCCATGCGTTTTCACGAGATCCTCCAGCGACTCCGCCTGGTTCCTCAGCTCGGTATTGACCAGCCCGACCAGCAGGTGGGGGTCCATGCGGTGAAAGTCGGTCAGTTTCACGGGGCGGGACGCTGAGGCGCCGACCTCGCCGGATCAAGCGCGTGCTCAACCGAAAAGCACCATCGCAAAGCCTGCCAGTGCGGCCACGCAGATGGCGGCCACGAAGAAAACGAGCAGGGCGTCGAAGGAATCGGTGAGTTTCATGTTGCCGACAGGTTATTGTGACAACTCCGTCACATCAACCCTTCGAATGTGACACTTTTTCGTCACATACGGAGCCCGGGCCTTGGATTTCCTTGGATCGCCCGAGGGCCTTCAGAAGCCGCCCCGCATGTAGCTCTCCTCGATCGGCGCCTCGCCCGGCTGGGCGAAATCGACCTCCAGCACCGGCTGCGGGCCCTTTCCTTCGTCGGGGAAGGTGATCGTGCCCGAGAGCACCATCCAGGTGTTGGTCTCGACCTGCGGCAGGGCGTCGAGGTCGAAGCGGGCGGTGATCGGGATCGGCCGGCTGTCGGCCGCGCAGCAGGTGATGAACAGGCGGTAGACCCGGTAGCAGCCCGGCTCGCCGTCGGGCGCCGGGACCATCCGCCCCTCGGTCACCACCGGCATGCCCTCGACCAGCTCGCGCATCTCGGGGTCGGCGCTGGTGAAGAACAGCTCCATCACCGGGAAGGGCCGGTAGCCGTCGGCATTCGGCGGGTGCTGCTTCTCGATCACCTCGCGGGTCAGCGGCGGCAGCACCGAGGACAGGAAAAGCGAGCCGGCATCCGCCGCGGTGTCGTCGAGGCCCTTCCGCGTGAGCGCCTCGATCGAGTACTGATCCTTGGTCCACGCGACCCCGCAGAACAGCGGCACGACGAGGATGAGGAAGGCGAAGATCGGGTGGATGTCGAGGGCCTCGTGGTCGTGGTCGTCGCCCGGGCCATGGTCGTGACCGCAGCTCGCCTGCTGCGCGGCGGTGAGGAGGGTGAAGAGTCCGATGACCACCAGCCCGAGCCCGCCGGCGAAGGCCAGCAGGCGGAAGTCCGGCGCGAGGTACTTCACCATCCGGTCGCTGGTGTAGAAGTACACCAGCACGCTGCCCCAGCAGATCACGGCGATCGACTGGAGGATGCGGCTGAGGACTTTCGACTTCACGGGTTGAGGGCGTTGATGCCGGCCTGCCAGCCGATCGTGGCGAGGCCGATGGCGACGAACAGGCCGAGCGCCAGCAGCAGGATGAAGCGGCGCTTGAGCACCGTCTGGTACAGGAAGATCAGCTTCACGTCCATCATCGGGCCGAAGGTCAGGAAGGCCAGCTTGGCGCCCCACGAGAACTTGTGGAGGGTGGCGGCGATGAAGGCGTCCGAGGTGCTGCACAGGCTCAGCACGAAAGCGAGGACCATCAGGGCGCCGGGCGCCTGCCACGGATTCTCGGCCAAGGTGTCGAGCCATTCGGCGCCGGGCGCGATGCCGGTGTTGAAGAGCGCGGTGATGGCGACGCCGATGGTGAAATAGACGCCGACATCGACGAAGTCGCGCAGCGCCGAGCGGAAGGCGGCGATCATCCGCCCGCCACCATCGACCTCGTGATCGTGATGGTGATCGTGGCCGCAGCATTCGCCGTCGTGGGGGTGGTCGTGACCGCAGCCGTCGTGGGCATGGTGATCGTGGCCACAGCCCTCTCCATGCTCGTGCTCCTCCTCGTGGCCGTGCCCGTCCTTCCCGAGCGATTCGAGCAGGCGGGGGCGGAGGATTTTCGCCAGCGGCAGGCGGGCGACGAGGATCCCGACGGCGACCGCGACCAGAAAGCCGAGGCCGAGGCGGGAAACGGTCATCACCGTGCTGGCGCTGGCGGTGAGGTTTTCGCCGAGGGCGACCGCCGGGCCCTTGAAGGCCTTCCAGGTCGAGAGCGCGGTGATCGGGTTCACGATGGGCGCGGCGAGCATGTAGGTCAGCGCGCAGGACACCGGAAGGCCCTTCTTCACCAGCCGGCGGATCACCGGCACCACCGCGCATTCGCAGACCGGCAGGATGCCACCGAGCAGGCCGGCGACGAGGATGGCGGGAAGGGTTCGGCGCGGCAGCAGCCGGTCCATCGTGTTGGCCGGCAGGTAGATGTCGATGAAGCCGCTGATCAGCGTGCCGAGCAGAATGAACGGCGCCCCTTCGAAAAGGATGCTGAGGAAGGCAAACGCAAAATCCTCTCGGGCGGCCTCGGACACGCCGGAGAGGATGGCCGGGAGGGCGGGGGATGCAACTTTGGAGTGTCCTTTGCTATTCCACCATCCGCTTCCTCAAGGCCTCGCTCGGCAGGGCGCAGGCGTCGCCCTTGCCGAACCAGCGGTAGCGGCGCTTGGCGACGAAGCGGTAGAGGGCGTCGCGAAGAGGGCGGGGGAGCAGCCGACCGGCCAGGGCGAGGGCCCGCCAGTGGCCACCGAGGGCGTCGAGGATGGCGAGCACCGCGTCGGAGCGGTCGAGCACGCGGCCGCCGGTCTCGACCAGCATCGTCTCCGGCTCGCCCGCGCTTTCGAGCGCCTTGAAGCGGACCAGCCCGGCGCGGTCCTCGTCGGCGATGAAGCGGATGCTGCGCGAGCACATCAGGCACTCGCCGTCGAAGCGGACGATGACCGGCTTCTCACCGCGCGGACGCCGCCAGGCCGGGTCGAAGGTGAACAGGTGCAGCATCAGCATCCCGAGGCTGAGGTCGGCGAAATCGACCACCGCGAGGATCCCGAGATGCATGCCGACCAGCGTCAGCCAGATCCACGGCCGGCTGCGCGACCACAGCGCCAGCGGCAGGAACAGCAGCTCGGCGGCCAGCGTGCCCCAGGTCATCAGCCGGAGCACGCCGTCGGGCAGAGCCAGCATCAGGTCGCGGATCCAGCCGGGACGGGCCAGCGGGTTCTCTAACAGAAATCGCATGGCCGAGCCGTCGGTCCAGCTCTCGGATGGCAGTTTGGTAATGCCGGAGAAGGTGTAGCCGGCGGCCATCAGGATCCAGGCGCTGCGGAAGACCCATTTCGGCATCGCCCAGTCGGTGTTCCGGGGGCCGCGGCTCCACGGTTCGCCGGTGGGGACGAGCAGGGTCAGCACCAGCAGCAGGCCGACGTAGGGGAGGGAAGGGTTGGCGATGAGGTTGTTGCGGTGGAACAGAGCGGTCCAGCCGAACCACAGGACGACCGCCGCGGTGCGTCGCCATTGGCCGGCGGCGAAGAGCAGCGAGACGACGGCCAGACCTACGGTGATCGCCGTAAGAACTCCGCCGGAGAGCGGCAGGTCGAGGGGGTTGGGAAACAGCCCGTGGGCCGGGTTGAGGGCCGGGTCGGGCATCACGCCGTCCTTTCCGAACAGCTCGCCGGCCCAGGGCGCGAGGTGCAGGAAATGCGCGGCGAGGTAGCTCCCGAAGACGATGCGGAAGAGCGTGAACTGCCAGGCGGACATGGTTTTCATCGGTAGATCCACTCGGTTTCGCCGTCGCGATCGGTGATCCTTACCCGCACATCGGCCACATCGGCCGGGATGTCCAGTTCGCGCCGCAGGGCGGAGTCGGGATGAAGGGCGTCGCCGAGGAGCTGGTCGCGCAACTCGTCCGGCAGCCGCGGCGCGAAAGCGAGAGCGGCGCCATAGACATTGCGTCGGTTGTAGGGGCCGGCGAGGCGGGCGTAGCGCTCGGGGTCGAGGTCGCAGGCCCAGTCGCGACCGTCGGCGTGCCGGCCCTCGAGGCGGAAGCTCGCGGCGAAGGCCTCGTAGCCGTCGGCCTCGCAGAAGACCTTCGGGTAGGGCGAGATGCCGGTCGCCAGCCCGAGACCGCGCAGCAGCTTCGAGCCGAAGAAATGGCCGCTCATCTGCAGCAGGCCGAGACAGAGGACGGCGATCGCGAGGCGGTTGCGGGCCTTCATGGCGACGGAGCGCCGACTTCAGCCGGCGTTCGGTGGGGTTCGGATGTCCGCGATCCCGAATGGCCGGCTGAAGCCGGCGCTCCATTGGCGAAGCAGGCCCAGCGCTTGCGGCAGCCGAAGCAGGTCGGCGGCAGCGACGGCTGCTCGTGGACGTCGCGGAAGGCGAGCATTTCGCGGAAGCGCTGCTCGCGTTTCGGGGTGAAGCCGCAACGCCGCGGCGAGCCGGTCGGGTTCTTCAGGGTCCCGAACATCCAGTCCCACAGCGGCAGGTCGGCGTAGTTCTGGCTGTGGTGCTTGAACTGGTGGTGCACGCGGTGGCTTTCCGGGCGCTGGATCAGCCAGCCGACCCAGCGCGGCGTGCGCAGGTTCCAGTGGTAGAAGTACTCGGCCACCGCGGTGAAGGCGGTGTAGATCGCCGCGGCTTCGACGGTCAGCCCGAGCAGCGTGTAGACGATGGCGGCCGAGAGGACCGAGTTGATGAGGATCTCGACCGGGTGCTTGTAGAAACTGGCCAGCACCTCGATGCGGCGCGGCGAGTGGTGCAGCTGGTGGCACAGACGCCAGAACAGCGCCGACTCGTGACGCAGCCGGTGCCAGAAGTAGTAGATGAAGGTCGAGACGAAGTAGGCAATGGCGGCCGCCAGCCACGGGTCGAGGCTCTTGCCGAGATGGAACAGCGAAGCCGAGGCCAGCCAGCGGTCCCAGCTCAGGCCGGCGACGATCACGATGCCGAGCTGGGCGAGGTTGACGAAGGCGATGCGCAGCCACCACCACCGGACCGTGGGCAGCTTCTGGCCCGGCCACAGACGCTCGATGACGAGCATCAGGCCGGCGACGGCGATGAGGATCCAGAGCATGCGACCACGGTGGCACGGATTGCGTCGGACCCGTGAGTCGAATGAATTTGCAAAAACATCGATGAAATCAATATAGATTCCCGATGGCCCAACCGCTGCCGAACCTGCATCACCTCGAGTTGTTCTACCACGTCGCCCGCGCCGGAGGCATCTCGGCGGCGGTGCGGACGATGCCCTACGGCATCCAGCAGCCGGCGGTGAGCGGTCAGATCTCGCAGCTGGAGAAGGAGCTCGGCGTGCGCCTGTTCCAGCGTCGGCCCTTCCAGCTCACCCCGGCCGGCGATGAACTCTACGAATTCTGCGCGCCCTTTTTCGGCGGACTCGCCCACGTCGCGGCCCGCGTTTCAGGAACGGCGGCCAAGCACCTGCGTCTGGCGGCACCGGCGACGGCGATCCGCGAACACCTGCCCTCGGTGCTGGCATCGGTGCGCGAGTCGTGCCCCGACCTCGAGCTGACGCTTTTGGATACGGACCAGGCCAGCGCGCTGCAGCTCCTCGAGCGCGAGGAGATCGATCTGGCGGTGGCGGAACTCGAAGGCAAGCCGCCCTCGGGCACCCGCTGCGCGCTGCTGCTGTCGTTGCCCCTGGTACTATTCCTCCCACCCGGATGCCCGGTGCCGAGGAAGGGGCTGCCGGCCTTGATCGAGAAGTATCCGCTGATCCGGCCTCCGGACGACCACGCGATCTCGCGGCTTTTCGCCAAGGGCATGACCCGTCGCGAACTGCGCTGGCCGGCCCGCATCGAAATCGGGCAGCTGGACCTGATCGTCGCCTACGTGGCCCGCGGGTTCGGGATTGGCGTCGGGGTGAAGGCCCCGGGCGTGGCGCTGCCGAAAGGGGTGCGGATCCACGAGCCGCGGGGCTTTCCCGCGCTCAAGATCGCCGCCCTGTGGCGGGGCAAGATCGGCCCGCTGGCCGAGCGGGTGCTGGACCAGTTGAAGCGGGAGGCGGGGCGGAAGCAGAAATCCTGAAGGAGCGCCGGTCTTCAGACCGGCTTGGGATCGTCGATGCCGGTCTGAAGACCGGCGCTCCTTTCCTCCAGCCGCCGCAGCGCCCACGCGGCGTGCTCGGCGACGAGCGGATCGGGATCGAGGGCCGCCCGCTGCAGCGCCGGCCGGTCCTCGGCGGTGCCGGTGTTTCCCAGCACCACGCAGACGTTGCGCAGGAAGCGCGGACGCTTGATGCGCTTGATCGGGCTCTTGCGGAACAGGGCGCGGAACTCCTCGTCGCTGAGGGCGAGAAAATCGCGGGCCTTCATCCCGAAGACCTCCTCGCGGGCGTGAAAGCGGGCTTCGCTGGAGACCTTCGCGAAGCGGTTCCAGGGACAGACGTCGAGGCACTCGTCGCAGCCGTAGAGGCGGTCGCCGATCGCCTCGCGGAACTCCTCGGGGATGGGGCCGGGGTTCTCGATGGTGAGGTAGGAAATGCAACGCCGCGCGTCGAGCCGGTGGGGCGCCGTGATCGCGTCGGTCGGGCAGGCATCGAGGCAGCGCGTGCACTTCCCGCAGTGGTCGCCGAAGGGCGGGTCGGCGGGGAGCTGGAGGGTGGTGAGCAGCTCGGCGAGGAAGAACCAGGTGCCGAGGTGGCGGTGGATCTGCACGGTCGACTTGCCGTTCCAGCCGAGGCCGGCGTCGGTGGCGAAGTCGCGCTCGAGCACCGGGCCGTGGTCGACGTAGTAGCGCTGGGTGCCGCCGAGCTCCACCATCACGCGGTCGAGCTGCTTGAGCTTCTTCTCGATCAGCTCGTGGTAGTCATCGTTCCACGCGTAACGGGCGATGCGCCAGCCGGTCTCAGGATGACGGCCCGCATAGTAGTTCAGCGCGAGCGTGACCACCGAACGGCAGCCGGGCAGCACCTCGCGCGGGTCGCAGCGCCGGTGCGGCGTCTTCTCCATCCATGCCATCTCGCCGTGGCGCCCGTCCTCGAGCCACTCGACGAAGGTGTCGGCATGCGTCGCCCGGTCCGCCACGGCGACCCGGCAGTCGTCGAAGCCGAGCTCCGCGGCGGCGGCCTTGATGGTGTCGGCGGGCTTGGACACGGCGAGGATGAAGGCGATGGAGAAGAGGCGGCTGGAAGCCGCTGGAACGGCCTGCGGCAGGATGCCGCAGCCACCGCCGCGTCAGGCACCGCTGGTGAAGTGGTAGCGGGCGCTCTCGAGGATGCCGCAGGCGATCTCCTCGGCGTCGAGCTCGGAAGTGTCGAGCTCCAGATCGGCCACCTCGCGGTAGAGGGGCGCGCGTTCGGCGAGCAAGGCGTCGATCCTCGCCGCGGGGTCGTCCGTCTCCAGCAGCGGACGGTCGCGGCTGCGACGGGTGCGCTCGAGGATGGTCTCGCGTGAAACCTGCAGCCAGACGACGTAGCCGAGCTGCTTCACCAGCCCACGGTTGCGCTTACGACCGATCACCCCGCCTCCGGTGGCGATGATGAATCGTCCGGGCCGGGCGCCGATCTCCTGCAGCACCGCCGCCTCGAGCTGGCGGAAGTAGTCTTCCCCGCGGGTCTCGAAGATCCGGGTGATGGGCATGCCGGCCTTCGACTCGATCTCGGTGTCGACGTCGAGGACCTCGTAGCCGAGCATCTTGCCCAGCCGCCGGGCGATGGTCGATTTCCCGCAGCCCATGAAGCCGACGAGAACGATGTTCTTCGGGATTTCCGTGCTCATGCCCGACAGGCTAGCGGCTCCGGCGGTCGCCGCAAAGCCGGGACCGTGCCGGGCATTCCAACCCGGCCCGATTTCTCCACTGGCCGAACGCCTCCGAAACCGGGAGAATGCGGGCATGAGTGAGGAAGTGCTCTGGAAAGGAAGCCCGTCGCAGCTGTTGAATCTCGGCAAGCATCTGACCGCGCTGCTGCTGGCGGTCGGCATCGGCATCGGGGGCGCCTTCTTCGCTCCCGCCTGGTTCGCGCTGCCGCTGCCGCTGCTGTGGATGCTGTGGAATTTTCTGGTCGTCCGCTGCCGGGTGTACGAGCTGACCAACGAGCGGCTGCGGCTCTACGAAGGCGTGCTCAACCAGAAGATCGACGAGCTGGAGCTCTACCGCGTGAAGGACACGACCATGGACCGGCCCTTCTGGCTGCGGATGTTCGGGCTCTCGACCCTGCACCTCGACACCTCCGACCGCTCGCACCCCAAGGTCGACATCGAGGCGGTTTCGGACGCCATGAACCTGCGCGAAACGCTCCGGAAGCAGGTGGAGTACTGGCGCGACCGCAAGCGGGTGCGCGAGGTCGACTTCGAGGAAGGCGGCGAGTTCGAAGGCGACGATCTGCTAGGGTGACCCCAGCCCGTGGCGCAGGGTGACGGCGCCGGCCATGCCGCAGACGCCGACGACGAGGTAGAACCAGCGGAGGTTCGCACGGGCGGTCGTGTGATCCACGACGGTCGCCGCCACCGCGCCGATGAGGAAGAGCAGGACGGCGAGGGTCCACGTCCTCATCGACCGGGCCTCGAAATCGGCGGGAAGGACGAAGCCGCCGGCCAAGGCGAACGCGGCCACCAGCACGACCAGGGCCGCGACCCGCGGCGGAGTGAAGGTGAATTGCATCGCCTCAGGGCGTGAACAGCACCTTGCCCTCACGACCGTCCGCGGCATTCCGGGCGAGGGCGGCGGCGAAATCCTGTAGCGGGAAGGTCGCGTCGACCGGCAGCACGAGACGGCCCGCCTTCATCTCGTCGGCGAGACGCCCGTAGGTGTCGTCGAGCTCGGCGCGGGATGCCTCCTTCATCCACCGGGTCAGCCAGAAGCCGCACAGCCGGAGGTCCTTGAAGATCAGCAGGCCGTTGGGAACCTTGAGCGGTCGCCGCGCCATCGCGCCGTAGGTGACGTGGTGGCCGCCGGGACCGAGGACGTTCATCAACCGCAGCGCGCTGTCGCCGCCGACGGCATTGAGGGCCAACCGGGGGCGTTGGTCGCCGCAGATCGCCTTCGCCGCATCGACGGCGGAGGCATCGTCGAGCAGCACGTGATCCGCCCCGAGCGCCTTCAGTTCGTCGAAGAGCGACTCGCGACGTACGAGATTGATCGTACGAAGCCCGAGCCGGGGGGCGAGCTGGATGACCGCCCGGCCGACCCCCGAGTTCGCGGCATTCTGAACGACCCACGAACCCTGCTCTGGTTCGACGAAGCCGGTCAGCATCCGCCACGCGGTGGCGGGATTGACCTTGAGCATGGCGGCCTGCACCGGATCGACGCCTTCGGGCAGCTTGAACAGGGCGTCGGGTGTCGCCACGACCTCACCGGCCCACAGTCCGGTGCCGGCGAGGAAGACGCACCGGTCGCCCGGCGCGAAGCCGTCGGCCCGGCTCTCGACCACCTCGCCGCAGCCCTCGATGCCGGCGACGGCCGGCAGCTCCGGTTTCACCCCGTAGGTGCCCTCGATCAGGTTGAGGTCGGCGGGATTGACGGGCGAGGCGAGCAGGCGGAGGCGCACCGACCCCTCGGGGCAGTCCGGCGCCGGGCGCGATTCGAGGCCGAGCACCTCGGAGGGCGCGCCGAACTCCGGAAAGACCAGTGCGGGAATGGATGGATGGTCACTCACGGGAACATGCCGCGTTGGCGTTTCACCTCGCCCACCGTCTGGATCGCGAGCGACTGGGCGGCGGTGCGGTGGCCGAGGCCATGGCGGTCGGCGAAATGGAGCACCCGGTTGAACGCGCCCTCAAGCATCGTTTCCAGGCGCGTGAGCACCTCGCGCTCGGTCCAGCGGTAGCGCTGCAGGTTCTGGACCCATTCGAAGTACGAGACGGTCACGCCGCCGGCGTTGCCGAGGATGTCGGGGATCACGAAGACGTCGCCGCGCTCCTCGAGGATGGCGTCGGCCTCGGGCGTGGTCGGACCGTTGGCGCCTTCGGCGATGACCTTGCACCGGAGCTTCGGGGCGTTCTCGCGGGTGATCACCATCCCGCAGGCCGCCGGGGCGAGGACGTCGCAGGGCTGGCACAGCATCTCGCCGGGGTCGATCGGATCGGCGCCGTCGAAATCATTCACACCGCCGGTTTCGGCCACATGCTTCGACAGCGCGGGCACGTCGATGCCCTGGGCGTTCCACAGCGCGCCGGTGATGTCCGAGATGCCTCGTACTTCGACGCCGTACTCGGCGAGGGTGAGGGCGGTGTGGAGGCCGACGTTGCCGAACCCCTGGACGACGGCCGAGGCGTCGCGGACGGGGATGCCGAGCTTGTTGAGCGCGCGCGAGGCGAGGAAGGCGACCCCGTGGCCGGTGGCGCGCTCGCGACCGGCGGAGCCCTGGAGATTGATCGGCTTGCCGGTGATGATGCCCGGCACCATCTTGCCGGCGTGGGTCGAGTAGGTGTCGAGGAACCACGCCATGGTCTGGGCGTCGGTGCCCATGTCCGGCGCCATCACGTCGATCTCCTCGCCGATGAAGGGGATCATCTCCATGGTGAAGCGTCGGGTGATGCGCTCCTTCTCGCCGATGGACAAGGTACGAGGGTCGCAGTTGATGCCGCCCTTGCCGCCGCCGAAGGGCAGGTCCATGAGCGCGCACTTCCAGTTCATCCACATCGCCAGCGCCGCGACCTCGCCGAGCTCGACGTCCGGGTGGTAGCGCAGGCCGCCCTTCACCGGGCCGCGGGTGAGGTGGTGCTGGACCCGGTGCCCGAAGTAGACACGGGTCGAGCCGTCGTCGTGGCGGACCGGGATGGTGACGGTGATCAGGCGCTTCGGCCACTTGCAGCGCTCGCGGATCTCGTCGTTGAGTTCGAGGAAATCGGCGACCTGGTCGAACTGCTCCGCCGCCATGGCGAAGACCGGGTTTTGCAGAAGTTCGGCTCGCATGTCTCAGGCATAGGCCTGCAGGTGTCCCGGCGCCAGCGAAAGCCGCCCGCCCGGGCAAAGATCTGGCCGGCCATGGAGGATCGGCCCTAGGGTCGTCGCGATGGAGCGGCTCACGGTGGACGGCAGGTTCTTCCGGCTCGGCGACGAGCGGGTGTTCCTGCGGCTCGTGACCTACGGGCCCTTCCCCGGCGGCTGGCCGGAGGAGTCGGACGGCGATCTTCGGCGAATCGCCGACGCGGGGTTCCACGGCGTGCGGCTCTACGGCTGGCCGAGCCGGGCCCTGCTCGACGCAGCCGGCCGCGCCGGCCTGCGGGTCTTCGCCGGCCACCCGTGGCCCCAGTCGAGGGATTTCCTGGGATCCGGCGATTCCACGCTGCGGGAGGCGCGCACGAGCCTCGCCCTCGCCGCCGCCGGATGCAGCGACCATGCGGCGATGGCCGGCGTGTTCGTGGCCAACGAGATCCCCGCCGACCTGGTGCGATGGATGGGCGCGGCGAAGGTCCTTCGAGGCGTCGAGTCCATCATCGCAGCCGGACGCGACGTCGCGCCCGACTGGCTCTGGGCCTACGCCAGCTACCCGTCGACCGAGTACCTTGAGCCGGCCAACGCCGACTTCACGGCCATGAACGTCTACCTCGAGAAGGAGGACGATTTCCGCGCCTACCTCGGGCGGCTTCAGCACGTCGCGGGCGACCGGCCGGTGATGGTCTCCGAGTTCGGGCTCGACTCTCGGCGCAACGGCACCGCCCGGCAGGCCGAGACCCTCGCGTGGGCCGCACGGGCGACGCGCGGGGAGGGCGCGGCGGGGCTCGCCGTCTATGCCTGGAGCGACCGCTGGTGGAACGCCGGCGAAGCCGTGACGGACTGGGACTTCGGTCTGGTCGATCGCGAGGGCCGGGAGAAGCCGGCGCTGGCGGCGCTGCGCGATGCCTTCGAGGAACGCCCCGATGCGGCCGGAGCCCCGCGGTTCTCGGTCATCGTCTGCTGCCGCGACGGCCGCGAACGGATCGGAGCCTGCCTCACCTCGCTGCAGCGGCTCCACGGGTCGATGCCCGAGGTGATTGTCGTCGATGACGGATCGTCCGACGGCACCGGGGACCTCGTTCGGCAGGAGTATCCCGAAGTGCGCCTGATCCGCGTCGAATCCGTCGGCCTGAGCGCCGCCCGCAACGCCGGCGCGGAGGCGGCCTCGGGCGAGGTGCTGGCGTTCACCGACGACGACTGCGAGGTCGATGCGGACTGGCTCGCCGAGCTGGCCCCGCTCTTCGCCGACGGCTGGGATGCGGGGGGCGGGCCGAATCTGCCGCCGCCCCCGGACGACCTGCCGGCGGCGGTGGTGACCGCCGCGCCGGGGGCCGCCAGCCACGTGATGATCGACGACGCCGAGGCCGAGCACGTTCCCGGGTGCAATCTGGCCGTACGAAGGACGGCGTACTTCCAGATCGGTGGATTCGATCCGGTCTTCCGGACCGCCGGCGACGACGTCGACTTCTGCTGGAGGTTGCGCGACGCCGGCCTGCGCATCGGGTTCGCGCCGAATGCGTTTGTCTGGCACCACCGCCGCGCCTGCCCCGTCGGCTACCTTCGCCAGCAGGTCGGCTACGGAAGGGCCGAACGGCTGCTGCGGCTCAAGCATCCGGGCCGGTTCTCACCCTCGGGCGACGCGATGTGGCGGGGGGTGATCTACAGCGGCGCCCCGGTGCGGGCCGAGGGCGAACCGGTGATCTACCACGGCCCCATGGGCCTCGCCGGCTACCAGGGCCTGGTCACCCGCATGCAGCCGCTGCGGCCGCTGGATCCCCGCTTCGACACCCCGGCGGCGCATCTCCTGCTCGCGATGCTCGGCTGGCTCGCCCCCCGGGTGCGGGCGTGGGCGCGCACCCGGCGCTTCCGCGGACCGGTGCCCCCGCCGTCGTCCGATCCCGGCGTCGCGGACGACGAATGGTCCCGCGACGACGACGCCTCGCGCGAGCAGGTGCTGCGGCAGCTGCTCTCCGCCGGCTGGCACGCCGCGGGCTCGACCGACGGCTGGGATCTGGAGAAGAACGGCAGCCGCCTGCTGATCGCCCGCGAGCGGTTCGATCACGGCAAGGGCCGCCTGCTCTTCCGCCGCTGGGGCAAGGAACCGGTGGACCTCGCCGGGCCGTGACACCTCCGCTTGCCCCTTGGCAAAACCGGAGGGCTGCGCCACCTTCGGCGCCATGAGGTTCCTGCTGCTGCTGCTTGCCATCCTGCCTCTCGCCGCCGAGGAAAGCGTGCGCCCGGGCATCAACGAGAAGTTCCTCGATCCCGAGCTGAAGGTGGACGACTGGCTCAAGCGCTTCGAGGTCGAGAGCCGCGAGGTGTTCGACGCCCGGCAGGCGGTGCTCGATGCCTGCGGCGTGAAGCCCGGCATGCATGTCGCCGACATCGGCGCCGGCACCGGCCTCTACACCCGGCTGTTCGCCGAAGCGGTCGGCCCGGAGGGCGCGGTCTACGCCGTGGAGATCAACCCGAACTTCCTCACCCACATCCAGGCCCGCGCCCGGCAGGAGAAGCACCGGAACATCGTCACCGTGCTCTGCCCCGAGGACTCCGTCGGCCTGCCGCCGAACTCCCTCGACCTCGCCTTCATCTGCGACGTCTACCACCACTTCGAGTATCCGATTTCCTCGATGACCTCGCTGCACCGCGCGATGAAACCGGGCGGGCGGGTGATCGTGATCGACTTCGTCCGCATCGAGGGTGAGTCGAGCGACTGGGTGATGGGCCACGTCCGCGCCGGCGAGGAGGTCTTCCGCGCGGAGATCGAGAAGTCGGGATTCAAGTTCGACGCCAGGCTCGACGTGCCGGGACTCGAGGAGAACTACTGCCTGCGCTTCATCAAACCCGAGTGACCGTGGGACTGAAGACCTCGGACTTCCACTACGAGCTGCCCGAGGAGCTGATCGCCTCGCGCCCGCTGGCCGAACGCTCGGCCTCGCGCATGCTGGTGCTCCACCGGGACGACGGCCGCATCGAGCACCGGATGTTCCGCGACCTGCCGGAGTACCTGCGGCAGGACGATCTTCTGATGCTCAACGACACCAGGGTGATCCCGGCGCGGGTGTTCTCCGACGACGGGAAGATCGAGCTGCTCTGTCTCGACCGGCTGTCGCCCACCGAGTGGCGCTGCCTGGTGAAGCCGGGCAGGAAGATGAAGGTCGGGCGACAGTGCGTCGTGGGAAGTACGACGGGCACCGTGGTCGAGATCTTCGAAAACGGCGACCGCCTGGTGCGCTGGGAGGCGCCGATCGACCTCGACCGCCACGGCCACCTCGCGCTGCCGCACTACATGGGACGCGACGACGAGGACGCGGACCGCGAACGCTACCAGACCGTCTTCGCGAAGGAGGAGGGTGCCATCGCCGCACCGACCGCCGGGCTGCACTTCACGCCGGACATGCTCGAGCGCTTCGATCATGATTTCCTGACCCTGCACGTCGGCGTCGGCACCTTCCGGCCGGTCAGCGCGGAGCGCCCCGAGGACCACGACATGCACTCCGAGCGCTACATTCTAACAGAATCGGTGGCGAAGCGGATCAACGCCGCCCGCCGGGTGGTGGCGGTGGGCACGACCGTCACCCGGGTGCTGGAGCACCTCGGGAGATCGCGGATCGCGGATTGCGGATTGCGGATTGAGAACGCCGACCAGCAGGGGGAGACCGACATCTTCATCTATCCGCCGCACGAGTTCCGGGTCGTCGACGCCCTGCTCACCAACTTCCACCTGCCCGAGAGCACGCTGATCATGCTGGTCAGCGCGCTGGCCGGGCGGGAGCAGGTCCTGGCGGCCTATCGCGAAGCGGTGGCGGAGCGCTACCGGTTCTACAGCTACGGCGACTGCATGCTGATCGTGTAGCTGATCAAAGCCCGCGCCGGACTCCGTAAGCCCGGGATGCGTCTGCTCGTCCTCTTCGCGCTGATCCTTGCCGCCCCCGCCGCCGAGCGGCCGAACCTGATCGTGATCATGGCCGACGACATCGGCTACGAATGCTTCGGCGCGTATGGCAGCGAGCAGTACCGGACGCCTCACCTCGACCGCCTGGCGCGCGAGGGGATGCGCTTCGACCACTGCTACTCGCAGCCGCTGTGCACCCCGAGCCGGGTGAAGCTGATGACCGGCCTGTCGAACGTGCGGAACTACTCGGCCTTCTCCATCCTCAATCCCGACCAGAAGACCTTCGCCCACCATCTCGGCGAGGCCGGCTACACCTCGCTGGTCGCGGGAAAATGGCAGCTGCTCGGCGCCGACCACTACCCGAAGCGCTTCCGCGGCAGGGGCAGCACGCCGGAGCAGGCGGGCTTCGACCACCACTGCCTGTGGCAGGTCGACGAGCTCGGCGAGCGCTACTGGGGACCGCAGCTCACGATCGACGGCGAGTCGCGCCGCTTCGGCAAGGACCGCTACGGGCCCGAGGTGGTGACCGAGCACATCCTGCGCTTCATCGAGGAGCACCGGGAGGGCCCCTTCCTCGTCTACTACCCGATGATCCTCGTCCACAGCCCGTTCCCGGCGAGCCCCGACAGTGAGAACCCGGAGAGCCGCGACAAGCAGCGCAACTTCGAGGACATGGTCTTCACCATGGACCGTCTGGTGGGACGCATCGTGGCCCGGGTCGACGAGCTCGGTCTTTCGGAGAACACCCTGATCCTGTTCACCGGCGACAATGGAACCCACCGATCCATCCGCTCGCGCCTCGGCGGCCGCGAGATCCGCGGCGGCAAGGGCCTGAGCACCGATGCCGGCACCCGGGTGCCGCTCGTCGCACGCTGGAAGGGCACCATCGGGGCCGGACGGACCACCGACGACCTCGTCGATTTCTCCGACATGATGCCGACGCTGCTCGACGCCGCCGGCGCACCACCCGCCCCGGAGACCGACGGCCGCAGCTTCCTGCCCCAGCTCCGCGGCGAGGCGGGAAATCCGCGCGACTCGATCTTCATCTACTCAAACCCGCGGCCCGAACGCACCAAGCCGGTCCGCTTCGCCCGGGATCAGCGCTACAAGCTCTACGGCGACGGGCGCTTCTTCGACGTGACCGGCGACGTCCTGGAGAAGCATCCACTACGTCCACCGTACCAACCCGGCGCGGCGGAGGCCCGGCGCCGGCTGGCGGCCACGCTCGACCGGATGCCGGAGGAGGGGGTGTCGCTGCTCGAGCTCGTCCCGGCGGAGCCGGAGCGCTGAGCCGCGGGTGAAAAAGCCGTTGCAAGGCCCCGGGGCCGCGTGTTCACTCCGCCCGCTGTCAGGGGCCGTGGAGGTTCGGCAGGTGAATCCCGCCAGGCCTTGATCGGAGCAACGGTAGCTTGTCCGGATTTGCCGCGGTTCCCTGGCAGCACCTCTTTTTTCCGGCGGGGTCCCTCCGGATCACTCGCCGCCGAGGATGTCGCCGAGCTTCGCCGCATCCTCCGGGGAAAGCTCCAGCCGGTTCCAGGGTTCCTCACGGGCGAGGGCCGTCGGCAGGGGCGGCGGGGCCAGGTGGACGTCCTCCGCACCGCGCAGCGCCTCGATCGTGGCTCCGGGATCGAGACGATTGAGCGGCAGCATGCTGTAGCCGGCCCCGATGTCGACCCCGTCGCTCTCGCGCATCTCGAAGTGCAGGTGGGCCGGATAGTAGCCGTTGGCCGTGCCCGCCGTGCCGACCCGGTCGCCGCGCGCGAGGGTCGCCCCGACCGGGACGTCGATGCGGTGGAGATGGGCGTACATCGACTGCAGCGCCCGGCCATCCGGCGCGCGATGACCGACGACGACGATGTTTCCCCAACCGGGCGAGGGCTCGCCGGCGTAGAGCACCCGGCCATCGGCGACGGCGAAGATCGGATCGCCGAGATCGGTGTTCATGCCGCCGATCCCGTTCAGGTCGTCCCCGGTGTGGTGGCCTCCGCGCTTCTCGTTCATTTCCCAGAAGCGCTGCGCGTTGTAGGTCAGCGCGCCGTGCTCGGAACCCATCGGCGCGTCGAAGCGGGCCGCGCGGGGCAGGGCGACGAGATCCCACGCGCTGAGCTGGTGGAGCCGGTGCCGCGGACGGCCGTCCTCCGGCAGGAACAGGGGCGCGTCGGCGGTCTGGTAGTTCGCCAGCGATTCGACCGGCGGCAGGCGGTGGGCCGGATCGCGCAGCAGCACGAACGCCACCATCGCCACGCCGACGAGGAGGAGCAGGAGGGTGACCGGGTTGAAGAGCTTCATGGGGCGGTCCGGGAGCGCGTCAGAAGTCGAGATAGATCTCGCTCCGGCGATTGGCGCGACGACCCTGCGGGTTGTCCTCGCCGCTTTCGGTGAAATTCGGTCGGCGCGGATGGGTCTGGCCGCGGGCCTCGGTGTCGATCTGATCCCGGGCCACCCCGCACTCGACCAGGAACCCCTTCACCGCCTCGGCGCGTCGCGCCGAGAGGCTTTCGTTGTAGTCCTCGGTGCCGAGGGCGTCGGTGTGGCCGGAAATCGTCAGCTTCTTGCCGGGGTCGATGCGCAGCAGGTCCGCGACGATCTCGAGCTGGCGCTCGGTGCGCGGCGTGAGGGTGTCGGCATCGAAGCCGAAGTAGAGCACCAGGGTGTCGCCGCCCCGCGGGTTCTTGAGCAGCGGCGTGTAGTGGACGTCGCCGCCGCCGACCCGCTGCGCGTAGTCCGCGAGGAGCTGGTCGAGGTTGATCTCATGGACGCGCCAGTCGGGCGACCCCTCGCCGCGGCCGAGCGTCATCGAGAACTGCGCGATCCCGTCGCTCTCCCCGGCGAGCACGTTCACCAGGTAGCCGGCGAGCTGCTCGCGCTGGAACATCGCGCGCAGGGCCTTCTGCGGGCGCATCCGGTACTTGCCCTCCTCGAAGAGAATGCAGAGCCCCGCGATCTTGGCGTCCGAGACCTTGGACGAATCCACGAACTCCTTCGCCAGCTCGAACTCCTGCCGCAGGGCGGCCTGCAGGAAGGCGTCGGCGATTCCCAGCGAATCGAGCAGCACCGCCTTCGGCACCGGCTCGCCGGGGCCGGGCGGCAGGGCCAGCGAGTCGACCCGCCAGCGGCCCTGATCCCGGATCAGGTCGAAGAAGATGCGGTCGCGCCCGGGTTCGGAGTCCGCCAGCTGGAGCGCCCACCGGGTGCGGGCGTTGATCTCCATCTCCCCGACCTCGCGCGCCGGATCGGGGCGGGCGAAGCGCAGCGGTCCGGACGCCGCGAGCGCGCTCAGGCGGGCGCGGGTTTCGCCATCGAGGGCCCCGTCGCCGATCAGGCGCCCGGCGGCGGCGAGGTCGCCGGCCTCCAGCGCGGTGCCGATCTCGGCGACGAGCTCGGCGGGGTTGCGCTTCGCGACGCCGATGCCGGCATTCTCCAACGCGTCGGCCGGGGTCGCGGGGGTATCCACCTCCTGCTCGGTCAGCTCGGGCAGGGTCGGCGGCGGCTCCACCTCCTCGACCGCCGGACGCACCGCCTGCGGCGGTTCCACCGGCGGGGTGGGATCCGGCGGCGAGCGGCGGTTGAGGAACAGCAGCGTGACCACCGCGCCGACGACCAGCGCGGTGAGGATGAGGGGCAGTTGGGAGCGCGACATGGAGAGGACCTGGTCCGGGAGAGGAAACGAAGCCGAAGGGCCGGGTTTTTCCCAGCCCGGAGTTTTCGCCGCCGGCCGCGACGCGATGCCCGCCCCATCAGGAGAAGGGTCCGGCGGAATCGCCGGATCATTCGGTGGGTTGGTTTCAGTCGTCGCGGGGGAGCGACGGCAGCGTCACGCGCCGCCGCTGACCGCCGCGCAGCACCTGCAGGGCGGTCGCCTGGGCCGGGGCCGATGCCGCGAGCTGTCGCTCGAAATCCGCCACCGAAACCACCGGCGTGCCGTTGATGCCGACGATCCGGTCGCCGACGATCACCTTCCCGGCGGAAATCGAGTCGGGCAGGATTTCCTCGACCACCACCCCGGCCCCACTTCCCGACTTGCGGGTGACCAGACCGACCCGGCGGAGGATCTCGAGCGGGCTGAGCTGGACGGCAGGCTCGGCCCCGCCCTCCTCCTCCGGCGCCGCCTCCTCGGGACGCGCCTCCTCGATCGTGGCCCGCACGGTCTGCTGCTGGCCGTCCCGCCAGATCTCGATCTCCACCGTTTCCCCGACCCGGGACCGCTGCACCAGCGTGAACAGCTCGGCGATGGAGTTGATCGGTTCGCCGTCGTAGCGGACGACCACGTCATCGGCCCGCAGGCCCGCCTTTTCGGCCGGCGAGGCCTCGCCCACCGACATCACCCGGGCTCCGGGACCGGCGTAGCCGATGCGGCGGCGGAAACGGGGGTCGAGATCGAGATCGAGCATGCGGACCCCGAGGAAGCCGCGGATCGGGCGGCCCCGCTCGAGAATGGCCTGGAGCGCCCCGCGGACATCGTTGGAAGGGATGGAGAAGCCGACGCCCTGGAAGCCCGATTTCACCCGGTCGTCGGGGCGGTAGATCGCCGAGTTGATGCCGATGATCTCCCCCTGCAGGTTGACCAGCGGCCCACCGGAGTTGCCCGGATTGATCGCCGCGTCGGTCTGGATCAAGCCCGGCTGGGTATCGCTCAGGGATCGCTCCAGCGCGGAAATGATCCCCTGCGTGACCGTCTCGCCGAGACCGAAGGGATTGCCCACCGCGAAGACCAGCTGACCGCGGCGCACCTGACCGGAGTCGCCGAGCTTCAGCGGCTGGAAATCGCCCTCGCCCTCGATCTTGAGCACCGCGATGTCCAGCAGCGGGTCCTCGCCGATGAGCGTCGCGGGATAGACCTCCTGGCTGTGGAGCGTGACCTGGAGCTGCTGCTGGCCCCGGATCACGTGGTAGTTCGTCACCACGTGACCTTCGTGGGTGACGATGACCCCGGAGCCCTGGCCCTGGGTCGGCACCGGCCGGATGAACTGGCGTCCCAGTCCGTCGAGCAGGCGTTCGTTGCGGATGCCGGTGGTGTCGATGCTCACGACCGAGGGCACCACCGCACTGGTCAGCCGGGCATACTCGTCGTTGAGCCGCGAGAGCAGCTCGACCTCTCCGAGCTCGAGCGGTGCCTTCTGCGGGAGGGTGAAGGATTCCGGGCGATGCGCGGGCGGCGCGCCGCCGAACAACCGGCGCACGCCGTCGCTTCCGTTGCGGATGAAGTACACCGCGGCGAAAGCGACCGCGAACACCACCCCCAGCTGGAAGAGACGGCGAAGACCCTCACTCATGATATCGGTTCGTGGCAGCGGACGAGGCGCACGGAGACTTCCTCGAGGACGAGGTCACATGCCCATGTCCTCGAGGATCTCGGGATCCTCCATCAGCTTCCGGTAGGTCGACTGCACCCCGTCCAGCTCGTCCTTGAGCCGCTCGCCGAAGGCCTCGCCCTCCTCGTCGTCGCCCGGACCGGCGGCCACCGATTTGCAGACCTTGGTGACGGAGGCGTGGTACTTCTTCAGCCGCGGATCGATCGCCTTGGCCAGCTTGTCGAGTTCATCGACCGCGTCTTCGGCGTCGGTCACCGTTTCCTTGTCGAACTCGAAGGCCTCCTCGTCCTCGTCGCTGACGCGGCTGCTGAAGATGGCCCGGCCGATGTTGCGGAGCGTTCCCGAGGTGGCGATCTCGATCTGGTTGATGGTGCCGCTGACGGTCAGGATCTTCGGGGCCTCGCCCTTGCCCTTCTCCAGCAGCAGCTTCGCCGAAAGGTGGTTCGGCATCCGGTCGAGCACCGCCTGCAGGCGCTCCTGCACCTTGGGGTTGCTCAAGGCGGGCTCGCCGGCCTCGCGGACCACATCGGCCACCTGGCGGAACAGATCGAGCGTCTTCTCGACCTCCTCGGACTTCTTGGCGCGGGACACCGCGTAGGCCTCGTCGAAGTCGGCGAGGGTGAAGATCTGGATGTCGAGCAGCTGGTCGATGCCGTCGAGGATCAGCACGTCGCCGATCTCCTTGCCGTTGTCGAGCGGGATGCCGACGATCTTGCAGCCGCGGTTGGTCGCGCCCCGGATCTTGGCGGCGGCCCCGCCGATCCGCTGGACCATGCCGTCGGCGGTCATGTCGCCGGTGCAGGCGAAGTCGTCGTCGAGCTCCTCGCCTGAGAACAGCGAGTCAAGCAGCAGGGTGAACGCGGTCGCGGCCGAGGGTCCGTCCTTGGGCACGTACTTGTCCTGGAACCCGAGCTCGATCTTGTAGCCGCTGGGAATCTTGTCCGGCTCGCTGTCGTAGCGGATGCGCAGGAACTTGATCACTTCCTCGAGGCAGCCGCCCATCATCGGGCCGACGTCCTGGTTGAAGGTGAAGAGCAGGTCGTCGACGTCCTCCTCGCGGAGGGCGGTGGCGTTCACGGTCGAGGCGGAGCCGGCGAGGTTGCCGTTGCCGAGCTGGCGGACGACCAGCCCGTTCACGCGGCTCTGCGGCTGGGCGAAGCGGTCGCCCTCGCCGCCGGGCATCTCGACCTCCTTCTTCTCGAAGACCACCTGTTCCTCTTCCCACGGGTTGCGCTGGCGGTAGACCGGCGAACCCAGCATGTCCTTCCAGTCGGCCTCGTGGCCGGCTTCCTCGAGTTCGTCGCGGGCCTTCCCGAGGCGGTCGGCCGAGCTGCCCTCGGGATCGAGGCGCAAGGCAATGTCGGTGATGTAGGCGGCGCACACCTGGTTGTCCTCGTTGTCCTTCTTGCGCATCAGCGCCCGCACCGCACTGGCAAGACGCCGGCTCACGCGGCTCTTGTCGGCCGACTCGGAAATCGCCTCGCCCTTCTCCTTGAGCTGGTCGAGCACGTCCTTCAGGCGGTCGTTGTCGGCGTCGAGACGGTGCGCGATGCCCAGCGCGTGGGCCCGCAGTTCGAAGTCGATGTCGTCGTCCTCATCGAAATCCCGACCCACCGAGATCAGCGAGCTCACCGCCCCCGAGCGATCGAAGCGGTCGAGCTCGACCTTCTCGACGTCGAAGATCTCCTTTTCAAGGTCCGGCGGCCGGTAGGCGTCCGCCCACGCGACGGGACCGAACAGGCATCCGACGCAGAGAATCAACAGCAGGAATACGCGAGAAAACATGCGGGTCCGATACCTCCACCGTCAGGGCTTGGAAAGCCAAAAGCCCGCAGGCCTCCGGATCACTTCCACCGATCGAAGGGGATCGGATACTCCTCGGCATCCCCGGCCTCGTCGGTCAGCAACTTGACCGTCTCCCGATAGCTCCGCACCACCGGCAGCACCGCCCGGTCGACCCGGAAGCTCTCGTCGCGGCGTCGCATGTCGGAAACCAGACCGGCCAGCGTCTTCACCGTCGAGTACGCGGGATCCAGCAGTTCCTCGCGGTCGGCCACCGAGCCGTAGAGTTTCTCGAGGCGCTTGAGCGAATCGCGGCACTCCTCCTCCGCTTCCTGAAGCTCGCGGATGCTCAGTTCGTCCCAGCGACGGCTCAGCGCCTCCCGCATGGGTTCGAGCGAGGCGCGGGCTTCGCGGGCATACATGGGTCGTTCGAGGCGTTGCGGCCACTGCGAGGTTCCCCGCAGGGCCAGCATCCTCGCCGAGACATGTTCCGGCGCGAATTCGACGATCTTGGCCAGCCGTTGGCGGGTGGAATCGAAGCCGACGAAGCCACCCAGCGAACGCGTCCCGCGCGCCAGCCGAATCTCCCGGAAGGCCTCCTCGGCCTCGAGCACGCGCTCCGGCGGCTTGCCCGACGCCAGGGTCAGCATCGCATCCGTGTCCTTGGCGAGGAGCACCTCTTGGCGGATGAAGAACTCGGCCTTGTCGAGCGTCAGCAATGGCGGCAGGAAATCCATCGCATCCGCCGGCAGGATCAGGCGGCCCCCTTTCAGATCCGCCAATTGGCGCAAGGTCTGCCAGAAGCCCACCGGCAGGCCGATCCCGCCGTCTTCGTCGACCTCGCCCAGCACGGCCGCCCCCGGCTCCACGCCGGTGAAGAGGGCATCGGCGGCCACCAGCATCGAGGCGGTTCCGCCGCCATGGTTGCGCGAGCTCGGGGCCACGCCCTTCGGGAGGGAGTAGCGCAGGGTCAAACCCTTCGGCAGCGTGCCGTGGCGTGCCTCCAGAGCGGCGCTGAGACGCTGGCCGATGGCTCGCCGCCAGCCGTCGTTGTTGTCGCCCATCCCCTCGATCCGGATCTCGCGTCCGTCGCCGCGGGCCTCGCCGCGGACTTCGAGGGGCACGACCCGGAGCACCGTGGCCTTGGCGTCATCGTCGTAGTACCAAAGGGGCACCAAAGCCGTCGCCTTGCTGATCCGCAGCTTCGCTCCTTCAGGTTCCTCGGGTTCCTCCTCCTCATCGTCATCATTACCGGCCATCGACTCGCCCGAGCCTTCGTTCGGTTCCGGGGTCCGATCGCGGAAGGCGGCCACCTCCGCCACCCAGCCGCGCCAGGCGCCCCGCTCCCGCTCGGCGCGCTCCGCCGCGTCCGGATGCTCCGGATCGACCCGGGCGAGCACGTCGGAAAGGCAGGCACCGAGCGCTTGACCGTCCTCGCCGGCCTCCGGCTGCTCCAGCCAGCCGAGCAGATTCCACGCACGGCTGCGCGCCACCTTGAGCGCCCCGTCCGCCGGGGGATCCACATTCTCGCCGGCTTCCATCGACTCCACCAGGTCCCGGGCCCGGCGGTTTGCCGGATCGAGCGCGAGGGCGAGCCCGACCAGCTGGGCGCGGGTGCGGGCGTCGGCGGCCTCGCCGCCGTTCGCATGCTCGGCAAGGGTCACGAGCTGGGCGGAAAGGCCGGTCATCGTCGAGACATCCACCGGCACCTTGTCCCGACGGAACGGCGCCGATCCTTCCTCGGGAGGGACGAAGGCTCCATGCAGCGTTCCCACCATCGCCGTCGCCAGCAGCATCCATTGTCTCATGATCCGCATCGTAGGGACCCTCTACGCCGTCGGACAAGCGGACATTGCGCCCGCCAGCGTCACGCTCCATGATTCGCGCCGTGAGCGCTGCCATTGATGTCACCACCCGCGAGGAGGTCATGTTCTTCGACACCGACTGCGGCCAGGTGGTCCACAACCTCGCCTACCTGCGGATGATCGAGACCTGCCGCACGCGCCTCGCCGCAAAGATGGGCATGGACTTGCGCGAGATGTCGGAAACCAAGCTCTTCCCCGTCGTCACCCGCACCGAGATCGACTACCGGCGTCCGGCCAAGCTCGGCGACTGGCTGACCATCCACGGCCAACTCGGCGAGGTCCGGGCCGCCCGCTTCTGGTGCGAGTTCGAAATGCGCCGCGAGAGCGACGATGCGCTGCTGATCACCGCCAAGCAGGCGCTCGCTCTAGTGCAAATGCCTGAGGGTAAGCCAGTTAGGATCCCAAAAGGGTGGGTGGAAGGAAACTTCTGACGGAGTATGGATGATCAAACCGGCATCTTCGGAGGACACCGAAAGAGCCGGCTTCAGGTCCTCGACGCCCGCGGACGCACCACACACGAGTTAGGTAGACCAGTTTGTTTACATTGGATTTTGGAGGGTCGTCCGGCGATTTCGACCCCGTTGCCAAAGCATCACGAAAGCAACCCAGAGGAGCACGGCACCAAGCACAAGGGATCGGTGTCGAACGACGTGAATCTCGGCACCATACTCCTTTGCTTCAAGCCACGGCTCCCAGGAGGTATAGGCATCTCCATAAGGCCAATTCCGCTCTACATGGAGGTACCACCCGTCCTCATCTCCGAGATCTTCGTACCAGAGAGCCCAGACCTCTCCGCGTGCATGCACGATCTGCAGGGCGTCGGAGCACAGATAGATCTGAGTTTCGCAACGGGTCGAATCCCACCACGCCCAAAGAAGGAAAAGTACCACGAGCGTGCCGAGCCACAACGATCGTGATCGATACCATGGGCGGCTCATCGGGGGTGCTGTAGCGAAATGATCTCCGGGTGTCGATGCGGTCCACCGGAAGCCATTCCATCACCAAGTCCGAAACCAAGGACGCGGATCCTCTTGCCACCGATCGCGAAGCGCGAGCCGCAGGGCGAGCCGGGAAGGAGCGCCGGTTATGAAACCGGCATCTTCCGTCAGGCCTGAGCGCGATGCGGGATTCGGGACAGTGCGACCCCTCAGAAAATCCCCTTGGCTTCCCGCGCCAAGAGAAGATGCCGATTTCATAATCGGCGCTCCTACCTCGACGTCTTCTCCAGCCACACCGCCAGCACCGCGACATCCGCCGGCGTGATGCCCGGGATGCGGCCGGCCTGACCGAGTGTCGCCGGACGCAGCTCCGCGAAACGTTGGCGGGCTTCGTTCTTGAGACCACCGATCGCCGTGTAGTCGAGATCCTCCGGGATGCGCTTGTTCTCCGAACGGGCCATCTTGGCGACCTGCTGGTGCTGGCGCTCGAGATGCCCCTCGTACTTCAGCTCGGTCTCGATCAGTGGCCAGAGTTCCACGTGGAACTTTCCGCGGACCTCTTCCGGGAGCAGGGTCCACTCGTTGCCCCCGCGCCGGAACCAGTGATCGAGCTTCACGCCCTCGTGCGTCGCCTTCCGCGCCCAGGATCTCGCCGCCTCGAGCTCCTCCTGCTTCCGGCGCGCGCGCTCAACCCGCTCGCCTTGGGCGAGTCCGACCTCGGATGCCACGGGGGCGAGGCGCAGGTCCGCGTTGTCCTGACGCAGCAGCAGGCGGAACTCCGCCCGGCTGGTGAACATGCGGTAGGGCTCGGTGCAGCCCTTGGTCACGAGATCATCGATCATCACGCCCAGGTAGGCCTGATCGCGGCGGAGGATGAAGGGCCCGCGGCCGAGGACCTTGAGGGCGGCGTTGGCTCCGGCCATCAGACCCTGACCCGCCGCTTCCTCGTAGCCCGAGGTGCCATTGATCTGTCCGGCGAAATACAGACCCTCGACCTGCTTGGTTTCCAAGGTCGGGTGCAACTGGGTGGGGGGGCAGTAATCATACTCCACCGCGTAGCCGGGGCGCAGGATTTCGCAGCGCTCAAGGCCGGGAATCGAGCGGAGGAAGTTGAGCTGGACCTCGTAGGGGAGGGAGGTCGAGACGCCGTTGACGTAGTACTCGTGACTATGTCGACCCTCCGGCTCGAGAAAAACCTGGTGCCGCTCCTTCTCCGCGAAACGCACCACCTTGTCCTCGATGGAAGGGCAATAGCGGGGCCCGACCCCCTCGATGCGGCCGCAGTACATCGGCGACTGATCGAGATTGTCGCGGATGACCTCGTGGGTGCGCGGGTTGGTGTAGGTGATCCAGCAGGGCAATTGTTCCATGTGGAACATCGGATCCGCCCAGTCGTTCAGCGTGAAGAGATCCTCCGGGCCTTTGCGGAGCGTATCGGCGAGGAATGAGAACCGCGGCGGGCGCTCGTCGCCGTCCTGACGCTCGCACTTCTCGAAATCCAGCGACCGTCCGTGGAGACGGCAGGGGGTGCCGGTCTTGAAACGTTCCACGTGGAACCCCAGGGCCTTGAGCGAATCGGAAACGGTCGAGATCGCATCGCCCATGCGGCCGCCCTTCTCATTCTTGAGTCCGACATGCATCAGCCCGCGCATGAAGGTGCCCGCAGAGAGGACCACCGTCCGGGCGTCGATGTCCATCCCCAGCGAGGTGCGGATGCCGACGATGCGATCGTCCTCGACCCGCAGCTCGGCGACGTTGCCCTGATGCAGCTCGACCCCCGGCGTGCTCTCGAGCACCCACTTCATCCGGAACTGGTAGGCCTTCTTGTCGCACTGGGTCCGGGGGGCGCGGACCGAGGGGCCCTTCGAGGCATTCAGCATGCGCGACTGGATCCCGGTGGCGTCGGTGTTCAGCCCCATCGCCCCGCCCAGCGCATCGATTTCGCGGACCATGTGGCCCTTGGCCAACCCTCCGATCGCCGGGTTGCAGGACATCTGGCCGATGGTGTCGAGGTTCTGGGTCAGCACCGCCACGCGGCAGCCGAGCCTCGCCGCCGCGAGGGCAGCCTCGATACCGGCATGGCCGGCACCGATCACCAACACATCATAAGCCGTAGGGTAGCGGAACATCGCGGGGCCGGGACGCTAGCAGGCGTTTCCGCGGAGACAAGCCCGCCGAATGTTCCACGTGGAACATGAAGTGGCGGGGTGGGTGAGAGGCTCCGGCAGGGGTGGTGAGGCCTCAGTGGTCGGTGAGTGAGCCGCCCGGTCTTCGGAGTCGCCGGTCGAGTGGACCCCGAAGGATCGGCCCATGCCCTCCCTCCGCTCGGCACCAGGAATCTGACCACCGGCCACTCCCCACTCATCACCCAAGCCGGAACCACCCGGCCGGTCCGCCAATCAAAGCCGATCCAGGATCCCGGTGCTCGCGCGGGGCAGCAGCTCGCCGAGGGTGAAGCGCTCGCTTCCATGCCGACCCACCAGCAGGATCTCCGGATCGCCGAACTCGGCCAGCACCTGCCGGCAGGCGCCGCAGGGAGAGATGGGCGCCTCGGTCTCGGCGACCACCACGACCGCCCGGATCTCCGACACCCCCGCCGCGACGGCCGACCCGATGGCCACCCGTTCGGCGCACATGGTCAGGCCGTAGGACAGGTTCTCGACGTTGCAGCCGCCGAAGACCCGATCGCCGGGCCCAACGACCACGGCCCCCACCTTGAATTTGGAATACGGGGCGTGCGCCCGCTCCCGGGCCTCCCAGGCAAGCCGTGTCCATCCATCCCAATCCATGACCCCTGCATGCCTTGCTCCCCTTGGATTGGCAACATTTTCGACTCGCACCGACCGCGCTCGTGCGGCAGGGAAGGGGCATGCGCCAATCCTGGATCGCCGCTCTTCTCCTCGTCGCCCTGCTCGTCGGCTTCCGCTTCATCAGCGCCGCGGGAACCCTGCCGAACTTCTCCCCGCTGCCGGCCCTGCTGCTCTGCAGCCTCGTCTTCTTCCGCGGCGCGAAAGCCTGGCTCCTCCCGCTGGGTGCCTGGGCCCTCACCGATCCGCTCGTCAGCCTGGTCCAGGGCTACGACGTCGTCGGTCCCCACCACCTCAGCCTGCTGGTCGGACTCAGCGCCTCGGTCGGCCTCGGCCTCTTCCTCCGCCGCCACCCCGGCGCCCTCCCGGTCCTCGGGGGCTCACTGGCGGCCGCCGGCCTCTTCTATTTCCTGACCAATACCGTCTCCTTCCTCGGCGACCCGCTCTACGCGAAGAACCTGACCGGCTTCATCCAGGCGCAGTGGACCGGACCGGAAAGCCTCGGGCCGACCTGGCCCTTCCTCCGCAATCTGGTGGCGGCCAACCTCCTTTTCTCCGCGCTCTTCCTCGCCGCCCGCCGCTCGTGGACCCCCGAGGTCGCGACCTCCGCCGCGCCCGCGATGCCTCGTCGATAAGGCTTGCGCGTCTCACCGAACCTCATCTATTGCCGCCTCGACCATGTCCTTCGCGTCCGAAGACTCCCAGAAACTCGATTTTGCCGGCTCGCCGGTGAACCAGAGCCTCAGCGCCGATGACAAGATCGAGCTGTTCCGTCAGATGACCCGGATCCGCCGCTTCGAGCAGGCGTCCCTGAAAATGTACAACAAGGGGGTGATGGGAGGCTTCCTCCACCTCTACATCGGTCAGGAGTCGGTGGCCGTCGGCACCATCTCGCTGCGCGGCGAGCACGATCACTTCATCACCGCCTACCGCGACCACGGCCACGCGCTCGCCGTCGGCATGGGCATGAACGAATGCATGGCCGAGCTCTACGGAAAGGCCAGCGGCTGCTCGAAGGGGAAGGGGGGCTCGATGCACTACTTCGCGCCCGACAAGAACTATTGGGGCGGCCACGGCATCGTCGGCGGCCAGACCCCGCTTGGCCTCGGTCTTGGTTATGGATTGAAATACAAGGAGTTGGAAGGATGCGCCCTGTGCTACCTCGGCGATGGCGCGGTCAACCAGGGCGCCGTCCACGAATCCTTCAACCTCGCCGCCCTGTTCGAGATCCCCGTGGTCTTCGTGATCGAGAACAACGGCTACTCGATGGGCACCTCGCAGAAGCGCTCCTCCTCCTTCCGCGGCTGCCTCGCCCAACGCGCCGAGGGCTACGACATGGAATGGGACCTGATCGACGGCTCCGACCTCTATCAGGTCCGGGCCAAGGCGAACATCGCCATGGAGCGCGCCCGCAAGGAGTCGAAGCCGAGCGTCATCGAGATCGCGACCTACCGCTACTACGGTCATAGCGTCGCCGACGCCAACGCCAAGAAGTACCGGACGCCCGACGAGATCGAGAACTACAAGAAGAACCACGATCCCATCCGCCTCTGGGAACACCGCCTCCTCGACGAAGGCGTGCTCACCGAGGAGAAGTCCAAGGAGATCGACGATGCCGCCAAGAAGGAGGCCGCCGACTCCATCGAGTTCGCCGAGAACGCCCCGGCCCCCACCGTCGACTCCATCATGGACGACGTCTACTGGGAGTCCGACAACGACACCGAGGCCTCGAAGATCGGCCGCCATTTCTTCAACGACTGATATCTACGGCAAACGTAGTAGTTCAACCGACGATTCACCGATGTCCCGCAAGATGCTCTACCGCCACGCGATCCGCGAGGCCCTCGACGAGGAACTCACCCGCGACGAGAACGTCGTGGTCATGGGCGAGGAGGTCGCCCAGTACAACGGCGCCTACAAGGTCACCGAAGGCCTCTGGGAGAAATGGGGCTGCAAGCGCATCGTCGACACCCCGATCTCCGAGGCCGGCTTCATCGGCATGGGCATCGGCGCCTCGATGCTCGGCATCCGCCCGGTGATGGAGCTAATGTTCTGGTCCTTCCACTCGGTGGCCTTCGACCAGCTCGTCAACAACGCCGCCTGCGTGCGCTACATGTCCGGCGGCCTGATCAACGTGCCCATCGTCGTCCGCGGCCCGGCCAACGGCGGCACCAACGTCGGCGCCACCCACTCGCACATTCCCGAGGGCCTGTTCGCCGCCTTCCCCGGCCTCAAGGTCTGCGCCCCGGCCACCCCGGCCGACGCCAAGGGCCTGATGAAGGCCGCGATCCGTGACAACGACCCGGTCTACGTGATGGAGAACACCCTGCTCTACGGCACCGAGGGCGAGGTCCCGGAAGCCGACGCCGGCGACCACGTCGTCCCGCTCGGCAAGGCCGACCTCAAGCGCGAGGGTTCGGACATCTCGCTCATCGCCCACGGCCGGTCGGTGATCCACTGCCTGGCCGCCGCGGAAACGCTGAAGGAGGAACACGGCATCAACGCCGAGGTCCTCGACCTTCGCTCGATCCGTCCCCTCGACCAGGAGGCCATCCTCGAGACCGTGCGCAAGACCAACCGCGCCGTGCTGGTCGACGAGTCGAAGGGCTTCGGCGGCGTCTCCGCGATGGTCTCGCACCTGATCCAGGAGCACGCCTTCGACCATCTCGACGCCCCGATCACCCGCGTCACCACCCTCGACGCCCCGGCGATCTACTCGCCCCACGTCGAGAACGAGCAGCTTCCCAATCCGAAGCGCATCGTCGACAAGGTCCTCGCCCAGGCGTGACCCTGTTGCCTCATTGAAACAGGACACCGAAGCCTTTGGCTCGGGTGAGCGCCCATTGCCTCACATTGCGGACACCATGACGTCTTGGTTGTTGGTGGTTTTCCTTGCGGGTGAAGGGCTGACGGAGCGTAGCGGAGGAGGACCTTCACCCGCAAGGTCGCTTCCCCCGGCCTCGGCCGCCTCGAGGCGTTCTCGGAGTTGCCAGACCTCGGCGAGACGGCGCTCGATCTCCGCCTTCATCGCAAACGGGTTGCTCGACTCACGCCAGGCCGCGATTCGCTCCCTCTGCTCCTCGGTCAGTTGCCCGCTACTCTCCAGGCGCTGCGCTGGGGTGCGGCTGCGCTTGGCATGACGCCGGACCTGGCGGCTGCCCTCCCGCGTCTTGCTGACCTGCTCCATGCTCACGTGGTAGAGGTTCTTCCACAGGCTCCATAGCGAGAGCAGTTCGTTGACCGGCCCGAGCAGTTCCTCGTAGCCGAGACGGTCGTAGCCCAGCAGCT
>JAUIJD010000103.1 GCA_030431475.1 Verrucomicrobiia bacterium | reverse complement strand
GGCCGAGTCCCTTGTCGCCGACCACGGGGTGGACGGCCGTCACCCGCATCACGGTCTTGAACTCAAAGCCGTCCTCGGTGTGCTTCGAGCCCTCGACGATGTTGGCGACCTTGATCCCGTTTTCGCGGATCTCGATGGCCTCCGCGATCAGGCGGCGGGCGGTGTCTTCCGTCAGCTCCGCGGCTCCCGCCTTGGAAATCCACAGCAGCACCAGCACCAACATCAGCCACATCGCTCTCATCATGGACGTGAGACGCGGAACTCGGCTATTTATTCGTAGATTTGCCTACGATCGCGAGTTCAGGTTCGAGATCGTCTGGAAGATCGCGCTGATCATCAGGTAGACCACCGAGCCGATTACCATCGCCATGACGATCAGGATCACCGGCATGATGAGCGCCATGATCCGGCTGAGGTCGTTGTTCAGCTCCTTGTCGTAGCGCTCGGCGGCACGCCGGAGCGACTGGTCGATCTTCCCCGTTTGCTCGCCGACGGCGACCATGTCGATGAGGAGGTCCGGAAAGTTGCCGGTCCGGATCATCGCCTTCGAGAGCGAGCGCCCGTCCCCGACCTGCTCGATCACCTCGTCCAGAGAGCTCCGCAGCGACTGGTTCTGGGTGGCGTCCCGGGCCAACTCGAGGGCCCTCAGGAGCGTCAGGCCGTTGCCGACCAGGTTGGCCATGGTTTCGAGGAACTGGACGTAGAAACGACTCGAGATCACCCGCCCCGCGAGCGGGATCTTGAGCTTCATCCGGTCCCAGGTCGGACGGTTGGCCTCGTTGTCCTTCCACGCCTTGAAGAACAGGCCGCCGGCGACCAGCAGGATCAGATAGACATACCAGAACTCGCTGAAGTGATCGGTCACGGCCACCAGCGCGACGATCGGCCCGGGGAGCTTGCCCCCTGCCGTGGTTTCGATGAGCTGGGTGAGCTGGGGAATGAGGACGGTGACGAAGATCACCACCACGCCGACCACCGCGAGGATCAGGAACGCGGGGTAGATCATCGCCAGCAGCAGGCGCGAGCGCAGTTCCGAGAGTGTCTTGAGGTAGTGGGCCTGACGATTGAGAATCGTATGCAGGGCACCGGACGCTTCGCCGGCCGCGGCGAGCGAGCAGTAGAGCGGTCCGAAGCTCGGACTGGTGCGCTTGAGGGCGACCGAGAAGTTGTTGCCGTCGCGGACCATGTGCCGGATGCGCTGGGCCACCTCCTTGAGGGAGCCGAGCTCCTGTCGGTTCTCCATCGAGCGCAGAGCCGGCTCGAGTTGGAGGCCCGCCGCCAGCATGTCGGCGAGTTCCTCGGTGAAGAGCACCACTTCGGGCTGCTTCAGCTTGATCTGTCCCTCCGAATTGGTTTCGACGCCGGACGAGCTGGCGGCCTTTTCCCGCGGCTTGCGCCTCTCGTTCCGACTCGGCACCTCGGCCGCACTCTGCTTGATGGAGACCGGCTGGAGGCCTTTCCGGTCGAGCAAGCGAAGCGCCTCATTGCGGTCGCCCGCATCGAGTTTTCCGGTCTGCACGGCCCCGCCGGGACCGAGCGCTTTGTAAGTGAACGCCGGCATGCTGCTACTGTCCTCCCGCGTCGGTCGAGGTCACCGAGATCACTTCCTCGATCGTGGTCATCCCCTGCATCACCTTGTACCATCCGTAGCCGCGCATCGGCACATAGCCGTCCTTGACGGCCTGGGCCCGGATCTCCGGGGCCTGGGCGCTGTGGGCGACGAGTTCCTGCATGGGCTGACTGAGGACCACCACCTCGTAGATCGCCAGTCGGCCGGAAAACCCGGTGTCCCGGCACCGATCGCATCCCGCGGAGGAATACGCCTGACCCTCGATGTTCATCGGGATGCCGAGATCGCGACGGTCCTGGTCGCTGACGTCCCGCGGCACCTTGCAGTGGTCGCACAACTTCCGCACGAGGCGCTGCGCGAGGAATGCCCGCACCGCGGCCGAGACCAGGAAGGGCTCGACGCCCATGTCGGTGAGTCGGCTGATCCCGCCGAGCGCGTCGTTGGTGTGAAGGGTGGAGAAGACAAGGTGACCGGTGAGCGAGGCCCGGATCGCGATCTCGGCGGTCTCGAGGTCCCGGATCTCGCCGATCATCACGATGTTCGGGTCGGCCCGGAGGATGGACCGCAGTCCGGCGGCAAAGGTCAGGCCGATGTCCGATTTCACGGCGATCTGCATCACCCCCGGCAGCTTGTTCTCAACCGGGTCCTCGATGGTCACGATCCGCTGGTCGGGCCGGTTGATCTCGCTGAGGAAGGAATAGAGGCTGGTCGACTTACCCGAACCCGTCGGCCCGGTGATCAGGATGATGCCGTTGGGCAGATCGAGCAGATCGAGGATCTTCTGCTGCACGAAAGGCTCCATCCCCAGGCGCTCGACGTTGAAGCGCTGCTGGTTGAGGAGACGCAGCGACACGCTCTCGCCCTCGACGGTCGGCACCGTCGCGACGCGGACGTCGATCGTGGTGCCTTCGAAGGAAAGGTTGATCCGGCCGTCCTGCGGCAGGCGGCGCTCGGCGATGTCGAGCCGGGACATGATCTTCAAGCGCGCGATCACCGAGCTCTGGAGCGCCTTGATGTTCTCCGGAACCGTCACTTCGACCAGGCGGCCGTCGATGCGGTAGCGGATGCGCAGATTGTCGGCAAGGGGTTCCACGTGGATGTCGGTCGCCTGCTGGTCGAGGGCCTCGCGGATGATCTGGTTGACGAACTTGACGACGCTGGCCTCTTCATCCTCGTCGTCGTCGATCACGTTCGCCTCATCGGCGGTCTCGAGGTTGGCGAAGTCCATCTCCCGCCCCTCGAGGATCTGCTCGAAGGTATCGGCGCCGACCCCGTAGAGCCGCCGCACCGATTCGTGGATGCGCCGGCGGGATGCCATGCACCACTCGACCGGCATCTGGATTTCCTGCGCGACCGCCTGACGGGCGACGAGATTGAACGGATCGAAGGTGGCGAGCTTCAGCCTAGGATTCTCCTCATCGCCGAGGATCTCCACGGGCAGGAGCCGGTACTTGAGGGAAATCCGCGGCCCGCAGGCCTCGCGCAACGGGAGCGGAGCTTCCGGCGCGGGGATGCTTTCGAGCCACTCCATGCCGATCGCGTCGGCGAGTTCCCGCATGTAGGGTTCCTCGTCCACCACCCCGGCGTCGAGCAGGTCGTCGATGGGCGATCGCTGACGTTGGGTCGCGGACTCCAGGACCTCTTCAAGTTTGTCCAGGTCCTGGCATCCGCTTCGGCGGGCGGGTTCGATCAGAAGTTCCGTCATTCGGCTGCGCGTCTTGTCCCGTAAAACCGCACCG
>JAUIJD010000067.1 GCA_030431475.1 Verrucomicrobiia bacterium | reverse complement strand
CTGGTCAACGAGATCATCGAGAAGGTGATTCCCGAGCGGGTCGAGGAATTCCTCAGCGGCCGCGACGAGGAGTCGCCCGACTACAACGAGCTGATCGCCTGGGTGAACACCACCCTGCCGATCCGCATCGACGAGAGCGACTTCAACATCGAAAGCGGCTCCGCCGAGGAGATCTCCGAGCTCCTCATCAAGCGGGTCAAGGAGACCTACGAGATCCGGGTCGCCAACCTCCCGCCGGAGATCATCGAGAGCGAGGAACGTCGCATGATTCTCGTCGCCATCGACAAGCAGTGGCAGGGCCACCTCTACAACATGGACGCCCTGCGCGAGGGCATCTCCTTCCGGGCCCAGGGCCAGAAGGACCCGCTCGTCGAGTACAAGAACGAGGCCTACAAGCTCTTCGAAACCCTCATGGCGGGGATCGACCAGGAAGCGCTCCAGAACCTCTTCCGCTCGGCCTCGAAGATCGAGGAATACCTTCAGCAGCTCCACTCGCAGCAGATGCAGATGCAGAGCGCCGGAAGCCCCCTCAGCCAGGCGAACATGGCCACCACTGGCAGCTCCGGGAACATCGACCCGGAGAAGGCGGGAGCCGCCGGCAAGGGGAACCTCAAGCTCAACCTCCCGAAACGGAAGCCCAGCTTCAACCTCGAGACGGTCGGCCGCAACGCCCCCTGCCCCTGCGGATCCGGCAAGAAATACAAGCAATGCTGCGGTCGAGAAGCGTAAGCGCCTCGACCATCAACATTTCCGGATCTCCGGAGGAGGAGATCCGCTCACCGGCATGGGGCGAGCGGAGCGAGGTCAATGCTGCGGTCGAGAAGCGTAAGCGCCTCGACCCTCATCCCTTCCGGAGATCCGCCGATGGGCGTGGTCTTCCGGTAGGGTCGGACGCCCCCGGCCGACCTGATCCGGGCAGACGGGCGCCCCACCCCCAGGACGAGCGAGGGCGCTCGTCCCTACCTCTTCAACATGAACGGCCAGGTAGGGTCGGACGCCCCCGGCCGACCTGGTCCGGGCAGACGGGCGCTCCACCCCCAGGACGAGCGAGGGCGCTCGTCCCTACCTCTTCAACATGAACGGCCAGGTAGGGTCGGACGCCCCGGCCGACCTGATCCGGCCTGCCGGGCGCCCCACCCCCAGGACGAGCGAGGGCGCTCGTCCCTACCTCTTCGACATGAACGGCCAGGTAGGGTCGGACGCCCCGGCCGACCTGATCCGGCCTGCCGGGCGCGCCCCACCCCCAGGACGAGCGAGGGCGCTCGTCCCTACCTCTTCAACATGAACGGCCAGGTAGGGTCGGACGCCCCCGGCCGACCTGGTCCGGGCAGACGGGCGCGCCCCACCCCCAGGACGAGCGAGGGCGCTCGTCCCTACCTCTTCGACATGAAAGGCCAGGTAGGGTCGGACGCCCCCGGCCGACCTGATCCGGGCAGACGGGCGCCCCACCCCCAGGACGAGCGAGGGCGCTCGTCCCTACCTCTTCAACATGAACGGCCAGGTAGGGTCGAACGCCCCCGGCCGACCTGATCCGGGCAGACGAGCGCCCCACCCCTGGGACGAGCGAGGGCCCTCCCCTCTCCCCAAGTCCCTGCACTCCTTGCTTGACAGCGCCTCCTCCGCGGCTAGCCTCCGCGCCCCGACTCGAAAGGAACCAAATACAGAATGAGCGAAAAGAGCATGCGTGGAGTGAGCGTCAAGAAGGGTGAGCCCGTGGATCGGGCCCTCAAGCGTCTCAAGACGAAACTGGATACCGAGGGCATCCTCGAGGAAATGCGTCGTCGTCGCGCCTTCGAGTCCCCCACCCAACGCCGGCTGCGCAAGCAACGCACCGCTCCCAAGCGCCACAAGGTGCGCTGGCGCTACCTCAGCCCGGCTCAGGAAGCCAAGGCCGAGGAAGCTGCTCCGAAGAACCCGTAAGCGAGCGCTTCACCGAGTCGAACGACATTCAAGAAAAGGCGGACCCGATCCCGGGTCCGCCTTTTTCTTTGGGCACTCGGACGGTGCCTCGGCGCGAAGGAGCGCCGGGTTCACCCGGCTGGAGCCCGGGCCGCGGGACAATGTTCATTGTTCTGGGGCCCCAGCGCTTCATCGGCAGCCCCCGGCCGCTCGGGCGCGAGTGGCCTCGCGCGTCCCGCGCCACAACCCAAAGGGACGCGCGACGCTGTCGCGCCCGCCAAACTCTTCCGCGACCGATCCCGCCCATCCGGGATCCGAGCCACCCCGTCTCTACGCGAACCGCTTGAGCAGCAGCGAGGCGTTGTGACCGCCGAAGCCGAAGCTGTTGCTCAGCGCCACGTCCACCTTCTGCTCGATGGCGGTGTTCGGCACGCAATCGACGTCGCAGTCCGGATCCTGATTCTCCACGTTGATCGTCGGCGGGATCACCCCGTCGCGGATCGCCATCAGGCAGGCCAGCAGCTCGGCCCCGCCGGCGGCGCCCAGCATGTGGCCGGTCATCGACTTCGTCGAACTGACCTTGAGGCCGTTCTTCACGTGATCTCCGAAGGCCAGCTTGATCGCCTTCACTTCCGCGATGTCACCCAGCCCGGTCGAGGTGGCGTGGGCATTGAGGTACTGGACGTCCTCCGGATTGAGTCCGGCGTGACGAAGCGCCATCTGCATCGCCCGGGCCGGCCCCTGGCCGTCCGGCGATGGCGCGCTCAAATGGTAGGCGTCGGCACTCGCGCCGTAGCCCACCAGTTCGGCGAGAATGTTCGCGCCCCGCTTCTTCGCGTGCTCCAGCTCCTCAAGCACCATCACCCCGGCGCCCTCGCCCATGACGAAGCCGTCCCGGTCCTTGTCGAAGGGCCGCGAGGCCGCCTGCGGGTCGTCGTTGCGGGTGCTCAGCGCCTTCATGCTGCCGAAGCCGGCGAGCCCGCAGGGAAGAATGCTGGCCTCGGCGCCGCCCGCCACCATCGCGTCGGCATCGCCGAACTTGATGATGCGCCAGGCCTCGCCGATCGAGTTGTTCGAGGTCGCACAGGCCGTCACGATGGCCATGTTCGGACCACCGAGTCCGAATTCCATGGAGAAGATGCCGCTGCCGATGTTGGCGATCATCATCGGGATCAGGAAGGGCGAGACCTTGGCGCCCTCCTTTTGCACCAGCTTCGCATGCTCGTTTTCGAGCGTGCCCAGACCCCCGATGCCGCTGCTGACGATCGCGCCGACGCGGGTCGGATCGAAATCCGCCGCCTCGCCGATCCCGGAGTCATCGTAGGCCATGCGGGCGGCGGCGACGGCGAGCTGCACGTAGCGATCGGCCCGGCGGGCGTCCTTCGGGTTCCGGAAATAGTCCGCCGCCGAGAAATCCTTCACCTCACCGGCGATCTGGCAGTTGTAGGGCGATGGATCGAGGTGCGTGATGCGGCCGATGCCGCTGCGACCTTCCTTCATGCCGGACCAGGTCGATTCCGCGTCGTTACCCAGCGGGCTGATACAACCCGCTCCCGTGATCACCACTCGTCTTTCGCTCATCATCGTGAATTCCCCCGCGAAGGGGCCTTCGTCCTTAGATGCTGCCCCGGCGGCAGGCAAGTCTCATCCCAAAGGCCGCGCCCCGCGTCGCTCGGTGGCCGCCCCGCACTCCGGACAGGTCTGGACCGGGTCCCGGCTGGGGGCCTCGAAGACCGCGAGGCACAGGCGGCATACCACCCGGTCCCGCACCGACCGCCGCTCCCGCTTGGCCCGTCGCTGACGCTCCGCCAGCACCAGCACGAACACCAATCCCAGCGTCAGCGCGATGACATGGAAGGCCAGGCCCGTCAGATCGACTTCAATCATCGCGCCACCCCCGTTTCCACCGACATCCAGCCGGCGCTCCCTTCATTCCCGTCCACCCGGCCCCTCAGAAGCCACTGCACCACCGCCGACTGCCCCGGCCTCGGTGTCAGCGCGACGACATCCAGAACCCGGCCCTCCGCATCATACTCAACGACAAACCGCCGCCCCACCAGCTCCCCCGCCACCGGCGCCTCGAAGGCCAGCACGGCATGCGTGAAGCGGACCCCCGGGGCGCCGTCGAGCGTCCGCACGCCCAGCGTCACCTCGCGGGGCCCGGCGGGTGGATCCAAGGCCTCGCCCCCCGGCAGCGCCGGCAGCGCGGATCCCTCGAATTCGGGAGTCCCCCGATCCGGGAGCACCGTCTCCCCCCCTTCGACCAACTGGGGGCGGTAGGGAACGCCGCTCTCGGTGGCGGCACGCAGCGCCTCGCGCCGGAGCGCGACGTAGGCGGGATCGGCCGCCGGATTCCAACGCGAGGGAAACGGTCCGGCCTCGATCGCGCGACGCTCGAGCGCCGCGCCCCCACGGTCCTGCGGCACCAGCACCAGGGTTCCCTGTCGGGGCTCCTCGCGGGCGCCGCCTCCGATCCGGACGCGCACCGCCGTGGCCAGACCAACCGCCACCAAGGCCACCATCAGAAACGCGACCACGAACGAACCGGTGCTCGATACAGGCACCCGCCAACTGAAGGCCAGCCCCGACTCGCGGTCTCTCCGTTGCAGTTGGCGGCGACCCCGGAACATCACTCGTCGGTCTGGGGCTGTCCCAACAAATACACCCGAAAGCCGGCCGTCAGCGCCGCCTCGGCCACCCGTCGCTCATGGCCCGACTCGATGGACCGGTCGGCGCGCACGTAGATGCTCGGCACCCCGCCGGACTCCTCCCTCAGGCTCTCGAGACGCGCGACCAGCTCGTCTTCGGTGACCCGTTCGCGGTCGAGCCAGAGCACCGGGGGCTCCCCTTCCGTCAGCGTGATCACCGGCGCGTCCGAGCTCCGGGCGACCTGGTAGCGCGACATCGACAGCTCCACCTGCACCCCGGCCTCGTTCATAAACGACTGGCCCAGCAGCAGCGCCACCAGCAGCAGCGCGAACAGGTCGAGGATGGGCACCGCGTGGAGGAAACCGACCCGGTCCGGCAGCGTCGTCTCGAGCTTCATCCCTTGCGTTTCCGGCTGGTTCCGAGCTCGTCGCGGATCGAGACGATGCCGGTCTCCGCACGCGAGTCACAGATGATGTTCACCATCTCGATTCCGGTCCGCTCGATGCGGTGAAAGAGCCGCTTTGCCCGCCCGAGGAAGTAGAGGTAGAAGAGATACGCCGGAATCGCAACGATCAGGCCGAAACCGGTCGTCACCAGGGACTGGAAAACCCCCTCCGAGAGCTTCACCGAAGAGACCGCCTGACCGCTGTCGCCGAGCTCCTGGAACATCTCGGTCAGGCCGAGCACGGTGCCGAGCATGCCCGTCAGCGGCGCCAGCAGCGCGACGGCGAGAATGCCCCGGATGTTCTTCTCGATCCGGGGGACCTCGAGCTGCCCGGCCTCCTGCGCCACGTCACGCAGGTCCGAGCGGTCCATGTGGTGCCGCAGCAGGACCGCGTGCGCCACCCGGGAGACCGGCCCGGGCGCCCGCGCGGCCTCGTGGAGCGCCTCCGCGTAGGCCTTCCGGCGGGCGTGATTCGAGAGTCCGACCAGCAGGTCCCCGACATTGATCCGGGCGCGATGGAAAAAGAACAGGCGCTCGACCACGAATACCGCCCCGAAGAACGCCAGCCCCAGTTGGAGCCAGATGATCGGGCCACCCCGCTCGAGCAGGCCGGATTCGCTGAACAACTGTATCGGCATGGACGGAGCCTAAACGCTTCACGGAATCATGGCCAGCCCCGGGAAACCCTCGCGGTCCGTCATTGTCACCCCGCCTTCCGCCCCCTTACCACAGGCCGTATTTTCCGAAGCCCATCGCGTAGAGCCCCATCAGCAGATTGGCCACGAAATGCATCACCACGCAGGCTCCGAGATTCCGCGACCAGATGCAGAGCAGGTAGGTCAGGCTGCCGTAGATCAGTGCACCGAGGTAGTCGACCGGGGCGTGGGCGACCATGAACAATCCGGTCACCACCGCGAACGACAGCCACGACGGTTTGCCGAAGGGCTGCTTCCAGTAGTCGCCCTCCCAGTCGATCACCAGACGCATCAGAAACGAGCGCCAGAAGATCTCCTCGACCAGCGCGACGACCACGGCGGCCCGCAGGAAGCGCATCGCCAGCGAAGTCCACCATGCCGTCCCCCCCTCGGAGAAGATCTCGCTCGGATTGAAGCCGTCCCGCCGCGGGGCGAAGCCGAACCACTTCCACCACCCGTCGGAGGTCAGGCTCAGCAGGTCGAAAAGATGCGTCGGCAGGATCCAGAAGCCGATCCCCACCGCCCCGAACAGCACCCCGATGAACGACCACTTGAGCGACCAATTGAACTCGTAGGACCGCCACCAGCGGATCAGCACCACCAGACAGGCGATGCTCTGCAGCGGATAGATCCAGTACTCCGGCGCCCGGCGCCACCACGGCTGGCTGGGCAGGTCGACCTTGAAGAACCCTCCGGCCACCTGCAGCAGGAGCAGGCCGCCCATGAAGATGGCGAACGGAATGACCTGTCGCCGGACCCACACCGTGGGCGACTCGCGACGCAGCCTGTCCGCCTCCGCGCTCATCGCTTCATCCGAGGCGCTTCACGAAGGCCTCCATCCGGTCCATCGCGGTCTTGAGATCCTCGTAGGCCGTCGCGTAGCAACAGCGGAGGAAGCCCTCCCCCGACGCCCCGAAGGCCGTTCCGGGAACCGCCGCCACCGACTCCTCCTCGAGCAGGCGCATCGCGAACTCCTTGCTCGTGAGTCCGGTGCCGCGGACATCCGGAAAGACATAGAACGCCCCGCCGGGTGAGTGGCATTCGAGCCCCATCTCATTCAGGCGCCGGACCACGAAGTCACGGCGCTGCAGGTAGCTCTCCCGCATGCGCTCGACGTCGGCCAGGCCGTTCTCAAGCGCTTCGATCGCTGCCATCTGGCTCATGATGGGCGCGCACAGCATCGAGTACTGGTGAATCTTCATCATCGCCTCGATCACCGGCTGCGGGGCACAGGCATAGCCGAGCCGGAAGCCGGTCATGGCGAAGGCTTTCGAGAATCCGTGCAGCAGGACGGTCCGCTCGCGCATTCCCGGAAGCGAGGCGATGGAAAGGTGCTCCTCCTCGTCGTAGCGGAGTTCGCAGTAGATTTCGTCGCTCAGCACCATCAGGTCGTGCTCGATGCACAGCCGGGCGATCCCTTCGAGGTCCTCGCGACTGGCCGTCGCCCCGGTCGGGTTCGTCGGGAAGTTCAGCATCAACACCCGCGTCTTCGGGGTGATCGCCTTCGCCAGCGCCTCGGGCTTCAGCGAAAAGCCGTCCCGCTTGCGGGTCTCGACCGCGACCGCCGACCCATACGCCATCGCGATGCTCGGCGAGTAGGACACGTAGCAAGGCTCGTGATAGATCACCTCGCCCCCCGGGTCGAGGAGCGCGCGCAGCGCGAGATCGATGGCCTCCGACACGCCGACCGTGACCAGCACCTCGCCGGCCGGATCGTAGACGATGCCGAAAAAGCCGTCGACGTAGCGGGCGATCGAGCGGCGCAGGCTGAGGAGACCGAGATTGGAAGTGTAGCTCGTGTGTCCCTTCTCCAGCGAGTAGATCGCCGCCTCGCGGATGTTCCACGGGGTGACGAAGTCGGGCTCGCCGACCCCCAGCGAGATCACGTCGTCCCGCCCCTGCACCAGCTCGAAGAAATCACGGATTCCCGAGCGCGGGATGGCCGCGACCTGTCGGGCGATCTTTGCTTCGTAGTTCATGCGACTGCCGGGCGTCCGCCACGGGCGCGGCATTCCAGAGGCAATCCCCCCGCCACGCAATGCCCGAATGCGGATGCACCCTCCCTGCGGCGAAATCAGGCGGTGCTCCGCTTCTTCGAGAAGAGCCCGCGGATGTCCTCGAGGATGAGGTAGATGCTGGGCACGAGGAACAGGGTGATGGCCGTGGCGAAAAGAATCCCGAAACCCAGGGAAACCGCCATCGGGATCAGGAACCGCGCCTGCATGTCCGTTTCCAGCAGCATCGGCATCAGCCCGGCGAAGGTGGTCAGGGAGGTCAGGATGATGGCCCGGAAACGCCGCCCGCCCGCGATCACCGCCGCCTTGCGGATCGGGCCGTCGTCCCGGTGACGGTTGACGTAGTCGACCAGCACCAGCGAGTCGTTGACCACCACCCCCGCCAGCGCGACCAGGCCGCACATCGACATGATGGAGAGATTCATCCCCAGCAGCACGTGACCACCGATCGCGCCGATGATGCCGAAGGGGATCACCGACATGATGATCAGGGGCTGCCAGTAGGATCTCAGCGGAATCGCGATGAGCACATACATGAAGATCAGCGCGCCGAGGAAACCGATGCCGATCTCCCGCACGCTGTCCGCCTGGTCCTTCTGCTCGCCCTCGTAGGCGTAGTTCACCCCGGGAAACCGCGACGACAGTTGCGACAGCGTCTTCGCCTCGAGCGACCCGGACACCTCGGTGCCGTTGGTCTCGCCGATCGTATCCGCGGTGATCTTGATCGAGCGCCTCCGGTCGGTGCGCGTGATGACCGACGGCCCGCGCCCGAAATCGTACTCCACCACCTGACGGAAGGGCATCTCCTCACCCAGCCGGGTGCGGATCCGCATCTCCTCGAGCGATTCGAGCGTGCGCCGGTCGGCTTCCGGGAAACGGATCATCACCTTGACCTCGTCCCGCCCCCGCTGCAGGCGCTGCGCTTCATCGCCGTAGAAGGCGGCCCGCACCTGCGCGGCGACATCCTGCAGCGTCAGGCCCGCGGCCCGGCCCGCCGGGGTCAGCCGGATCAGCCGCAACTCGTCCTTGCCGATCCGGTCGGAGTCCGTGATCTCCACCACCCCCTCGTACTCGCCGAGTTCCTCCTTCACCCAGTCGGCGGCCTCGCGCAGCCGCCCGAGGTCCTGCCCCGTGAGGTTGAGGTCGATCGCATTGCCGCCTCCTGCCGTCTCGGTCGTGACCGACAGCTCCGCCAGCCCCGGCAGATCCCCCATCTTGTCGCGCCAGGCGTCGATGAAGACATCCGTCCCGAAGCTCCGGTCGGCCGCGGGGATCAGCTCGACGGTGACCTCGCCGACATGGGTCGCGCGGGGCGGCCCGCCGGGGGCGAAGCTCGTGATGAAGGGCTGGGTGCCGGCGCTGGTCAGGTAGTGCCGGAGCACCTCCTGCCCCTCGGTCTTCCCGAACTCGGCGGCGGTCGCCTCGGCCGCGGCCTCGATCCGTTGCGCAATCCGCTCGGTGTCGGAGAACGGGGCCCCGAGATCGAGTTCGAACTTCGCCGAGACCACGTCGCCCTCGACCTCCGGGAAGAACTTGAACTTGATCCGTCCGCCGGCGACGTAGCCCACCGTCGCGAAGAGCAGCGCGACGAACGCGGCCACGGTCACGTAGCGCCAGTGCAGCAGGAACCCGAGGGCGGGCTGGTAGATTTTCCGGACGAAACGCTCGAGTCCGTCGGCGACATGCCGCTGGAGCCGGAAGACCGGATTGCGCGGAGCCTCGTCCCGGTGCGGCGCCAGCAGCGCCAGGTGCGCCGGGAGGACGAGCTTCGACTGCAGCAGCGAGAAGGCCAGCGTCGGGATCACCACCAGCGGGATGTTCGGCCAGATCTTTCCGCTCACCCCGCTCAGACCGAGCATCGGCGTGAAGGCGACCATCGTCGTCAGCACCCCGAACACGACCACCGTTCCCACCTCGTGCGTTCCCTTCCAGCTCGCGATCTGGGGATGCTCGCCGCGCTGGATCCGCGAGTAGACGTTCTCGCCCGTCACGATCGCGTCGTCGACGACGATCCCCAGCACGAGAATGAAGGAGAACAACGAGATCATGTTGATCGAGATGCCCAAGGTCGGCATCAGCCACAACCCGCCGGCGAAGGACACCGGAATGCCGAGCGCCACCAGGAAGGCCAGCGACGGCCGCAGGAACAGGGCCAGTACCAGCAGCACCAGCAGCAGCCCGAACACCGCGTTCTTGAAAAGCAGGTTGAGGCGCCCCTCGAGATACTCGCTCTGGTCGTTCCACACCGAGAGCTTCACCCCTTCCGGCAACCGGTCGGCGGCGTGCTCGATGTAGTCCTCGACCACCTTGACCAGCCGCAGCGTGTCCTCGTTGCCGACCCGGAAGACGTTCACCAGCACCGCCGGCCGGCCGTCGAAGCGCGTGCTCAAATCGACGTCCTCGAAGCCGTCGATCACCGTCGCCACCTCCTCCAGCAGGATCTGCGAGCCGTCCGGCCGCGTGGCCACCGGCACGGTGCGGAATTCCTCGGCGTTGAACCGCTTCCCGAGCGCCCGCAGGATCAGCTCGCCGCCCTCGGTGCGGATCGAGCCGCCCGGCAGGTCGACGGAGGTCCGCCGCACCGCATCGGCCACCTGCGCGTGACTCAGCCCCAGTTCGCGGAGCCGCTCCTCGGAGACCTCGATCGACAGCTCGTAGTCCCGCGTGCCGGAGATCTCGACCTGGGAAATGCCCGCCTTGCCGGCGATCGCGTTGGCCAGGAAGGAGAACAAGCCGTCGGGCTTGGGAGGTTCATAGACCAGCAGGTCGTCGCGGATCTGCTCGGCGAGACGGCTCATGGTCATCTCGTCCGTCTCGCCGTCGGTCGTGATCGCGATCTTCAGCACCGGGCTCTTGACCACGATCTCCTCGACGATCGGCTTCTCGGCCTCTTCGGGGAAGTTGTCGATCGCGTCGACACGGCTCTTCACGTTGTCGAGCAGATCGCCGGGATCGTATCCCGTCTCCGCCTCGATCGTGATGGTCCCGATGTTCTGCGCGGCGGTCGAACGGATCTTCTTGATCCCGGTCAGGTCGGCCACCGCCTCCTCCACGGGGACGTTCACCCCCCGCTCCGCCTCCACCGGCGTCGCATTCGGATAGGGCACGGTCACCAGCACCGCATCGACCTCGAGATCCGGAAAGATCTCCTTGCGGAGCTTGTACCACGACGAGAAGCCGGCGAGCAGCACCGCCAGCATCAGGAAGTTGCCGGCGACGTGATTCCGGCTGAACCATTGGACCGCTCCTTTCATCGATCAGCCCTCGGTCGCCTCCTCCACCTCCACCTTCATGCCGATCAGGGGCGCGGTCAGCCGCGTCAGCACGAGCTGATCCCCGGCCTCGAAGTTTCCACGCACGATGAGATCATCGGTCCCGGACCGGAGAATCTCGACCTCGCGCTTCGCCAGCCGATCGTCCGACACCACCCAGACCTCGTTCCGCCCGCGCACCGCGGCGCGCGGCAGTTCGACCACCCCTTCGAGCCGTTTGCCCGGCACCTTCGCCTCGACGAAGAGCCCGACCGGCGGCAGCTCGCCCGCGTCGTTCGGCATCACCCCGGCAATGCCGTAGCCGGAAAGGGTCGACCGCTCCACTTCGCCCTCGAGTCGGTCGAGCTTCGCCGGCCATTCCTGGGTTTCACCGCCGATCTCGGCGGTCAGCGTGAAGTCCGGCGACGCCCCCACCTCCAGATAGCCGAAGTCGCGCAGCGGAAAGGGAAGCCTCACCTCGAGGTTCTTCGCCGAATAGAGTTCGGCCACCGGCGTGCCCGGCGCCACCACCGCCCCGGCCTCGACCTGCGCCCGCCGGACCTTGGCGTCGAACGGCGCCCGGATGGTCGTTCGCTCAAGATCCCGCCGGGCTCGATCCACCTCGGCCTTGGCCGATTCGATGCGGGCCTCCGCCGCCGCGATCTGCGGCTTGCGCAGCACCAGATCCCCCGGCTCCCCGCGTCCGAGCTTCCGCCAGTCCACCGCCGCCTGCTCGGCCCGTGCCCGCTCCTGGGCGAGTGCCAGCTCCGCCTCGGCGAGCCCCGACTCCGCCCGCGCGAGCGCCGCCTTGTAGTCGGCCGAGTCGATCTCCACCAGCATCTCGTTCACGCTCACCGTGCCGCCCTCGATGAGCTGCGGCGCGATCGCTACGACGCGTCCGCCCACCTCGGCCGCCAGCGACACCTCCCTCACGCTGCGCACCACCCCCTGGGTGGCGATGACGACCTGATGCGCTCCCTCGTCGAGGCCCCGCACCCTCACCGTCGGCACCAGCTCAGCCTCCTCCTTCGTTTCCGGCTCCGGCTTGGTCAGGACGAAGGTGATGATCATTCCAATCCCCCCGACCAGCAGGGCCAGCGCGATCACGAAGGAAAGCACCGCATGGATCGCCCCCGTACGGCGCTCCTCGTAGTTCACATCGTCGTCGAATTCCGGTTCGTCCATGGTGCTAGATTGTGTAGTCGCCTCCGAGGGCGAGGTGCAGGTTCACCCGGTTCTCCAGGCGCAGCCGCCGCAGGGTCAGCCGCTGGATCGCCAGATCGATGCGCCGGTTCTCGGACGCCAGCAGCGTCAGCACGTCCCCCGTTCCGAGCGTGAAATCCCGCCGAGCCGATTCGGCCCCGTCGCGCGCCATCTCGAAAGCCGCGTCGATCGCCGCCACCCGCTCCGCCAGGTAGCGGTCGGCCGCCAGCGCCGTCTCCACCTCGCCGAAGCCCTCAAGCACCGTCTGCTGGAGATTCGCCAGCGCCTCCTTCTCTTCAGCGCTCCGGGCCTCGAGCTGCGACTTCAGCTGCCCACCGCTGAGGATTGGCTGCGCCGCCTGCCCCGCGATCGACCACACCCCGAAGCTGCTGTCGAAGATATTCCGGAGCTGGTCGGTGCTCTGCCCGGCACTGGCGGTGAGCGAAAAGCTCGGGAAAAACGCGAGGAACGCCTCGTCGCGTCGCCGTCCGGCGGCCGCAAGCTGGCGCTCCGCACCGAGGATGTCCGGACGCCGCAGAAGCAGCTCCGACGGCAGCCCGGCGGGCGGCATCGACCGCACCGACGGCAGCGAGGCACTGCCGGTGAATCTTGCCGCGGGATAGCGCCCGAGCAGGATCTCCAGCTGCCGCACCGCCCGGTCGCGCTCGCCTTTGCGGGCCTCGACGTTCGCCCGGGCGGTCTCGACATCGGTCTCGGCCAGCCGCAGCTGCGACGCGCTCGCCTGCTGCTCTCCGGCCGCCCGCTCGAAGCGGCCTCGCACCAGCTCGGCCGTGTCCTTGCGCGTCTCGAGCGCCTCCTCGGCCAGCGCGATCTGGCCGTTGATCTCGGAAATCAGCAGCCAGCTCCGCACCACTTGGGCCGCCAGCGACGCCCTCGCGCCGCGATAGGCATTTCCCTGCGCCTGCAGGTCGGCCAGCGCCGCCTGCTCGCCGGCCCGGACCTTGCCCCACAGGTCGATCTCCCACGACAGGCCGAGCTGCGCCCCGTAGGTGTTGTTGATCGATCGCAGCACACCCTGGCCGCCCCCGCCGTTGCCCACGGGAAAACCGATGAAGTTCCGGGCGTCGCGGGTGCCGGTCACCGCCGCGTTCACCTGCGGACGGGCCGCCGCTCCGGCGCCCTTCGCCACCGCCGCCGCACGCTCCACCCGGGCCGCCGCGGCCCGAAGATCGCCGTTCGCCCCGTAAGCCTCCTTCACCAACGCCTTCAGGTCGCCACCGCCGAATCGCGAAACCCAGTCGTCGTCGATGCCCGCCTTCGCCTCGCGCGTGGCCGACCACGATCCGGGCGCCGCACCCGCCTCGCCCATCCGGCTTCCGGGTGGCGCGAGCGTGCAGCCGGCCACCAGCAGGCCGGATCCGATGAGGGCGAGGTGTCTCAAAACAGAAACTCCTCTTGGGGACCCTCCTTGGCCTCCGGTTCCACGCCGCCCTGGCGCAGACCGGCGGCCGCATACTGGATGAAGCGCGACAGGGTGCTCTCCATCGACGGCTGGCCCGAGGCCCCTTCCGAAAAGCGATAGAGCGCCTCGCCGTGCGCCATCGTGTGAACCATCGCCCCCACGGTGAAATGCATCCGCCACAGCAACTCCTGCTCATCGACGCCCGGCAGGGCCTTGCCGAAGGCCTTGCGGAACCGCCGGAGCATGACCTCGAAGCCGCGCTCGACGCTTTCCGGCAGCTTCACCAGTTCATCCGCGAGGATGCGGCCCATCAGCTTGTAGAAAAGCCGCTCCGAAAGCTCGCTCCGGCGCACCTGCGTCGCGAACGGCCTGACGAATGCGTCCAGCAGCTCCTCGAGCGGCACCGCCTTCGAGCCCGCGGCCCGCTCCAGCTTGTCGAGACGCGCGACGCGCTCCTCGTTGATCGGATTGATGTAGCGGGCCATCACCTGTTCCACCAGGCCCTCCCGACTCCCGAAGTGGTAGTTCACCGCCGCCACGTTCGCCTGACCCCGCTCGGTGATGTCGCGCACCGACACCCGGTCGAAGCCCTCCTCGGAAAACAAGGCCTCCGCCGCTTCCAGAAGCCGGCGACGCGTCGCCGAACCTCCGCTTGCCTTGGTCGATGCCGCACTCATGGTGCCGGACAGTAGGCAATCTCCCGCACCCGTCAAACGATCGATTGAAAAAATCGATTAAACGCCCGCTCCAGCCATCTTTCACTCCCCGCGGGAGCTGCCACTTGCTTCACCGGAGGCCGATGCGACGATGGCGGCGATGTCTCCCAAACGCGTGCTGATCCTCGGCGGTGGCTTCGCCGGCCTGTCCTGCGCCCGCAAGCTCGCCCGCAACCGCCACTTCGAGGTCACCCTCATCGATCGCACCAATCACCACCTCTTCCAACCCCTCCTCTACCAGGTGGCGACCGCCTCGCTCGCCGCGCCCGACATTGCCCGCTCGCTGCGGCAGGTGCTCGAGAAAGCACCGAACGTCACGGTGCTGATGGACGAGATCGAGGGGATCGATCCCGAGGGCCGCGTCGCCACCGGGCATTCCGGCCGGCGCTACGAGTGGGACCACCTGGTGCTCGCCACCGGTGCCGAGACCTCGTTCTTCGGCAACGACGACTGGGAGGAGCACGCGATGGGACTCAAGACGCTCGAGGAGGCCCGCACCATCCGCCGCACCGTCCTCGCCAACCTCGAGCGCGCGGAGCTCACCGAAGATCCCCGTGAGCGGCGACGGCTGATGACCGTGGCCATCGTCGGCGGCGGGCCGACCGGCGTGGAACTCTCCGGCGCCTTCGCCGATCTGGTGCACCGCTCCATGCACCGGGAGTTCCGACACATCGACACTTCCACCCTCCGCATCATCCTCGTCGAAGGCTCTCCGCGCATCCTTGAGGCCTACGACGAAGACCAGAGCGAATACGCCCGCGTCCGCCTCAAGTCGCTGGGCGTCGAGGTCTGGACCGGACACCGGGTCAGCCGCGTCGAGCACCAGCGACTCCGTTTCAGCGACGACTCCACGCTCGAGGCCGCCGCCATCATCTGGGCGGCCGGCGTCCAGGCCTCGCCCCTCACCCGCCAGCTCGGCGTCGAGCCCGCCGACCGCGGCGGCCGCCTCGAACCCCGTCCCGACCTCTCGCTCCCCGGACATCCCGACGTGTTCGCCGTCGGCGACCTCGTCCGCATGAACGATATCGACGGCCGTCCCGTACCCGGCGTCGCCCCCGCCGCGGTGCAGATGGGCGAACACGTGGCCAAGGTGCTCAAGGAAGAGCTTCGGCTCGAGGGCACCCGCTTCGCCGATCGAAAGCACGAACTTCGCCCCGGGTTCCGCTATCTGGACAAGGGCCTGATGGCCATCATCGGCAAGAATCACGCGGTCGTGAAGTCGGGCAAGCTACGCCTCCGCGGCTTTCCCGCCTGGTTCGCCTGGCTCTTCGTCCACATCCTCTTCCTCATCGGTTTCCGCAACAAGCTCGCGGTCCTGCTCGGCTGGGCCTTCGCCTACGTCCGCAACAGCCCGGGGGCCCGCATCATCGTCAATCCCCCGACCCCGAATCCGGATAAGCCCGCCCCTTCCACCCCGTAGAGATTCCACCATGAAATCCCGCCTCATCCTGCCCGCCGCGGTCGTCGGCGCCGCCGCGCTTGCCTTCATTGCCGGACGCGCCACCGCCCCCGATGCTCCTGAAACCGCCGCCGGGGATTCCAGTGAAGCGCCCCCGCGTCCGGGCCGTCCCGCCACCTCGCTTTCTGCCGAAGCCGGAGGACGTCCGGCCTTCCGCGATCGTCGCGAGGCCTCCCCGCGCTTCGACCGGGAGTCCGCGACCGATGAAATGGTCCGCATCCTCCGAAGCGGCGACCCGCTGTCGCGCACCCAGGCCTGGCTCGATTTCGTCAACTCCCTCGGCGCCGATGAGTTCGAAAGCGTGATCGCCGAGATGCGCGAGCAGGGACTCCAGACGGCCAACATGGAGGCCTACTCGCTCGTCCTCACCGCCTGGGCCAAGACCGACCCGCTCGCCGCGCTCGACTACGCCAGCGAGCACACCGGCAACGCCTTCGCCCGCAACACCATCCTCACCGCCTGGGCCCAGACCGACCCGGAAGGCGCCATCCTCTGGGCCGAGAGCAATCACGAGGGCGAGGGCGCCAACCCGTGGATGGTCGGCGTGATCCGCGGCCTCGCCACCAGCGACCCCTACCGCGCCACCGACCTCATGAACGCCATGCCCTACTCCGGCGAACGGGGCGAGGCCCTGGCGGCCCTGATGCCCCAGATGCTCGCCCAGGGTCCCGATGCCGCCAAGGCGTGGGTCGAAGGCTTCGCCGACGAGCAACTCCGGGACGGCGCCATTCGGCGCGTCTCCGAGGAGCTCGCCCGCACCGATCCGGCCGGCACCGCCGAATGGCTCGTGCAGAACCCCGGCAGCGGCGCGCAGCGCTCGATGGACGACGTGATCGGCATCTGGGCCCGCGAGGACCAGGGCGCCGCCACTTCCTACTTCCAGAGCCTCCCTCAGGGCGACCTCCGCACCAGCGCGCTGCGCGGACTCACCAACCAGATGGCCATGGAGGACCCGCGGGCCGCGGCCGCCTTCCTCGACACCCACGCCGCCGATGCCGACGACCGCGTCTACCAACAGTTCGCCTGGCACTCCTTCCGGGAGGATCCCGCCATCGGCGCCGACTACATCGCCCGCATCCAGAACGAAGGCGAACGCGACCGAACCTACCGCCGCATGCTCGACGGCTGGCTGCGCCGCGACTTCGACGCCGCCAGCACCTGGATCTCCGGCACCCAGCTCCCGGAAAATGTCGGCCGGCACCTCGAGCGCCGGATGAACGAACTCCAGCAACGCCAGAACTGACGCTCGCGGAGCACCGTTACTTCAGAACGCAAAAAAACGCCGGGCATCCCGCCCGGCGTTTTCTTTGTGGATCGGAGAGGAGAGCCCGGACCTTCGAATCACCTCCCGCCTCGGTCGGCGAGCCCGACGCAAGCACCATGGCGATTCCTCGCCCGGGCACATCCTCGTCGTCCGCGAGCGTTGCACCTCACTCGTGAAGCCGGGCTTTGATCTGTTTCTTCGGATGTCACGCCATCGTAGACAATCAGAACGGCGAGTTTGAGCCCCGCATACGAAAGGAAAACAAGCCAAAGGAGAATGCCGGGCCAAATCAGGTAATCCCACATTGAAACGTCTGCCCCCGCAGCGTGGCGCAATCCCGTGACGGCCAAAACTAAGAACGGACTGACGCACCCAAGGATCCGAAGCAAGGTGCGGCCCGCTTGATAGCCATTGCTTCTCCCGACGACGAAAGCCCACGCACCAACCTGGCCAGTCAGCCATACCACCGACGCGGCCACTCCTACTCCAAGAACGACGAGGGTATCGGTTGCGGTCATGCGTGGATATTCGCGCCCAACGTAAAAGCCGTGGCGACACGACCCCTTGCCCTGACGCCGTGTCCAACCAATCAGCTACCGAAGCTGGCGGCAAGCACGCAACAAAGCCGCTGACAGGGGTCGTCCACCAGCGACTTGTTCTCGCTTGTTGGATTTATCCTACAGGTCCATTGCAAACCTCAGCGCACGCTTCAAATCATCCAGAGCGGATCCGTAGAATGTTCCGATCGGTCCACTCAGTTCGTGGTCTTGAATGGCTTGGAGGCCCTGGACATTGGCGTAGCTCTTGGTTCGCAGAAACGGCCTCGATGGAAGCTCAACCTCGTAGTCGGAGCCGCGATACGCGGTGGTAATCGGAACACACAACGAAAGCGCCCGGGGCGAGTCGGAATCCTCCCGCGAAACCACGACCATCATCCGAACCTTGCCGCCTATCCCTAGGTCGACCCGATAGACCTCACCCGGCTTAGTCATCGTAAACGGAATCGAGTGCTGATTGCCTCATCGCCCCGCCGACCAAGAGATCGTCATTATCGGTGTTGAGTGTAATCGAGAACGGCATGCCCCGTCTCAGCCGGACCTGAGCCAAGAACATCCGAATCGCCTCGGTCGTCGTCAGGCCAAGCTCCTCGAAGACCTCTTCGGCCTCTTCCTTGAGATCGGAGGCGATTCTAGCCCTCACCACTGCGTCCTTCATGGCAGGATTGTAGCACGCATGAGCCACAAGGCTAGGCCAATTTCCGCGAGAACGTCGAAACGCAGCTGGCCCGACCCTCATGGCGCCCAGTGCGATTCATTGGCAGGACTGTAGCCGCCATGACCGTCTGCGACAAGAGCGCTGGTGAGGGTCAGCTGACGTGCCTTGTTGTGGTTGAGAGTTTCGACGCCTTGCCGGAATGGCCGCCGCCTGAAAAACTGGCCCGTTTTGAGTGAGAGGATTTGGTAACAACCAAACCTCAAACGATGAAACAGAAGAGACACAAGCCCGAGGAGGTGATTCGCCTCCTGCGGGAACACGACGCGA
>JAUIJD010000102.1 GCA_030431475.1 Verrucomicrobiia bacterium | reverse complement strand
ATGAGGATGGCCACCGCGATGAACATGACGATCACCGGATAGACCATCGCCGACACGATCTTGTTCTTCAGCTTCTGCGCCTTCTCCTGGTACTCCGCGAGACGGACGAGGACGACCTCGAGCACACCGCCGAGCTCACCGGCCTTGACCATGTTGACGTAGAGCTTGTTGAAGATCTTCGGGTGCTGGGCGAGGGCCTCCGAGAAGGTCGAGCCGGACTGCACCGAGTCGGCCAGCGAGTTGAGCGTGCCGCGCAGCACCGGGTTGGGCTCCTGCTTGGCCAGCACGGTCAGGCCCCGCAGCAAGGGCAGACCCGAGTCGATCAGCGTCGCCAGCTGGCGGGTGAAGATCATCAGCTGCTTCGGCTTGATCCGTCCACCGGTGCGCGCCTTGCCCTTGGGTCCGGCCGCGGCCTTGCCCTTCTTGCCACCCTTCTTCTTGGCGGATTTCTTGGCCGTCTTGAGCGTGCCCTTGCCCGCTTCCACGATCTGGAGCGGGTAGTAGCCCTGGCCCTTGATTTGCTCGAGAGCCTCGGCCTCGCTGTTGGCGTCGACGGTTCCCGAGAGCTGCTCGCCCTTGGCATCGGCGGCGGTGAATTGGAATTGCGGCATGGGTCTTCTTGGAATGAGTGCTTGGAGAAGATTGGATAGCCCCGGAGGGCCGATGACGATTCGAAAATGCGGGAGCTTGTTTAGGTATACTTAAGGACTTCCTCGATCGTGGTCTTGCCGAGGTAGATGTTTCGCAGGCCGTCCTCGCGCAGGGTGTTCATCCCCTGCTCCATGGCCTTCTGCTTCACCACGACCGTCGGCGCCCTTTCCGTGATGAGGTCGCGGATCGGATCGGTGATGTCGAGCAGCTCGTAGAGACCCGCCCGGCCCTTGTAGCCGGTCTGCCCGCAGACGTCGCAGCCCTTGCCGGTGAAGAAGTCCTTGTCGCCGAGTTCGGACGGCGACACCCCGAGCTGGGTGAGGATGGCCTCGCTCGGCTCGTAGGTGGCCTTGCACTCCTTGCAGATGGTCCGCACCAGGCGCTGCGCGAGCACCCCTTCCAGCGACGCCGCCACCAGGAACGGCTCGGCGCCCATGTCGATGAGACGGGTGACCGCCCCGGGCGCGTCGTTGGTGTGGAGGGTGGAAAGCACAAGGTGGCCCGTGAGCGACGCCTGGATGGCGATCTGGGCGGTGTCGAGGTCACGCATCTCCCCCACCATGATCCGGTCGGGGTCCTGACGCAGGAAGGCCCGCAGGACCCGCGGGAAGGTCAGTCCGATGCCGTCGTTGACCGGAATCTGGATGATGCCGTCGATGTCGTATTCCACCGGATCCTCGGCCGTCAGCAGCTTCGCATCGACGGTATTGATCCGGCGCAGGGCGGCGTAGAGGGTGGTCGTCTTCCCGGCCCCGGTGGGTCCGGTGACGATGAAGATGCCGTTCGGTTTCTCGATCGTCTCGCCGATGTAGTCGTAAATGCTGTCGGGCAGGCCGAGGGCCTCGAGCGAGAGGTTCACCGACGACCGGTCGAGCACCCGCAGCACCACCGATTCCCCGTGGTAGGTCGGCAGCGAGGAAACCCGCATGTCGACCTGGCGGTCACCGACCTGCTTGACGATGCGGCCGTCCTGCGGGACGCGGCGCTCGGCGATGTTCATGTTCGCCATCACCTTCACGCGCGAAATGATGGGCAGCGAAAGGTGCACCGGCGGCGGCGCCATTTCGTAGAGCGCGCCGTCGACCCGGTAGCGGATCTTGAAGTCCTTCTCGAAGGGTTCGAAGTGGATGTCGGAGGCGCGCTCCTTGATCGCCTGATAGAGGACGAGATCGACGTAGCGGATGATGGGCGCCGAGTTCGCCTCGTTCTCGAGGTCGGCGGCGTTCACGTCTCCATCGGGTCCTCCGAACTCGAGTTGCTCGAGGATCGCCTCCATGCCCTCACCGTCGCCCCCGTAGGCGGCGTTGATCTTTTCCTCGACCTGGTAGTCGGGCGCCACGGCGAGGATCAGCTCGCGATCGAGCGCGAAGCGGAGATCCTCCAGTGTCTGGGGATTCATCGGGTCGACGAGGACGACATGCAGCCCCTCGTCGGTGAGGTTGACCGGCAGGGCGCCGTGCAGTCGGGCGGTGCCGGCCGGAATCAGGGAAAGAAGCTCCTCCGGCGGCTGCCAACTGCTCAGATCGACCTGCTGGGCCCCCAGTTCGGAGGCGATGATGGGCCAGACATCCGCCTTGCTGTGGATGACCTGGAAGTCGGCGAGCACCTCGCCCGCCTCCTTGCCGCTGTTCTCGACCTCGTTGAGTACTTCCTGTCCCAGCGAGCGGTCGATGAGACCGCGGCTGATGAAGAGTTCGACCAGTTGGTTGCTATCCATGGAAATCGGGTTTTTCGAAATCAGTCCATGTCGGACATGGTCACGTGCAGGACCTCCTCCGCCGACGTCAGACCCGCCTGCACCTTGCGGATCCCGTCCTCTCGCATCGACCTCATCCCCAGCTCACGGGCCCGGCGGCGCAACTGGGAGGTGGTCAGGTTTTCATTCACCATGTGACGGACCTCGTCGTCGATCTGGAACAGCTCGAAGATGCCCATCCGCCCGCGATAGCCGGCATCGCGGCACTTCTCGCAGCCGATCGGCCCCATGATGTTGCCTTCGGCGATGGCGGTCTGGTCGAGCCCGAGCGCCCGGATCTGCTTGTCGGTGAGGGTCGCCGGCGCCTTGCAGATCGGGCACAGCTTGCGGACCAGACGCTGGGCGAGGACCGCCCGCACCGCCGATGCGATGAGGAAGCGCTTGATGCCGATGTCGGCGAGACGCGCGACCGCCGAGGGAGCGTCGTTGGTGTGAAGGGTGGAAAGCACCAGGTGCCCCGTCAGGGCGGCATTGATCGCGATGTTCGCCGTTTCCGCGTCACGAATCTCACCGATCATGATGATGTTCGGCGCCTGACGCAGCATCGAGCGGAGCGCCGCCGCGAAGGTCATGCCGACGTCGGCCTTCACCATCACCTGGTTGATGCCCGGCAGCTCGTATTCGACCGGGTCCTCGACGGTGATGATCTTGCGGTCGGGCCGGTTGATCACGTTGAGGCAGGCGTAGAGCGTCGTCGTCTTGCCCGATCCGGTCGGACCGGTGACGAGGATGATGCCGTCCGGCAGGCCGATCAGCTCCTCGAAGGTGTTCTGGTCGTCGGAGAAGAAACCGAGTTCCGGAAGGCCGAGCACCAGCGCCGACTTGTCGAGGATCCGCATCACGATCGATTCGCCGTGGTTGGACGGCACCGACGAGACCCGCAGGTCGACCTCCTTGTCGCCGGACTTGAGCTGGATGCGCCCGTCCTGCGGCAGTCGCTTCTCGGCGATCGACATCGATCCGCTCATCACCTTCAGACGGGCGATGATGGCCGGGAGCAGCTTCTTCGGGTGGTTGTCCACCTC
>JAUIJD010000066.1 GCA_030431475.1 Verrucomicrobiia bacterium | reverse complement strand
CTAGCAGAATCACCCCGTCCGGCGACCGTTTCCTCCGGCAGGCTCAGCGACCGCGCCACACCTTGCGGACGAAGGTCTCCATTTGCGGCAGCTGCGCGTCGATCTGCTCGACCAGCTTCAACTGGGTGCGACAGCGGTCGAGGTTGTGGTCCGGGCGCTTGGTCTTGAAATAGACGTCCCCCTCGAGGTGGTCGGTGAGGAAGCGGATCCCGATCTCCAGCGTGATCAGCTTCGCGGAGAAGGCCAGCAGTTCGGCCTCCCCCTCCTTGAGAAAGTCCTTCGCGCTCTCGAGGTAGCCTTCGACCAGCGCCTCGAACATCGGCATTCGCATCACCACCTTCGACAGGTCCTGCTCGTCCTCCGCCGCGGGACTCACCGCCGTGCGCACGAGGTCGCCGAAATCGTAGAGCACCGAGCCGGGCATCACGGTGTCGAGGTCGATCACGCACACCGCCTCGTCGGTCTCCTCGTCGATCATCACGTTGTTGATCTTCGTGTCGTTGTGCGTGATGCGCTGGGGGATCTCTCCCGTGTCGAGACCGTCGAGCACGCGGTCGACGTCCTTCTCATGCCGCTGCACGAACTCGAGCTCCGCCGCCACCGAACCGGCGCGACCGCAGGGGTCGGCCTCCGCCACCTCCATCAGCCGCTGGTAGCGCTTCCGGGTGTTGTGGAAATCCGGGATCGTTTCCTCCAGCTCGTCCGCCGGGAGGTCGCTCACGAGATCCTGGAACGACCCGAAGGCCCGCGCCGCCTGGAAGGCCTGGCGGGTGTTCTCGACGATGTCGTAGGTGTGGCAGCCCTCGATGCAGTTGTAGCAACGCCAGATCCCGCCGCCCGGACCCGCCACCCAGAACCGTCCGCCACGCCCCGGGTAGAGGTTCAGCGTCTGCCCGCCGAGGTCCTTCTTCACCCGCAGCACCTTCCAGTTGATGTGGCGGGTCACGCACTCGACGTTGCGCATCACCGCCAGCGGGTCCTTGAAGACCTTCTCGTTGATCCGTTGGAGGATGTAGCGGTGCTGCGAACCGTCGCCCGCCTCGAAGGTCGCCCGATAGGTCGCGTTGATGTGACCGCTCTGGATCTCCTCGCCTTCGACAAACTCCCCCTCGATCGCGAACTGATTGGAAATGTGGATGATCGAATCGAGGAGTTCGGAATCGACCTGCTGGACCGGGGACTTTGTGGGAGGCATGGGTTTGTCGGAGAAAGACGAAGGATCTAGCAAAGCCTCGCGACACCGACAAATCCGAATTCTTCCTCACCAAAAGTGGCGTTTGGTGAAGCTTCGCTCTTGATCCACCGACCCACCCTCGCGACACCCGGGGTCATGCGCCCCGCCCGCCCGTTCCGCTTCCCCGGCATCGACGAGGACATCGCCCGCCTGTCCCGGCTGCTTCGGCTCGCGCTCCGCGCCGCCGACTGGTCGCCTCCCGCCCGCCCCGCCGCCCTCAACCTTGCCTGCGGACGGGCGGACGAAACCGGTTTGCTGGTCGAGACGCTCGCCCCGGCCGCGGGCCCGCTCTTTCTCCTCGGGATCGACCTGCGCGGCCCGGAGATCCAGGAAGCCCGGAGCCGCTGGCTGCCCGCGTGCCGGCCGGGGCAGGAGCTCGACTTCCGGGCCGGCGACGCCTCGCGGGTCGATCGCATGCGGCAACTCCCTCCCTTCGATTTCATCTTCATCCGCCACCAGAACTTCTGGCATGACCCCGAAGTCTGGACGCGGCTCTACCGGCATGCCGTCGACGCCCTGAAACCCGACGGCCTGCTGGCGATCACCTCCTACTTCGATCGCGAGCACGAGCTGGCCAGCGCCTGCCTCCGACAGCTCGGCACCGCGCCGGCCGCCGACCTCCCCCACCCGCACTCCCGCCCGCTCAACGACGCCCCCGGCAAGTCCGTCGACCGCCGCCTGGCACTGTTCCGTCAGGCCTCGTAGAGCCGCTCGACCATCGCCGTGCTCTTCCGGCCCGGCAGCACGCTCAGCTCCATCTGGTTCATCGTGTAGGCGAAGCTCAGCCCGCTCTCCGGATCCCCGAAGGCATGACTGCCGCCCGCTCCCGGGTGCCCGAAGGCGTTCGTTTCCGGTCCGTAGAGCCGCCGGATCTTGGCCCCGTCCCCGTCGAGCGGGTCCATCTGACAGCCGGCGGAGAACGCCGTCGGCTGCATCAGCACCCGGTCGTCGCCATCGACGCGACGGGTGCCGAGCGCCTCGAGCACCCGCTCGCTGAAGGGACCGGGCAAGGCGCCGGTGGCCACCTGATAGAACTTCGCCAGCGCACTGGCCGTGCCCACCCCGCCCTTGGCGGGAAAGCCGACCTGCCACGCCTTCGGATCATTCATCTCCCGCACCGAGCGGAATCCCGTGGGCGAGCGGAAGGCCCGGAACGACAGGCTGCCTTCCGTCGCGAACTCGCGGTAGAAGCGCGCGTCCCTCTCGGCCACCCGGGCCCGGCCCGGGTGAAGCTCGGCGACCCGCCCGAACTCGCTTTCCGGCAGCCCGATCCAGAATTCCAGCCCCACCGGTGCCGCCACCCGCTCGTTCCAGAAGGCACCGAGCGGCATCCCGGCCAGGCGTCGCACCGGTTCGTCCACCAGCACCCCGAAGGTGCGCGGGTGATACCCGTGGCCCTCGCCCGGCCGCCACGCCGGGTCCTGCGCCTCGATCGCGGCGACGATCTCCGCGTGGTTCCATGCATCGGCCGCCCGGTCGAGCGCCGCCAACCCGCACTGGTGCGAGAGGAGGTCGCCGAAGCTCGCCTCTCCGACGGGAAACCCGCTCCACACCTCCCGGACCGGCGTTTCCACCCCGAGGCCGTGCTCGTCGAGCGCCAGCAAAAGCGCCGCCGCGGAGGGGCCCTTCGTCGCGGAATAAACGGGCACCAGGGTATCGGCACGCCACTTCCGCTTGTGGTCGCGCTCACACCAGCCCCGACCCTCATTCAGCACCTCGGTCCCGCGCCACCACACGCTGACCGACGCGCCGAGCTCGCCGTCGTCCTCGAAATTCTCGTGAAACTGATCCAGCACTCCACCCAGTGCCGCCGGAGATACGCCCATGCGCGGAACCTTGACCGTCCCCTCCCCCTTGCCAACCGCCAATCGACCGGACGCCCTCAGAATTCGTCGAGAGCGGCGAGATCCTCGTCTTCCCGCGCCCGACCCCGCAGCGACTCGTCCATCGAGAACGCCCGCTGCAGATGCGACTTCGCCTGGTTCCGCTCACCGAGCACGGCGTGATAGCACGCGATGTTGTAGTGGAACAACGGGTCCTTGATCAGGCTCGACGGCCCGGTCATCAGCCAGTTGCGCGCGGCCTCGGTGTCGCCAGTCTCATGCAGGCAGTAAGCCGCGTGGATGAAGAACCGGGCCTCCTTCGGCTCCCGCAGGCAGAGCAACCGGCCGGTATCGGCACCGGCGTTCCAGCGCTCGGCCTTCATTTGGGCAACCAGTTTCAGCTCAAGGGCCTGCTTGCGCATCCGGTCCCGCGGCTCCAGCGCCTCAAGCTCGCGGAGGGCGTCCTCGGGCAGCCCGAGTTCAAGCCATCCGAGGGCGGTGCGGAGCACGGAAACCAGTCCCATTGGAAGCGAAGCTAGCACCTCCCGTGCCGCCGGGGCAACCCTTCGCTCAGCGGACGGGAATCTTGGCTTCGACCATCTTCGCGGCCGGCCGGGGCCGCAGACGCCCCGCTTCCTCGCCGACCCGCTTGAGCACGGCGATCAGGTAGGCGTTCAGAAAATACTCCTTCAGCAATTGCTCACGGGAGTGGCCGTTCGCGGATTTCTTGACGATTTTCATCACTTGGATCGGGTGCCGGAGGCCACCTCAGCCTCCTTCCCTACCACAACCTACCCGGGGCTTCTCCGGCGCAAGGGATTTCGATCGGACCGGCGATTCGAACTTGGAACTTCCCCACGGCGGACTACACCAGATCGCCGTGCCGCAGATCCCGCGAGAAACCGTCGAACAGGTGCTGAGCGCCACCGACATCGTGGATCTGATCGGCCAGTACCTGCCGCTCAAGCGCGCCGGCACGCGGTTCCAGGCGCTCTGTCCGTTCCACAACGAGAAGACGCCGTCGTTCTCGATCGATCCGGTGCGGCAGTTCTTCCACTGCTTCGGCTGCAAGAAGAGCGGGGACGCGATCACCTTCGTCCGCGAGTATGAGGGTCTCCCCTTCACCGATGCCGTCCGCAAGCTCGGCGAGCGGGCCGGCATCACCATCGAGGAACGCGAGCTCGACCCGCGGGAGGAAGCCGAGCGCCGCCGACGCGGCCAGCTCCTGGATCTTCACCGCAAGCTCACCACCTACTACCACGAGCTGCTCCTCGAGGCCCCGGAGGCCGCACACGCCCGGGCCTACCTGAAGGATCGCGGCTTCACCCGGGAAACGGCGGAGAAGTGGCGGATCGGATGGGCGCCCACCAAGCCGCTGTTCATTCAGTGGGCGAAGCAGGAGGGCCTGCGCGGCCGGGACCTCGCCGACGCCGGCATCGTCAAGAAGACCGAGCGCGGGCTCTACTTCTACTTCCGCAACCGTCTGATGTTCCCCATCGCCAACGATTACGGCGACGTCATCGGCTTCTCCGGACGGCAGCTCGACGACAACCCGCGCGAAGGCAAGTACGTCAACACCCCCGAGACGCAGCTTTTCAAGAAGTCCAACGTCCTGTTCGGCCTCGACAAGGCCCGCAAGGGCATCCTCGACCAGAAGGCCGTGCTCATCTGCGAAGGGCAGATCGACGCCATCGCCTGCCAGGAGCAGGGCATCGCCCACGCGATCGCCCCGCTGGGCACGGCCTTCCCGGACCAGCACGCCCGCACCCTCCGCCGCTACACCAAGACCGCGATCCTCTGCTTCGACTCCGACACCGCCGGAAACAAGGCGGTCGAGAGCGCCTTTCTCACCCTCGCGGGCGACGGGATCGCGGTGAAGGTCGTCTCGATGCCGGAAGGCGAGGACCCGGATTCCTTCATCAAGGCAAACGGCGTCGACGCCTTCCGCACCCTGCTCGACCGCGCCGGCAGCTTCTTCGACTTCCGCCTGCGCCTCGCCGGCGACCTCTCCGATCCGCTGCAGCGCTCGACCTTCATCGAGGAATCCGCCGCCCAGCTCGCCGTCATCCGCGACGACGTTTCCCGCGAGACCCTCATCCAGCACCTGGCCACGCGACTGCGCATCGGCGCGCCCGACCTCCAGGCCGCCGTCGGCCGCGCCCGTCAGGCCGCCAGAAACCCGCGGCGACGGCGCTTCGAGGACCGCGAGGCGAAGGCCGCCCCCGCCGTCGCCGATCCCACCCCCCTCGACCGACGCATCGGCGCGCTGTGTTCCCTGGCACTGCACTCCGCCGAGGCCCGCGACTGGCTCGGCGAGCAGTTCGAGACGCTGCACGAGCTCAAGGACCAGCTCGACGGCGTCGGGATTCTCCAGGCGATCCTCTCGAGCCGGCCGGACCCGGCCTCGCCCGCCTCCGTGAACACCTTCCTCGCCGAGCTCCCCGAGCCGGACCGGCTGGCCCTGCTCTCCGAGCCCTCCTTCAACGAACCCCTGGCCGACGATCCCGTCGGCGGGGCGACGCAAACCCTTGCCGACGCCTCGGCCCTCGCCCTGGAGAAGGAAGACGCCCACATCAAGGCCGCGCTCAACGATCCCACGCTCGGTGTGGAGGAGGCCGCGAAGCTCTTCCAGCGCGCCAAGGAGATCGCCGAGCTGCTCGCCGGACTCCCCGCGAGGGCGCTGACCAACGATCGCTTCACGCCTCGCAGCCGACGGCGTGAAGCCCGAAAACCTTGGAAAAAAGAGGGGTTTCGGGATGAAAGAAAACCTTGACCGTGGCGGTGGGTCCGGAAATGTTCCGCCCGCGTTTCCGCCGAAGGTAGATCCGCCCTTATAATGGGGGAGGTCTATCCCGGCGTCTCCATCGTCCCGCTAATGTCCTCGAAGAAAGCCACCAAAACCGCCAGGAAGGCGGCCCGCAAATCGGCAGCCAAGAAAGCCGCAAAGAAGGCTCCCGCCAAAAAGGCGCCCGCCCGCAAGAAGGCCGCCGCGAAGAAAGCGGTGAAGAAGAAAGCCGCCAAGAAGGCCCCGGCGAAGAAGGCGCCCGCGAAAAAGGCCGCCAAGAAGGCTCCCGCGAAGAAGACGGCGAAGAAAGCCCCCGCCAAAAAGCAGGCGGCTCCGAAGAAGGCGAAGCCCGCCACCGGCAAGGCCGGGTCTTCGGGTTCGAAGACTTCCACCAAGAAGGCCGCGGCCGCCAAGGCCGAGGACCCGAAAGCCGCCGCGGAGTCGGAGGCGAAGTCGGCTTCCGAGAAGACGGGCAAGCGCCGGATCGACACCCCGGAGATCCAGGAGAAGATCCGCGAACTCATCAAGCTCGCCAAGGAGCAGGAGTATCTCACCTACGACGACATCAACGACATCCTGCCGAACGACCTCGTCGAGCCGTCGGATGTCGAGGCGATCATGCAGCAGCTCCGGGACATGGAGTTCGACATCATCGACGCCTCCGAGGTCGACCGCTTCAAGGACAAGAAGCGCGAGTCGGGCGATGACGAGGCGACCGAGACCAAGGACCAGAAGCTCGACATTCTCGACGACCCGGTCCGGATGTACCTCAAGCAGATGGGCCAGGTCCCCCTGCTCACCCGCGAGCAGGAGGTCGAGATCTCCAAGCGCATCGAGGATGCCGAGATCGAGGTCGCCAAGCAGCTCCACCTGTTCGGCTTCGTCGCCGACAGCTACCTCGAGCTCGCCGACAAGCTCACCCGCGGCAAGGAGCGCTTCGACCGCGTGATCCTCGACAAGAAGATCGAGTCGCGCGAGCGCTACATGAAGAGCCTGCCCAAGCTCTGCGACCAGCTCCGCACGCTCCACGACGAGAACGACACGATCTTCCGCCAGCTCTCGGCCAAGGCCCCCCGCGGCAAGAAGAAGCTCCAGGAGAAGTTTGCCAAGAACCTCACCACCCTGCACCGCGTCTACTCGCGCTTCTACTTCAAGCAGAAGGTCACCGAGGACTTCTGCGAGCAGGTCGAGGACTTCCAGGCGAAATTCTGGAAGTACGGCCGCAAGCTGAGCTCCAGCCCCAAGAACAAGGAGTTCGAAACCAAGGTGCGCGAACTCCAGCAGCGCTCGTGGCATACCGCCGAGGATTTCGACGAGACCAACAAGAACCTCCGCCACTGGCTGCGCGAGGCGCTCAAGGCCAAGACCGAGATGGTCGAGGCCAACCTCCGGCTCGTCATCTCCATCGCCAAGAAGTACACGAACCGCGGCCTCTCCTTCCTCGACCTCATCCAGGAGGGCAACATGGGCCTGATGAAGGCGGTCGAGAAATTCGAGTACCGCCGCGGCTACAAGTTCTCGACCTACGCGACCTGGTGGATCCGCCAGGCCATCACCCGCTCGATCGCCGACCAGGCGCGGACGATCCGCATCCCGGTCCACATGATCGAGACCATCAACAAGCTGATGCGGGTGCAGAAGCAGCTCGTCCAGGAATACGGACGCGAACCCTCCCCGGAGGAGATCGCCGAGGAGATCCACCTTCCCGTCGAGCGCGTGCGCGCCGTCCTCAAGATGGCCCAGCAGCCGATCTCGCTGCAGGCGCCCGTCGGCGACTCCGACGACACCTCGTTCGGGGACTTCATCGAGGACAAGGCCGCCGAGAACCCGATGGAGGAGGCCGGTTTCGCGATGCTCAAGGAGAAGATCGGCGACGTGCTCTGCACGCTCACCGAGCGCGAGCGCGAGGTGCTCGAGCAGCGCTTCGGCCTCAAGGACGGCTACAGCCGCACCCTTGAGGAGGTCGGACGCCAGTTCCAGGTCACCCGCGAACGGATCCGCCAGATCGAGGCCAAGGCCCTGCGGAAGATGCGCCACCCCACCCGCATCCGGAAGCTCGAGGGCTTCATCGAGCTGCCGGGGATGTGATCCCGATTTTCAAAGCCGCTCTCCGTCCGACGGGGAGCGGCTTTTTTGTTGGAGGTGGGACGCCCCCGTCCCACGAAAGAGAAAGCCTCATCGATCCCGGACGCGCTTCGGGAACGCGGGGGTTCTTCGAAGCGTCGGGCTGCCGTTCGCCTGCGGGACGAGGGCGTCCCGCCTCCAATTTCCTTGCCCTCGGGCGGTCTCCCCGGATGCTCCGAGAATGCGCTGGCTGGAACGCCTCGAAAATCGCCTCCACTGGCTGGCCATCCCGGGGTTCTTCAAGTACCTCGCGATGCTCGGCGTGCTCGTCTCCGCCGTCTCGTGGATCAATCCCGGGATCGCGGAAACCATTGCCTTCGATCGCAGTCGCATCCTCGAAGGTGAGTTCTGGCGCCTCTTCAGCTTCGGTTTCGCTCCGATGGGGGTCTTTGGCTTCGGAGTCCTCAGCATCCTCTTCCTCGTTTTCGCCACCTTCATCGCCTTTCTCATCAGCGATTCGCTGGAGGAAGTCTGGGGCGAAACCCGCACCACCCTCTACCTGCTCACTGCTTGGGGCGGCATGACGGTCGGGCCGATGCTGCTCGACCCACAAAGCCCTTTCGTCGGCAGCTACCTCTACCTGACGATGTTCTTCGCTTTCGCGACGTTCTTTCCGAAGTACGAGTTTCGCCTTCTCGGCATCCTGCCCGTTCAAGTGCGAGTCCTCGCCTGGATTGCCTTCGGATTCATGTTCCTTTCGCTACTCGGCAACTGGCGACTCGTTTCGGTCATCGCACCTACCCTTCTCCCCTACGCCCTGTGGGTCCTGCCCGCCTATCTTCGCAACCGCAAGGCACTCATGGAGGCCGGCATGCGACGCCGCAAGTTCCAAGCCAAGGCAAGCCCTGAAGACGATGCCTTCCACCGCTGCAACGAGTGCGGCCGCACCGAAGTCAGCGATCCGGAGCTCGATTTCCGGACGATGCACGACGGCACCGAATACTGCGTCGACCACCTCCCCGGCGACGCGACCTAGCGTTCCTCCGCGGACGCAGGGACGCCGAGGGAGCCGGCTGGAATGAGGAGCTTCCCGGCGGCCATCGGGTCAGGTCCCCTGCCGGATCTCCTTGTTGTCGCCGATGTAGCCCTTGCCCTTCAGCGAGATCGCCCGGGCCTTGCCCCGATCCAGTTCGAAGAGCCACTTCGTGCCGTGGACGTGCTTGATCTCGAACCGGTCGCCCTTGAGCAGCTTCCACCCCACCAGAAACCGCAGTCCGCCCGGCACGATCAACTTGCCGTCCTCGGCGAAACCGATGTCGCCATACTTTCGCAGGCCCTCCTTCCCCGGGGCTCCCGCCCACCACTCCCAGCGGCTCCGCAGCAACATCTGCTCCAGCCCCACTCCGCCGTCCCCGGCCTGAGCGGCGGGCGGCATGCCGATCGTCGACATCTCGGCACGAATTCGCTCCACCGCCTTGCGGTCTTCGTTCGACACCGCCTCGGAAAGGAGCTTCTGCAGCTGGAGGCGATACTTCGCATCGACCTCCGCGGTTGCCCGTGCCACGGCTTCGTCCCGCTTCTTCCGGAGATCGATGAGGCGATCCACCATCTCGTCCGCGGCCATCGGGAGCACCCCCGTCGCCAGCCCGATCAGACACCAGAGTATTCTCACCTCGTCATCTGAGGGAAGTCGTTGGCCGATGACAAGACCTCTCCCGCGCGGGGCGGCGGAATTTCCGTGCATTCGACGCACGCCACGCTTCCCTTCCCTCCGCATGCCCTGCGACCCGGAAATCCTGCGCGCCGAATTCCCCATCCTCTCGAGCGAGGTCAACGGCCGCCCACTCGTCTACCTCGACAACGCCGCGACCACCCAGAAGCCGCGCGCCGTGCTCGAAGCGTCGAGGCACTACTATGAGGCGGTGAACTCGAACATCCACCGGGGCACCCACCACCTCGCCCGGGCCGCCACGGAGGCCCACGAGGCCGCGCGCCGAACCGTCGCCAGCCACCTCAATGCCGCCTCGCCCGACGAGGTGATCTTCACCTCCGGCACCACCGACGGCATCAATCTCGTCTCCAACATTCTCGCCGGCGAGATGCGCCCGGGAGACGAGATCCTGATCTCCACCCTCGAGCACCACTCGAACATCGTCCCGTGGCAGATGCTCTGCGAGCGGACCGGCGCCGACCTCAAGGTGATCCCCTGCGACGAACAGGGCGTGCTCGACCTCGACGCCTTCCACGAGCTTCTCACCGGAAAGACCCGGGTGCTGGCCCTCACCTGGATCTCGAACGCGTTCGGCACCGTCAACCCCGTCACCGAGATGACCGCCGCCGCCCGGCAGGCCGGGGCCCGGGTGCTCGTCGACGCCGCCCAGGCGGTGCCTCACCTCCCGGTCGATGTCCAGGCACTCGATGCCGACTTCCTCGTCTTCTCGGGGCACAAGATCTATGCCCCCACCGGGATCGGCGTCCTCTGGGGACGCCGGGACCTGCTCGAGACCCTGCCCCCGTGGCGCGGCGGCGGAGAGATGATCAAGGAAGTGCGCTTCGAAGGCACGACCTACAACGAGCTGCCCTTCAAGTACGAGGCCGGGACTCCCAACATCGAGGGCGCCATCGCCCTCGCCGCCGCGATCCGGTTCGTCGACGAGATCGGCATGGCCGCCATCGGTGAGCACGAAGGCCAGCTCCTCCGCCAGGCGGCCGATGCGCTGGCGAGCATCGACGGGGTCCGGCTCTACGGGCCGGACTCCCGTGCCGGGGCGCTTTCGTTCGCGATCGACGGCGTCCACCACTACGACCTCGGCACCCTGATCGATCAGATGGGCGTCGCGGTCCGAACCGGACATCACTGCTGCCAGCCGCTGATGGCCCGGTTCGGCGTCACCGGCACCACCCGCGCCTCGGTCGCCTGCTACAACACAGCGGCGGACATCGACTCGCTGGCCACCAGCGTCGAGAAAGCCGCGAGGATGCTGAAATTGTGAATAGACCAGGGATGGTCGCGTCCCATCCCCGATGAGACACCTGCTCCTCCTCTTCACCGCACTGGGTCTCCTGCCGCTCGCGGCTTCGGACTTTCCGGCCATCCCGGACTCCACCCGCATCCTCAGCCGGGAGGAGGTGAAGAACTTCTGGGTCAACCACCTCCGCCGACGCCCCCTCCCTCCCCGCCCCAACGGCCTCCATCCGGAACGCCAGCGGGCCTGGGATCAGGCGATCGCCCAGCGACGCTCGCGCATCCGGGCGATCCGGAACGGGCACCACGACACCCGCGCGCAACTCGTCCGGCTGGAACACAACGCCGAAGCCTGGGACCGCCTCGGGCTCCCGGAGCAGGCGAAGGAGGTCGAGGCGCGGCTCTACACGCTGCGCGAGCACCTCGCCACCATCGCCAAGCTCGAGGCCGAGAAGCGCTTGTGGATCCGTCTGGGCGAGGCGCTCGACCGCATCGATGAGCTGGAACGGGAGATTTCCAACCTGCGCGCGGAAGTTCACCGCCTTGAAGGCCTGCCTTGAAGCGTGCGGCAAGTTTCCGCGTGCATTCCGCGCCATCCGGCCTTCCCATTCGGGCGACGTGAGCATCGCCGAAAAACAACAACAGGTCCTCGACGAACTCGAACTCTTCCAAGACTGGCAGGAGCGCTACGAGTACGTGATCGGTCTCGGCAGGAAGCTGCCGGAGATGCCTGCCGACGCGAAGACCGACGACAAGCTGATCAAGGGCTGCCAGTCGCAGGTCTGGCTCGATGCCTCCATCCACGACGGACGGATCCACTACGCCGCCGACTCCGACAGCGTCATCACCAAGGGCATGATCGCCCTCTTCGTCCGCGTGCTCGACGACGAGGCCGCGGACGACATCCTCACCGCCGAGCTGTCCTTCATCGACAAGACGGGCCTCAAGGAGCACCTCGCGCCCACCCGAGCCAACGCCCTGAACCTCATGGCCACCCAGATGAAGCAGCGGGCGCTCGAGTTGTCGGGGGGCTGACTTCCGGAGAATCGACATTCCTGTCGATCGACAGGTATTCGTCATCCCGTGCATGAAGATCGACAGGAATGTCGATTCTCCCGAAAGCTCAGTGCCTTCCCTTGAGGAACGGCTTCAGCGCCAGCACGATCACTCCACCCGCGGCGATTCCAAAAAGCCCGTCGAAGACGGTGATCACCGCCTTGCCCCAGGCGCCGAGCGGCTCGACCAGGTGTTCGATCCAGTGAAGCAACGGAGGGATGCCGTGGACGAGGATCTGACCGCCCACGAGAAACATCGCGGCCGTCCCCACGATGGACAGCCCCTTCATCAGGAACGGCGCCGCCCACAGGATGCCCCGGCCGAGCGCCAGGCCCTTCCTGCTGAGATAGAGCCCGAGGTCGTCGAGCTTCACAATGCAGGCGACCAGACCGTAGACGCCCACCGTCATCAGCAGCGCGATCGCCGAAAGCACCAGCGCCTGGGTGGCGAACGGGCGGGACGCCACCACCCCGAGCGTGATCACGATGATCTCCGCCGAGAGCACGAAATCCGTGCGGATCGCGCCCTTGATCTTCGCCTTCTCATCGACCTCACCGCGCTTCAGCTCCTCGACCTTGGCCTGCGCGGCCTCGACCGTTTTCTCGCGCTTGTGGGCGAAGTAGTGGATCAGCTTCTCCACCCCTTCAAAGCAGAGGTAGCCCCCCCCGAGCATCAGCAACGGCGTCACCAGCCAGGATGCGAAATGATTCAGCGCCAGGGCCGCGGGCACGAGGAAGAGCTTGTTCAGGGCCGACCCCTTCGCCACCGACCAGACCACCGGCAGCTCGCGCTTGGCCACGACGCCGCTGACCTGCTCGGCATTGAGTGCCAGGTCGTCGCCCAGCACCCCGGCGGTCTTCGAGGCCGCCTTCTTGGTCATGATCGAGACGTCGTCGAGAACCGACGCGATATCGTCCAACAGCATCAACAGACTCCCTCCGGCCATGCGCGGAGCCTAGGGGTCCGGAGTTCCCACTGAGAAGTGCCAAGTGAGGAGCTACCTTCTCGCCTCGTTCCCCGACCGTCCAACATCCGACGAGCGCCCGCCGCGTCCCGAACGAATCCCCCCAGCCCCCTTCCGGCCACTACTGCTAAAAAACCAGCAGCTTCCCCCTCAACCTTCCATCAACCCGAAGCGCGCCTTCACCGCTTCGCGCTTGAGCCGGAGTTCCCGCCATTCATTGACCAGCCGACTGGCCTCGATCACCCCGCACCCGGCCGGCAGTCGCACTTCATCCCCCTGCCACCACACGCCACGAATGGCGACGAGGGCGCGGAATTCCCCATCGACGATCGCCCCGAACGGCGCCCCGAACTCGGCCGGAGCCGCCAGGCGCTCGCGCCAGGCAAGCAATCGCGACATGGTCTCTCCGGTTCTCGGCAGGGGGCCGAGGGCCGGAGTCGGATGAAGCCGCCGGATCAAGGCGTCGATCGGTTCATCGCGCTCGAGCTCGACCTCGATGGGCGTGTGGAAGTGCACGATGGGCCCGAGATCCATGATCTCGCGGTCGCCGCGCTCGAGCTGCCCGAGGTCGCCGAGCTTCGATACCAGCGCCTGGGCCACGAACTCGTGCTCGCGGATCTCCTTCTCATCGACGGCCAGCACCTGCCGCTCCTCGGCCCGGGCGGTGCCCGCGAGTGCCATCGTCTTGAGGCGGCGGCCTTCGAGCACCAGCAGATGCTCCGGAGACATCCCCGCGAAGCCACCCCCGGCCCCGGCGAAGCCATACGGCACCAGCGGTGACCGGGCGGCCAGGGCCACCGGAAGCAAACCCTCTCCCTCCCCGTGGCGCACGCGCCCGCGTTCCACGACCACCGGCACCGTCTTCTCGAAGATCCCCCAGCGGATCGAGGTGGAGATCTCCTCGAAGACCTCGGCAAAACAGGATGCGTCCGGTGTGTCCCACCCCACCACGGGTCGTTCCGCCGGGGACAACAGGCCCACGGCCTCTCCGACGGGCACGAGGTCCCAGCGGTCCGGCACCCGCCACGGGCACTCCTCCCCCAGACCGAAGTCATTGCAGTAGAACGCCACCCCGGAGGAGGGCGCCGCCGCCCGGGCCTCGAAAGGCCCGCGCCCGACCAGCACGCGGTCTCCGGACCAGCCGAGAAACGCCGTCGTCCCCCCCCTCACTCCTTCGGTCCTCCCTGGTATCGGGCGAGCTGTTCGTTCTGTGCCGAAACCACCGTCTCGAGTTCCACGATCCGCTCGCGAGCCCGACGGGACTGAAACCCGTGAATCGCGAAGCCGATCGAGAACAGCAGAACACCGAGTCCGGCACCGGCCGCGGACACCATGGCGACGATCTGCATCACCTCAAATCTCGACAAGGTCCCGGGCGCCGCTCCGACCTGGCGGACCATGACGACCGCCCCGATCACCCCCCCGACGATTCCGAGGCAGACCAGTCCCAAGCCCACCAACATCGACCACCAGGCACCGCTACGACCTGCCTTCGCCAATCCGATCACCCCCACCCAGAGGGCGATCAGGACGGGCAACCAGATCAGGATCCCGAGCGCACCAGTCGTCATCCATGAGGACTAGCGCCCGCCACGCGGTCGGTCAACCCGAAGGCCGGATGCCATGTTCGCCGTGAAGACACTCGTTCCGGATTTCGACAATGAGCTCGAGCTCGGTCACCCGCTCCCCGGGACACCGCACACCCATGACATGAAGGGCGAATCCCGACATGAAGAAGAAGACGCCGCCACCCTCGGGATCAATCCTCCTCGTCGTCCGCTTCGGGAGCCTTCGGCAACTGGTCGACCTCCTCGAGCAGGTTGACCATGTCGACGCCGCGCTCCGCCGAGGAATCGTGACGAAAATCCAGCACCGGGGTCGACTTGAGGACCACGCGCTTCATCACCTTGCCCTGAATCGCTCCATGCTCGTGATTGAGCTTGTCGACGATCGCGACCGGGTTGCCGGCGAGCACGCTGATCCAGACCTTCGCCTCCTTCAGGTCCTGGGTCACCTCGACCCCGCTCACCGTCACCAGCGCCCCGTGCCACTCGTAGTCACGCTGGACGACGGTGCCGATCTCGCGCTTCAGCAGCTCGTTGACTCGGGTCAGGCGGAGGGACATGGCCGGAAGACAAGAGACTGGAAGACGGAAGACGGAAGACTTGAGCCGTGGAACTTCACCGAGCCGGAAGCATTCACGTCTTCCGTCTTTGGTCTTGGAGTCTTCCGTCTTGTCACAGCGTTTGCGGAACCTTCTCGAGCTCGTAGCACTCGATGATGTCGCCCTCGAGATACTCGTTGAACTCGCCCAGACGGATCCCGCATTCGATGCCCGACTTGACCTCCTCGACCTCGTCCTGGAAGCGGCGCAGGGTCGACATCTTGCCGTCGAAGATCGGCACGTCGTCGCGGACGACCCGGGCGTGCGCCCTGCGGTGCACCTTGCCGTCCTTGACGAAGCAACCTGCGGCACGGCCCTTGAGGACCTTGAAGACCTGCTTGACCTCGGCGTGGCCGATGACGGTCTCGCGGGTCTCCGGCTCGAGCAGTCCCAGCATCGCATCGCGCACCTGGTCGATCAGTTCGTAAACGACCGAGTAGAGCTTGATCTGCACGCCTTCGGACTTGGCGAGACGGGCGGCCTTGGCCTCGACCTTGACGTTGAAGCCGATGACCACGGCGTCCGACGAGCTGGCGAGCTGCACGTCGCCCTCGGTGATCGGACCGGCAGCGGCCGACAGGAAGTTCACGTTCACCTTGTCGGAATCGATGTCCATCACGGCGTTGCGGATCGCTTCCACGGAACCCTGGACGTCGGTCTTGAGGATCACCCGGAGCTGGGCCTTGGAACTGCCCTCCGTCGCGTGCGCGAGAAGATCCTCCATGCGGCTCTTCTGCGGCACCTTCAGGCGCTCGGCACGCATCTCCTGCTGGCGCTCTCCGGCGAGCTTCTTCGCCGCCCGGTCGCTCTCCAGTTCGACCAGCTCGTCGCCGACCCGCGGAAGTTCCTCGAAGCCGAGGACCTCGACCGGCGTGCCGGGCGTGGCCGACTTGATGCTCTCGCCGCGGTCGTTGATCAGCGCCTTCACCTTGCCGGCGAAGGGACCGCAGATGAACGGCTGGCCGACCTTCAGGGTGCCGCTCTCCACGATGACCGAAGCCACCGCACCGCGGCCCTGTTGGAATTTCGCCTCGATGATGGCCGCCCGGGCATGACCCTTGGGGTTGGCCTTGAGTTCGAGCACCTCGGCCTGAAGCGCGAGCAGCTCGAGAAGATCATCGACGCCGTCACCCTTGAGCGCGGAGATCTCGAGGCATTCGGTGTCGCCGCCGAAGTCCGTCGTCTGAAGGCCCTGCTCGGCGAGCTGGCTCTTCACGTGCATCGGGTTGGCCGACTCGAGGTCGCACTTGTTGATCGCGACGATGATCGTCTTGCCCGACTTCTTCGCGTGGTCGATCGCCTCGAGCGTCTGGGGCATCAGGCCGTCATTGGCCGCCACCACGAGCACGACGATGTCCGTGATGTCGGCACCGCGGGCGCGCATCGCGGAGAAAATCGCGTGACCGGGCGTGTCGATGAAGGTCACCGGCTTGCCCTCGTGCTCGACCTTGTAGGCCCCCACGTGCTGGGTGATCCCACCCGCCTCACCGGCGGTGATCCGCGAATCGCGGATGCGGTCGAGCAGGGTCGTCTTGCCGTGGTCGACGTGACCCATGATGGTGATGATGGGCGGACGCAGCTGGAGCGCGTCCTCGGGCTCGTCGGTCGGGGCCTCCGGTTCGACGACCACTTCCTGCTCCTTGTGGACCCCTCCGCCCTTCTCGCGTTTCTCCCGCTCGAAGCTGAAGCCGTGCTGTTCGCAGACCTGGGCGGCGATGTCGGGTTCGATCGCCTGGTGCGGCGCCACGAACACCTGCAGCTTGATCAGGTCGGCGAGAAGCTGGAAGGGCTTGAGGCCCATCAATTCCGCGAGGTCGCTGACGATGATCGGCGGCTTGATGCTGATCACCTTGTCGTCGCTCACCTCCGGCGGCTCGGCGGCCTCGGCGGCCGGCTTCTCCTCCTCCGCCGCCTTGGCCGGGGCCGGGGCGGGCGCCGGCGTCATCGCCGGATCCTCCTCATCGAGAACCTTCGAAATGGTCGGAAGGACCTTCTTCCCCGAGTTCTCCGTCTTGCGAACCTTGGGCTTCTTCTCCTCCGCGAACGGATCGTAGGCCTCTTTCTTCGCGTCCTCGACGGTCTTCTGCTGCGCTGCCTCCTGCCGTTGCCGCTCGCGGCGAGACGGCTTCTTCTTGCCCCCGTCGATCAAATCGAGAGGTTCGCTCTTCTTCGGCTTGCTGTCGCTTTCGTCAGGCATCAGGTAATCGTTGGACAAATATCAGTCGGTCGTTCTCGGAAATCAGGCACTCTCGGTCTTGGAATCTTCCGTCGCGGCATCGGCCTCCTCCTCGGGAGCCGCTTCTTCGGCCGGGGCGGTCTCTTCGGCAGGAGCCGCATCTTCGGAGGTCGGCGCGGCTTCGTCAGCCGGAGCCTCGGCGGCCTCTCCTCCGAGTTCCTCGGGAAGCGGGCGGCCGACCACTTCGTGCGCGCGGACGAGAATCTCGCGGGCACGGGCCTCGTCGACCTCCAGCACCGGCACGATGTACTCGACGGGCATGTCGACGATCATCTCGCAGCTCGTGCCGCCGGCGTTGAAGAGCTTTTCGGCGGCCTCGTCGTCGATGCCGAGCTGCTCGGCCACCGAGTGGGCGGCATCGGCCACCTTGGCCTGGAACTGCTCGAGCTTCGACTCGTCCTTGCGGACCTGCACGTCCCAGCCCATCAGGCGCGAGGAAAGGCGGGCGTTCTGGCCGCGGCGGCCGATCGCCTTGCTGAGATCCTCCTCGTCGACGGTCACGTTCACCACGCGGTTCTCCTCGTCGATGCTCACGCTGCGGAGCACCGCCGGCTTGAGCGCCTCGCGGACGAACTCGTCCGGGTCGTCGCTCCAGCGGATGATGTCGACCTTCTCGTTGTTGAGTTCGCGGACGATGTTCTTCACCCGCGCGCCCTTGAGGCCGACGCAGGCGCCCACCGGATCGACCTTCGGATCGTTGCTCCAGACGGCCACCTTGGTGCGGTAGCCGGCCTCGCGGGCAATGCCGCGGATCTCCACGGTGTGGTCGGAAATCTCGTTCACCTCCGCCTCGAAGAGACGGCGCACGAAGTTCGGGTGGCTGCGGGAAAGGACGATCTCCGGGCCGCGGCCCTCGTTCTCCACCGCCACCACGTAGGCGCGGATGCGGTCACCGATGTTGTACTCCTCGGTCTGCACCCGCTCGCGCGAGGGCATCACCCCCTCGAACTTGCCGAGGTCGAGCATCACGTCGGAGCGATCGAAGCGGCGCACCGTGCCCGACACCACGTCGCCGGCACGATCCTTGAACTCCTCGTAGATCATCTCCTTCTCCGCCTGGCGGAGCCGCTGCATCATCGTCTGCTTGGCCGTCTGCACGGCGATCCGACCGAAGTTCTTCGGCGTGATGTCGAACTCCATCTTGTCGTCCGGCTGGGCGTCCGGATTGCGCTTCGATGCGAGACTCAGCGGCACCTCGTTGAACTTGTCGACGTAGTCGTCGTCCGGCACGACCGAAAGCGTCGCGAAGATCCGGGTGTCACCCTTGCGGGTGTTCACGTCGGCGCGCATCTCCTCGATGGCGTCGGCGCCGGCAACCATTTTGCGGTAGGCGGAAATGAAGGCATACTCGAGCGCGGCGACGACCTTGTCTCGGTCGATGCCTTTCTCCTTCTCGTAATAATCGATGAGGGCGACGATGTCGTTGGTCATGGCGGGCGTAGGGCGCGCAGGGGATGTCCAGAGACGCAAAAGAGTGGGTACTCGACCCACTCCGTGCTCGCGTCGGAAGATTGATCGCCGGGGGCATACGCCCGACATCTCCCGCTTGCAAGCCCAATCTCCCGTTCCGCCTTACGGTTGAAAGGGTTCCGTCGCCTTGCGCCAGCGCATCCCGCGCACCTCTCCGGTGGTCTGCCAGGTCGCCACACCGAAGGGCAGGCAGGCATCGATCGGGCCCGGTCGAAGCGACAACTCGCGACTCTCGGTCGACACGTCGATCACCGGCTCGCCATCGATCCACGCCTCGATCCGCTCGTCGGTCACCCGCAGCCGAATCCGGTACCAACGTCCCGTCTCGAAGGAACGCACCGCGGCGCTGCGGTTCTCCGAGGCATCGAGCCCGTCGAGGGACGAAATCCCGACCAGCGCCCCGCCCCAGCCACCGACGACCAGCGTGGCCGCCTCGTCCCCGGTCCGCCCGGGAAAGGTCACGCTGTAGAAGAAGTCCACGCCGTCGATCCGACGCGCCTCGGCTTCCACCTCGAAGGGAACCCTCGGCACCTCGCCCTGCCAGCGGGCGGCCGTGAGAAGCTCCCCCCATTCCAGACGCAGCACCCCGTCGGCCTCCTCGACCGCGCCTCCCTGCACGCCTTGCCACTGGCCGGTCATCGGAATCCAGCGATCGTCGTCCGCGACCTTGCCGGTCTTCGTTTCCTCGGCCGCGGGCGGTTGCTCCCGGCACCCCGCCACCGCCAGGACGACCACGAGGGCATGAACGCATCCCCGACCTTTCATCGCTTCCATCCTGACCCGCCCGACGCCGAGCGCAAGGCGAGGCTCCTTCCGGGTGCCTTTAGCATCGCCCTCCCGCCTGTTGCCTCATTGAATTAGGACACCGAAGCCTTTGGCTCGGGTGAGCGCCCATTGCCTCACATTGCGGACACCATCACGTCTTGGTTGTTGGTGGTTTCCCTTGCGGGTGAAGGGCTGACGGAGCGTAGCGGAGGAGGGCCTTCACCCGCAAGGTCGCTTCCCCCGGTCTCGGCCGCATCGAGGCGCTCTCGGAGTTGCCAGACCTCGGCGAGCCGACGCTCGATCTCCGCCTTCATCGCAAACGGGTTGCTCGACTCACGCCAGGCGGCGATCCGTTGCTTCTGCTCCTCGGTCAGCTGCCCGCTGCCCTCCAGGCGCTGCGCCGGGGTGCGGCTGCGTTTGGCATGACGCCGGATCTGGCGGCTGCCTTCCCGCGTCTTGCTGACCTGCTCCATGCTCACGTGGTA
>JAUIJD010000065.1 GCA_030431475.1 Verrucomicrobiia bacterium | reverse complement strand
CATCCAGGCGATCAAGGCCGCAGCGAGGGGATTCAGGAACTTCGAGCATTACCGTATTCGCATCCTATTCTTCTGCGGCCGCCTCACGCTGCGACCCGATCCCACCCACTAAAACCCCGGAAGAGCCTGATGAAGAGGTCTACGTGGCCGGCCCGGTGCGGAAGGTGAGGAGGCAGCGGATCAATGTGAACCTTCTGGGGACTCCGGATTTCTCCCCGATGGTGCGTTGGAAAGGAACGGGCACTTGGAACGAGTCTGACTTGAGGAAACGCTGTGAGGAGATCGCGGAGGAATACCCGCCGGCGATCTTCAATCGGGCGGTGCGCTATCTCTACGCGAAGGAGAGCAAGAGCAGCCACGAGATTGAAAGAGAGACTCCGGATCACAAGCGGGCGGAGAAATTCATCGGGCTGTTGGAGCAGGCGTGGCACCGGAGCTTTCTGAAGAAGCAACCCCTGATTGAACTTCAGCAGGCGATTGTCGATCCGCGCTACGCGAATAATGGCTGGCGCAGCGAGATTGGTGAACAGGTGTATGTGGGAGAGACCTTGGGACCCGGGTACGAGAGGGTTCATTTCGCCGCGCCGAAGCCGGAGGATCTTGACGAGCTGATGGACGGGTTTCTGGAGATGGCCGATCTCATTCTCCATCGGCATCTCCATCTCAGGACGTGGGAACTGGATATCGAGGAGTCCGGAGTACCGACCTTGGTTGCGGCGGCCGTTGTCTCATTCGTCTTTGATTTCCTCCATCCATTCAGCGACGGCAACGGGCGCATTCATCGTTTTCTCCTGCACCATGTGCTGGCTCACAATCAATTTGGTCCTGACGGGATCATCCTGCCGGTGTCGGCAGTGATCCTCAATCGACCTCAGGAGTACGACCAGGCACTGGAGAGCTTTTCGAAGCCGCTAATGGATCTCGTGGAATATTCCATGGACGACCGGCAGCGGATGACGGTCACCAACGACACCGCGGACTTCTACCGCTACATCGACTGCACGGAGCTGACCCGGATCACGATCGATTTTATCCGAGAGACGATCGAGACCGAGCTGCCTTCGGAGCTGCAGTTTTTGGCAAGCTATGATCAGATCCGTCGTCGCATGCGCGATGTGGTGGAACTGCCGGATCGAATCGCGGATCTTTTCGTGACGCTGGTGCGGCAGAATCTCGGGACGTTGTCGAAGAACAAGCGGAAGCTGGAGGAGTTCGTGGTGCTGACGGATGGAGAGATCGAGGCGATGGAGGCGATTGTCCGGGAGGAGCTGGGGATTGGCGGTGCATGATCTCGACTTGAACCAATAAGGAATCCGGGCCCATGGAACTCAACGACCTCCTTGAGAAGCACGACATTGATCTGACGAAGACGATGGTGATGCGGCACCGGCCCGACGAGCCGGGGCTGCGGAAGGTACTGCCGTGGATGGTCCACGAGCGGCCGAAGGTCTTCAACGCCTACCAGCAGTCCCACAGCGGCAGGCAGGAGGAGGCGCTGAGGAAGCTCGCCGGGGACGGATGGATTGCCTCGTTTCTCGGGGTCGAAGCGGGTCGGGCAGTGTTTTGCGGGCTGTATCGCATCGCCGGCTGCGAGGAGATTGATCGCAGGACCTTCTGGTCGATCCCGGAGAACGGAGTCCTGCGGGAGCACGGGATGCTTGGCTGGGCGCGAAAGGGGCGGAGTCGCGGGCTATGGTTCGATCTGCGCTTGAGTGCGGATTTCTACGCGGACTGGATCGGCCGTCTGGTGATCGGTTGGCCGCCGCCCGAGCGCGCGTGGTGGCGGAGGGCGGAGAGGAACGTGATGCCGGTCCTCTCGATCGCTGAAGAGAGTCATTTTGCGCCAGCGATGCCGGACTGGCGTGAGCTCGTGCTGTCGTGGCAGGAGCTGAAGCTGATCCCAGCGAGCTGGCGGGCGGCCTTGCACGAGTGGCGGGGGATTTATCTCATCCGCGATCTCAAGGATGGGCTCGCGTATGTCGGCTCGGCATATGGCAGGGACAACCTGCTCGGCCGTTGGCAGGAGTATGCGAAGAGCGGTGACGGCGGGAACCGGCTGCTCAAGCTCCGGAAACCGGACCAGTTTCAGTTCTCGATCCTCGAACGCCTCGGCCCCGACCTTGATCCGAAAGAGGTGATCGCGGCGGAGACTTCGTGGAAGAAGCGCCTCGGCACGCTCTCTCCCGGCGGTCTGAACTCGAACTAAGGGGAGTTCGGCCGGCGCTTCGCCGGGGGGAAACAGCCCGTTGTGATGCCGATTTCATCATTGGCGCTCCACTTCCGGATTGTCCGCTTGAGGTGGTCGGGGCGAGGCTTGGCTCATGGCGAAGCGCAAGCGAAGGAAGAACCCGGGGGGAGGATTTGGCAGCTCGCGGCGACCGCGTCCGGGTCCGCCGCCGGAGGAGGCGCCTCCGCTCCCTCCCGCCGGTGCCGAGCCGACGATGCGGCTGGTGCAGAAGCTCATGGCCCGGGAAGACTTCGATTCGCCCGAAAAGATGCAGGCCTATCTGAACGAGTAGGTCCTGGGCAAGACGCCGGAGGAGCTGAGCGCGATGCTGGAGGATGTCCCGGCGGGTTCACCCGACGAGGAGGCGGATTTGCTGCTGGCTCGCCTGCCGGAGGACGCGAGCCTCGAGGAGGAAATCGAGGCTGCCACGCAGGCGCTGGAGATTTCCGAAGGCTGCGTCTCGGCGTGGCTGATCCTGGGCATGAACGCGGAGTCGCATGAAGCAGCTCTGGAGCTTTTTGAACGCGGGATCGCGGCGGGGCGGAAACGCTTCGCGGATTTGCTTGCGAGTTCGGCCGATGGTGGGGGCGTGTGGGGCTGGATCGAGGCGCGGGATTTCATGCGCCTGCTGCACGAGAAGGCGCGGGTGCTGGAGCTGGTTGGAAACTTCGACGAGGCGCGGGAGGTGTATCGCGAGATGCTCGAACTGAACCCCGGGGACAACCAGGGGGTGCGTGGGGATCTGCTCTTGCTGATGGCGGCCAACCAGCCGGTCGCGGCCTGCCGGGAGTTGGTCGATCGGTATCCGGATGATGTCGATTGCGCGATGCTCTGGGGTCGGGTGTTCGTGAGCATTCTGGAGGCGATCGAGCGCAGTGGCTTCGAGTTTTCCGAGGAGGGACCTCCTGCGGGGATGTCGCCGCAGGCCTTCCTCAAGAGTCTCGGACCGGAATTCGCCAAGCCGCTCCGCGAGGCGAAGCGGGCGGCGGAGCGTCAGCCCTTCGTGCCCTTGCTGTTCAGCGGGGAAGGACTGATGGAGGTCGAGATCGAGGACACGGTGGCGATTGGAGGTCCCTATGAAGCGGTTCACTACCTCCAGCGCTGGGCGCTGCTGTGGAGCCTTTCAGGGTTGCCGATGGTCTTTCTCCACGCGGTGGTTCCGCGGAATCTGAAGAAGGCCCCGAAGAGTCCGCGGTTCGGGGACGAGTTGTCGGACGTCATGTTCCAGCTGGATGCCTACGACGGTCCTCCGTGGTGGGAGATGCTGGATGAAGAAGGCGAATGAGGGAGGACGGCGGGCCGCCGTCGAGACGGCCTGCGCCGGGCCGGCGCAGCCACGAGGCGGCTGGAAGCCGCCGCAACCGCCTGCGGCAGGATGCCGCAGCCACCCTCAGGCCGAGCGCGTGTTGTGTGTGGCCTGCTACTCGCCGATCGTGAGTGGCGCGGTTTTGATGAATACCGGACTGTCTCGCGTGATCTCCACGGAGATGGTCTTTCCCGGTAGTGGCTTCCCGCGGCCATCTCTGCGCCGGAGGTGTGGGGCGATGGCGATGTCGTAGCGGCCCACGGGCAAGCTGTTGAGGACGGCGGTCAGACCTTTGCCCTCCCGCGGTGGAGCCGGAGGCCAGAAGGCCTTCTCGTTGGGATCCGGCCGCTCGCCGTTCAGGGAAAGAAGGCTGCTGTCTGCGGCGCGGTTGGAGCGGATCACGCGAAACAGCTGGTCCCGGTGAATCCAGTGAAGAAAACCAAGGCTTTTCGGGACGTCGATCGGGATGATTACCGTCGATCCGAAGGGAGCCCGGGAAAGGAACTCCGTCGATCCGGCGGAGACTTGGATGGTTCGCCAAGGGCCGGGCGCACTGCCGTCGCAGAATGAGCGGATTTGATAGGTGCCGTCGGCGACGCGGGCCAGATGCAGACGGCCGTCTTTCGGCATCTCGAAAAGGGCGGGATTGCAGATCTCGCTTTTCGGGCGAACCTGGACGTAGGCCGGTAGATTGGCGAGTTCAGCGTGGGGGCGGTCGAAGGCGACCGCGATCTCGATCGAGCGGGTCGTGAGTTTGATGCGGTCTTCCACACCGCCGGTGAGGGGAGACCGCAGAGGAACCGAGAGCAGAGGCCGGGATGGGGCACTGAACGGTCCTAGGGGTGTGGGGACGTCGTCCGAACACCCGAGATGCACGCCGAGGCGAGGGGTTTGGGTCGGAATGCGGTCGTGGGGGATCTCGAAGTGGAGGCGAGCGGCGTCGGTGGCCCGTGCGCCTCGGAGATGCTCGGAGATCCATCGGCAGACATCGGGCGGGCAGGGCCGGCCGGACTCATCGTGAACCGTGAGTGTGAAGCGATAAGGCTCGCGCAGGGGAGGATCCGGTATCGTTCTTCCGCCGTCTCGCAGCACTTGTGCCGCGCGAAGTCGCGTGTCGTTGAGGTCGGCATGGAGCCCTCTTTCTGCCAGAGCCGTGAAGCGGGCTGCCTGCCCCTTCGGGATCGCGTGCAGATAGCGGCCGATCTCGGTCATCCGGGCCTTGCGCGCAATCAGGTCTGCGAGCTGGTCTTTGTGAGCCTCCGGCGCGTCCGAAACGAAGAACTTGAGGATCACCTCATGATTGAATTGAGGCCCGCCGACGTTTTTGTTCCGAATGACGCTCCGTTCGTCGTCCCACACCGCTTCGAGGCGGGTGATCAACCGGGGGGTGACTTCTCCGGAGGGAAAGGTCATCAGGGTATCGAGTGCGTCGGATGAGCCGTGGAGCCACTCGCCGTGAAGGATCTGGTGGGGATCCTGACCAAAGGCCCGCAGCAGGTGGGAGCGGGCTTCGTGCCACTCGGGACCGTCGAGGTAGCGCATGTGAAGGAGGGCTTCCTCAAAGCGGCCGTGCCGCAGGAACGCCAGCACCTCGGGCGCTCCACGGCACAGGAAGAGGTGGTTGGGGGAGATGCCGCAGGATTCGTCGTAGTAGATCTTGTCGGGATCGAACCGGGCGAACCACGATGGCGTCGGCGGCTTTGGGGCGACGAGGAGGCGCCGCAGGCCGTCCTCGAAGACCTTGGCCGACTGGTTGGGGAAGGGCTTCAGTTGGTCCGTGGACTTCTTTCCGCTTCTTGCATGAAACTCCGCCGCCGCGTGCCACGCGGATTTTTCCTCGGGCGTGAAGCTTGCAAAGGCATCGGGCGTTTCACGAAGCTCGCCGATCGGGGTTTCAAATGCGCGGGGTCCGGCACTCTCGGCACGCTGGGAATACGTGACGATCGCCGAGACGATTGCGTCTTGAAGCTCGTCGCCGAGATCGGCATCGCGGTGACAGGGGCTCAGGTCGATCCCTGCGAAGCATGCGCTCAGGCAGACGAGTGCTGCGAGGGCCGCTTTCATGGTGGGAGGCTAGCGCCGGTGCGGCTGGTAAGCGAGGCGATCTATCGGCGTTTTTCTCCAGATCCCCGATTTGCGGTGAATCCCAGAGATTTCGGACCGTGATACCAGTCTGCAGCGATCCCCTGACGATATGGGATTCACCGCCAAGACGCGAAGAACGCCAAGCTCGATCGATGGAATACTAAAATTCGCTACCTTTGCGACCTTGGAGTCTTGGCGGTTCCAATATCTACGTCTGAAATCGTCCACTTGATTGAGCGAGATCGTATGAGTCTTGAGTCGCGCCCACCGGTGAAGCCAAGGGACGTGCGGAAAGGAGCGCCGATGATGAAATCGGCAGGGGTGTGTGGAGGGAGCGCGAGAAGTGTCCGGCACCGGAGGTCTGGGTGCGGGCGGAAGAGGCGGGACCATCCACTTTGATGCCGATTTCATAATCGGCGCTCCATTCGCCGCTACGCCGGGGCCTTGTCGAGGTCGAAGGCGGCGTGGACGGCGCGGGCGGCGTCCTCGATGCGGGTCTCGTCGACGGTCACGGCAATCTTGATCTCGGAGGTCGAGATCATGCCGATGTTGATGCCGACCTCGCCGAGGGCGCGGAACATCGTGGCGGCGACACCGGAGTGGGAACGCATGCCGATGCCGACGCAGGAGAGCTTGGCGATGCCGGCCTCGGTCTCGACCTTGGCCTGGGCGCTGATTTCGGCGAGCACCGGCTTGAGCGCGGCCTGGGCGCGGCCGAGGTCGTTGGCGTGCATGGTGAACGAGTGCCGCGCGTAGCCGTCGCTGGCGATGTTCGAGATGATCATGTCGATGTTGATCTCGGCGTCGCCGAGCGCGCACAGGATGCGCGCGGACATGCCGGGCTCGTCCGGGATGCCGATGATCGTGACACGGGCCTGGGAGCGCTCGATGGAGACTCCGCGGATGACGACGTTTTCCATATCAGGGTGTTCTTCGAGCACCAGCGTGCCCGGGTTGTCGTTGAGAGAGGATCGGACTTCGAAGATGACGCCGTATTTCTTGGCGAACTCGACGGAGCGCGACTGCATCACCTTCGCGCCGGACGACGCGAGCTCAAGCATCTCGTCGTAGGAGATTTCCGGCAGCTTGCGGGCGTCGGGGACGATGCGCGGGTCGCAGGTGTAGACGCCGTCGACGTCGGTGAGGATCTGGCAGACGTCGGCGCCGACCGCCGCCGCCACCGCGATGGCGGTGAGGTCCGAGCCACCGCGGCCGAGGGTGTGGATGAGGCCTTCGGGGGTGATGCCCTGGAAGCCGGCGACGACCAGCGCGTTGCCGGCGTCGAGGCAGCTCCGCATGTAGTCGGGGTCGATCGCCTCGATGCGGCCGCGGGTGTGGCTGCCGATGGTGCGGATGCCGGCCTGGCGTCCGGTGATCGAAAGCGCGGGGACGCCGAGCTCGTGGAGCGCCATCGAGACCAGCGCGATCGACTGCTGCTCGCCGGTGGAAAGGAGCACGTCCATCTCGCGCTCGGCCGGGGTGTCGCCGAACTCGCGGGCCATGCCGATGAGCTTGTCGGTGACGCCGCCCATGGCGGAGACGACCGCGACGACCTGGTTGCCCTCGTCGCGGGTGCGCTTGACGCGCGTGGCAACGTTGCGGATGCGGTCGATGGTGCCGACGGAGGTTCCGCCGTATTTCTGGACGATGAGGGCCATGCCGGGGCGCGGAGTGAAGGAAACCCGCGCCCCGATTGCAAGGGCGGGGTGGGGCAGCGGGGGCTCGACGGGCGCGGCGGGATGGCGCAGGTTCGCGGGTGATGAAGGCGCCCGACACGATCACGACGCCCGAGGATTACCTCGCATGGGTCCCGGAGAAGCGGCGCCCGGACCTGACGACGCTCCACGAGCTGATCCGCCGCGAGGCGCCCGCTCTGGAGCCGTGCATTGTCTATGGGATGATCGGCTACGGCATGCGGCCTTATGAAACGAAGAGCGGGTGTTCGGGGGAATGGCCGCTCATCGCGCTGGCGAACCAGAAGGCCCACATGAGCCTCTACCTCTGCTGCGACGGCCCGGACGGCTACCTCGCGGAGAAGGCGGCGGACCGGTTGGGGAAAGTGTCCGTGGGCAAAAGCTGCGTGCGCTTCACCCGCCTCGAGAACGTGAATCTGGAGGTTGTCGCGGAGTTGGTCCGGGAGGCCGCCGGTCACTCGTAGCGCCACTTCATCACCCACGGATCCTCGGTCTCCTTCTGGGCGGCCTTGAGGCGCTCCTTCATGGCGGCGAGGCGCTCGGCCTGCGCCGGGTCGTCGGCGAGGTTCTTCGACTCGGCCGGGTCGGTCTCGAGATCGTAGAGCTCGAAGGCGGGGCGGTGGATGTAGGAATCGACGCTGCGGTTGCCGTAGTTGGCATCCTTGCCCTTACGGAACTGCGCCTGCCAGGTGGACGCCGCCCAGAGGTCGGAGGCGAAGGGGTAGGGCAGGGGCGAGGCGATGTTCCAGATCAACTTGTAGCGGCGGTCACGGATCGCGCGCATCGGGTAGTACATCTGGATCTCGTGGAAGGTGTGCGAGGCGACCACCTCGTCGCGGCCGTCGGTGTTCGTCGTTCCGACCAGCTTCAACCACGAGCGGCCATGGTAGCGCTGGAACTTCGGTCCGGCGTTCTCGCCACGGCCGACCTTGGCGTAGGGCAGCAGCTTCTTCGGGGCGTTCTTGGCCGCGTCGTAGCCGCCGGCGGCGTCGAGCAGGGTCGGGGTGATGTCGGCGTGGGAAATCATCGCGTCGTTGGCGACGCCGGTCTTCGAGGCGCCGGGAAGCTTGACCACGAAGGGCACGTGGAGCCCGGCTTCATAAACGGTGGTTTTCGCACCGGGAAAGGCCATGCCGTGGTCGGCGGTGTAGATGATCATCGTGTTGTCATACTGGCCGGCTTCCTTGAGCGCGGCGACGAGCGCGCCGAGCGCCTTGTCGGTGCGGGTGCAGCTCTGGTAGTACTGCGCGATTTCGCGACGGCACTCGATGGTGTCGGGCAGCCACTCGGGCACGGGGACCTCGGCGGGGTCGTAGACGACCTCCTTGGTGTCGCCGTACTGGCGACCGACCGCCGGGTTGCCGAAGCGGTTCGGTTTCAGCTCCTCGGGCGCCGACTGGACCACGCCGCCGCTGCGGTGGGGGTCGTGGGTCCAGAAGGTCAGGAAGAAGGGTTGCTCGGATTCCTCCTCGAACAGCGGTTTGCACGACTCGATCCAGGCCGGGGTGTTGTGGCCGCCGCCGACCTCGCGCAGAAACCGGTCGTAGGCATACACCGACTCCGGGGCGACGTGGTATTTGCCGATGTGGGCGGTGCGATAGCCGAGTGACTTGAGCTGGTTGGGGAGGCTCAGCGCGGCGCAGTTCTTGAAGGTCTCGAACTTGTGATAGTGGTGCGTGTGCCCGAACTGGCCGTTGGCGTGGTTGTGCAGGCCGGTGAGGATCACCGAGCGGCTGGCCGAGCACGAAGCGGTGGTGGCATAGGCCTGGGTGAACAGCGTGCCTTCGCTGGCGAGCTGGTCGAGGTGGGGCGTCTGGATCAGCGGCGAACCGTAGCAGCCGGCGATGGGGCTCTGGTCGTCGGTGACGAAAAGGATGATGTTCGGCCGGGCGAGGGCGGGCAGTGCGAGGGCGAGCAGAAGGAGGGTGCGGAGAATCATGGGAGTGGGAAGGTTTACGGTTTCGGCGAGGGAGTCTTCCAGAAAGGAAGCGCCCGGCGGCTCGCGAGGAACCGCCGGGCGAGTGGATGGTTGGACAGGGTCTCGCGTCAGGGTGCCGGGAACACCTCTCCGGCCGAGACAATCACGAAGAACTGCCGGGGGTCGGCGAGGTCTTCGACGGTGTAGGTGGCGTCATCGCCGCCCGCCACCGGGCTGACGTTGAGCTTCGTCCAGCTGGTCAGGTTGTCGGTGCCGTAGATGTCGACCTCGCCGTCGGCGTCGAAGGTGAGGGTGACGTCGGTGTTGGCGCCGTCCGGAGTGGTGACGATGCTCTCGATGGCGATCGTCGTCGCACCGCTCGGAAGATTCACCGTGGTGGTGCCTTCGATGATGATGTCGTTGACGGTGGCGCCGCCGTTGAGGTTGAGCGTGCCGTCACCGGTGGCGATGATCTTGAAGTTGCCCGCGATGGCGGCGGTGACGTCGACCGTCTGGCCGTCGGTGTCGATCACCAGCCGGGCGTCGCCCCCGGCGTCCCAGACCACATCCGAGGCGAGGGCGAGCAGGTCGGCTTCGCTGAGGTTCGAACCTCCGGCGATGCCGCCGAAGCAGGCGCCCGCACCCACGCTGACCTGGGTCAGGTCGGCCGGGATGGCGCTGAGGTCTTCGATCAGCAGGCAGCCGGAGGTGACGGTGGTGGTCGTGTAGTCGGTGTCGTTGAACGGATTTGCCGCGATGTACATCGTGCCGGCTCCGGTCTTGGTGAAGCCTGAGTTGCCGCGGATGCGGCCATCGACGAAGAGGTCGATGGCGCCGTCGCCGGTGACGTCCGCCACGTTGAATTCGGGCGAGAAGTTGTTGAAGCGGAAACCGAGGTTGAACGGTCCGATGGTGGAGGGCGAGGTGCCTTCCACGGTGACGTCGCCGTCGAAGTCGGTGTTCACGGACGAAAAGCCGCCGCCCGAAGTGGCGGTGATCAGCGCACCGTCTCGAAGCGTGAGCGACGGAAGGTGCCCGTGGGTGTTGCTGCCGACGGCACCGGTCTCGGTGAACTCCAGGGTGCCACCATCGACCGTGATTCCCGCATCGGCGAGATCCGTCCGGAAGATGGCGTTCGTCTTGTTGACCTGGAGCACTGCTCCCGAGTTCACGGTGACGGCCGAGTCGTCGGAAAGCGTCGGATTGTCGTGGTCGAGGACAAGGGTTCCGGCGTTGACGATCGTGGGGCCGGTAAAGGTGTTCGGCTGCGACAGGGTGACGGCTCCCGCACCGTTCTTGGTCAGGCCTCCAGGTCCGGCGATGGAAGAGCCGGTGAAGGCGTAGTTGTTCCCGGTGGTGTTGGAGAAGGTCACGGATGAAGGGGTGACCGCGGCCGGAATGTCCACCGTGAGCGTTCCCGGGAGTCCGGTCGCGCTGTCGTCGAAGGTGACGTGGTCGGTGTCGAAGTAGCCGATCGCGCTGCCGTCGGTCCAGTCGGTGTCCCCGTTGAGGGTCCACGTCGCGTTCCCCGACAGGTTCGTGTAGGTGATCGTGTTGGGCGTGTAGGCGATGGTCACGCTGACCACGCCGCCGGTGAAGCCCCAGGTCTGGGATGACGGCGGGACGCCAGCGACCAGCAGGTTGGTTCCCAGCGTGCCGTTCACCGTGGTGGCGTTCAGGATGTCGTAGGTTCCGGCACCGGGGGTGATGTCGAAGCTGACGAAGTTCGAGGTGCCGGTGAGGTCGAGCGTGTCGACCGTCAGGAGCGCCGGGGTCGTGCCGTCGCCATGGTTGGCGATGGCGAGCGCCGTGGTGGCGGAGGTCGAGTCCATGGCCAGGGTGCCGATGGTCTCGGTGTTGTCGATCGCTTGGAGCTCGCCGCCGTTGATCGTCACGGGAGGAGCCCCGATCAGGTTCTCGATGGGAGCCCCGCTGTCATTCTGAAGATTCAGGAAGCCGCCGTTGATGGTCCATCCGGACGAGGCGGCGGTGTTGTCAGATTGGATGCGGTATTCGCCATCCTCGATGGTGGTGGTTCCGGTGTAGGTTGCATCGCGCCCGGTCACGGCAAGGAAGTCGGCGCCGGTCTTGATCAAGTTGCCGCTGCCGCCGAACGCGGTGGGAGGTCCGGCCCAGGTGATGAGCTCCTCGTCGGTGTTGATGGTGCTGGTGGTGCCCGCGGCGAGGGTGATGGTGTTGTAGAAGAACGAGCGGTCCTCGATGTCGAGCGTGCCGCCGGCGAGGGTCAGCGCTGGGTTGCGCAGGTCCTGTCCGGTGGTGGTGCCCAGCACGCGGAAGCTGGCGCCGGAATTGACCGTCGCGCTGGTGTTGCGGAGCGCGGCGCTTTCATTGGCGAGTTCGACCACGCCGCCGTTGAGGGTCATGGCGCCGCCGTAGGGCATGTTGGCATCCGGAGCGGCGAAGCGAAGCGTCCCTTCGCCCGTTTTCGTCAGGGGCGCGTTGCCGTAGAGCTGGCCGGTGAACTCGTAGTCGTTGCCGGCCGAGTTGCTGACGGTGATGCTGCCCGGGAGGATGACGCCGTTCTGCTCGTCGAAGCTGATGCTCAACGTGCCGGGCAGGCCGCCGGCGGTGTCGTCGAAGGTCACGTGATCACCGTCGAAAAAATCGACCGCACCGATCCCGTCGTTCCAGTCGTCGGAGAAGGATGAGTTGATGTCCCAGAAGGCATCGCCGGACGCATTGGTGAAGGTGATGGTCTGCGCCGCGTTCGGCAGGGCCGTCACCGTGAAGATCGAGCCGGATCCTCCGTCGCTCACCAGGGTGAAGGCGGCACCGTTGGCGCCGGTGTAGGCGCCGCTACCGTCGAGGTCCGTGTCGACGATTCCCGGAAAGCCGATGAGGTTTCCGCCGATCAGCATGCCGCCTTCGGGCTGGTCGGCGCTGTTGCCGTAGAGGTGTTCGCCAAGGACGGAGGCCACGTCCTCACCGAGGAAGTGGACGGAGGCGCCGACGGCCGTGAGATTGACGATGGACTCGTTGATCGGGTTGCCGGGGACTCCGCGGAGGTGATGGATCCCGCAATCATCGGATCACCCCTTTCGCCGCACGATCCAGCACCTCGAAGTAGCCGAGGAAGCCGCCGTCTTTTTTGCTGACCGCCCAGGTCGTGCCGGGTCGGCCTTCGATCTCCCGATGCTTCCCGGCGCCGATCTCTCCCATCTCGACCGGCACGCCCTCGGGGTTGACCCAATGCAGCTTCACCGTCGCGTCGCGTCGGTTGACGAAGGCGAGGCGCATCTTTCCGCCGTCGGGCTTCGAGGCGGGGAGCTTGTCGGCTTCCGTGCAGGCCTTCCACTCGAGGGCCGGAAGGTCCTTCACCTTCACGACGGCCCGCTCGGTGAAACTGTCGGGAATGAAGGCGCGGAGGCGTTCGAGTTGATCCTGGTGCTCGGGATCGGACGCCAGGTTGTTCCACTCGTAGGGGTCCTCGGGGGTGTGATAGAGTTCCTCGGCGCCGCCCGAGTAGCGGATGTATCGCCATTCGCTGCCGCTGACTCCGACGCTGCCGCCGTCGTGGAGGAAGGTCAGGGCGACGGGGTCGAGCGTGGTCGACGGCTCCTTGAGGAGCGGAACGACGCTCCGGCCGTCCACCTTGTCTCCTTCGGGCAGGCCGCAGAGTTCGGTGAGCGTCGGATAGAGTCCAACCAGGCTCACGGGTGCGTCGCAGCTCGCGCCGGCGGGCGTGCCGTCGGGAAGCGCTTCGGAGACCCCGGCCGGGACCTTCACCATCAGGGGCACGCGGGTGCAGGCCCGCCAGGCGGTGTATTTCTGCCAGTGCTCCTTTTCACCGAGATGCCAGCCGTGGTCGGACCAGAGGACCACGATGGTGTTGTCCTTGTTGGGCCCGTTTTCCAGGGCGTCAAGCACGCGGCCGAGCATGGCGTCGGCGAAGTGGATCGAGGCGAGGTAGCTCTGCACGCCCTGCTTCCACTGGTCGTGTTCGAGGATGTGCGGGAAGTAGCGGTTCTTCGCCAGCTTCTTCGCCTCCTCGGAGACGTCGTCGAGATCGCCCTCCTTGTAGCCGGGCGGGAGCTGGATCGACTCGAGAGGAAATTTCTCGAAGTACTTGGCGGGGACGAACCACGGCTCGTGCGGGCGGTAGATGCCGCAGGCGAGGAAGAAGGGCTTCTCGGATTTCCTGGAGAGTTTGTCGCCGACCCATTCGCTGACCGTGTAGTCGCCGCCGAATGCCTCGTCGCTGACGTCGAGCGGCCCCCAGTCGGTCTCGACATACTGCCACGGGCCGCCGACCGGCAGCGAAAGCGGGCGCTCGTCCGGATACTTCGTTTCCGGGATCGGCATGTCGGTCGACTTGGCGGGGAAATAGTCATCCCACGAGACGGGATCGATGATGTAGTGGAGCATCTTGCCCGAGCCGCCGCTCCAGTAGCCGTGATTGGAGAAGTGCTTCGGCAGCAGCGTCACGTCCGGCAGCACGTCGCGGAGCTTCTGGGCGTTGGTGTAGATGCCGGTCGTGTGCGGGGATCGGCCGGAGAAGATGGAGATCCGCGAGGGATTGCAGGCCGGGGCGGGGCAGTGGGCGTTGGTGAAGAGGACGCCTTCGGAGGCGAGCCGGTCGAGGTTGGGGGTCACCGTCTGCGGGTGTCCGCCCATGCAGCCGATCCAGTCGTTGAGGTCGTCGAGGGCGATGAAGAGGACGTTGGGCTTGGATTCGGCGGCCGCTTTCGCGCCGAGTAGCGCGAACATGGCGACGGCCAAGCCGAGGGCTGATGGAAGGGTTCGGTTCATGGAATGGAGACCATTCTTCGACGCGCGATGTTGCAATTCAAAGCCCGAGTCGCCCAATTCTCCGGCCCGTTGAGTACGCCGGTTGTTCCCATTCGAAGGGGATGGACGGGGCAAGGGCGGGTGGTGACGGTCCGACCCCATGGAAACGATGTTGAGAACCCTCTTGTTGGGACTCGTGGCTTCTTCGGGTTTGGCGCCGGGTGAGGACAAGGGTGGTGTGGTGGTCAGCACCCGCCTGCTCAGCGAGTATGACCGGAAGGTGCTGGTCGAGGACGGGCGCTTCCACTTCGTGGGGCTGCGGGCCATGAAGCCCTATGGCGGGCCGGTGCCGCTCAGCACGGGGGGCAACAACTACCAGCATCCGGGGCTGAAAGGCGTGGCGTATCCCGCCATCCTCTCCTCGGACCTGATGAGCGGCGTGGAGTTCGAGAGGGAGCGGCGGTTTTCCATTTCGCCCCTCAATCTCGCGATGCTGGCCGACATCGGCGTGCCGGTGAAGGCAGGGCCGGGGAAGAATTAGGGGCTCGGAGATTTTTCTCCGGATGTCGGTAGGAACGGTTTCCTGAGAAGACAAGGGTTGTTACCGCGCGAAGGGTCGCGCTATGAGGAAGGGTCTATGAAAACCCACCGCCCTGTCAGTACCCGCCGTCCTGCGTTCACTCTCGTCGAGTTGATGGTCGTCATCGTCATCGTCGCCGTTCTCGCTTCTCTGGCCTTTGTTTTCTCGAAGCGTGCCATGCACGCGGCGCGGCGCACCGCCGAGACCTCGAACATCCGGCAGGCGGGGATCTCACTGACTTCCCTCACCGCCGATCTCGGCTACTACCCGATGGGATGGGACGGCAACCGGGGCAAGTCCTGGGCTGGCCTGGTGGTCGAGGACATGGTCGGGTCCTCCTCGGGGCAGACCCAGCATCCGACCCTGTGGTCGCCGTTGTTGGAACGGGACATCCCCCTGTCGCTGGAGCGGGAAGCGGTGACCCACTTCGGCGCCAATCCCGCCATTCTGACCGACGTCGACAACGGCAGCCAGGCGGACCCGAAGGAACCGAAGTTCCGCATGCGACTTGCCCAGTTGCGCCGCCCTGCCGAGCAGATCCTGCTCGCCGGCGCGGTGCCTCGCAACGACCGGGCCGAGTATCAACCCGCCCACGCCATGCTGTGGCAGATGCGGGGCCGGATCGGTGGCAACGGCGGCAACGGTCGTCCGCCGCAGCTCAACGAGAACAACGCCCGGAACCCCATCAACTTCCCCGAGGGCATCACCGAATCCCAGCAGTACGGCTCACTCCCCGACTTCTACCGGGGCGGTGATGGACGGGCGCTCTTCCTCTTCGTCGACGGCCACGTGCAGCGCATGGCCCCGGGCGAGATCATGGAGAAGCACTGGGCGGTGTCCTACTGATCCGCGCCGGCGTGTTGCAGGCCGGGCTTGTGGGGGCGCGGCGGGAGCCACGTGGTCCGGTGGGGCTAGCCGGGATCGATCCACCACACCTGGTTGAAGGCGTGGGCGTTCTCCCAGAGGTGCACGGCGGCGCCGTCGTCGTAGCGGTTCTCCGAGACGTCGAGGAGGCGGCCGCTGGCGGCGTTGGCGATGCGGTAGTAGCTGCCGGCGATGTGTTCGAGGCGCCAGCGCTGGGTCGGCTCGCCGCGGTCGGCATCGACCCTCACCGCGGATCCGTTTTCCTCGCCGCTGGCGGTGAGGGCTTGGCCGTTGAAGAGAATCTTCCAGGTGTCGCCGTCCTTCTCGAGGGTCCAGAGCTGGCCTCCGCCTCCCGGGGCGCGCTGGACGACGGAGGTGTCTTCGAGCGTGAGCGCACGATCGCTGTGCTTGGCGCGCAGCATCAGCGGCTCGCCGTCGGGCGGGGTGCCGGCGTCGCCGGTCGGCAGGGCGGGCGGGTCCTCGGCCGGGTGGATCTCGAGGGCGGCGCCTCCGCCGGCGCGGAGGTCGAGCTCAAGGGTGCCGCCGCCGGTGAGGTCGATGGCGTCGATGCGCATCGCGTGCGGGTTGGAGCGGTAGTCGGCGTCGGGAGCGTCGGCGTAGAGGATGGCCTTGTAGGCTTTTGCTGACTCGAGGAAGTCCAGAAGGAGGGACAAAGTACGAGGGTTCTCGTCGTTGACGGCACCGAGATACCAGCGTTCGCCCTGACGGCGGACGGTGACGAGGTAGTCGCCGATCTCGGCGAGCGGCACGCGGGTTTCGTCCCATTTTCCCACGGGCACGCGTCTGATGAACTCGGCGGCGGGCTCGCCCTGGTAGCACTGGTAGTGGTCGGCGGCCATGTGGACCGGGCTCCACAAGGTGACGTAGAGCGCGAGCTGGTTGGCACGGGTGGAGAAGGGCTTGTCGGGCTGGAAGGAGGTGTCGAAGAGGCCCGGCGTGTAGTCCATCGGACCGCCCAGCAGACGGGTGAAGGGGAGGATGGTGGTGTGGCGCGGCGGATTGCCGACGAAATAGTTGAACTCGCCGCCGCGCGCCCCCTCGCGGGCGACGAAATTCGGCCACGTGCGCGAGAGGCCGGTCGCCTTTATCGGCTCGTGCGCGTCGATCATGATCTTGTATTTCGCGGCCAGTTCGACGTTCCGCTGATGGTGCCGCACCATGTACTGGCCGTGGTGGTGTTCGCGGCCGGGCGGGGTGTCCGTGTAGAGCGGCTTGTCGCCGGTGACGTAGCCGGTCTTCACGGTGTCGATGCCGAGCTTGTGGTAGAAGTGGAAGGCGGCCTCGGCCTGCTTCTCGTAGTTGGGGATGTCGCCGCCGGTTTCATGGTGGCCGACCAGCTTGACGCCCTTCTCCTTCCCGTAGCGGGCGAGTTCGAGGATGTCGAAATCCTCGGTCGGGTTGGTGAACTCCATGTTCCGCCAGCCGGGAATGCCGCCGGACCACCCCTCGCACCAGCCCTCGACCAGCAGGCCGTCGATGCCCATTTCGGCGCAGGCGTCGATGTAGCGTTTGGTGCGCTCGGTGGTGGCACCGTGCATCTCGGGGATGTCGTGGTCCCAGGTCCACATGTTGGTGATCATCCCCCACCAGATGCCCATGAACTTCGACGGGCGGATCCACGAGGTGTCGTCGATCTCGCAGGGGTCGTTGAGGTTGAGGATGAGGGAGCTTTCGGCGAGGGCGCCGGGTCGGTCGGCGAGCTGGATGGTTCGCCATGGCGAGCGCATCGGGGCGCGGCCCTTGACCTTGATGTCGGTGCCGAACCACGGGACGAGGTCGGCCTCGAGCGAGAGGTTCGCGGCGGGGTCCGGACTGCGGAGCTTCATGCCGGCCCAATCGGTCAGGTCGGCCTCGTGGATGCTGAGGTAGGTGCCCTGCGGGGTGCGGAAGGTCGCCGGGGTCTGCATGCCCTCGGGCGCGGCCTTCGAAAGCTTCGATTCCTGGTAGTCCCGTTCGTAGGTGTCGGGCAGATCCTCGCACCACCAGGCGTCCGCATCCCCGGTGAAGTGGAATCCGGTGAGTTCGTCGGTGATCTCGAAGCCGGCCAGGTTCGGCTGCTCCGGGAGGAGGTAGCGGAAGGCGACCCCGTCGTCGTAGGCGCGGAACACGAGGTCGAGGCGCCGACGGGTGGTCCCCGTTTCCTCGAGCTGGACGGTGAGTTCCGTGCCATGATCGCGGATCTCGGCGTGCTGGCCCCAGACCGGTCGCCAGGTTTCATCGATCGCGCGTCGCCGGGTTTCCACCACGCGAAAGGGGCCGGTCAGCGGCGGGCGGTTCTTGAAGACGAATCCGAGGGGTGACGGGGAGATCACGGATTCGCCCCCTCGCGTGACGGCATATTCCGGCATCCCGTTGGCCAGGGAGAAGGTGATCCGGTTGCGACCGTCGGGAGAGGCGATCACGTGCGTGTCGGTACGCCGGATCGCCCGCCATTGGGCGCTCCACCAGTCGTTGCGCGGCTCGCCACCGGCCTCGAGCGTGCCGGTACGGTTTTCATAGTGGATGAGCCCGTGCTCGGGCGAGCGGAGGCGGAACCAGCCGTCGCCGGCGTCCTCGCGTTCGAAGCTCGCGGCCTCGTCCGGTTCGACCGCGGTCGGCCCGTGTTCGCCGAATCCGAGCGCCTTGCCGCTGGCAACGTGTTTGAGGGTGATCGTGCCGTTGTTGCCGGAGAGTTCCCAGGTGGCCTCGCTCGGATCGGTGCCACAGGCGGTGACGGAACCGCCGGAGCCGAGATAGCGGACGCCCTCGAGGGGGTACCGGCCGCGGAGCTCCACCGGCTCGGCGAGGGCCTGGGAAGCGATCAGGGAAAAGAGAAGAGCACGGGGGTGGATCATGGGTCTGTCAGCGAATGGTGCGGGATGGGATTTGGATTATCCATGTTTCGGTGGAAGAAAAAACCCGGCGGCACCGAAGCGCCGCCGGGTGATCCGGAGGGAGGTATTCAGGAGATCAGGGTGAGGGGGCGTCCTCGACGCGGTAGAAGGTCCGGTCGCCGGCGGGCAGATCGATGGTGAGCGTCTGCGACGTGCCCGAGGCGGTGAAGGACGCGCCCGGGGTCACCGGGGTCGTCACGGCGCCGAAGCCGCTCAGGTCGCCGGACTCGCGAAGCACGTAGTCGGCGCCGTCGGTGAGGCCCGAGACCTCGATCTCGAGCTGGGTGCCACCGTTGACGAGTTGCACCGAGGTGATGGCGAAGGGTTCGGCCGGCGCCACCAGGCTCAGCGTGAAGAACTGGTCGCCGTCGATCTGGTCAAACTCCACGTCGATCGGGTCACCGAGATTGCTGGTGCCGGTGCCGACTCCGCCGTTCTCCAGGTCGACCGGCAGGCCGCCGAGGATCTGGTTCGAGAGGAAGTTGTGGTCACCGTTGTTGACGGCGGCCATCATCTTGATCTCGGTGGTCGGATTGTCGAGGTCGGCGAGGTCGATGCACAGCTCGAGCCCGGTGGTGACCGCGGCCGCGGCCACCGGATCGGCGGCGGCGGTGCCGCCGGCCACGCCGGCGGTGTTCGAGCCGTCGTAGGCGGCGCGGATCGGCGAGGTGTTGACGCCGATGCCGGTCGAGCCGTAGCCGAAGGTGCCCGAACTCAGGATGTTCTCGTAGAAGGTCGAGGTCTGGGCATCGAGGTCCGCGAAATCGACGTCGAACTTCCCGGAGCCACGGCGCAGGATCAGGTGGTACTCCGGCGAGAATTCCGCGTCGAAGAACATGCCGTTCATGTTGTCGGCGTTGTCGTTGCCGGCGGAAATGAACTCGTTGTCGTCGATGATGTCGGACGAATCGATGAAGACCTCGAGCTTGTTGAAGTTGTCCTGAAGGTTGCCGGTGATCATCAGGTAGAGCTTGCCGTCCTGAATGCGGGCGTAGGCGGCATTCAGTTCGCTGGCGTTGTCGCCGAACTGCGTCTGGACCGTCTGCACGGCGAGCGCCGAGCCGTAGTTGTCGCCGGCGTCCCGGACGCCATTGACCTGAACCAGTCCGAGGTCGGTCGAGTTGCTCGCGCCGTCGTTCGGGTCGGTGCCCTGGAAGACCTCGAAGCCGTCGTTCTCGAGGTCGGTGTCGCTGTTGGCGTCGTTGGGGTCGGAGCCGGTGTCGGTTTCGCTGACGTAGGTGCCGCCGCCGGTCTCGACCTCGTCGCCGAGGTTGTCGTCGTCGGTATCGGCGTCGCAGGGATCGGTGCCGGTATTGTCGCTGTCGACGAAGGTGCCGGTGTTGGTCTCGACGTGGTCGAGCAAGGTGTCGTCGTCGCTGTCCTCGTCGAGCGGATCGGTGCCGGCGGCCTGTTCGTCCTCGTTCAGCAGGTCGTCGCCGTCGTCGTTGACGCCGTCTTCAAGCACCATGAGGTCACCGGGGGAGAAGAGCTCCTCCCAGCTGTCGCGCAGGGTGTCGGTGTCGATATCGGTCGGGTCGATGTCGTCGATGTCGTCCCAGGTGGTGGAAACGACGAGGTTGTCCCAGAAGGCCCGGCCGCCCGAGGCGAGGCGGATGCCGGAGGCGACGGCGTTCGCCGACGTGACGAACTCGGCGAGGGCATCGGGTACCGGGGCGGTGGCGGTCGACGTGTCCGGATCGACCCAGATCGCGATGCTGGGAGTGCCGGTGGTGTCGAGGCGGGCGACGATGGTGTTGGGCACGCGATCGACCGGGATGTCCCCGGTGAAGGCGGCGCCGGCTTCCCCGGTCACCTCGACGCCGAAATTCCGGTCGGCGCCGTTGAGGGTGCCGCGCACGCCGGCGAAGGCGACCTCGGTGGTGCCATTGACGAAGGAGAGGCCCGAGAAGGTCGAGCCGGACAGGCGTGAGAGATCGACCTTGGCATACACCACCTTGGCATCGAGGCCGGCGATGTTCTCGATGCGACCGAGCGTCGACCCGCCGGTGGCGGCGCCGTTGAACTGGCGCACGGCGTTGCTGTTGTCGGTGAGCAGGCGCCCGCAGATCACCTGGCTGCCGAAGCTGGTCGACCAGCCGGTAACCGCCCCGGTGTGGCCGAGGAAGGCGTCGTTGTCGGTGCTGTTGTCGAAATCGAACACACGGGTCTCGTAGCCGGTGGCGCCGTCGATGCCGCCGTCGAGGTAGTCGAAGAAGTCGAAGCCGATGACCTCGGTGTCGCCGCCCGAGGGGATCGGGCCGGAGGCGACGTCGGTGCCGAGCGAGACCTCGGTGGCGTCGTTGGCGCCGTCGCCATCGGTGTCGGCGAGCGTGGGATCGGTGCCGAGGGTGCCGTTGTTGTCGACTTCGAAGCCGTCGTCGAGCAGGTCGCCGTCGGTGTCGGGATTGGCGGGGTCGGTGCCGGTGTCG
>JAUIJD010000064.1 GCA_030431475.1 Verrucomicrobiia bacterium | reverse complement strand
CTCATCGGCATGCTGCTGCTCAAGCTGCTCCAGTTCCGCAGCCGGATCGACTGGGCGCTCTCCAACCTGGTCGCGCTCCTGCGCTGGAATCTGTTCACCCACAAGGATCTGTGGAGATGGATCGACGGTCCCTTCCTACAGCCACCCGACCCGCCGCCGGAAATGATGATTCAGGCGGATTTGGACGGCATGCAGACATGCTGAACCCGGAAAGATAGATCACCGTTTCGAGAATCGCCCGCTAACACTCCACGAACCGCGTCAAATCAACCACAAGCCCCATCACTCACCGCTGTTTTGGACAGCAGTGGGATTTCACCCTGCTTGCTGACATAATCCCTCAATTCTGAAAGATCGACCTCTGCGCCGACGAAGGGCAGGTTTCCGCCGTGCTCGAACTCAAAGACGTCTGTTTTACGATCCAGAAGGAAGGCGAGAGCGTGAATCTCGTCGATCACGCCAGTCTGAAGGTTCCCCGTGGGCATTTCATGGCGATCGTCGGACCCTCCGGCTGCGGCAAGACCACGCTCCTCAAAACGATCGCCGGCCTGAATCCCGAGTCGGGCGGCGCTCTCTTCTGGGGCGGACGAAATCTCTCGGAGGACGGGGATTTCGAGCCTTCCGAGATCGGCTACGTCCCCCAGTTTTCCATCGCCTACGATCCTCTCACCGTGGACGAGTCGATCGAAGCGGCCACGCGGCTCCGGGTCAAAACCCGGGATGCCGAGGACCTCGACCACCGCATCGACCGGGTGCTGGAGGAAACCGGCATGACCGCCATCGCCGACCGTCCGGTGAAGGTGCTGTCCGGAGGTCAGAAACGTCGGCTGGGTCTGGCCATGGAGCTGGTCTCCGATCCCAAGCTTTTGCTTTGCGACGAGGTGACCAGCGGCCTCGACCCCCGCTCCGAGCGGGAGATCGTCCGACTGCTTCACGACCTCTCCCGACGCGACGGGCGCATCGTGCTCTCGGTCACCCACTCGCTCGCCCACCTGGAGCTCTACGATTCCATCCTCGTGCTTCACGAAGGCCGGGTCGCCTACCACGGCCCCCCCGAACTCGTGACCCACTACTTCTCGGTGGACGATACCGAGGAGATCTACCCCAAGCTCGCCACCCAACCCAGCGAGCGCTGGATGACCTCATGGTCGAAGCATCAGGAGGCCTACTACGAGAAGCTCGAGCGCAGCCGCCGCCGGGCCATCGAGGCGGGCGCCCTCCATGTGCCGGAGATCCACGACGAAGGCGACGACGCGGACGACGACGACGAGAAGCCCTCTCCCGCGGCTCCCGCGCTCCGCACCCCCGGCTTCTTCAACCAGCTTTCCACGCTCCTCTCCCGCCGCTGGCGGATCTTCTTCCGGGACCGGGGCCAGGTGTTCCTGCAGCTCGCCATCCTGATCTGCTTCCCGCTGCTCGTGATCCTCTTCTCGGACAAGGCGAACGTCCCGATTCCGAGCCTTTCGGACTCCAAGCTGGAAAACACCCTCGTCGAGATGAAGGAGACCGCCTCGGTCTATGCCACATGGGCGAAGGTCGGCTCCGCCATCAGCGGCATCATCATGTTCCAGGTGATCCTGCTGTCGCTGATGGGCTCGAACAACTCCGCCCGCGAGATCGCCGGCGAGCGGCAGATCTATGAAAAGGAGAAGTTCGGCGGACTTCGGCCGATGGCCTACCTCTCCAGCAAGATCGTGTTCCTCACCTGCCTCGTGGCGGCCCAGTCGATCTGGATGGGCGTGTTTGTGAACTTCTTCGGTCCATTCCGGGGCGAATTCACCCAGCATCTCGTCTTTCTGCTTCTCATCAATGGCGCGATGACCGCCGTCTGCCTCGGGATCTCCGCGCTGATGAGAACCGCCGAGCAGGCCTCGCTTCTCTCGATTTACCTCGTCGGGTTCCAGCTCCCCCTCTCGGGCGCCGTCCTGGCGCTCCCGTCCCACATCGAGCAGTTCACGCGCCCGTTCATCTCCGCCTTCTGGGCATGGTCCGGGAGCATCGAGTCGCTCGAGTCCAAGGCCGCCTTCGCGGTCGACTCGGTGATTCCGACCCAGCCCAGCTCCCACGACGCCTGCCTCTACACGCTCCTGCTCCATGTGGGCGTGGGGCTTCTCGCCGCCTGGATCGGCGCCCGCCGGCACCAGTGGGACTGACCCTCGACGCTTGATTACCCGCCAACCTCTGAGAAAGTAACGCTATGCCCAGACGCGCCAGTTCCGGTCCCAATGTCGGCCTGATCCTCGGAATCATCGCCGTGGTCGCCGCCGCGGCTTTCGCCGGAAAGATGGTCTTCGGCGAGAAGAGCGGCGCGTCCCTCGACGGCACCACGCTGGACATGCGATCGGCGGTGGAGAACGCGAATTCTCTGCGCGGCAACGAATACATCGTCGAGGGCAAGATCGACGACCAGCTCGACTGGGACCCCCAGCACGGCCAGGTCATCTCGCTCAAGGTCGACGACGGCACCGGATCCGAGTTCCTCGCCATCGAGATTCCGCCGAGCCTTTCCAACATCAACATCGAGCGCGAGCAGAGCTACTCGTTCCGGGTGCGCTTCCGCGAGGGCGGCATCGCCGTCGCCGAGGCCATCAGCCGCCTGTGATCCGCGAACCCATGACGACCATGAAAACGCCTCTTCTTTCCCTGCTTCTCGCCGCGACCGCCGCCGGACAGGTCTACACCCCACCGCCGGGCGGCAATTCCCCCTCCGCGGGTCAGGACAGCGGCGGGGATACGGTGATCCGCCGCGAGCCCGAGGACAAGAAGGACAGCTCCTTCCTCGGAAATGAGCTGCCCTTCCTCGACCCCTCGAGCGAACTCGTGTCGTGGAACGGCCACACGTGGTCGGCGACCGACAACCGCCTGCTTGCCGCCCGTTTCGAGCGCTATCTGAACGAACCGGCGGACGATTCCGACGCCGCCACCGACTACCGGCGCACCATCGAGGAGATTCTCGAATACGTCTCCCCCCACCATCCCGGCGGCCCGGACTTCGCGGCCGCGGTGAAACTCCTCCCCCGGGCCTCCAATTTCCCCGGGGATGCCAAGCTCTGCGACTCCTTGTCCCAGGCCATCTACGCCGCCGTGCTGGCGAAGAAGGACGTTTCGAAGACCCGCGATCTCAATGAGGCGATGGAGTTCGAGAAACAGCGACTCATCGACGACACCGACTGGAAGACGGCGCAAGCCAAGGATCCGTCGCTCAACGAAACCCGCCCGGTCGGTGGCGGAGGCTCCGGAGGGGGTGGAGGCCGCAACGGTCGCAACGCGCCGGGTCAGGCCCGGCAGCCGGCCCAGACCCCCGGTCGCGGGACCGAATCCCTCGAATACAAGGAAGCCCTGCGCCGGATCGCCGAGATCGAGGCACTCAAGAAGACCAACACCGCCAAGAACGAGGTCCAGCTCGTCCAGGCCAAGATCCAGTACCAGGCCCTGATGGTGCAGCTCTTCGTCCAGCGCCGCTTCGAGCACGTCATGATGGCGGCACGCTTCTACCACCAGATCTTCACCGACGGTGACAACCGGTTGCGTCTCAACAAGAACTCCGACGTTTCGAAAATGATCAGCGAGACCTTCGGAACCAGCCCGACCGTGGCGGCTCTGGACTCCCTCGCGAGCGAAGCGATCCGCGACGTCAACAAAGGCGTGGAGGCCTTCAAGTTCCTCTCGGAGCGGGGTGAGCTGGAGAGCGCCGCCAAGCGCCTCAGCGAAGCCTACATGGTCGGCGAGTTCATGCCCTCCATCCAGACGCTGCCCCGGGAGGAGAAGCGCCGGGTGCTCGAGTTCGTCCGGGAATCCTACAAGCTCGTCGCCGCTCTCGATGCCAAGGACTACACCACGGCGGGCGAGTTGGTCGGCACCCTGAAGGAAACCGCGGCGGATTTCGACGCCACCAAGGCCGAGGCCGCCATCGCCACCTTCACCCGGGTCAGCAACATGCACATCGACTCGGCCAAGCTGGCCGCCGCCGGCGGCGACAACGAGAAGGCCGCCGCCGAGATCAAGAAGGCCATGGAGGTCTGGCCGCAGAACCCCAAGCTCGCCGAATTCGACCAATTGGTGAACCAGGGCGGCGCCCTGGTGCAGGCGCTCAACGACTTCGACCGACTTCTCAGCGAGAACAACTACCGGGAAATCTTCAAGAGGCAGTACGAGATCGCTCCGGCGGTCCAGGGAGATGACCAGCGGGAGGAAGCGTTCAAGGAGATCATCACGAACATCTTCCGTATCGACGGCGCGCTCGCGAAGGCCTCCGAGTTCAGCAAGATGGGTCAGTCATACGCCGCCTACGAACAACTCGCCAAGCTCCGGGAGGAGTTCCCCGACGATCCACTGCTCGGGCGGGAGTTGGAACAACTCGCCCCCGATGTCGCGGACTTCACCAAGGCGCTCAACCGGGCCCGGGAGCTGGAGGAACGGCGCGACGTCCAGATTGGGTCCGCACTCTCCTGGTATCTCAAGGCCCGCGCGATCTACCCGAGCAGCGAAATGGCTCAGACCGGAATCGACCGACTCGTCGGCGATATTCTTCCCGGGGGCGAGGAACCCCGCGATCGAGCTTCCGCCAGCGCCGAGGGCGATGGTTACGAGGACTGAGCCGCGTCGAGACGCTTCAGGTAGTCGAAGGTGTAGAGCCCGGTCGAGTGGCCATCGCCCCAGTAGAGCTGGAGCGCGTAACCCCCGACCGTATCGATCTTCCGGAGCCGGAACCCGTCTTCGCCGATGGTCGGCACCGGGCGGATGACCCGCCCCATCGCATCCGGCTCTCCCTGACAGGAGGCGCAGGGGCAGGCACGCCGGAGCAGGGTCAGCGGCAGGTAGCATTCGCTTCCGTCCGAGAAGGCGAGGGCCAATTCCTCCCCCACGACCGCTTGTTGAATCAGTTGTCGGCTCATCAGATCGTCGCGCGGTCTCCGAATATCGCGGAACCGACGCGGATCACGGTCGCTCCCTCCTCGATCGCCGCCTCGAAATCCCCACTCATCCCCATGCTGAGCCCCCACTCCTCCCCGGGCTCCACCAGTTGATCACGCAGCGAGCGGGCCCGGCCGAACCAGACGCGCGATTCCTCTTCACTCCCCACCGGTGGAATCACCATCAGGCCGCGAATGAGCACATGCTGCAGTCCCCGGAGCTCCGGCAAACTCTCTCTCAGCTCATCGGGTGGGAATCCGCCTTTGCGGTCCTCGTTGGCGAGGTTGACCTCGAGGTAGATCTCGGGTCGCAGCCCCAGCTCCCCGGCGATCCGATCGACATGGGTGGCCAGTCGCAGGGAGTCGATGCTGTGAATTACCGCAAAGTCCGGCAGCACCTTGCGCACCTTGTTGCGCTGCAGCTTGCCGATGAAATGCCACCGGATCTCGTCGGGGAGGACCGGGACCTTGCAAGCCGCCTCCTGCTGCCGGCTCTCCCCGAAATCGAGCTGCCCTTCCCGATAGGCCTCCTCGACGGACTCAGCGGGAAACGTCTTCGAAACCGCCAGCAGCGTCACCTCTTCCGGGGCCCTGCCCGAATGGGCGCAGGCCGCGGCCACGCGACGACGGATGTTCGCCAGACCTTCGGCGGGCCCGGACATCAGCGGACATCGGAAGGCTTGAGCATCCCGGCCATCCGGGCATCGCGCGTCACGTCCACCAGGTCGCCGAGGACCGACAAGGCCTCGCGCTTGAAGGGATCCACCTTGCTCGGCCATTCGGGCGTCGTATCCAGCTGCTCGGTCTTGTTCTTTGCCCGCCGCATGTAGTCCTCCGCTTCCTGCGAGGGATCGACCTCCTTGAGAGGCGCTTCGTTTTCGACCTGATCGAGCGTGAGCCGATAGAAGGTCTTCGCCGCCTTGTCCTGCTCGGCAATCTTGGCAAACCGCTCTCGACGCTCCGCATTCCGCTTGTCCTGGCGAAGCTCCGCTTCGGCCAGCTCCTCACGGCGCTCCTCGATCTTCAGGGTGACGCTGTTCTCGCGGCGGCGATTCCGCTCCTTCATCACGTCCTCCATGATGTAGGCGAAGTCCTTCGACTCCTTCACCCGCTCGGCACTCTGTTGCTTGAGGCGCGGGAGGAAGAGGTTCTTCTTCGGGAGGGGATTGAAACCCGGCGCAGGCCGGATGATGTCGTGGCTCAGGGCGTGATCCAGATACGACTCCCCGATCTCAAGCGCATCGCTGAGGCTCGGGAGAATGATGTCGGGCACCACCCCGCGGTTCTGCGTCGACGATCCGGACGGACGATAGAATTTCTGGATCGTGACCTTGAGCGTCCCGGCGCGGTTGCGGTCCGCGAAGAACGGCATCTGCCGGCCGATGTCCATCGGCTGCTGCACCGTGCCTTTGCCGAAGGTCGAGGCTTCCCCGACGATCACCGCACGGTTCTGATCCTGCAAAGCACCGGCCAGGATCTCGCTGGCGGAAGCGCTGCTCTTGTCGGTCAGCACCACCAGCGGCCCGTCATAGATCGGCCGCTTGTGCTCGGACTCCTTGACCTGAACCTGACCGAGCGTGTTCTTCACCTGAACCACCGGCTGCCGGGGCGTGAAGAATCCGGTCATCCGCCGCACCTCCTCCAGCGCCCCACCGCCGTTGTTCCGGAGGTCGATCATCAGGCCGTCGATCTTCTCGGTCATCAGACGCTCGAGCAGACGTTCGACGTCGGCCGAGCAGCGCGTGCTGCCGCCGTCGAAGTCCGCATAGAACGATGGCAGCTCGATGATTCCCAGGCGCTGGACTTCCCCGTCCTCTCCCGGCATCTCGATGATCTCGGCCGAGGCCTGCTCGTCCTTCAGCTCCACCTTGCCCCGCTTGATGACGATCATCTTGGTCTCCCCGGGGACTCCGCCGGCGGGCTCGACCTTCAGCCGCACCTCCGTATTTTCCTTCCCCCGGATCAGATCGACCACCTTGTCGATCTTCATGAACATGATGTCGACCATGTCCTCCGCCCGCCCCGAATTCAGGGGGTCGACCGCCACCACGCGATCGTTGAGCTGAAGATCACCCGCTCGATCCGCCGGGCCGTTGAGCACGATGCCCATGATCTTGGTGGCGCCGTCTTCCTCGGCCTGAAGAAGCGCCCCGATGCCGACGAGCTGGTTCCGCATCCCGTCGCGGAATCGCTCCATCTGCTTGAAGCTCAGATAGTCCGTGTGGGGATCGAAAGTCTTCGCCACGGCACTCAAAAAATAGGCGGCGATGTCATCGCGATCGACGTCCTTCACGCTGTGCAGGAAGCGCTCATAGCGCAGCATGATCTTCTCCTCGGGAGACCGCTCGTCGGCAAAAAGGTCCTCCTTGCCCTGCTCCTTGGCCAGCTTGATCACCATCTCGCGGCGCAGCGTCTCGGACAGAAGCGCCTCTTTGATCTGCTTCCGCCAGAGGCTCGTTGCTTCCGCCTCATCCTTGGGCCACGCGGCTTCCTTGCGGGTTCTCTTGACGGATTCGTCGGCGGAGAAATCGAAATCCCCCTCCTTCAGCATCCGCTCCCCCTCCGCCACTCTCGCCTCAACCCTCTCCACGAAGGTGTCATAGATGTCGACCGCCGCTCTCATGCTGTCCTTCTCGAGCAGCATCTGGGAAAGGTCATCGCCGTATTCGCGCTCAAAGCGGTCGATGTCGGCCCGGGTGAAATAGAGCCGGCTGTAATCGAGATCGCGAAGGTAGGTCGCCAGGAAATCATCGCTCAGCTCGCGGAATGGCTGCCGGGAGCGGTCAAAGTGACTGTTCTGGAGCATGATCGCCATCTGGCATCCGACCTGATCAAAGTCGGTCTGCTGCGCGCAGGCGACTTGGGAGGACGTCAGGATCGTCAGGCAGGCGGCGCTGAATCGGGACCGATTCCGTGGGCTGAAAATGGATTGGATTTTCACGCTTCGAAGGATTGGGAGCCTCGCACACCCCCATCGAAAGTCGAACGCAAAACCGCTGCGGGAGCGGCCCTACTCCGCCTCGTCGGCCGACTGGCGCTCCTCCAGCCAGCGCTGAAATGCCTTCTCACGCTCATGCGCCTCCAGGTCCCGAGGGAAAACGCCCCGGGCGAACGGATCGATCCGGATCCGGCGCTGCTGCCCCCACTCCCCCGCCGACCAAGGACGCGCCGCCAGGGTGAGGCCCACATCCCGCGCCTCCCCATCCCGGAGAATGTGGAGCTCAATTTTGGTTCCCGGGGTCATCTTGCTGACCCGCACCCCCAATTGGTCGGGCGGCGACTCCTTTTCCCAGGATTCCCCATCCATCTTGAGAATGGCATCACCCTCGACAAGGCCCGCCTCGTCCGCAGGAGATCCGGGCTGAACCGACGTGATCCGGATGACCGGCACGACCTCCCCCTCAAAATCCATCTCCGCCCCCAGCATGGTGATGCCGACATAGCCGGGTCGCTTTTCATCGAGCAGGAGCATGACCTGGCGCCGAAGCACCGAAAATGCCCGATCTCGGACCTCCGGATCTTCGTTCGCCTTGCTCGCTCTCAGCAACCAGGCGTAGGAGGCTTCTCCGGATCGCTCAGCCCAGGCCGCAAGCTGCTCCTCGGATTCCACACGCCGCGGGTAGGAGTCGGACCGCAATCCATCGAGCACGTCCGCCGGCGGCTCCAGTTCGGTGGCCGAGACCTCGCCTGCCAGTAGAGCGGCCAAGCACGGGACGAGAATCCTTGATCCGGGCATGACTCCGCTCCTCCTCGCCGCGCAGCGTCAGCGCCCGATGATGTTCTTCTGAGGCACCTCGATGGTGTCGTTCGGCTTCACCAGCACACCCTTCGCCTGCGTTTCGGTCAGGTCATACTGGCGCAGCTTGCCGTTACGAATCAGCTTCACCCGATACATGCTGCCAAACTCGGTCGCCCCCCCGGCGGCCTGGACCGCGTTGTAGAGGTTCAAGCCGCGTTGGTACTTCACCGGGCCGGGACGTCGGACCTGACCACCGACGGTGACGATGTACTCGGCGACGGTCTCATCACTCGAAGCGAACACCTGAACCGTCGGATTGGTGTAGATCTTCTCCGACTTGTAGCGGGATTCGATACTGCTCGCGAGGGCGTTCGGGCTCATGCCCGCCGCCCGCACGTTCCCGATGAACGGCATGCGGATGTAGCCCCCCTCGGAGACCGGGTAGGTGTTGTTCACCCGCTGCATCTCTTCGCTGGGAACGCCCTGAATGCGGATTTCGATGGCGCGACCCACCTGAATTCGGGACTGCGCGTCCGCCCATCCTGTCATCGCGAGCAGGCCGAGGATCAGTAGATAAATCGTCTTCATGACCAGAAAGTTCGATCGGTCTCCCCGACCTGTCAATAGAGGTCGTCCTTCGACGGTGCGACCGACTTCTCCTTCGCCACGGTTTCCGACTTCTTCGAGGGGCTCGGCGCGGGCGCGGACGTGTCGGTCGGAGCGTAGTAGGTGTAGTAGCTCGTGTAGTACTGGTATTGGCTATCGCTTCGCACATCCACGTTGTTGAGCACGACCCCGATCACGTGGCCCCCGACGTTCTCGACGGCGGATTTCACGCGCAGAAGCATGTTCCGCGGGAGCTTGCGGTGCTGGATGACCACCATCGTGAGATCGACCTCACTGGCGAGCACGGCCGCGTCGCTGACCCCTAGGATCGGCGGCGAGTCGATCAGCACGAGATCGAAGCGCTGCTTCACGTCCTGGATCAGCTCGGACATCCGGCGGGAGTTGAGAATGCCCGCGGCGTCGGCCGGCAGAATACCGGAAGGCATGAAGTAGAGGTTGTCGACCGGCGTCTGCAGAATGACGTCCTCCAGCATCAGGTCGGTCGTCAGGTAGTTCGTGAGACCCACCGAGTTGTTGATGTCAAAGAAGGTGTGCAGACGCGGGCGGCGAAGGTCGGCATCGATCATCAGCGTCGTGTAGCCTCCCTGCGCGCAGATGTAGGCGAGATTGACGAGCGTGGTCGACTTGCCCTCACCCGCACCACCCGACACAACCGTGATGGCGTTGTCCTCCGGATTCTTCCGATTGAACTCGATATTCGTTCGCAGGATCCGGTAGGCCTCCGCGTCCGGACTCATGCCGCTCTGCTTGTAGAGGACCCCTACGTCCTTCGGGATCACCGCAAGGACGGGCACCTGAAGGTATTTCTCGACGTCCTCGAGCGTCTTCACGGACGTGTCGAGATACTCAAGGAAGAAGGCGATCCCCACGCCGAACACGAGTCCGACCACCGCGCCCAATGCCAGATTCAACTTCACATTGGGACTGACGGGCGACTGCGACTCGACGGGATCCGCATGCACGACAACCGGATCCTCGGAAATCCGGCGCTGCATCTCTTCGCTGATCAGCTTGATCTTGAGCTGCTCGAGAAGCTCCTGGGCGGTTTCGAAGTCCGCTTTGGCGTCGTCGAAGCTGTGGCGGGCGATGCCGTAGGTCACCGCCTCGTCCTCTTCCTTCTCCGCCTTCATCTTGAGGCGCTCCGCCTGCTCCTTCACCAACTCCAACTGGGCTCGCAGCGTTTCACGAAGAGCGACGACCCCCTCCTCAAGGTCCTTGTTCAAGCCTTCGATGATCTTGACCTGGGACTTCACCGTCGGGTGGTTTTCGCCGAGCCCACTGAGCTTCGCGGCTTCAAGCTGCCGCTGCGCCTCCAGCCATTGGGGGTGCAAAGACCGGATGATGTTCTCCGGCAGCTGGAGTCCGGCCGCGTAGGTGATGAGCTGGTCACCGTCGTAGCGGAGCAGCGTATCGATCTGGCTCTCCAACTTGATCTTCTCGGTTTCCAGTTCCGCATAGCGCATGGCCGCGGTCTTGGCCTGATCAGATTCGGTGAATCCGCCCTCACCGCGGATGTCCCCACGCGTGTAGATCACCCCCTCGTTGCGAATCAGCTGGGTCAGCACCTTGCGCTTCTCCTCCACAAGGTCCTCCTGCGACCGAACCGCCTCGCGCAACTCTGAAAGGGCTCGATCGGTGCGCATGTTCTCGATCTCTTTCCGCCGATGCCGGTAGGCGTCGGATACCGCATCCGCGATCAGCTTGGCATCTTGCGAATTGGCGGCCCTCACCCGAATCTCGATCAGGTCGGTACCACGGATGTTCTGGGCGTCGATGATGCTCTCCAGCCGTCGGCGACAGTTGTCGCGATCCTCGCCCCAGCGGTTGATTAGGTCGAGCCGCTCGATCACGACATCCAGCGTCTTCTGAGCCTTGATGACCTCGAACTCGGTCGGGAAGAAGCTCTGGCTCATCGCTGAGGGACTGCGGGAGACGTAGCCGGGGAGCACCTCGACCGAAGGTACCGCCGGGCGAACCTGGATGGTGGCCGTGGATTGGTAGCGCTTCGGCATGACGTAGGTGATGACCAGGGCGGTCATGAAGACGAGAAGGAAGGTCAGCAGGATGATGCCGTAGCGGTTCTTGATGACTTGCCAGTAGTCGACCGCGTGGAGGGCGACTTCCGAGGAATTGCTCTGTTCAGAGTTCATGTTGGCGTGGCGGGTTTATCGGCTTGGGACCGGGGGTATTCAAACGAAAACCTCCCGCAATGGAGAGCCATTGCGGGAGGGTGAGTGACTTTTCTGTGACGAGTGGAATCTCGGTAAACTATGAATCGGCCGGGGTAACCTCCAGATCAGAACTGGGCGTGCAGGCCGAGGTTCACGCGGCTGCGGTCGTAGGTATAGCCGGTGAAGTCCGAATCACTGTCGGTGTAGTTGTAGGACAGGGAGCCGTAGAAGTTGTCGGTGAAGCGAACCGAAACCCCGAGGTAGGCATTCCACAGGTCCTCGCTGAGCCCGGATGCGCGCAGCGCCGGAGCACCCGCGATCACCCCGACAAGGCGACCATCGTCAAACTCGGACGGGATGTAGTCGAAGCCACCGAAGATGCTCAGGCGAGGCGAGAGTTCGTAGGTCCCCTTGACACCGAGACGGAGCGTTGCACGCTCGTCGAAGTCATAGATGCCGGTGGCACCGGGCGCGATGATCGTGCGGGTCGTATCATAGACCTCGATCCCGTAGCGAACGAAAGAGCGAATCGAAAACTGCTCGTTGACGTTTGAACGAAGTGCGATCTCGACGAAGGGTGACGTACCATTCGTGCCTCCGATCGCGTCGGTCTCCCTGATCTGGGCACCCGCCTTGGCCACGACAATCGTGTTGGGGCTGAAGCGATGCTCAACACCCAGTAGAATGTAGTGGGAGGACGAGTCAGCTGCCAACCCGTCCGCTTCCGTGTTGGCGTAACGATAGTCCAAGGTCAGCACCGATTGCGGCGTGAGCTGGTAACGGAATTGGTGGTAGAGCTTGTAGGTAAAGCGATCGCTGTTCCTCACCGCACTGTCGTAGTCCAGCCCGGTCAATCCGAAGCCGGTGTAGGTCGCGAGCCGCTCAGTCCAGCGATAGCCGATCGCATTATCGGTTCCCCAGTAAAAATAGGGATCAAACTGACGGGTGGTCGCGAACCCATACGCGTAGTCGGGCTCCAATTCGTAGGCCACGAAGTTTCGGCTGGTGAAGCGGAGTCGCTCGGTGAAGCGATGCGTCCAGTTCACGCCGACACGCGCCTGCGGGTAGAGATCATCCGAACCGAGTGCCGAGGGCGAATCAATGTAGTAGATTGCTCCGAGACGCGCATACACATCCAACGTGGACTGCGGCGTGATGTTCACGAAGGAGAGGCCGACGTAGGGGTTCACGCTGACGGCCGACTCGTTCGCACCCACGCCGACGGCGGTAGGCGTCACGTTGTCGTCCCACGTGAAGTTCACGCCCAGCGACCACTCAAGCGGCAGTGGCTCCTGAGCTTCCGAGCCGATGTAGTAGAGCCCCTCCTGGGCATGAGCGGCGACGGAGCCGGCGGCGAGCGCCAGGATGATTGAAAAATATCGTTTCATGGGATGGGAGGTGAAATGGAGAACAGCAGAAGGATGGGAGGCGTCGGATCAGGAGCGCGGGTAGCGGGTGAGATCCATGTCGGTCTCGGTTCCAACCGGCGGCTCGACGACCGGAGGATTGATCGTCGGGGGAATCGGAGGCACCGGGATGGGCGAATCCGGAATCCACGTGCCCGGGCTGGGGCCGACGCCTTCGCCGGGAAAGTCGAGCGGGTTCCAAGCCGGTTTCACATCGATCGGCATCTTGGGGTCCTTGGCGCTCTTGGCGCTCTCGACGGCTTCTCCCGATGAAGGCTCAAGGCGAATCACGACGGCCTGAACTTCCGACAGGGCGTCGGGAGCAACGGCCACCGCGCACTGAGAAATCAGGCGGAGATGCTCGGGCGCTGTGGTCGCGGCCGCTTCAACAATCGCCGCCACCAATTCCGCCTCGGCCTTGGTCTCTTCGACCGCCGCCTTGACCACCTCGCAAGCGCACCCGGGATGGGCGGCCACCTGCTTTTCGACGATCTCGAGCACCGAAGACTCGTCCGCCTTCACGGCGTGCTTCACGGAGACGGCCAACTCGAGGCACTGGTCCGCGGCGGCGGCGCCACCCACGGATGCCGCGACGGCGAGCGTCGCGGCGAAATAGGAAATCTTCTTCATCGTTCGGGACTTGGAATCAGGTTGTTTCTGGACTCTGGAGCGGGTAGCGGGAATCGAACCCGCATAGCTAGCTTGGAAGGCTAGAGCTTTACCACTAAGCTATACCCGCGCTGAATCTGCAGGCAGCTAACAGCTCAAATGCCGCAGCGGCAAGGTTTTTTTCGCCTTTTTGCCGGGGGTCATGCGGCCGTTTTTTCGCCCGATTTTCCAGTTGTCGGCGTGCTCCCGGCACGCTATCCACCCGGCCACCGGAGCGGGCGTAGTTCAGTGGTAGAATGCGAGCTTCCCAAGCTTGAGATACGGGTTCGATCCCCGTCGCCCGTACCATTCTCTACTACTCCGACGGAAATCTCCGACTGAGGCAGGCGCTTGAATGCTCGCCAAAACGCCACGGGAGCTCCCTGCCCCGGGAAATCCCGATGCGCGGACCGCGGAGAATCCCGACCGCCGCGCCGGCACGAAGTCCCCGCTCGCTGCACTCCAGGAACCGGCAGCCGTGGACGTCCCTGCCGATGCCCAAGGCCTGGGTCAGGCGGCCGGGCCCCGAGCAAAGCTCCGCCGCGCACGCCCGTTTCCGCCGCCGCCTCATCGCCGCGAGCCCCTTCATCGGCTCAAGCGCCCGGAACAAGACGAATCCCTGCGCTTTCCTGCCTTTGACCAGCACATTGAAGAGCCAGTGGACGCCGTAGTTGAGGTAGACGTAGGCGGTCCCGGCGGGGTGGTCGGCCACGAAAGCGCGGGCGCTTGGCCGGAAGAAGGTGTGGCAGGCCGGATCGCCCTCCGCCGCATACGCTTCGGTTTCCACCACCCGGCCGACACATCCGTCCCAGCGGAATTCAGCTCCGATCAACGCCAGAGCACACTCGGCCGGGTGATCGGTGAAAAACGAGGCGTCCAACTCCCCCATCATTTCAAAGGCCGGTCGGATGATCCACGAAGGCCCGCTCCACGCCAAATCGCTCGGCCAGCACCGCAGCCAGCGCCTTCACCCCGAAAGTCTCGGTCGCGTAGTGCCCGGCATAGATCAGGTTGATCCCCAGTTCCTCTGCCAGTCCGTAGGTGTGGTGCGGCCCCTCGCCGGTGATGAAGGTATCGACGCCCGCCGACGCCGCCTCCGCGATCTGGGAACCCGCCCCACCGGTGCAGAGCCCGACACGAGCCACCCGCTCCGGACCGCCGGGGCACAGATGCACCGCAGCCCCGACCGCCGACTCCAGACGCCCGACCAAATCCGTCCGTTCCCCCTCCCAGCCACCGACCAGCCCGACCGGCAGCCCCTTGAACTCGAGGAATCCACCCTCCACCTCGAGCCCGATCGCCCGCGCCAGGCAGGCGTTGTTCCCCCACTCGGGATGCACGTCCAGCGGCAGATGCGCCGAGTAGATCGCCATGCCGGCCTCCATCGCCGCCTTGATCTTGCGGAAGTTCGCGCCGGTCAAAGGCTGCGCACCACTCCAGAACATGCCGTGGTGCACCAGCATCAGGTCGCCCCCCGCTGCCACCGCCTTCTCCACCACCGGCGCCGCGGCGTCCACTGCCGCCACCACCTTCGCCACCTCGGCATTGCCCTCGAGCTGCAGACCATTCACCGCCCCCCCGTAGTCGGGAATCTCGGCGATCCTGAGCTGTTCATCCAGAAACGCCGTGATCTCGGAGAGCTTCGCCATGCCCGTCGTCTAGCGTCGGGCTGCCGACAAACCGAGCCAAATCCGGTGCCAGCGGAGACTCCCACTCGCAAGGACCGTCCACCCACTCGGCGGCCAGTCGGCACGCGTGCAAGGCCTGCCGCGGCAGGATCAGCCGCCGAAGCGACCCCGACGACAGCCCGCCGGCCATCTGTTGCAGGTAGGGGGTTCCATCCGTGCCGTAGATCTTGTCGCCGACCAGCGGATGCCCGGCGGCTTCCAGATGCACCCGGATCTGGTGCATCCGCCCGGTCTCCGGAAGGCAGCGGAGCAACGAGAACCGACCTTCCTGCCGCTCGAACCGTCGCTCGACCTGAAATCCGGTGACACAGGACTTTCCCCGCACATGCACCGTCTGGCGTAGCCAAATCGCGCTCTCCACCACCTCGCCCGCGCGCAGAATCGCCCCCTCCTCCCGCCACGTGTCCGACTCGGGCCACCCATGCACCACCGCCCGGTACTCCTTCTCCACCTCCCGCCGCTCCAGCAGACCGGAGAAATGCCGCGCCGCGATCTTCGTCTTCGCCACCAGGACGAGGCCGCTCGTTTCCCGATCCAGGCGGGTCAGGATCGAAAGCCCCCGCCCATCGGCGAGATCGCAGGCCAGAAGTGCCTGCAATCCCCCGAGCAAGGTCGGTTCGTCGTTCCGGCCGTTCGCCGGATGAACCGCCAGCGGCGCGGGCTTCTCGACAACGATCCAGTCGTCGCATTCGTCGATCACCCGGAAGTCGCACTCCGCCCGCACGCGGCCATTCCAAGTTCCAAGTGAGAAGTTCCAAGTTCCAAATGCCACTCCGCGCCGCCACACGGCACTGGAACTTCTCACTTGGAACTTGGAACTTGGAACTTCTCACTTGGAACTTCGGAGCCGTAGGCTCCGCGCATGCCCGCTGACGCGCAACAGACCCTTGCCGGCCCCGCCACCCTCGAAGGCACCTCGCTGCACACCGGCGAGAAGGTCACCCTCACCATCAAACCCGCCCCGGAAAACCACGGCTTCAAGTTCTGCCGGGTCGACATCGCCGACCAGCCCTTCATCGATGCCGACGTCGAGAAGGTCCAGACCGTCGAGCGCGCAACCACGCTGGCCGAAGGCTCGGTCAAGGTCCACACCGTCGAGCACGTCCTCTCCGCCCTCACCGGCATGGGAGTGGATAACGCCATCATCGAGATGGACGCCAACGAGCCGCCCATCGGCGACGGCTCTTCCGCGCCCTTCGTCGAGCTGATCAAGAAGGCCGGCATTGTGGCCCAGGAAGCCCCGCGCAAGACCTGGGAAATCCGCGAACCCATCCACATGGAAACCGGCGACGGTTCGCTGATCACCATCGTTCCCGACAAGAAGTTCCGGGTCTCGGTCACCAACGTCGGTCCCGAGGGCCGCTTCGCGCAGTATTTCTCCACCGAGGTCAATCCCGAGACCTACGAGCGCGACATCGCCCGTGCCCGCACCTTCGTTTACTACGAGGACGTCAAGCCGCTGCTCGACAAGGGCCTGATCAAGGGCGGCTCGCTGGAAAACGCCGTCGTCGTCCGCGGCGACCAGGTGATGAGCAAGGAGGCCGTTCGTTTCGACAACGAGTTCGCCCGCCACAAGGCGCTCGACGTCATCGGCGACCTGATGCTCTGCGGCAAGCGGCTGCTCGGCCACGTGATCTGCGTCAAGCCCGGCCACGGCCCCAACACCAAGATGGCCGCCAAGCTGAAAGAGGAATACTCCCGCATGCGCGCGCTCGCCGCCCCCTTCGAAATCCCGCGCGGCGAGGCCGTCCTCGACATCAATGACGTGATGAAGATCCTCCCCCACCGCTACCCCTTCCTGATGGTCGATCGCATCGTCGATTTCGAAGGCGACGACAAGTGCACCGGGGTGAAAAACGTGACCGTCAACGAACCCTTCTTCCCCGGTCACTTCCCCGGCCACCCCATCATGCCCGGCGTGCTGCAACTCGAGGCGATGGCGCAGGTTTCGTCCATCGTGATGCTCCGCAAGCCGGAAAACGCCGGCAAGATCGGCTACTTCATGAGCGCCAACAACGTGAAGTGGCGCCGCCCGGTGCTTCCCGGCGACACCCTCTACATCCAGACCGAGATGACCAAGGCCCGCGGCTCCATCGGCCAAACCCGCTGCCGCTGCCTGGTCAACGGTGAGATCGCCTCCGAGGCCGACCTCAAGTTCGCGCTGGTCGACAACTGAGGCGCGGTGGCTGCGGCATCCTGCCGCAGGCCGTCCCCGCGGCTTCCAGCCGCGTCTCCCACCATGCCGGAACCCGCCCCCTGCTGCCGCTGCGGCGCCCCGACCGACCTTCATTTCGGCGACCGCCCGATCTGCGAGGACTGCTATGCCGCCCTCGCCTCCTGCTGCGCGGGCGAGTTCGAACCCGACGACGGACCGCGGACTTCAGTCCGCCCCGACCCTGTGCCAGACTCCCCACCATGCCCGACGCCACCGCCAACCTCGCCGTCCTGATCGACGCCGACAACGCCTCGCCCGCCAACATCGCCGACCTGCTCGACGAAGTTGCCAAATACGGCACCGCCAGCGTCCGCCGCATCTACGGCGACTGGACCACCACCCAGCTCACCGGCTGGAAAAAGGTCCTTCCCGAGCACGCCATCCAGCCCGTCCAGCAGTTCGCCAACACCACCGGTAAGAACGCCACGGACAGCACCATGATCATCGATGCCATGGACCTGCTCTACACCGGGCGGTTCGAGGGATTCTGCCTGGTCACCAGCGACAGCGACTTCACCCGCCTCGCCACCCGCATCCGCGAGAACGGCCTCTCGGTCTATGGCTTCGGCCAGAAAAAGACCCCGAAGCCCTTCGTCGCCGCCTGCGACAAATTCATCTACACCGAGATCCTCAGTGGTCGATCCGATCCCGCCGCCTCGACCAAGCGCGCCAAGCCGACCGAGCTGAAGAGGGACAAGAGGCTCGTCCGCCTGCTCCGCGACGCGGTCGATGCGGTCGCCTCCGAGGATTCGGGTTGGGCGCAGCTCGGGGGCGTCGGCTCGCACATCCAGAAGAGCCATCCCGACTTCGACTCCCGCAACTGGGGTTACGCCAAGCTCAGCGGCCTGCTCGAGTCCATCGGCATCTTTGACCTCAAGCGCGAGTCCAACCACGTCCTCATCCGCGACCCGAAGGCCAGGTAGGAGCGCCGGTTATGAAACCGGCACCGCACTGGTCCGGCCGCCTCACCTTGCAAGCTCATGCCCCGCCCCTGGTTCCGCTCGCGGCTGTTCTGGCTCGGGGCCGTCTGCCTGATTTTTCTCGTGTGGGCGTGGCGGGACTCCGGCGCCCATGCGGCGGGAATCCAGTGGGGCAACCCCGGCCGACTTTACACCGTCGCCCACTTCAAATCATCGCTCCGGTTCGTCGTCAGCCCCACTACCGCAGCTTCAATTCGACCCGGCTTTTCCAGCTACCGCAATGAGACCCCGGACGAATACCGGTTGAGGCCCCGGCCGCTCGGCTTTGGATTCGCGGAGGTGGTCCTCGTGCGAGCCCGGGAAGACGCGGAGGAAGAAAACGGCGTGGTCGTCCATTTTGCCTACTGGCTCCTCGTCCTGATCTTCCTCATCCTCTGGCTCACCGCCCTCATCGGGTGGCAACGCCGCAAGATCCGCAAAGCCGCACCTCCGGAGCCAACGATGCCGATTTCATAATCGGCGCTCCTCCCCCCTCAGAACAACCAGATCCCCACGCCGGTCACCGCGGTCACCGCGGCGGCGAACATGCCCACCGACAGCGCGAAAAGCTTGCTCAGCTTGGCCTCGACCTCGGGGCTCTCCTCCCGGCCCGGGACCAATCCGTCAAGCAGCGCCGCATCACGACCCGCCGCATAGGCCTGCTGAAGTTGTTGGGGTCGGTGGGGGGTCATGAAAGCCTGATGGTTTAGGGTTCCTTATTACCAATCGTGGCCGAGCGTCGCAACTTCCAAATTTCTCGAAATTTCCGACTACTCGCCCGCAAACCCCTGGAATTTCTTGAAATCTGGAGTTCGGGACCGACCGGCACCCAACATCCGACGATCTCCGGAGCTTTTCCGTGGTTCTCGCCACTTTCCGGATCATCCAGATCGCCGCGACAGACGGCACTACTCCACCGTCCCCTCTTCCACGCCGCGGCCGATCATCTCATTCGACAATTTCGGCCGGAACTCGAAGAGATCCCGCCGACGATCGCTCATCGGCGTCACCGCCCCGCTCTGGCGCGAGCGGTAGAGGTCGGAAATGTCGAGATCGGTCACCAGCATGGTCTCGACGTTGGCATCGGCCTGACTCTGGATCCCGTCGCGCGCGAACTCGAAGTCGCTCGGCGTGAACACCGCCGCCCGGCCGTAGTGGATGTCCATCGCCGGCACGTCCGGCAGGTTGCCGACCACTCCCGCCGTCGCCACGTAGATCTGGTTCTCGATCGCCCGCGCCGCCGCGCAGGTGGTCACCCGCAGGTAGCCCTGACGATTGTCCGTGCAGTAGGGCACGAAAAGGATCTCCACCCCCCGGTCCGCCAGATACCGCGCCGCCTCGGGAAATTCGACGTCGTAGCAGATCAGCACACCGATCCGCGCCTTCGGCGTCTGCACCACCACCAGCGAGTCGCCGCCCGAAATCCCCCACCAGGTCTTCTCGCTCGGCGTGATGTGCAGCTTCGGCTGCTGCGCATGGGTGCCGTCGGGCTTGAAGACCATGGCGGTGTTGTGCAGCCGGCCGTCGGCCTGCGCGACCGGGTGCGAGCCGGCGATCAGATACAACCCCTGCTCCCGCGCCAGCGTGCTCATCAGCTCGACGAAGCGGTCGGTGTATTCCGAGAGCTTCCGGATCCCCTCCCGCGAGCCCATCGGCGGCAGTCCGCTGAGGAGCTGGACGCTCAGAAATTCGGGAAACAGCACGAACTCCGCCCCGTAGTCCTCACCCGCCGTTTCCACGAAATACCGCACCTGGTTGGCGAAGTCCTCGAAGCCGTCGAGGCGCCGCATCTGGTACTGGACACAGGCCACCCGCACCTTCACCCCGTCGCGATCCTCGGCCTGGTAGTCCGGATTCAGCCACTCGATCAGACTCGCGAAATCCTTCGAGCGGGGATCGCGGATGTAGTTCGGCATCACCCCGCGCACCGCGAAGCCCTGCGAGATCTGGAAACCCAGCACCGGATCGGCGATCTTCCCCTCCTGCACCTGCCACACGTATTCCTCGGGCGTCAGGCGCTCGGCGTGATCGGCGTAGTTCGACAACCTCCCGCCCGCCAGGATCCGGCGCAGGTTCAGCCGACGACACAGGTCGCGCCGCGCCTCGTAGAGCACCTTCCCGATCCCCCGCCCGCGGCAGTCCGGATCCACGTACACCTCCGCCCCGTAGAGCGTGTCGCCCTGCGGATCGTGGTTGTAAAAGTAGCCGTCGTCGGTGATCCCGTAGTAGGTGTGCTTGCGCAGCGGGTCGCGGCCCATGTTCACGATCAGCGACGAGGCCACGCCGACGATCGCCCCCTCCACCTCCGCCACGAACTGCCCCTCCTCGAAGACCTCCAGGTGCGACTTCAGCTCCTGCTCCTCCCACGCCCCGTCCGCCGCCACCATGTAGGGAAAGCAGCGGCGGTGCAGGGCGATCATCGCCGGAATATCGTCCGGACGCGGATTCCGAACCCGCACCCCTCCCTGATCGGTATCGTGGTCGTTCGGCACCATCCCCGAACCTCTCCCGCCCCTGCTCGAACCGCAAGCCAAGGGCGTTGAATTGTTCCCCGCGCATCCCCCCCCGCTTCGCTGCTCCGCACATTCCTCAAGAAAATCTAAATCTTGACATTTCTTGTGCAAAATCCACAAAACGGCCTAGCAGCCTGTCGGACTTAGGACAGCGACAAATCCGTTTCGCGCTGGCATGATCCGCGCATGGCCGCCCGGTTCGTCAACGTTGACCACGACACCCCGCTTCTTCTTCCGCCCGACCTTCGCG
>JAUIJD010000101.1 GCA_030431475.1 Verrucomicrobiia bacterium | reverse complement strand
CCCATCTTCGACATGATCTTGAGCAGTCCCTTCTCGAGCGCCTTGCGGTAGTTGGTCATCGCCTTGTCGACGCGACCGCCGACATTCAGCTTGTCCTTGCCCTGGTCCGCCTCGACGAGCTGGCGCACCGTCGCGAAGCCGAGGTAGGGGCACACGGCGGTGGCACCCACCGCGAAGGTGCAGGCGACCTGATGGGTGTCGCGGACCTCGCCGGTCTCCACCACCAGCGAGCACTGGAGGCGCTTGCGGCAGCGGATCAGGTGGTGATGGACGGTGCCGGTGGCCAGCATGGAAGCAATCGGAACCCGGTCGGCGGAGGTCGCGCGATCGGAGAGGATCAGGATGTTCGCTCCGGCGTCCACGGCATCCGAGGCTTCCTGGCAAAGTTCATCGAGCCGCTTGCGCATGCCCTCGGCGCCGTCGGAAGCCGGCCACGTGGTGTCCAGCACGGTGCAGGGAAACCCTTCCTCCTCGAGGTGCTTGATCCGCTCAAGCTGGTGCTCGAACAGGATGGCTGAATCGCAGTTGACGGTCTTGCAGTGCTCCGGCGTTTCATCGAGCCAGTTGCGCTCCGGTCCGAGACCGCAGGCGAGGGTCATCACCGCCCACTCGCGGATCGGGTCGATCGGGGGGTTCGTCACCTGCGCGAAGCGCTGCTTGAAGTAGGTGAAAAGCAGCCGCGGATAGCTGGACAAGAAGGCGAGGGGAATGTCGTCACCCATCGAGAACACCGCCTCCTGGGCATTGCCGATCATCGGCGGGAACACCATATCGAGCTCCTCGAGCGAGATCCCGTGGGAAACCTGCTGACGCGAGAGCTCCAGCGGCTGGAAATCCTCAACCGGCGCGTGGGCTTCCGGCGAGACGAAGCGGCGGAGCTCGACGCGGTTCTCATCGATCCAGCGACGATAGGGCTTCTGCTTGGCGAGCGCCTCCTTGATTTCACGGTCGTTGCGCACCTCGCCGGTCGAGGTGTCGGCGGAGAGCATCTGACCCGGTCCGAGGCGGCCCTTGCGGATCACGGTGGTGTCGTCGAGGACCACCGCGCCGGCCTCGGAGCCGATGTAGAGGAGACCGTCCTCGGTGAGCTTGAAGCGGGACGGGCGGAGGCCGTTCCGGTCGAGCGACGCGCAGAGCTTGATCCCGTCGGTGTAGACGAGCCCCGCCGGCCCGTCCCACGGCTCGGAGAAGGAACGGATGTACTGGTAGAACGCCCGGAGGTCGTCGGAGATGTCCTCGTCATTGCGGTAGGCCGGCGGCACCAGCATGCACATCGCGTGCTCGAGGGAGCGACCCGAGAGCACCAGCACCTCGAGCGCGTGGTCGAGCGAAGAGGAGTCGGACTCGCTGTGGCTGACCAGATTGCGCAGCAGCTCGACGTCGTCGCCCCAGACCTCGGACTGGAAGTAGTCCTCGCGGCTGGCGATCCAGTTGCGATTGCCCTCGACCGTGTTGATCTCGCCATTGTGGCACATCATCCGGAACGGCTGGCCGAGCGGCCAGGCGGGGAAGGTGTTGGTCGAGAAGCGCTGGTGGTAGAGCGTGATCGCGGTTTCGAAGTCGGAGTCCTGGAGGTCCTTGTAGAAGGCCCTCAGGGCGGCCGGCATCGCCAGGCCCTTGTAGGAGATCAGCCGGCTGGAGAAGGAGGGCATGTAGAAGCCGGCGACCTCGCGGGTCTCGATCTCGATCTTGCGCCGGCAGAGGAAGAGCTGCCGTTCGAAATGATCACCGTCCCAGCCCTCGGGCCGCTTCATCAGCAGGTGCTCGATGACCGGCTGGGTGCGCCGGGCCAGCTTGCCGAGCGCGTCCGGGTCGACGGGCACCTCGCGCCAGCCGATGACCTCGATGCCGCGTCCCTTCACCGTCGCCTCGGCCAGCTCCTTGATCTGGGTCCGGGCACCCGCGTCGGTTTCCGGCAGGAAGAAGACGCCGACGGCGAGCTCCTCATCGCCACCGAGCGAACCGCCGAGGTCGGCAACGGCTCGGCGGAAGATCGGGTAGGGGATCTGCGAGAGCACCCCCGAGCCGTCGCCGGTCTTCATGTCGGCATCGACGGCGCCGCGGTGGGTCATGTTGCAGACCGAGGTGAGCGCGTAATCGAGCACCTGATAGCTCCGCTTGCCATGGATCTGGGCGATCGCACCCATGCCGCAGTTGTCGCGCTCATGGGCCAGCGAGTGCATGCTGCCGGCAACAAGGGGAGTGGTCGGGTGATAGGGTCGGTTCATGATGGTGAAGAAAAAAGCGGTGGCGGGAGTTCCCGGTGAAGCATCGGACGCGCCAGCGTGCAAGCAAGGGCTTCCTTTTTCCCGCGGAGGGCGCCGGGAGGAAATGAAAAGCCCGGCCTTGGTGCCAAGCGGGAAAATGGACGCTGACGCGGCATTTCCGAGCGAACCGGCCGAAATCCGAGTCCGAGGGAGACGCCCGCTGACTCAGTCGAGGAGCTCGTCGGGCGTCAGCAACCCCTGCTCGACGAGGAAGTGATCCGCGGCCTTCAGCGTCAGCTCGTAGTGGAGCTCGGAAACGTTGAAGTTGAAGAACGAGTGCTCGGCCTTCTCGAAATCGAGGAACTCCACCGGATTCCGCCGCCACTTCATCGCCTTCGCGAACTTCCGGGCATCCTCGAACGGGGCAACGCGATCCGATTTGCCATGGCAGATCAGCATCGGACAGAGCTTGCGGCGGACCTGCTTGAGCGGGCTCAGCCGCCGGGCGGTCCCCGGGTCCGGAAAACGGTCGGCGAGTGACTTGCGGGACGTGTCAAGCAGCGGGCTGAAGAGCATGAGAGCGGCCGGCGTGGGCACCGGTGGCTGCTTCGGAAGAACGGCCTGGAGGGCGAGCCAGGCACCTCCGGACGCGCCGGCGAGTACGATCCGCCCGGGGTCGATGCCGAAATTCTCCGCGTGCTCCTGAAGCCAGGCAAGCAGCGTGCCGGCATCCTCGAGCGCTTCGAGCGCACCGGCCCCATCATGAGTCGAGCTGACACGGGTCTCGACACTGATCGCGATCGCACCCCGGGTCGCGAAATGGAGGCACTGGGGCACGAACTGGGTCGGCATGGAATGATCCCAGAATCCTCCGTGGAAGAAGACCACCGTCGTGCGCCGCTGCCCGGACTCGAAGTCGGACGGGACGAAAAAGTGCGCCTGGAGCGGACCTTCCGGGGTGTGAAGATAGGCCAGCGTGGTGGCGGCCTTCATCATTTCACGCTGGCGAGATTGACCGAGCGGGGGGGTTCGGGAGAGGAGGGACATTCGACGGAAATCGATTGTTGTGTCCCGGAGCGGCTTGTCCAATCGTTTCCAGCGATGATCCGCGTTTTCATTGCCGCCCTCGTCCCGTTCGCGGGGCTCGCCGCTGCCGATGACGGCCTCGCCAAGCCGTTGACGGAGACCTATCAGTCCTGGCGCCAGGCCATCATCGCAAAGGATGCCCGGCAGTGGCGCCGCCTGACCGCGCCCCATCGCCAGCAGGAGGTCCGCAACCGCATCGTTTCGGAGAAACGCTCGTTTCCCTCCGCCGTCTTTGAACTGCCGGCGCCGCCACCGTCACTCCAGGGCCTGAAGTGCCTCCATGTCTCCAAGAAGGGCTCCACGGCGAAAGCCGCCTATTTCGGACCCGTCGATTTCGGAGTGGGCGGCAGCCCGACCGACAATCTACTGGTCCTCTCCTTCGTCGCTCACGAGGGGCGATGGACCTACGACCGGGCCGACTTCGTCAATCTGGCGGCGCTGCCCGACGTCCGGAAGGAACTCGCGTCCGGCAACGTCCAATACCTCAAGCAGACCCCGGAGTGCCAGGCGAGCGGTCAGGTGCCGC
>JAUIJD010000100.1 GCA_030431475.1 Verrucomicrobiia bacterium | reverse complement strand
TAGGGGAACAGGCGAACGGGCGCTTCCAGCGAAGCTTCCAGAGGCCCGGCGGCATTTCCAGCGGAAATCCCTCGGCCAGCGAGCGGCTCCGGGATCGTGCTTTGTCTGTCAGTTTCGCCGGACGATGGGATTCGTCGCAGCTTCCGTGCCGATCGTCGTTTCGGGGCCGTGGCCGGGAAGGACCCGGGTTGCGTCGGGGAGAGGGTAGAGCTGCTCCCGGATGCTGCGGCAGAGCACGTCCATGTCGCCCCCGGGGAGGTCGGGCCGACCGGTGGAGCCCGCGAAGAGCGTGTCGCCGGCAAACAGGGCGCCGGCTTCCGGATCGTGAAAGGCAACGCTGTCCTGGGAGTGGCCGGGGGCATGGAGCAACTCCAGCCGCAGGCCGTCGATTTCGAGAGAGTCGTGACCTTCCAGGACGTGATCGACCGCGTAGGGCTCCACGTCGAAGGGCATGCCCCACTGCCGCACCACTTCCTCGAGGGTAAGGGAACGGTCGAAGGTGCTCCATGCGTGGACCGGCACGCCTTCGGCGGCGACGGCCGCGGCGGTCATGACGTGGTCGAAATGCTGATGGGTCAGAAGCAGTGCCAGCGGTTTGACGCCGAGCTGGTCGAGCCAGGTGTCGGCGTCGATCGGCGCGTCGATCATCAACCAGTTCCCCCCGGGAGTGGGGGCGAGATAGGAGTTGGTCAGCAGATAGCCGCCTTCGAATCGCTGGATACCTTCCACGCACGAGCAATGGTCTCGCGCCCCCTGGGTGTCAACTCGTCCGGGCGGCTTCCGTGGCCCGGGGACGGGAAACGGCCATCTGTTCAGGTTTTTGTTGCCGGATCGAAAAGGGGGGATCTATCCTTCCGGCCCGCTTCCCCCTCGGCTCAATCCGGCCGGGACCGGGAGGCTTGCCCGTGTCCATCGATCATGAACCCCGACCGCGCGACCCTCAATTTCCTGAATAGTTTCCCCGAGGAGGCCCGCCGCAAGGGCGAGCAACTCCAGCAGGACGGGACCGTCACCCAGATTTTCGGCAACCACCTCTTCATTCAAGGGCGCGTCGAGGACGAGTCGGGGACCTTCCGGACCAGTCTGCGTCTGCAGGGCAACCGCTGGTTCGGTTCCTGCACCGCGGAGGATGAGATCGTGTCCGGCGCGTGCCAGTACGCGACCATGATGGAGCGGATGCATCGCGGCGAGGACCTGCCCGAGAGCCCGAACGAATTCGACGACACCCCGATTCTGGACGTCATCGAGGACAAGCTCGGCCGCGAGCTGGACGACAAGGAGGCCGACTTCGTCTCAAAGGTCGAAAAGCGCTATCGCCGGTATGTCATCGAAGGGGAGATCCACGACCACGACATGGTCCGCCTGACGCCGCGCTGGGAGATCACCACCTACGAGCCGCTCGAGCTGTGGCCGATGCCGCCGGGCGACATCCTCGAATTCTGGAACTACCTCGCCTACGCCTTCTACAAGAAGAAGCTGCCGTTCCCGGATTTCATGAACGTCATCACCGACCTGAACTACGTTCAGAAGAAGATGGCGGACTGGGAGCAGGAGCGCGAGGTCGCGGCCTGGTATGATCGCATCGAGCACGTCAACGAGCGTCCGCCGCAGGCGCCGCCCGTCGAGGTGCGCTTTCGGTTGGTGGCCACGATCAACGAGGCCCGGCTCGAAGTCAGCGAGGGCGGGGGCGATTGGCTCCAGCTTCGCGAGAAGAACGAAATCGAGCGACTGCTTCCCGCCTTCGGCGAGGCGGCGCTGAGGATGGACGCGCCCAGCCAGATCCTCTGGGAGCACTTCCTCGCCTACTACCGTGAGCACGGCGAGACGACCTTCGATTTCGATCAGGAGGAGGCCTGCCGCTTCATGAACCGCCTGTTCCGGCAGGACGCGCTGAAGGGATACCTGGTCAACCTCGACGAGAAGCACTTCAAGGTGGTGGACCGCCCGCTCCACTGGACCTGCGAGGATGATCCCTACGACACCTCGAGCTACGCGCTCCAGCTCGTCACGGCGGAGGGTGAGAACGTCACCCACTCCGTGAGGATGCTTCCGGGTCGCAAGGAGCTCTACCAATCCGATGAAACCGTGTTCCCCGGCCCGCCACGCTGGTTGGAGGACACCGAGATCATGCCGCGCTACCTCATCCCGAAGCGGGTCATCGACTCGCTGGAGGGCGTCGAGTTCCTGCGCAAGATCGGGTCCACGCTGCCGGAGTCGCTCAAGAAGCGCGTGGTCGACCTCGAGCTGAAGCCGCGCTTCGAGCTGAAGCTGGTGGCCGGACTGACCGCGGCGGAAACGGAACACCTCGTCGTGGAAGTGACCGCCCTGGAAGGGAAGGACCGCCGCACCGAGCGCCTGACGAAGGAAGGCTGGGAAGTCGTCGAGCAGAAGCCGCTGAAGGGCCGTCAGCTTCTCCGGTTCGCCCGGGAGGCCCTTTATCCCGTGCCGATGCTCCTCGAGGAGATGGGACTCACCTACGACGAGAAGCTCGGAGCCTTCAAGTCGCGGATCACCAAGCAGTTTCCCGAGAAGTTCGCGGAGTGGGTCGACGCGATGCCGAAGGACGTCGATCTCGACATCGACGCCCGGCTCAAGTCCATCCTCGCCGACCCGGTCACCGCCGCGGTGCGTTTCGAGGTCGTCAATCAGGACATCGACTGGTTCGACCTGCGGATCGTCATCGACGTCGAGGGCGTCAATCTGTCGAAGGCCCAGATCCGTCAGCTCGTCGCTGCCCGGGGTGGCTACGTGCGGATGGAGGACGGCTCGTGGATGCGTCTCGAGATCAAGCTCGACCCGGAGCAGCGCGACGCGGTCACCCGTCTCGGTCTCGATCCCTTCGACCTGTCGGGCGAGACGCACCGGATGCACGCGCTCCAACTCGCCGATCCGAAGGCCGCCGAGGTGTTCGACCCCAAGGCCTGGAAGCGGATCAAGGACCGCGCCGGGGACATCACCATCGAGGTCCGCCCGGAGGTTCCCAAGAATCTCAACGCCAACCTGCGTCCCTACCAGGTCGAGGGCTACCAGTTCCTCGCTTATCTCTCGACCAACCGTTTCGGTGGCATCCTGGCCGACGACATGGGACTCGGAAAGACGATCCAGTCGCTCACCTACATCCTGTGGCTCCACGAGGAGCGCGCGAAGGCGAAAGAGAGCCACCGCCCGGCCCTGATCGTGTGCCCGAAGTCGGTGCTCGACGTCTGGTCGAGCGAGGCCGAGAAGTTCGCCCCCGATCTGCGCACCAAGATCCTGCGCAACCGCGATGACCTGGACATCGGCTACATCCAGGAGGACATCGACATGCTGATCCTCAACTACGCCCAGCTGCGGGTGTGCGGGGACCTGCTGAACGAGATCAAGTGGCTGACCGTCATCCTCGACGAGGGCCAGCAGATCAAGAACCCGGACTCGAAGGCAGCCAAGTGCGCCCGCGAGCTCGACTCGCAGAACCGCCTCGTGCTGACCGGTACGCCGATCGAAAACCGCCTGCTCGACATGTGGTCGCTGATGGCTTTCGCGATGCCCGGCGTTCTCGGCAGCCGTGCCTATTTCAAGAAGCGCTTCGACAAGCGGAAGGACCCGCTGTCGCAGAACCGCCTCGCCGCCCGGCTGCGGCCCTTCCTCCTGCGCCGGACCAAGCTGCAGGTCGCCCAGGACCTGCCGCCGCGGACCGAGGAGGAGGTGTATGCCAAGATGGACGGCGTTCAGCAGGAGCTCTACAAGGCCGAGCTCAAGCGCATCCAGAAGGCGCTGCTGGGCCTCGACTCGGACGAAGCGGTGAAGAAGAACTCCTTCGCCATTCTCCAGGGCCTGATGCGCCTGCGGCAGATCTGCTGTCACC
>JAUIJD010000063.1 GCA_030431475.1 Verrucomicrobiia bacterium | reverse complement strand
TGAAATCCGATGCCGCGCCCCGTGCCGTAAACCAGCCATGGAAACCGGCACGGGGACGCGGGTTGATCGGCGAAAGGAGCGCTGTCCCGATTTGCTCCTTCCGCTCAGCCTGGAAAAGCCCCGGTCGACGCCCCGCAAACCAGCCATGGAAACCGGAGCGTGCGACCGTCTGATGTCCCCCGCGCGGCGCTGTCCCGAGAGCCGCGTGAGGTCCGTTGTTGAAATCCGATGCCGCGCCCCGTGCCGTAAACCAGCCATGGAAACCGGCACGGGGACGCGGGTTGATCGGCGAAAGGAGCGCTGTCCCGATTTGCTCCTTCCGCTCAGCCTGGAAAGCCAGCGGTCGCCGCTCCGCAAACCAGCCATGGAAACCGGAGCGGACAACCGTTTGAACCACGGCGCGGAGCGCTGTCCCGATTGCACCGGGCCGTGGGGAAAATACGCCCAACCCCGACACCGGCGCGATCGCGGCGGTGGGTGCCACCGGATGCGTGGATCCGGATGCCGGGGTTGGAAGGGCGAACAGCATGTTGTCGTTCGTTTGGGTGAAAGTGTTTCGGCTTAGAGGACTCCGAGCTCGTCGTCGTCCATGTTCATGTCGGCCTCGACGATCCGCCGGAAGCTGTCTTCCGAGCAGAGGATGAAGTAGCTGTCGCGACCCGCGACCTTGACCGAGCCGTCGGCCTTGAGACCGATGTCCTCGGCCCAGTCCTTGGGCACGCTCAGCTTGCCCTGGCTGCTGACGGTCGCCTCCTTCGAGGTCATCCGCAGGGCACCGGCGAGGCGCGTCTTCTTCGCCTGCGGGATCGGAGCCTCCTGGATCTGGCGGAATTTGTCTTCGAAAGCCGCCACGCTGAAAATCTTCACGACGCGCTCATCATGCTCCTTCGACACCTGGAGCCGCACCGGCTCGTCCCCCTCGGGACGGAAAGCCACCGGGACGGAAACCCGATACTTCGGGTCCATCTTGTAGTCGTAGTGACTCTCGTAAATTTTGCCTTGGGCGGACATCGCGGAACGTCATGTGCGCTGACGTGCCTCGAACTACACCAAAGTACACCCAAATGCGCAAGGGAAATTGAAGCTTTCTTAGATTGCCTCATAACTTACTCATTTTCAGTGATTGGTGTTGTGTATTGCAGTGTTCCTGAGATGGAAATTCGAATAAAATCACCCTCAAGGCTGCGGGTTTTTTGGAATTCCAGCCCGATCCCCGTCGACATCTCCGCGGTTTTCGTCGCCCGGGTGTACTATTTTTGAGAGTCGGTGAATCCCGGTGTACACCCGCCTCCCGAGGGGCTCGTTCGGCGGGCCGGCAGACCCGGATTTCCGCTCTCGCGCCTTTCGCGAGGATTCGCGCAGAGTTGACGAGGAGGCGCGGAGCCCCCGCCCATGCGATCAGGAAGAGTGCGCAGCATCCTGCCATGCACCAAAGCCCGCTCGAAGCACTCCATCCCTGGCTCCTCAGTGCCACCAACATCGGCGTCCCCTACGTCGTCGTGGACACCGGCGCCACGCCGATCAAAGACTGCACGGAGAAGATCGCCGGACTCCTCAACGAATTCGACGATGCCGGCGACGCCCAGTGGATCCACCTGGAGCCGGCCCTCATCAAGGCGGTCGCCTCGAGCAAGGAACATCGACGACTGCTCTCGATCGAGGACGAAGCCGGCTCCTGCGACCCCACCAGCACCTGCGGCATTCGCCGGGTCCTCCGCGGATTCGCCCGCCGCGGACGGTTCGTGGTCAACCACCCCGAGGCCACCCGCGCCCTCGCCGGCGACCCGATGGGATTTCGTGCGGCGATCGGCCGCCCGGTCGCCGCGATCGAGGACTTCCACCTGATCCTGAACCCCACCTGCTTCCGCCCCCGCTGCCTTGCCTCGCTGATCGCCGATTCCTATCTTGAGTGGGCGGCGGCCGCCTGCGTGGGATAAGGCGTTCCGCACATTCTGCCCACCCTCCGCGAAAATCCGCACAATTCCCGGCAATTCACGCGGGGACACCCCCGGGCCCATCCGCTTCCCTCCGCCAATCCATCTCCGATGAACGTCATCGCCCTCACCATCCTCGTCAGCTCCTGCCTCGCGGGGATCTTCATTTTCTGCTTCGTGGGCGAATTGCGGCGTTCGAAGAACTCCTCGCCGGAGCGCGACTCGCTCCTCCCCCTCGACGACGACAACCAGACCCTCTGATCCCAAAAGGACCCTCACTTCCATGAGCACACCCGCCACGCAAACCGCGACCATCCAATACGAGGACAAGACCGTCCGGCAGTTCATGTTCTTCTCAGTCCTGTGGGGATTGGTCGGCATGCTCGTCGGCGTCATCTGCGCCACCCAGCTCTCCTGGTGGCAGATGAACGGCAAGTTCCTCGAGGCCCTGACCTTCGGCGCCGTCCAGGCCGACGGGATTTCCTATCTCACCTTCGGCCGCCTCCGCCCCCTCCACACCAACGCGGTCATCTTCGCGTTCGTCGGCAACATGATGTTCGCCGGCATCTACTACTCGACCCAGCGGCTGTGCAAGACGAGGACCGCCTCCGACCTGCTCTCGAAGATCCACATGTGGGGTTGGCAGCTCATCATCGTCTCGGCCGCCGTCTCCCTTCCCGCCGGCCTGACCCGCGGAAAGGAATACGCCGAGCTGATCTGGCCCATCAACATCGCCGTCGCCCTGATCTGGGTGGTGTTCGCGATCAACTTCTTCTGGACGCTGGCGAAACGCAACGAGCCCAGCATCTACGTCGCCCTGTGGTTCTACATCGCGACCATCGTCACCGTGGCGATGCTCTACATCGTCAACCACCTCTCACTGCCGACCTCCCTCACCCACTCCTACCCGATCTTCGGCGGACTTCAGGACGCGCTCGTCCAGTGGTGGTACGGCCACAACGCGGTCGCCTTCTTCCTCACGACCCCGATCCTGGGGATCATGTACTACTACCTGCCGAAGGCGGCCAACCGCCCGGTGTATAGTTACCGTCTTTCCATCATCCACTTCTGGTCGCTGGTCTTCATCTACATCTGGGCCGGGCCCCACCACCTGCTCAACACCTCCCTGCCCCGCTGGCTGCAGATGCTCGGCATGCTCTTCTCGCTCATGCTATGGGCTCCCTCCTGGGGCGGCATGCTCAACGGCCTGCTCACCCTGCGCGGCGCCTGGAACAAGCTGCGCACCGACCCGGTGATCAAGTTCTTCGCCGCCGGCGTCACCTTCTACGGCATGGCGACCTTCGAGGGCCCCCTGCTCTCGATCCGCGCCGTCAACCAGCTCTCGCACTACACCGACTGGACCATCGGCCACGTCCACTCCGGCGCCCTCGGCTGGAACGGCTTCATGGCCGCCGGCATGTTCTACTGGCTGGCGCCGCGGCTGTGGAAGACCAAGCTGTGGTCCACCGCGCTGGCCAACATGCACTTCTGGATCGGGCTCGTCGGCATCCTCCTCTACGTCGCCGCGATGTGGACGGCCGGGGTGATGCAGGGGCTGATGCTCGGTGAGGTCGCCGAGGGCGGCACCACCCTGAAGTACGACTTCGTCGAAACCCTCAAGGCCATCCAGCCGCAGTACATCCTGCGCTCGCTCGGCGGCACCCTGTTCCTCGTCGGCTTCGTCCTGTGCGCGGTCAACCTCTGGAAGACGGCCCGCTCCGGCCAACCGCACGACGAGGAGGTCGAAGTCGCCGTTCCCGTGAAGGCGCACGACTCGATGACCCTCAAGGAGACCCTCATCAACGACCCGGTCGCCTACTGCATCCTCGGCTGCTTCACCCTCTGCCTGTGGTTCTTCCTGCCGCCCCACGCCAACATCGCGGCGCTGGTGGTGACCGTCCTGCTCGCCATCAAGGCTGTCCACGGCTTCAAGACCCGCGGCACCAAGTGGATCGACTGGCACGAGCGCCTGCTCCACAACTACCTGCCGTTCACCCTGCTGGTCTTCATCGCCGTGGCGATCGGCGGTGCGGTCCAGATCATCCCCTCGCTCATCGTCAACCGCGAGGAGAACGTCGAGGGCCGCCTGCAGGAACTCTACACGCCGCTCGAGCTCGCCGGTCGCGACATCTACGTGTCGGAAGGCTGCTACAACTGCCACTCGCAGATGATCCGCATGCTCAAGCCCGACGTGATGCGCTACAGCCGCCAGGGTGAGACCGACGACTTCTCGCACCTCGGCGAGTCGCTCTTCGACCACCCCTTCCAGTGGGGATCGAAACGGACCGGACCCGACCTCGCCCGCGAGGGTGGCGACATCGTCGACGGCGCGAAATACATGCGCTCCGGCATGCGCGACAACGTCTGGCACTACAATCACTTCATGAACCCCCGCCAGACCTCGGAAGGCTCGAACATGCCGGCCTACCCGTGGCTCTTCGAGCAGAAGACCGACCTCAAGGCGCTGCCGAAGAAGATCGCCGTCCAGCAGAAGCTCGGCGTTCCCTACCCGGCGATGAACCAGCACGACATCATCGGCAAGGCCGAGTTCCAGGCCCGTGAGATCGCCGACGACCTCGCCGCGAAGAAGGTCCTGCAACCGGCCGGACTCGAGATGGGTGAAGAGGAGTTCGCCGGCTACCTCGCCGACCGCAAGGTGGTCGCCCTGATCGCCTACATGCAGAAGCTCGGCACCTATCGCATCCAGGAGAAGGACGGTCCGCCGGAAGGCCAGCCGCTCGACCCGGACTCCTATCGCGAGCTGACCGAGAAGACCGAGGCCCTGCGCAAGGGGGAAACCGCTCAAGCCACCGAATAAGCCATGTCTGAAATGTTCAAACGCGTGGTCCACGAAGACTGGACGACCGTCGTGCCGATGATCGCCTTCGGGCTCATGTTCGCCGTCTTCGTGGTCACCACCATCCGCGCCCTGCGCCTCGAAAAGTCCGAGCGCGAACGCCTCGCCACCCTGCCCCTCAACGACTCCGACCGCTAGATCCCATGTCCGACGACCCATCCGAACCCGAAGTGAAACGCGGCGCCTTTGCGAAGAAGAAAGGCGAGGTCATCCTGCGCGAGCACGAATACGACGGCATCCAGGAGTTCGACCAGAAGCTCCCCAACTGGTGGCTCTTCACCTTCTACATCGCCATCGTCTGGTTCGTCGCCTACTGGGTGATCTACTACCACACCGACGCCTACCGGACGGACTCGCAGAAGATCACCGAGATGATGGAGACCATCCAGACGGAGAAGAAGGCGGCGCTCGCCGAGGCGCTTGCCAGCCTCACCGACAAGGCCCTCATCGAGGAGTGGGCGACCGATCCCGCCAAGGTCTCGGCCGGGGAGACCACCTACATGCAGACGTGCACCGCCTGCCACGGCACCGGGCTCGACGCCAAGATGGGCGACATCCCGCTTTCCGGTCGTCCGCTCAACGACGGCGAGTGGCACTACGGCAAGGCTCCGACCGAGATCTTCAAGATGATCAACAACGGAACGCCCGAGGGCGGCGCCGGCTACAACGGCGTGCCGATGATCGCCAAGGGCGGAGGCATGCTCACCACCCAGCAGGTGGCCGAGCTCACCGCCTTCCTCATCGCGAAGAATCCCGACGACTTCGCCGGGGCGACCTTTGACGATCAGGGGATGCTCATCGAGTAACTCCCGACGGATTACAAAACCCGCTCACGACCCGCGGCTCCGCAAGGTGCCGCGGGTTTTCTGCGTCCGGCGGCGACCCAACAGCTCCTCCAGACACCTTCGATTCCGGCGCTGCAGAAGAATGCACGGCAGGTTGGAAAGCGCGGCGTAGACCGGCAGAACCCAGGCCCATGGGGACGGCGTCCAGATCATGAAACCGCAGATCGCGATCCACTGTGCCCAGTGGGCGGCCTCACTCCGGCAGGTCTCGATCACGAAGCGCCGGAGGTATTCGGAATCCCGTCCCCGGATTCTTCCTTTCGAGAACCCCCCGAACCATCCGGCCGCATCGGGAAGCGCCTCTTTCCACGCCTTCACCCGGAAGAGGCCGTCGTAGAGCCACGGACCTTCAAGCGGCCAGCGCCGGAACCAGCGGCCCGTCGGCCGGAAGCACCCGGCGGGCAGCCGGGTGAAGAACCAGGAAAGCCCGAGGTGCGCCGCGGGAATCCCGACCACATTCAGCAGCACCACCCACCCGCTCGGAAGTTCAAGCCACATCGCGTCCCTTCCATTCGATGGTGGCCCCGGAGCGCCGGCGCAGCAGGGCCCGGAAAAAGAGAGCCTGATAGAAAAACAGGCTCACCGGAAAAGCGAGGGCACTCCACCACGAGAAACGACCCACCCGCCGGAAGAGGGGGATGAGCGTGAGCCCGCAGAAGAGGAAGGCGAAGCCGGTGACCGGACGGTGGAGGCCCTGGGCCAGCGGCATCAGCAATGCCGCCACCGAGACGACCATCAGCCCGCTCAGCCAGATCGACGAGAGCATCAATGCTCCCGGGGCCGCCAGTCCGGCTCCCGACACGAAGCCCTTCATCCAGCTCCGGCAAAGCTGCCCGAAGCCCTCCGGAAACATCCGCATCGAGATCGTCCCCTGCCCGATCCGGCAGAGGCGACGCACCCCCCGCTCCTCCAGCAACCGCGCGAGATGGAGATTCTCAAGCACCGCGCGACGCACCGCTCCGTGCCCCCCGATCGAGCCGTAGAGCCTGCGGGAGATCAGCAGCGTCTGCCCGAACAGCCCGATGCCCCGGGCCTCGTCGCCCCGGACGGTGAAGGCGCCGATGCCCCCCACCATCAACAGGTTGAAGAAGGCCGACAGCTCCTCGTAGGGCTTTTCGATGCGATGCCAGGGACAGACCGAAACCACCACGTCATCCGCCATCAGCTCACTCATCCGTTGGAGAAAGCCGGGCTCGGGTTCGACATCGGCATCGATGAACAACAGCCATTCCCCGGTCGCCACCTCCGCTCCCTGCTGGCACGCCCAGGGTTTCCCAAACCACCCATCGGGCAACTCGCGTCCGGCCACCACCCGCGCTCCCGCCTCGCGCGCGACTCCCGCGGTGCCGTCGGACGACTGATCGTCCACCACGATCACCTCGTGCGGCCGAACCCCCTGGCGCGCCAGCGCCGGCAACAACTTGGCGAGGTTCGCTTGCTCGTCCCGGGCCGGAATGACGACGGACACTCTCCCCTTCCCGCCGCCATCCCCCTTCACCGGCAGCGCTCGTACCCGCCGGAACAACAACCACCCCGAGGCGAACGCGGTGACGGCGCCGACCCAGGCGATGATGGCGACCGCCGTGCTCATCCTCCGTGATCCGCCGCGACCAGGCGGTCGCAGACCTTCTGCCCGCACAGCACGGCCATCGGCATGCCACCGCCCGGATTCACGCTACCGCCCGTGAAGTAGAGGTTGTCGTAGCGGCTGCTTTGCTTCGGCGCCTTGAATCCCTTGTTCCTCTTCCAGTCGCTCACGACGCCGTAGATCGACCCCCGGTTCGAACGATACATGCGCTCGATGTCAACCGGGGTCAGCATGTCCCGGACCACGACGTGCTTGCGAAGATCGGTGAGCCCCATCCGCTCGAGCTTCGCCAGCACCCGGTCGGCATACGCCTCGTAGTCGTCCCCGGACAGGGGGTTCTCGGGATCGATGGGCGGGATGTGCGGCAGCACCTTGATGTTGTCGCAGCCCTCCGGCGCTTTGCTCGGATCGGTCCGCGTCGGCGCCACCAGGTAGATGGTCGGATCATCCGGGAGCCGCCCCTTCCGGAACACGGTGTCGAAGTGCTTCGACTGGTCGCCGGAGTAGAAGAAGTTGTGGTGTGCCAGTTGCGAATAGACGCGATCGGTCCCGAGGTGCAGCACCAAGCCCGAACAGGCGGGTGCGAAGCGTTCGAGCTTCCGCAGGAACCGCTCGTCCTCCTTGAGCAGGTGCCGGTAGGCGGGAATCACCTCCATGTTGCACACCACGTGGTCGGCCGGCAGCACGCTCCCGTCGCCCCGCACCACGCCGCTCACGCGCCGGCCGTTCCTCGCGATCTCCCGGACCTCCACACCGAGCCGGAGCGAAATGCCCATCTCGCCGGCGAGGCGCTCCAGCGCCCGGGCCAGCTCGTACATGCCTCCCTTCACATACCAGAGCCCGTGGTCGAACTGGATGAGGGACATCATGTTCATGTATCCCGGCGCGTCCTTCGCCGAGGATCCGACGTACTTGATGAAGTACTCGAAGATCCACCGCAGGTGCCGGCTGCGGAAGTGGCGAGCGACCGACTCCGACATCGTGTGGTTCCAGTCCATCTTCCGGAACAGGCCGAACAACCCGTAGTGGCGGATCATTTCCCAGACGTCGTCGAGGCCTTCGGAAAAGTAGCCGTCCTCGATCAGCCGGTACTGCCCTCGCCCGTACTCGAGAAACCGGTGGAGGTCATCGAGATGCCCCTGCGCGTCACCCTCGAGCTTCTCGAACTCCCGCCGCATCGACTCGGGCTGCTGCAGCAGGTCGAGGACGAGCCCATCCTCGAAGAAGTTGCGCCAATGGGGCGTGACCGGCTGCAGCTCGAGGTAGTCGGACATGCTCCGGCCCGCCCGCCGGAAGAGATCCTCGAACACCTGCGGCAGGGTGAAGATCGAGGGACCGAGATCGAAGGTGAAGCCGTCGAGTTCGCGGACGTTGAGCTTGCCACCCACCTGGCCGTTCTTTTCCAGGATCTCCACCTCGTAGCCTGCGGCACGCAGCGAAATGGCCGCCGAGAGCCCACCAAGCCCGGCGCCGATCACCACGACCCTTCCTTTTTCCGTCTTCACGATATTCTTCACACGAGAGGCGTGCCGCTCCGGCCCGACGTGCTAGAGTCGGCGCATGTCCGCAGAACGCAAGAAGGGAGATTCCCCCGAGAACCCGGCCACGCTCGCGCAGCGCACCCACGCCCTGCAGGTGGAGCACTTCCGGAAGGGCGCGACCCGCGACCTGGAGGTTCGCCGCGACGCCCTGCGGGCCCTCCTCGACGGACTCGAGCGACGGGAGAACGAGGTGCTCGCCGCGCTCGAAGCCGACCTCGGCAAGCCGGCCGTCGAGGCCTGGCTGGCGGAGTATCACTTCCTCCGGACCGAGCTGAAACTCACCATCCGCAAGCTGCCGGCCTGGGCGAAACCCCGCCGCGCCGGACACCCCTTCTACTTCCAGCCCGCCCGCAGCCGCATCCAACGCGAACCGTACGGCACCGCCCTGATCATCGCCCCGTGGAACTACCCGCTCCAGCTCGCACTCAGCCCCGCGATCGCCGCCATCGCGGCGGGGAACTGCGTCACGATCAAGCCGTCCGAGCTGGCCCCCGCCACGTCGGACCTGCTCGCCGAGCTCGTCGGGACGTGCTGCGATCCGGCCCATGTCGCCGTCGTTCTCGGCGAAGCCGAGCTCGGTGCGGCCCTTCTCGAGCAGGCGTGGGACCACTTCTTCTTCACCGGTGGTGAAAGCGTCGGCCGGAAGGTCGCGGAGGCCGCGGCGGGCCACCTCGCGCCCGCCGTGCTCGAGCTCGGCGGAAAATCGCCGGCGGTGGTCGACTGGACCGGCGACCTCGAACTCGCCGCCGAGCGCATCGCCTTCGGCAAGTTCGTCAACGCCGGCCAGACCTGCATGGCACCCGACTTCGTCGCGGTGCCGGAGATGCACTACGACGAGTTCACCGGCCACCTCGACCGCCTCCTCAGGCAGCGCTACGCCGGTGAGAACCCGGAGCTTGCCCGGTGTCCGAACCGCCGCCACTACGACCGCGTGCTCTCGCTCGCCGGCGACGATGCCACGGTGATTGGCGTCGATGATCCGGACTCGCTGCGGCTCGCTCCACGCTGGCTCCGGGCCGACTGGGATCACCCGGCGATGCAGGAGGAGGTTTTCGGCGCCGTGCTGCCCGTGCTCCCCTACCCCGACCGCGCGGCCTTCATCGACCGCCTGGCGGAGATTCCGTCGCCGCTCGCCTTGTATGTCTTTTCCGACAACCCGGACTTCGCCGATCTCCTGGTCCGTCGTTTCCGCTCCGGCTCGGTGTGCGTCAACGACGTCATGAAGCAGGCCATCAATCCCGAACTGCCCTTCGGCGGGGTCGGCCCCAGCGGCCACGGGCGCTACCGGGGCCGTCACGGATTCGACACCTTCACCTTCACCCGGCCGGTCACCCGGCGCCCCCAGTGGCCCGACCCGTTTTCCCAAGCCCCCCCTTATGGCGACCTGCTGGATCGACTGCGCCGGTTCCTGCGGTAGGCTCGCGCCATGAAACGTCTCCCCTTCCTCGTCATGGCGGTGCTTTCGGTCTGCCACTGCGGTCCCGGCGCCGGTGCCGGCGGTGCCGGTGAGCTTCGTGGCTACAAGCTCGGCCTGATGAAAGGAGGCGCCGACCGGGCCGCCGGCCTGTCCGCCACGCCCGCGCGCTACGAGGCCGAGTACTCGAACTCCGAACGCAAGGATTTCTTCCGCGGCTACCAAAAGGGATACAGCCGCGGCGGGCGCTGAGGATCAGGTCCGCAGCCGCTTCCACACGTGGATGGGAAGCACCCAGCCGGTGACGAGGAAGATCGTCGCCCCCATGGTGAGGAGCATGACGGGCATGCCGCCGCCCCATAACGCGACGGCCGCCGCCGCCGCGAGAAGGGGTGTCTCCAAGAGCTGGACACGGGCCAGGCGCGTCACCTGCCCGGTGCCGATCATCAGCATGTGGTTCAGGTGACGCCACACATGCGCGACGAAATAAATGGCGTAGGCGGCGAGCAACCCGCGGCTCACTCCCGAAAACTCCTCGCCGAGCCAGATTCGGAAACCCCACGGACCGAGGACCACCATCCCCGCCGCCGACATCAGCGCGAAGGCCACCCCGTAGCGGTACAGTTTCCTCGACGCGGTGCGGGCCCAGTCGGTGTCGCCCCGGGCGAGTGCATCGGCCACCGCCGGCCAGGTCGGGGTGCTGAGCATGATCACGAAGCCGAGCTGCATGACGGTCAGCGCCACCAGCGGCCCGTAAAGCGCGACCTGCTCGGGACCTCCGAGGCGACCGACCAGCCAGCCGCAGAAATTGTATTCCACCACTCCGGTCAGGAGCATCGCACTGGCGAAGGCCATGCCGTCGCCAAAAAGGTGCCGGGCCGTGGCCGCCTCGAAGAACCGCGGGCGCGGGATGAGGTCGGGGTGCTTCCGCCAGAGCGAGGCCGTGTTGGCGAGCTTGCCCGCGACGACCGCCCCGTGGATCGCCACCACGAGGTACCACACTTCCGGGAAGAACCACACGCCGCCGGCCACCGCCGCGGCGGCGAGCAGGTTGCCCGACGCTCCCCACAGGTTGGTGCTGGCGACCTCGAGCAGGCCCTCGCGCAGACGGTCGGTCAGGTTCAGGACGAAGAGCGACAGGAAGATCAGGAGCCCGACCCACAGCGCCGGACGCATCACCGATTCCCGGCCGGCGAAATCCTCGCCGAAAAGGGTGGGAATCGGCACGCTCAGCAGCACCAGCGCCAGCACGGCGGCGGCCAGCAGGGCCAGCCCGAGCATCAGGAAGAACGCCGTCGAACCCAGCACCCGCCGTCGCAGGGCATCGCCCTTCGCGCCGGCTTCCGAGATCCCGTGCGCCAGTGCGGGGCCGATCCCGACCTCGAGCAGTGCCACCGTCGAGAGGGCCAGGCTGATGCTGGTGTAGATGCCGAACTCGGCCCGCCCCATCACGCGGACCGCGATCGGAATCGCCAGCAACTGCAGCAACCCGGTCCCCGCCTTCGAGAGGAACGAGGTCACCACCGCCAGGCGGATCGAACGATCCCGGCGCGCTCCCTGCTGTTCCCGCTCGGCGGTCTCCACGGCGGCGATGCTAGCCATTGTCCGGCGGGTTGACAGCGCGGAAGCGGCCGGTTCAGCAGGCGCCTTTCCGCCGGAAGAAGGTCAGCACCATGATCTGGAAGTCGAGGAACGCCGTCCAGTTCTCGATGTAGTCGAGGTCGAACTTGACCCGCTCCTTGAGGCAGGTGTCGCCGCGGAAGCCGTGGATCTGCGCCCAGCCGGTGAGCCCCGGCTTGACGTTGTGGCGGACGTTGTAGTGGCGGATCTGCTCCTTGAAGCCGTCGATCAACTCGGGACGTTCCGGACGGGGGCCGACCAGGCTCATCTCGCCCCTCAGGACGTTCCAGAACTGGGGCAGCTCGTCGATGTTCCACTTGCGCATGAACGCACCGACCCGCAGGCGGCGGGGGTCGTCCTGCACCGTCCAGCCCGGAGCCCCGCCGGCTTCGGCATCGGGCTTCATGCTGCGGATCTTCAGGATGTCGAAAGGCCGGCCGTTGAGCCCGATGCGGCGCTGCCGGTAGATCACCGAGCCGCGGGACTCGAGATAGACGAGGGTCGAGAACAGGGCCATCACCGGAGCGAAAACCACCAGCCCGACCACCGCGCCGGCGATGTCGATCGCGCGCTTGAACAGGTTGTTGAAGGCGTGGTGCAGCGGAAGCTTGCCGACGCCGAGCACCGGCATCCCGTGGATGCTCTCGAACTGAAGCCCGGAAAGCAGTACCTGGAAGCAGCTCGGCACCAGCTTGAAGTCGACGAACTCCTTGCCGCAGGTTTCCGCGAGCTCGAGCATCGCCTCGCGATCGAGCGCCGAGTCGACCGCCATCACGATGTCGGCCCCGGAATCACGGATGATCCGTCGGGCCTCGCCGGAGGTTCCCAGGACCGGCAGCGACTCGGGAAGCTCGAGTTCGCCATCGATCTTCTCGGGGAGGATCATTCCGGCCACCGCGTAACGATGCGCACGGCCTTCACTGAAACGGCTCACCGAGCGTTCGCACTCGCTGTTCCAACCGACGAAGACGACCTTCTGACGCAGCGTCGAGGCGATCGGTTCGCGCCGCATGATGCAGTAGAGGACCCAGCGCCAGAGAGCGAGGCCGCCAAGCGCGCAACCGGCCGCCAGCGCGCAGTAGATCCGGCTGATGGCCGGCTCCAGCTTGAGCGTGAGCGTGAGCCCGAGGAAGACCGCAAACCAGATGACGCACGACTTTCCGATCACCTGGAAAGTCCGGCGGATCGCCAGGAAATGGCGCGGGTCGTGGGCCCGGAAGTTGGCCAGCAGGAATTGCAACAGGACGGCTCCCAACACCACGTGGCCGAGGTAGCTGCTGAGATCAATCGTGGCGTCCTCGACGCCGAAGCTCGCGATGTGGCTTTCGAAGCGGACCAGATAGGCGGCCAGCATGGCGAAGAGCACGATGGCGGCATCGCCGAGGAAGGCGAGGGCCACCAGCTTCTGGTGGGCCACCCAGGCACGATGCCGGTGGCGAAGGGAATAACTCGGGCCAGCCGATGGCTGGAACGGGGGACAAGACGCCGGGACAGCGTCCTCCCGCGAGGGGATGGCAGTTTTCATGTTCGGGGGGATGGGGGGTGGAACAGCACGGGCCGGGGGAGCCCGAAAACTACCTCGCCGGGGGAGCGAGGCAGGGAGGATTTTCGATCATACGGGGTTCAATTGTCAATCTCGCGCTTGTGGGAATCCACGAGAGTGGAGCTCTCGCGATGGGAAAGGTTCCGGCGTGCCACCGGCAGGCTGGGGCCGCCGTTGGCGGCGGCGGGGTGCTCGTTCCAGATGAAGCCGACCAGGTTGGCGCCACCCGTCCGCAGGAGGTCGGCGCTCTGCTTCAGGTCACGACGATCGCCGCCGCCTTCGCCGACCACCAGGCAGGTGCTGTCGGCATAGCGGGCCACGACCTGCGCGTCGCTGTTCGAGAGCACCGAGGGCACGTCGATGACCACGCGATCGAACCAGCGCTGGGCTTCCTCGAGCAGGGCCGGGAAACGGGTGCCGGAAAGGAGTTCGGAGGCGTTGGACCGCATGTCGCCGGAAGACATCAGGAACAGCCGCTCGACCGGAGTCCGCACGCAGGCCTCGGCCGGCGTGGTGTCGCCGGCGAGGTACGCTCCGAGTCCGAGGTCGCCGCCCGGTTCTCCGAGGTGCTCGCGACTCAGGCCCGGCTTGCGCAGATCGGCATCGATCAGCAGCGTCCGGTGACCCTGCACCGCCAGCGAGACGGCATGGTTCACCGCACAAAAGGACGTGCCCTCCCCTTCCCGGGCGCTGGCGAAGAGCACCGTGCGCATCCGTTCCTCGCGCGAGGGCGGGATGAGCACCGCCCGCAGCCTCCGGAAAGCCTCGGCCGCCGCCGAGTTCGGCGAGGAAAGCATCACCATGGCATCCGCGGAAGCCCCGTCGGGCAGACGGGCCAGCAGCGGCACGCCGGTCGCCCGGGTCACCCCGGCGGTGTCGCGCACGCGGCGGTCGCCGATCTCAAGTCCGACCATCAGCAGACATCCGAGGAACATGCCGCCGGCACCGGCCAGCGGGGTGAGGATCATGCGCCGCGGACGATAGGGACGCTCCGGCGCCAATGGCCGCTCCTGCCAACTGAGGAACGAGGGAGACACCGAGCCGACCATCGCGGTCTCGCGGAGTCGCCGTGCCACCGAGGCATGAAGTTCGCGATCGGCGGCGGCCTCGCGGGAAAGCTTGGCAAAATCCGCCCGCAGGCCCTCGACGCCGACGGCGTCGCCGCTCGCCAGCGCGACCTCGGCTTCCAACTTCGATTCGTTCTCGAGAGCCACCTGGTAGCTCTTCTCGATCGCCTCGCCGGCCATCAACACCGCCTGGGAAAGACTCTCCTTCGCACCCTCCACCGCGCGGTCCGCCTCCTTGAAGGTCGGATGCTTGTAGAGGTAGCGTTCCTTGACCTTGGCGAACTCCTGCTCGCGATCCCGCAGGTCGCGGATCAGCGACAGCACCTCGGCGCTGTGGTTGCCCTCGCTCAGGCCCGCCAGGGCCTCGGGATCCGCCGGGTCGAACTTCGAGAATGCCTCGCGCTCGGCCTCCAGTTGTAGCCGCTCGGTCTTGGCCTGGGTCAGGCGGGTGTTGAGGATGTCGAGCGTCTCCTGCCGCGACCCGCCGGTCACCGCGAGCCCGGGCACCGGGTGCTCCTCACGGAACGCCTGAAGGGACTTCTCCGAGGACTCCATCCGGCGTCGGAGGCGCTCCTCTTCCCGCGCCAGTCCGGCACTGGCCTGCTCGATCAGCTCCTCCCGGCCTTCCTCGGACCAGGTCTCGTACTCCGACTTGATCGCCTCGACCAGGCGCGCCGCCCGCTCGGGGTCGGTGTCCTCCACCGCGATCTCCATGACCCGCGTGCCCCGGCTGAGTCCGACCGACACCCGCTCGGAAAGCACTCCAAGCACTCCCTGACGGCTGGTGCCCGGCTCGGCGAATCCGGGATCGTCCATCAGGCCCTCGCGATCGATCACCCGGAGCAACACGCTCGACGAACGCATGCCGCGCTCGACGGAAAGCATCTGCTCGAGATCGCGCGCCTCCTCGGAGGCGACCGGACGGACGTCGAACACCTGGGGCAGTTCGGTGCTGATGTAGACCGAGCCGGTGGCGAGGTAGGTCTTGGGCACCCGACCGAGCACCCAGTAGGCCACCGCCGCCGCCAGCAGGCCGCAGGCGATCACGATCCAGCCACGGCGCAGCAGCATGCGGGTGAACCGCGACAGCTCGACCTTGGGCATGTAGAAGGTCGGATCGGAGGCCGCGGGCGACACCTCCGTGCTCAGCGTGCCGCGCGGGCCGCTTTCTCGGGGGAGCATCGGGGAACTCATGGGACGGGAGGAAAACGATGGATCAGAAGAGACTTTCGGGAACGGTGACGATGTCGCCGTCGCGCAGCGGGATATCCTTGGACTCGCCGGAGGTGATCGCCCGGAGGTCGACGCGCATCGGCTGGTTGCGGCCGCGGCGCTTGAGCGTGATCTTGCGCTCGTTGCCGATGCGGGACACGCCGCCCGCCATGCCAAGCGCCTCGACCAGCGTCAGCTCACGGTTCGGATCGATCCGGAACACCCCGGGCTTCTGCACCTTGCCGAGCACGGTGACCGACTTGCGGACCCGGTTGGTGATCGCCACCGTGACCTCGGGCCGCACCAGATAGCCGTCGCGCAGCTTGCGCTCGATCGCGCTCGCCGCCTGGTCGGTGGTGAGCCCGGCAAGACGCACCGCGCCGATCAGGGGCATGTCGATCGTGCCGGAAGGGGAAAGCTGTCCGCGGGTGGCGAGCTCGTCCTCGCGGAAGACCTGGATCGAGACGCTGTCGCGGCTGCCGATGGTGCCGGAGGCCCGCTCGTCCTGCGCATCGACCGGCATCAGCAACGCAAGCAGCACGGGGAGTAGGATCTGGAGGCGGAAGAGAATCATGACACTCAGAAGTCGAGCTCGGCATCAACGCCGAAGCGGTTCACATCATAGCCGAAACCGGCACCATTCGAGTCGTTGCTCTCGTAGCGGTAGTAGGCCCCCACCCGGAAGTGATCGGTGACCTGGTACTCGACACTGGGCCGGATGTAGAAAATGGCATCGTCGCGGCCGCCGGTGCCGGCCACCGAGACGCGCTTGTATTCGGCGGTTTCGTAGCCGGCCTCGAGCCGCGCCGTCCAATCGCCGCCAAGGCGCTGGGAGATCCCCGCGCCGACGCCGGCGATCTCGATGTTCTCTCCGGGGAAGATCGCCGAGCTTTCCTCCCTCATGTAGCCCGCGAGGAACACCTCGGTGCCCTCCCGCGGCGTCCACACGACCCGCCCGTCGAGCACCGGAAAGGTGTCGGATCCGGCGCCGTAGTCGCGATGCTCGAGCCCGGCCGTCAGGTCGATCGCGAGCTTCTCCCTCGGCTGCCAGATCAGCTGGGCGGTCGCCCGTTGGAAATCCTGATCCGGCGCGCCATCGACCTGGACCGTGCCACCGGCCGTCGCCACGACGAACTCGGTCTTCGGCGAGTAGGCGTAGCGCAGCGCCGCCTCCACGTAGCCCAGCTCGGAGTCGGAAAAACGACGACTATCGTAGTTCGTCGCCTCGATGCCTCCGGCGAGCTCGATGGCGAGCTTGGCGCCGGGGCGCCAGGCGGCGCGCAACTCGGCCGCATACTCGGCACGATCGATCGGCGCCCCCACCTCGGGGGTCGCGCCCCCGAGACGCGCCAGTTCGCCGGTGGCCTTCAGGCTGCTGCGCTTGCCGTTCACGCCGGCCTCCATCGCGAGCCGGTGGTCGACCCGGGTTTCATCCCCGTTGTCGAGGTAGAGGATCACGCTCGGCCGGTAGGCGACCTTGAGGTAGGCGCCCTGACCGTCGTCGCGCCCGGCGATGTAGCCGACCCTGGGCGTGACCGAGATCACCAGGTCGGATTCGGGCGCGGTGGCACTCAGAAAGATGTTGTCGTCGTAGGCCGCCTCCAGCACGAGACCGAGATCCCAGCCGGTCTCCGCCTCGACCGGCGTCTCGTCGCGGACGGGGGTCCACTCCACGCCGCCCACGCGGTCCTCGACCCGCTCCGCGCCATCCGTTTCCAGCGACAACTGTTCGAGCGGCACGTACTCGACTTCGGGCGAGACAAGATTCTGCCCCGACACGGCCGTTGCTCCGATGAAGATCGGAAGCGCGAGCAGTGCCTGCCGGAAGGATTCGGCTGGCCGTCGGGGGGACATGAGTGCTTTCAGGATGGATTGATTTTCAGTCGATCACAAGCGGTAAGGGATACGCAATCACGGGGGACGCTCAGGCTTTGTTCGGGCGGCTCTGCGATCCCACCGCCTCACTGAGGGCCGCCGAAACGTCCTCCGCCAGGGGGGCGACGTTGCCGTCCTCGAAAAGGGTGAGGTGCTCGCCCGGAACCTCGACGATGCGCAGCTCGTCGACCTGGTCCGACCAGCCGTAGTCGTCGGGAATCTCGAACTTGTCGTTCACCGCCGACGCCCGGAACAGATGCAGGGTCCCGCGGAACTGGGAGGGGCGGTAGGCGTCCATGGCCGCCTCGTGGGCTTCCCGGAGCTGCACGGCGCGTCGTTCGGTGTGGGCGGCGGCCGCCTCGCCCTTGGCGGCGGCGGATTCCGCCTTCACCCGGAGGTGGGTCTCGACGCCGTCCTTGAAGCGCCCGGCGAGCCGAAGGATGCGTTCCCCGAGCGGCGCCTCGGACTGGGCGTTCCAGTAGACGGACACCCGCTGGCTCAACGCATACGGCCGGAGTTCGATGGCCGGATTGACGGTATCAAAGAGGGCCAGGAACGGAACCTCCTCCCCGGCATCGACCAGTTGGCGCGCCATCTCGTAGGCGACCACTCCGCCGTAGGAGTAACCCGCGAGCAGATACGGTCCCTGCGCCTGCCCGGCGCGGAGGATCTCGATGTAGCGGGCCGCCGTTTCCTCGATGGGTGCGACCTCGATCCGATCGTCGCTGCCGAGGGCCGGCGACTCGATGGCGAAGAAGGGCCGTTCCTTCGGCAGCCTCTCGGCGAGTTGCCGGTAGAACAGGATCCCCCCGTCGCCCCCGTGGATCGCGCACAGCGGCGGCAGGTCGCCGTCCGGCTGCACGGCCGCGAGCTGGCCCGCGACTTCGGGGCCGGCCACCGGTTCGTTGCTGTCGATGGCCAGCGCCAGCGACCGCACGGTCCGGGCCTTGAGCAGCGTCGCCAATGGGAGCGAGACCCCGAACTCACGCTGGATGCGCGCGAACATCCGGAGCCCGGCCAGCGAGTTGCCGCCCAGCTCGAAGAAATCCTGTTCCCTCCCGGGCGTCTTGATCCGAAGCAGTTCGCTCCAGATCGCCGCGAGCTTGCGCTCGACCTCGCCCTCCGGCGCCATTCGCCCGCGTTGACACCGCGGCTCGGCCCCCGGTTCGGGAAGTTGGCCGACCACCACCTTGCCGTTGGCATTGAGAGGCATGTCGTCGATCTCGATCACGCGCTCCGGCACCATGAATCCCGGCAGTCTTTCCGCGAGCCAGGAGGACAGGTCGGCCCCGCCTTTCCCGGACTCGGGGCACACCCAGGCCAGCAGTCGTTTGCCCCCGGCACCCTCGCCGCGGACCGCCACCTTGCAGCGGGCGACCGACGGGTGCGACCCGAGCACCGACTCGATCTCGCCGAGCTCGACACGGAACCCCCGCAGCTTCACCTGGTGGTCGATCCGTCCGAGGAACTCGATCGTTCCGCCGGCCGTCCACCGGCATCGGTCACCGGTGCGGTACATCCGGCCGTTCGGCGTGGCGACGAAGCGCTCGTCGGTGAGGGCCGGACGATCGAGGTAACCGAGCGCCAGCCCGGCTCCACCGCACCACAGCTCGCCGGGCACGCCGACGGGAACCGGACTTCCATCGGCATCGAGGATGCCCACCGTCGTTCCGGGAATCGGACGACCGATCGGGATCGCGCCCTCCACCACGTCTTCGGGTGTGACACGATGGCAGCAGGTGAAGGTGGTGTTCTCGGTCGGGCCGTAGCCGTTGATGATGGCCGTGTCCGGCAGCGCCTCCATCGCCCGGCGCACGTGCGGAGCCGAGAGGACGTCGCCGCCGGCGAGCAGCTGTCGCAGTCCCTTCAGGCGCTCCAGCCCGTCATCGGTCATGACCTCGAAAAGACCGGCGGTCAGCCACAGGGTCGTCACCGCTTCGCGTTCGACCACCGAGCCGATGCCTTCCAGCGACGTCTCGTCCGCCGCCAGAACGACGAGCCGGCCGCCATGCAGGAGGGGACCGAAGATCTCGAACGTGGAGGCGTCGAAAGCGGGATTGGACGCGTGGAGAAAAACCTCGTCGGCCCCGTAGCGGATCACCCCGCCCGGTTCGACCAGACGCAGGATCGCCCGCTGGGGAACGATCACGCCCTTCGGCTTCCCGGTGGAGCCCGAGGTGTACATCACGTAGGCGGGATCTTCCGCCGTGACCTCGACGTCGGGCGCCTGTCCTCCGGAAAGTGCCGCGGGGTCGATCACCCGCAGGCCCGGAATCGGACGGTTGGAAAGCACCACCTCGACCCCGGCATCATCCAGCGTCTCGCGCACCCGGGCATCGGGGTCCGAAGGATCGATCGGCACGTAGCAGGCACCCGCCCGCAGCACGCCGAACATCGCGGCAATGGATGAGCGGCCGCGGGGGAGCAGAATCGCCACCCGGTCACCGCATCCGACCCCGGCTTCCGCCAGGCCGCCGGCCACCGCCTCGACGCGAGCGTCCAGATCGGCGTAGGTCCACACGCCGTCCGCGTCGCTCACCGCGGTCTTTCCGGCATGTTTCGCCACCGTTTCCCGGAAACGCCGGTCGACGGACGGGGCCGCGGGCTGCAGGTCCCGACCCGACCAGTCCGCCAGTTCACGCCCTGCGGCTTCACCGAGCAAGGAAAGCGCGCTCACCCGGCGGACGGGGTCGTCCGCCGCCTGCTCGAGAAGCTCCCGGAACGCCGCCAACCAGGCGGACATCGTCTCCGGATCGATCAGCTCGCGGTTGTAGGTCGAGGAGAGCAGCAACCCGTCCGGCGACTGCATGAGGTTGAGGAAGATCGTCGAATTGCTGTAGCGGGCCGGCACCGTTTCGACCCGGGCCGTCAGACCCCCGAAGGATCCCGGATCCCCGGAAGGCTCGAAGTTGAAGATGAACTCCATCAGGGGGCGGCGCCCCCCCTCGCGACCGAGCTTCAGGGCCCGCAGCAGTCGACCATAGGTCACGTCTCCGTGTTCCAGGGCATCGAGCTGACCCGACGACGCGGAGGCGACCAGATCCTTGAACGACCCGTCCTCGCCGATCTCGGCCAGCAGCGGCAGGAAGTTCACGCAGTGCCCGACCAGTTCGTCATCCCCGTCGTTCATCTGGCCGGCGGTCGGGAAAGTCATCACGAAACGATCCTGGCCGCTGAGCTTGTGAAGCAGCGCCTGGAACCCCGCCAGCAAGGTGCTGTTGAGCGTCGCGCCGCATTGCGAGGCGAGCTTCTTCAGCCGGCCGAGCATCCCGACGTCGAGCATCAGCTCGCAGGTGTCCGATGCGTAGATGGGCGTCGGCGGATAGGCCTTCCGCAGCGGCAGCTCGACCTCCGGCACGCCGTCGGCGAAACGCTCCGCCCACCAGTCCAGCGAACGGCCCGACGGTTCCTCCGCGCGATGCTCGCGCAGCGACCGGTCCACGATCGACGGTGCCGGCAGGAAATTCGGCTTCGCACCCGCGACCCGGGCCTCGTAGGCCTTGGCGAAGTCGCGGATCAGCACCTCGAAGGACCAGCCGTCGGCGGCAAGGTGGTGGGCCACGAACTGCAGCACCACCTCGTCGTCCGCCACGCGGATGGCGACCACGCGGAACAACGGCCCGACCGCCAGATCGAAGGCGGACTCGCGCTGCTCGAGCCCGCAGGCGCGCACCGCCTCGTCGGGGTCGGCCTCGCCGCGGAGATCGCGGTCGATCACCAGCGCCTCCTGCACCTCGTCGATGACGAACTCCGGCGAGCGCCCCTCGGGCACCCGCATCCGCAGGGCGTCGTGGCGATCCACCAGGTCCTGCACGGCGGCACGGACCGCATCGGCGCGGACCGGCCCGCTCAAGCGGAGCTGAAGCATCTCGTTGAAGGCGAGGTTGGCCTCGTCGCCGAGCAACGAGGCCAACCAGATCTCGGCCATGGGCTCGGTCATCGGGAACGGACCACGCACGCCTTCCGCCGCCTCCGACCCAACGTCGTTCTTCGGGAAGAACCCTCCGTCCTGGAGCTCGGCGATGGTCTCGCGGAAGGCGTTGATCACGAAGTCCACGTCGGCATCGGTGTGCGCCGCCGTCAGATAGAAGGGCAGGCCCTCCATCGCGAACACACCTTTGCTACGCAGGTGATAGTAGATCAGGCTTCCATGCTTCGCGCCGTCGCCGATGCGCAAATACATCTGCGAGTTGAAGTTCACCATGCGCACGTCGATGCCCTCGTCGCGGAACAGGCGGTCGACCGTGGTTGCCAGGCGGTCGGCGCGCCGGCCGATGGCCTCCCAGTATTCCGGCGGCTGCTCCTTCACGTGGTTGAGCACCGCGCGGCAGGCGGCCATCGCCAGCGGCAGGCGGACGAAGGTTCCGGCGAAGAAAGTCACCTCCTTCTCCGGGAAGGAGTCGTCGCCGAACTGCCACTGGCCGCCGTCGAAGGTGTCCATGTACTCCGCCTTGCCGGCGCAGATCCCGATCGGCAGCGCACCGCCGCCGAAGACCTTGCCGT
>JAUIJD010000062.1 GCA_030431475.1 Verrucomicrobiia bacterium | reverse complement strand
AGTCGCTTGCCGAGCTGCCTTCGTTGAAGCGCCTCTACCTGTGGAATACCGCGGTCGATTCTGCGGGGGCTGATGCTCTTCGGGAGCTGATGCCGGAGGTCGACATCGTCCTCGGCGCCCGTGCCGATGCGGAGTAGGGCATCCTCCCGGTGCCGCTTTGCGGCAGGGGGGTAGCACGGGGGCGCTGGAGAAGTCCGGAGCCTGCTTGCTCTAGAGAGCGGCGTCGGCTGCCCAAATACGGCGCGGAGGGTGCATGCGGCCCGCGAAAAACCCGCCCGGGACGATCCGTCCCGGGCGGGTGCCATCACCCGCTGAACACGGGGCGTCATGGAATGGGGCGGGTCTCTACTCCAAAGGCTGAGCGGAAACGTAGAGACGCGACCCGGTTGCAAGAACGGTCTTTGATTCGAGTTGGAGGCCGTTGAGCGCATTCAGCTTCGCCGGCTCCATCCCGTGGCGTTTGGCGAAGTCGCCGAAGGAGATGTTCTGGTCGATCGGGACCGAACGGATCACCGGGCGGTTGTCGGCGGTGCGCATCGGTTCGGAGTCCTCCACCCGGGATTCGGGAGGGGCCTCGTCGCGGGCGGGCTCGGCGGTTTCCTCCGAGGTCGGCGTGGCGACGCGACGGGCGGTGAGTTTCAATTCCTGGCCCACCCGCAGAGCCTTGGGATCCACGTCGGGGTTCGCCTCCGAGAGGGAATCGACACTCAAGCCGTAGATCTGAGCGATGGAGTAGAAGGTTTCGCCCGCCTTGACCCGGTGGGTGCCCTCGACCGTGCGTTGCGGGGTCTTCTCGGAGGGAGTGCCGGGCAGCTTGAGCTTCTGGCCTTCGCGAATCAGGCTCGGATTTCGGATCCCGTTCAGCTCGGCCAGCACGGCGGTGGTGGTGCCGTGGGAGCGGGCGATCTTCGACAGGCTCTCGCCGGCGCGCACCTTGTGCCACCGGACTTCGGCCGGGGCCTCCTCGGGCTTCTCCGCGGGCTTCTCCGCGGGCTTCTCCGCGGGCTTCTCCGCGGGAGGCGGCGTGGCCTTCTCCTCGGGGGCGGGGGGCTTGGCGGCTGCCTCTTCCTCCAAGGCGAGCTTCTCCTGAAGCTGCTCGATCTGCTCGCGGAGGCGTTGATTCTGCACCTCCAGTTGGCGGATCTGACGCTCCTGTTCGGCCGCTCGACGCTCAAGGGTGGTGTCGGTTTCGGCAAACGCGACCGCCGGAGCGGCCAACCAAGCGGAGAGAGCAAGGATTCGAAGTCGCGCTTTCATCACGGCGCGGAGAGTTTCAAAAAACTAACTTCGGAGCAATAGAAATTTAATAAAAGTTAATCATTGGTCGTGACGGTGTCGTGGTTCGTGAACGCGATCCCCATAAAATCCGACCACGGGGCGGTTCTTCCTTTGCCTGGCCGTCCGTCCTCCGCAACTCCCGGAAGAGCGGGGGAAACTCAGGAGCCGGCCTGCTCGGGGCCGGTGGCCACCTCGGCCGCGTCCTCCTCCTCGGGCTCCACCACCTCCACCGGTGCGCCGTTGGGGGCGTAGGGCATGCGGGTCACCGAGAGCCACTGACCGGGTTCGAGCCCGTCCCTCACCACCAGCTCCTCGCTGGTGGTCCAGACCGGATCGATGGTCGTTCGCACAATGGCGCTCTCCTCGGGATCGACCAGGTAGACGCGATTCACCCCGCGCAGGGCCACCCGCGGGAGCACGAAAACATTCTCGAGGACATCGGCCTCGATCGCGGCCCGGACCGGCTGGCCGATCCGAAGGGCGGGGCGATCCGGATGACGGAGGCCGAACGGGTCGTCGATCCGGGCGATCGCGAACAGCTCGCGCGAAGTCTCGTCGAGTGCTCCCTCGGTGCGGACGATCCGGGCAGGCCACTCCGCGGCTTCCCCGTCGTCGACAGCTTCTCCAAGCGCGTCCTTGAGGGTGACGGGGACCTCCGGGTCGCCCGGACGCGAGGGGAGGGCGATGAAGTGGAGTTGCTCGGGGGTCAGCGGCAGGCGGACTTCGGCGTAGTCGGTGGCGAAGACATTGCCGAGAGATGTCGACGGCCCCACCGCCTGGCCCAGTCCGACGAGACGGTCGCGGACCCGGCCGGCGAAGGGGGCGCGGATCTTGGTGCGCGAAAGGTCACGACGCGCCTGGTCGAGGGCGGCGGCGGCGGCATCGACATTGGCCCGCGCTTCCTTGAGCTGCGGGATCCGCAGCACGAGATCGGATGGCTCCTCCTCGTAGCCCAGGTCCTCCCAGTTCAGCCGGGCCTGACGGGCCCGCGCCTCTTCCTGGGCCAGGGCGGCCTCCGCGCGGGCGAGATTGGATTCCGCGGATTCCACCGCGGCCTCGAAGTCCGCAGGCTCCAACTCGGCAAGCACCTCGCCCTGGGAAAAGAAGGCTCCATCCTCGAAGCCGGGGTGAATCGCGCTGATCGTGCCGCCGACCGCGGCGGTCAGCGGCGTCTCATGGTGGGCCCTCACCACCCCCTGGGAGTCCAGGATCACCGGGTAGTCGGCCCTCTCCAGTTCCAGCACCGCCGTCTTCAGTCGCTGGGGAGTCCGGTGTTCGGGTTCCGGAGGTTCGAGCTCTCGGGAAAACCACAGGGCGGCCGCGGCGCCGACGGCCAGAATGGCGAGAGGGATGAAGATTCGAAGGATCATGGATTTTTCCGGGCGGCGGGACCATGCGCGAGGCCCTGCCGTTTGCCAAATACGAAGAGAGGCCGAGGGGCCTTGCGTCAGCCTTCCTTCGTGCTGAAGTCGCCGCCGAGCGCCAGGTGGAGGTCGATCCGGTTGCGGAGCCGGTCGCTTCGGAGCCGGATCAGGCTCGAACGGGCGTTGTTGGCGCGGCGCTGGGCCTCGAGGACGTCGAGAATGTCGGAGCCCTCGATGCCGTCGGCGTAGTCGCGCGATGACTGGCGTTCCGCGAGCGCCGCCTGCTCGACCTCGCGCTGGAGGTAGCGCTCCTGCTCGGCGAGCGAAACTTCGGCAGCGAGGGCCGACTCGACCTCGCGGAAGGCGTCGAGCGCGGCCTGTCGGTAGTCGTGGACGGCGGCCTGATTCCTCTCAAGCGCGGCCCGGGCTTCATTGGTGAGCTGCCCGCCGGAGTAGAGGTTCTGGGCGAGATTCGCGGCGATGCTGGCCACCAGCCAGTCGGGGTCGAGGAGGTCGGAGAAGCGGGAGGTCGGGGTTCCGGCCGAACCGCTGAGCGAGATCGACGGCAACAGGCTCTTGCGGGAGGCATCCGCGCGTCGCGCCGAGGCGTACACGGCGGCCCGTGCCGAAGCCAGGTCGGGACGACGCTCCAGCAACTCGGCCGGGATGCCGGAGGGGACGGAGCGCTTGAGTTCGGGCAACTCGGCGCCGGCCCGGGTCCGGCCGGACGGGTAGCGGCCGGTGAGGGTCTCAAGGGTGCGTGCGGCATCATCCCGCACCAGGCGCGACGACTCGACGGCGCGCTTGGCCGCCGCCACGTTGGTCCGTCCGAACTGGACATCGAGGGCGCCCTGGCCGGTTCCCTTGTAGTTGCGCTCGCTGATCCGGAGGTTTCGCTCGAAGGAGTCGAGTGTCACCTCGGCGAGGTCGAGCTGCTGCTCGGCGGCGATCAGATTCACCCAGGCTCGTGACGTCGCGGCGGCGAGGGAGAGGCGGGCGCCGCGGAAGGAGGCACGCACGGCGGCCAGGTCGGCATCGTCCGCGAGGTTCAGGTCCCTCAGCCGCCCCCAGAGATCGACTTCCCACGACGCCGAGATCGTGAGCCGGTAGTTCTCGGACTCGGTGGTCGCGGCGGGACCGTTCTCGGAAATCGAGAAGCTTCCCGAGTTCGTCAGCTGGGACTGGGGCAGCACTCTGGACCGCCCCGCCAGTCGCACGTACTCCGCGGCCCGCATGCGCGACGCCGCCGCGGCGAGATCCTGGTTGTAGGTCATCGCCCGCTCGACGGCCCGCCGCATCTCGGCATCCCCGAACTCGGAAACCCACCCCCGACTGATCTTGCGCCCCCGGCCTTCGCCGGTGGCCTGCCACATCGCCGGGGCGGAGACAGCGACCTGATCGGTCGGATTCGCGAACTCAAGGTTCGTGCAAGCCGTGAGCATGAGGGCGAGCGCCTGCCCGCAGCGTGGCAGCAACCGTGAATTCCATTGCATTTCCTAAAGACTGGTGGTGAAAGTGGCGCCGCGTGAGCGGCAAGATCTCGGCAGTTACGAAAAAGATCCTGATCCTCTGTCTGCTGACGGGGGGTCTAGCGGTTGCGGCCGAATCTGTCACGGACGACCAAGCCGATGACCGGGAAACCACTCCGGCCGCCGAACAGGAGACTCCGCAGGAGGAAACCGCCGCTGGAAAGAACGCGGACGACGATTCCGCGGAAGAGGAGGATCCCGCGAAGCTGGAGGCCGAGGAAGAAGCGGCCGCGGTGGCCCGACCGGTGTCATCCGATCCCGTCCAGGTCTACGGCTGGAAGGAGTGGGTGACGCTCAGCGACGGCAAGGCGGACCTGAAGGTCGCGGCCAAGCTCGATACCGGGGCCTACACGAGTTCGGTCCATGCCGAGGAGAAGAAGCTCTTCGAACGGGATGGGAAGAAGTGGGTCCGCTTCGTGGTGCTCGATCCCCGCGACAAGGAGGCCGGGCGCATCCGCATCGAGGCACCGCTGGTCCGCATCGCCCGGGTCAAGGAACCGGGCGGCAACTCCGAGGCGCGCGAGGTGGTGCGACTCGCGATCCAACTCGGCGAGCGGAAGCTCAAGACGGACTTCACCCTCAGCGACCGGTCGAACATGCTCAATCCGATGCTCATCGGGCGCACCACGATCCGCGAACTCGGCTGGATCGATCCGAGTCGGGCGTTCATCGCCGACAAGAAGGTGATGCGCTGACGGGACGCTCCTGCACGCACGGGCTCACCCTTGCCGTCACTCCATGGCTTCACGAATCAAGCTGCTCGCGATCGTCGTCCTCCTCACCGTGGTCGGTGGTGGTCTCGCGGCCTACAAGCATGTGAAGCTGGGCATCCCGATGATTGTCGGCGACCGGCCGACCGAGTGGCTGGTGGAGGCGAAGGTGGCCTTCTTCGCCACCGGGGAGAAGACCACCGCGCGGCTCTCGCTGCCCAGTGTGGCGGTGGACCGGGAGATGGGGGTGGATGCGAGCTCCGAGGGCTACGGCTTTTTCATCGCGGACGAGCTGGGTCAGTACTCGGCGCACTGGTCGGCGGACGAGAAGCAGGGGAACCAGGCGCTCTACTACCGGGTGAGGTTTCCCGCCCGGGGTGTCGAGAGCGCCGGGCCGGTGTTTGATACCAACGGCCTGCCCGAGCCTTCCGATCCCGGGTTGTCCGGGACCCTTCGCTCGGCGGCCGACAGTGTCGTTCGGCGCGCCAAGGAGCTTTCGTCGAATCCCGAAAGCCTGCTGGTGGGCGTGTTTCGCGAGATCACGGCGATCGAGGGATCGCAGGAGATCGCCCTGTTGAAGCGCCACTACGAGGAGGTGAACAACGGCAACGCGCTGACGATGCTGGGCATCGACCTGCTGAACATGGCCGGGGTCCCGGCGCGCCAGGCCTATGCGGTGAGGCTGGATGAGATCCGCGGCGGACAGGAGCCCCTGTTCTTCGTGGAGTTCCACGACGGCGTCTACTGGCGGGTTCGCGATCCGGATGCGCCGTCATCCACGCTCGATCCCCGCGAGGTCTTCGTGTGGAACCGGGGGGGAGACCCGCTGCTCGAAGTCGGGGGTGGGGAGAACTCGAAGGTGGTCTTTACCACCACGCGGGATGTCATCCCGATGGAGAAGCTGACCGACCTGCGCGATTCCGGTCTGCTCGTGGCGACGATCTTCGGACTCCCTGCGTCGGAACGTCAGGTCTTCCGCTTCGTCGTGCTGATCCCCATCGGCGCCTTCGTCGTGGTGCTGTTGAGAAACGTCATCGGGATCGCCACACTGGGCACCTTCATGCCGGTTCTCCTGGCCTTGTCGCTCCTGGAAATGGAGCCGGGAGTGGGCCTGGTCATGTTCGTGGTGATCATCACCGCCGGGCTCTGGGTCCGTTTCCTTCTGTCCCGGCTCAACCTGCTCGTCGTGCCGCGGGTCGCGGCATGCGTCGTGATCGTGACCCTGTTGATGATCCTCCTCAGCGTCGTGAGCTGGCACCTCGGCATGCGCGACGGCCTGAAGATCACGCTCTTTCCGATGATCATCCTCGCGTGGACGATCGAGCGGATGTCGCTGATCTGGGAGGAGGAAGGAAAGCGCAATGCGATCCTGCAGGTGCTCGGGTCGCTGATCGTGGCGGTGGTGGCCTACTACGCCATGCGCGAGAATCAGGTGCGCTACTGGGCATTCTACTTCCCGGAGTTGCTGCTCGTGCTGCTGGCCGGAATCATCCTGCTCGGCCGCTACACCGGCTATCGTCTCAGCGAGTTGATGCGCTTCAGGAATTTCGAGGAGATCTGATGAAGCGCTGGTGGCATCGCTTTTTCCGGACGCCCCGCGAGCTCGAGGCCATGGGCGTGGTCGGGATCAACATGCGCAATGCGCGGTTCGTCCTCCCGAACAACTCGCGGAAGCTCTACGACTTGGTCGACAACAAGGTCCGCACCAAGGGGCTCGCGATCGAACAGGGCATCGCCGTGCCCGACACCTATCGCGTCGCCCGAAGCCCCGCCGACATCCGACGCCTCGACCGGCTCGTCGGCGATCGCGATTCGTTCGTCATCAAGCCGGCGCGGGGATCCGGGGGGAAAGGGGTGCTGGTGGTCGCCGGTCGGGAAGGCGAACGCTTCATCAAGCCGAGCGGGGCGACGATCTCCGCCGAGGAGATCCGGCACCATCTCCAGAACATCCTCGCCGGGCTCTTCAGTCTCGGCGGAAAGCGCGACGTCGCCTTGATCGAGTACCGTGTGCAGGCGGCCCGGGTGATGACCGAGCTCAGCTTCCAAGGGGCGCCCGACGTGCGGGTCGTCATCTTCCGCGGCTATCCGATCATGGCGATGATGCGGGCCGCGACCCGGGAGTCCGACGGGCGCTCGAACCTCCACCAGGGGGCGTTGGGGATCGGCATCGACATCGCGACCGGGATGACGATTCATGCGGTCCACCACGGTCGTGCGGTGACGATGCATCCCGACCTCAAGGTGCCGCTGATCGGGATCCAGTTGCCCGAGTGGGACCGCATTCTCGAGATTTCCGGCACCTGTCAGAAGATGACCGGGCTCGGGTATCTCGGGGTGGACATCATGATCGACGACGAGCACGGCCCGCTGATGATCGAGGTCAATGCCCGACCCGGTCTGGCGATCCAGCTCGCCAACGGCGTCGGCCTGCTCAAGCGCCTGAATCCCGCGCTCGAGCGCTTCCGGACGCACCCCCACGAGGACCTCCGCGAAAAGATCGCTTTCTCGCGAAATACCTTCGCGGCCCGGCTGCCCACGGCCTAGCCTCGGCCGCAGATGATCGAGGCGCGCAATCTTCATCGCAGCTACCGGATCGGAAAGAAGTCGATCGAAGTGCTCCACGGGATCGATCTGTCGATCACCGCCGGGGAAAGGGTCTTCCTCTGCGGGCCGAGCGGAGCGGGAAAGACGACCCTGCTCTACACGCTGGCCGGGCTGGAGAGGCCGCAGCAGGGGGAGGTTCACATCGACGGCACCGGACTCTACTCGCTGAGTCCGAAGCGCCAGTCCGCCTTCCGCAACCGGAACATCGGATATATTTTTCAGAACTACCTGCTGCTACCCGAACTGACGGCGATGGAGAACGTGATGGTGCCCGGCGCGATCGGGGGTGCCGACACCCAGGAACAGGCGGTGGCGGCCCTCGAGCGGGTCGGTCTTGCCGAGCGCGGCGATCACCTGCCGGCGGAGTTGTCCGGCGGAGAGCAGCAGCGTGTCGCCATTGCCAGGGCCGTGGCAAACCGCCCGAAGGTGCTCTTTGCCGATGAGCCGACCGGCAACCTCGACTCGCGCAACAGCGGCGAGGTGATGGAGTTACTTCTCGGCCTCGCCACCGAGGAAGGCACGACGCTGGCGGTGGTCACCCACGACCCGCAGCTCGCGAAGCGGGGCGACCGCCGACTGGAGATTCGCGACGGAGAGATCCACTCGACCTGAACGGGGCTCAGCCGGAGAGAAGGGCGCGTTCCACCGCCCACGCGAACCCGGTCACGGCGATGGCAACCGATCCGGTCGTCCTCAGATAGTGGAAGGCCTTTTCCTTCCACCAACCGGCGAGGGCGAAGGCCCCGGCCAGCACCACGACCTGGCCGAACTCCACGCCGAGGTTGAAGCCGACCAGGGGCAGCAGCACCGGGCCGGCGTCCGGCAGGGCTTCGGCGAGCATCCGGGCAAAGCCGAGACCGTGGACGAGGCCGAAGCCGGCGATCAAGGCGTAGCGCCGGGGGCCCGGTTCATGAGGGCGGAGGTTTTCGAGGGCGATCCAGGCGATGCTCAGCGCGATGCCGGCCTCGACCCAGCGCGACGGCAGCACGACCCACCCGAGGGCGGCCGCGGCCAACGTGAGCGAATGGGCGAGGGTGAAGGTGAGACTCTGGTAGAGCAGGGGCTTCCACTTCGGAACGAGGAGGAAGACGCCGAGCACGAAGAGAATGTGATCGAGGCCGTCGGGAAGGATGTGCCGGAAGCCGAACACGATCCAGCGGCCGAAGTTCCTCGACGGCGGTCCGTCGATCTCCAGTTCGACCGCTTCGCCGGAGACGAGAGGCAGCACCTCGTCGCCGCGGTCGACGAGGAGCACGACTCCGTGGGCCTCACGCCATGCCAGTGGAAGCGTGGAGCCCCCGGGCTTCCCGCGGAGCACCACGGTGATCATCGGTAGCGCCTCGGGAACCCCTGCGTCGGCGAAGGCCGGTGGGGAGACCTCGAAGTCGGGGAAACTCGGTTCGGGAAGCGACGCCCCGATCGTCAGGGCGTCCCGGAGGAAGCGCCGGGTTTCCTCGCGGATGCGCTGCCACTCGCCCTCGTCGCGACTGCGGAGCCAGGCGAGATCGAAGGGCGCGATGTCGGCGTCGCCCCGGTATTCCGGGAGCATGTAGGCGGCGTCGAGTTCGAGGGTGGCCTTCCACTCGTCCGGAGTCGTCTCAAGGGTCAGCGTGATCTCGTCGATCTGGTGCGCGCCGAGGGGGGCGGCGGCCAGCAGCAGAAGCGTGAGAAGGAGGCGCACGGGTGGATGCTGTGGCCTGACGCAGCCGGTGCAAGTCCGGGCTTTTCCGAAGCACCCGGCACTGGCATCAAAGGGGCATGCCCCAGCCGCTCCTGATCCAGAACGTTCGCATCGTCGCCGAGGACTCGCCGGATTTCGTGACCGCCGACGTTTGGGTCGAGGACGGTCGCTACCGCTCGATCGCACCCGGCCTCGACGTGCCGGAGGGCGCGCGGGTCATCGATGGACGGGGCCGACTGCTGATGCCCTCGATGTTCGATGCCCACGTCCACTTCCGGGAGCCGGGAGGCGAGGCCAAGGAGGACATCGCCAGCGGCAGCGAGGCGGCCATCAACGGCGGGGTGACCGGGGTGGTGATGATGCCCAACACGACGCCGGCCCTCGATTCCGGGTCGGCGGTCAAGATGGTCCTCGACAAGGCCGCCGCGGTGTCGCGCATCCCCATTCTCACTTCCGGTTGTGTGACCAAGGGACGCGAAGGCGGCGAGCTGGCCGCCATCGACGCGATGCGGAACCTCGGCGTGCGCATGCTCACCGACGACGGCGACTCGACCGGCGATCCGGCGGTGCTCTACCGGGCCATGCAGTATGCCAGCGAGTTCGGCATGTTCTTCGCCAGCCACTGCGAGGTGCCCGAGCTCGCCGGGCCGCGGGCGCTCAACGATGGCCCCATGGCCTACAAGCTGGGCATCAAGGGGAGCCCGGCCTGCGCCGAAGAGATCATCATCGACCGCGACATCCGGCTCGCCCATGCGACCGGAGCCCACATCCACATCCAGCACGTCTCGACCCGACTGGGCATGGAAACGATCCGCTGGTGGAAATCACGGGGCGACGTGAAGGTGACCGCGGAAGTCATGCCGCACCACCTGATGTTCACCGACGAGGACATCGGTGACTACGACACTCACTACAAGATGAACCCGCCGCTGCGCACCGCCGACGACAACGCCGGCCTGCTCGAGGGCCTCAGGGAGGGCGTGTTCGACATCCTCGGCACCGATCACGCGCCGCACACTCCCTTCGAGAAGGCGCAGGATTTCAGCGTCGCGCCCAACGGCATCACCGGACTGGAGACCGCGGTGGTCTGCCTCCACGACCGCTTCATCACGCGTGGGGACTTCGGCTGGGACCTGATGGTCAAGCGCTACTCCGCCGAACCTCGCCGCATGATGGGGCTCGAGCCCGTGCCGGTGGAGGAGGGGAGTCCCGCCGAGTTCCTGCTCTTCGACGAGGAGGCCGAGACCACCTTCAGCCGCGACTTCATGAAGTCCAAGGCCGAGAACACGCCCTTCCTCGACAAGACGCTGAAGGGACGCATCGACCTCGTCGTGCTCAACGGCGAGGTGCTGCTGGAGCGGTAGCTCCCGCAACTCCGGCCGGATCTCTCTCCGGCCGGAGGGGGGGGAAGCTCAGACCGACTCGATCGCCTTCTCGGTCTTGGCGTCGATGATCGCGAAGCGTTCGCGGTGCAGCGACGGGTCCGAGCGGAAGATCAGGCGGCCGGAGTGCTGGCGCTCCATCTCGACGAGGATCTTGCTGTCGAGGGTCTTGAAGCGGTTCAGCACGTCGGGGCTGACGACCACGACGAGGTCGCCCTCGCCCTTGTCGCGCATCTTCGCGATCACCGAGGTCAGGCGACGCTGGATCTCGACGCTCATCGTCATGGTCGTCTTCACGCGGCCGCGCGTCTGGCAGTACGGACACGGCTCGTACATCGTGTCGAGCAGGCTCTCGTTGAGCCGCTGGCGCGTCATCTCCATCAGGCCGATGGAGGAGATCTGCAGGACCTGCGTCTTGGCCTTGTCGCGCTTGAGGCGCTCCTTCATCGCCTTGTAGACCTGTTGCTGGTCGCGGCGGTGGCGCATGTCGATGAGGTCGACCACGACCAGGCCGCCGATGTTCCGCAGGCGGAGCTGGCGGGCGACCTCCTCGGCGGCCTCGATGTTGGTCTGGACGATCATCTTCTCGACGTCCTTCGAGCCGCGGTTGCGGCCGGTGTTGACGTCGATCGCGATCAGCGCCTCGGTCTCGTCGATGACGATGTAGCCGCCGCACTTCAGCCACACCTGGCGCGAGAAGGCCTCGTCGATCTGCTTCTGCAGGTCGAGCGCCTCGAAGATCGGCTTGGTGGTCGGGAGGTGGTGGATGCGGCGCTTGGCGCGGCGCGAAATCTTGCCGGCAACCTCGCGGACGAACTCGGTCGTCTCCTCGTCGTCGCAGATGACCTGGTCGACCTCGTCGGTGAGGAAGTCGCGCGCGGTGCGCTCGATGAGTCCCGGTTCCTGGAAGACGGCCACCGGGGCGGGGTTGGAGTCGCGCTTGTCCTCCACTTCCTCCCACTGTTCGAGCAGCATCGCGAGGTCCCGCACGAAATGCCGGGCGCGGGTGCCGGAGGCCACGGTGCGCATGATGATGCCCATGCCGTCGGGCACCGACAGTCGCTGCATGATCTTGCGCAGGCGGGCCCGCTCCTGCGGGTCGTCGATCTTGCGCGAAATCCCGAACTGCTCGGTGTAGGGCATCAGCACGAGGTAGCGGCCGGCCAGCGAGATGTTGGTGGTGACGCGCGGGCCCTTGGTGCCGATCGGGCCCTTGGACACCTGGATCATGATTTCCGATCCGACCGGGTAGATGTCGGGGATGTCCTTCGAGCTGATCTTCTTCTGCTTCTTCTTCGGCTTGTTGCCGCGCTGAATCTCCTCCAGCGACGAATCGAGCGCCGCCGGGATCGCGTCCCAGAAGTGGAGGAAGGCGTTCTTCTCCATGCCGATGTCGACGAACATCGCCTTGAGGCCGGGCTCGATGTTCTTCACGCGGCCCTTGAAGATGCCACCGACGATGTTGTTGTCGCCTTCGCGCTCGACGGTGTACTCCTCGAGGAGGCCGTCCTCGAGCAGGGCCACGCGACGCTCGAGCGCCTCGTTGTTGATGATGATGGTGTTGCCTTCCTTGGGTGCGGGCTTGCCGATACCGAGGATGCGTTTGATGCGTTTGATCATGATGTTTTCTGGGTAGAGGGGTTCAGGGTTCTTCGACGGGGATGGCTCGTGGGACCACGGAACCTTCCTCGTCGACTTCGGGAGTGACCACGGGGTCAGGGGTGACCGGTTCCTCCACGGGGAGGGTGACCGAAGGTTGGACGGCGACGGCGGAAGCCGTTTCATCGCCGGTCTCGCCGCCGTCGGCGACATCGATCGCGGCGAGGACGTCCTCGGGAAGCTCGATCTCCTCGATCGGTTCCTTGTCGCCGGGGACGGTGGAGAGACCGGCGAGCGGGAGGCGCATGCCTTCGTCGCGGGCGAGCAGCCCGCGGAGAATCAGGTGGACGAGGGGACCGCAGACCTTGCCGCCCGACTTGCCGTTCTGGACCAGCACGCAGACCGCGTAGCGCGGTTCGTCGTAGGGGGCGAAGGCCACCGTCCAGGAGTTGTGCGAGCGCTTGCCGTCGTCGGCGGTCTGGGCGGTACCGGTCTTGCCCGCCACCTCGACGTCGGGGATCCGGGCGCGGCCCGCGGTTCCGCCGGCCTCGTTGACCGCTTTCCACATTCCCTGGCGGATCTTCTCGAGATCGGCGGGACGCATGCCCTCGCGGATCAGGTCGACCTTCAGGTTGGGGCGGTCTTCGACCAGGATCGTGCCGTCGGGCAGCTCGGCCTTCTTGACCAGGCGGGGCTCGTAGTAGCGGCCCCCGTTGGCGATGCACGAGACCATCGCGCAAAGCTGAAGCGGGGTGGCCAGCGTGCCACCCTGGCCGATCGACAACTGCGCGAGGGTGGCGGGGGTGATCGACGCGTCACGGTGGGCGGAGCGCCAGACCTTCGACCCGGCGAAGACGCCGCCGCTTTCGTTCGGCACCGGCACCCCGGTCGGCTGGCCGAAGCCGAGCATCGTCAGGGCCGAGATCATGCGCTCGGAACCGAGCTGGTTGCTGAGCTTGAAGAAATAGGGATTGCAGGAGCGCTGGATCGCCGACGAGAGGCTCAGCGTGCCGTGGCCGGAGCGCAGCCAGCAGCGGGGCTTGTAGGTGCCGTAGGCGACGAAACCGGCACACGAATAGGACCGGTCGGCGTAGCCGTTGAGCGCGCCGGCGACCGCGGTGCCCAGCTTGAAGGTCGAGCCCGGTGCGAAGCCGGACAGGCAGCGGTTGGTGAAGGGCGAGCACGGGTTCGAGTCGTAGGCCCGCTTGACGTCGGCATCGATGCTCGGGATGTAGTCGTTGGGGTTGTAGTCCGGGACCGAGGCCATCGCGAGGATCTCGCCGGTCTGGACATCGATGACGACCCCTGCGGCCCGACCGGCGCGGCGAAGCACGTTCGACACGAGATACTGGGCATGGGCATCGAGGGTCAGGGTGACGTCGGCGCCGACCTGCGGCGGGCGGTAGTCGATCATCCCGGTGATGTGGCCCTTCTCGTTCTTCACCAGCTTGCGACTGCCGGCCGGTCCGGTGAGCATGTCGTTGAAGGTCGCCTCGATGCCGTCGCGTCCCTTTTCGTCGCCGATGTAGTGGTCGAAATCGCGCTTCGCCTGCTCGGGGATGTCACCCTTCGCCCACGGCTGGGTGTAGCCGATCACGTGGGAGGCCAGGGCGTCGTAGGGATACTCGCGCTGCGGGCGGACATCGAGGTAGACGCCCGGCACCTCGACGCTGTGCTCGGCGAGGCGGGCGAACTGATCGTAGTCGAGCTCGGTGTTGTAGGAGAAGGGGACCAGCCCGTGGTGTGTCACGTAGTGGGTGCGCAGCGCGGCCGCGCTGTAGTTCTTCGCCACGCCGAGCTCGACCAGCTTGGGGATGATCCAGGTGTTGACGATGGTGACGATGTCGGTCTCGCGCTTGACGCGCGGCATGCCCCGTTCGCTTCCCAGCACGTCACGCTTCGCGTCCTGTTCGTGCTGCCGGTTGTACGATTTGTGGATTTCCTCGAGGTCGAAGTAGACCTCGTAGTTGCGGCGATTGCGCGCGAGCTCGACCCCGTTGCGGTCGAGGATCGCGCCGCGGATGCCCGGCTCGCGGACCGTCACCTCGCGATCGCCCGGGACCAGCGATTGGTAGTGGGCCCGGTCGGTGATCTGGAAATCGTAGAGGCGGCTCAAGAGCGCGCCGAAGCCCGCCAGCACCAGGACGGTGAGGAGGATGATGCGGAGTCCTTGGCGCGGTTCCATGGCGGGATCAGAAGGCGTGGGCCCGTTTGCGACGCTTCATGCCGTCGAAGCGGATGGTGTAGCGGCTCCAGTCGGCAAGCCGGAACAGCAGCCAGAAAACGAGAGGGGAAAGAAGCATGGTGACGCCCGAGGAGAAGGCGATCTTGAGGAAAGTCCACCGGGTGAAGGAAAACCCGCCCCGGACGAAGTTGATCAGCAGGTATTCGGCGAGAAGGTAGAGAAACACCGCGATCCCCGAGAGGGCGGCGGAGAACTGCCACTTGCCCTGCCGGAACAGCGGCTGGATTCCCTGCATCAGGTAGCCCATCACGGCGTAGAGCGCGATCGAGTAGCCGAAGTGCAGGGGCTCGACCGGACGGGGATAGATTTCCGGATCGCCACCGTGCGGGCCGATCCAGTTCTCGGCATCGGTGATGAAGCCGCAGAGGAAGGCGAGGAGCAGCATCACCGGCGCCGGCACGGTGCTCGAGGCACAGAGGAAGACGAGGGCGACGAGCATCACCCGCGACTCGAAGAGCGGGGCGAGCGGGGGAACGAACTGCTGGAGCACGACGGCGAGCAGGACGAGGATGACGAGCGACGCGGTGTATCGGATCACGAGTCTTCCTTCTGAGGGGTGAGTACGAACACCGTTCCCAGATTCTGGAAGTCGACCGACGGGCGCACCAGCGCCTCGGACGCGAGCGGGCCCGGCTCGACCCGATCGATCTCCCCGAGCAGGAGATCGGCGGGAAAGAGGCCGCCGCGGCCGGTCGAAAACACCCGCATGCCCTCCCGGAGGCGGGCATCGCGAGAAAGGAAACGGAGACGGAGCACGGGGCTGCCGCCGAACTGCTCCCGCTGGCCTTGGAGAATGCCCACTTCGGGACTTCCCTCGACCTTGGCGGAAACCTGACAAGCTTCATCGGTCAGGAGGAGCACCGTCGACTGGTGCTCCCCGAGACGATCGATCTTTCCGACCAGCCCTTGGTCGGTGACAACGGTATAGGCGGTGGCGATGCCGGATTCCTCGCCACGGTCGATCTCGACCGTCTGCCACCACGTCGCCGGATTGCGGCGCGTGATCCGGGAGGCCACCACCTCGAAACGGGTGCGTTCCTTGAAGTCCAGGGCGCGGCGCAGGGCGGAGTTCTCCGCCTCGACCTTCCGGAACTGCGACTCGATCAGCTTGAGTCGCCCGAAGTCCTCGCGCATCGCCTCGACCTCGGCCTCGAGCATCTTCGAGTGCTCGACCTCCTTGAGGAACTCGCGCGACCTCGTCTCCAGCGCGGAGCCTCCCGTGAGGAAGGGGGAGATGGCCCGGTAGTACGTCGCCTGGATGTCGCGGACGGTCCGCTCGCTACGCGTCAACGCCCACGCCAGTCCTCCGAGGAAGACGAGCAGCGCCAACAGGTTGAGCGGCTTCATGGACCGATGGGCGGGTTACCGGGATCCGCCGGTGACCTGTTTCAGGACATCGAGCTCCTGCAACATCTTGCCGGTGCCTTCGGCGACGGCGCTCAGCGGATCGTCCGCGACGTGGACCGGCAACCCGGTCTCCTCGCGCAGAAGCTTGTCGAGGCCGCGCAGCAGCGCCCCGCCTCCGGCCAGCACGATCCCGCGGTCGACGAGGTCGGCCGCCAGTTCGGGCGGGCAGCGCTCCAGCGTGGTCCGCACGGCATCGACGATGGTCGAGAGCGGGTCGGCCATCGCTTCCCGGATCTCCTGGGAGGTGATGGTGACCGTCTTCGGCAGGCCGGCGACCAGGTCGCGTCCCTTCACGTCCATCGTGATCTCCTTGGGGATCGGGGCGGCCGATCCTAGGCGGATCTTGATGTCCTCGGCGGTGCGCTCCCCGATCATCAGGTTGTAGGCGCGCTTCATGTAGGACACGATCGCCTCGTCGAGTTCGTCCCCGGCGGTCCGCACCGAGCGGGCATACACGATGCCGCCCAGCGAGATCAGCGCCACTTCGGTGGTCCCGCCCCCGATGTCGACGATCATGTTGCCCGAGGCATCCATCACCGGGAGGCCCACGCCGATGGCGGCGGCCATGGGCTCCTCGACGATGTGGACGTCGCGCGCGCCGGCCTGCTCGGCGGACTCCGAAACCGCGCGGCGCTCCACCTCCGTGATGCCCGAGGGCACCGCGATCACCACCACCGGATTGTTGCGGCGGTTGTTGTTGGCCTTGCGGATGAAGTGGCGAAGCATCGCCTCGGTCACCTGGAAGTCGGCGATCACGCCGTCCTTCAGGGGGCGGATCGCGATGATGTTGCCGGGCGTGCGCCCGAGCATCCGCTTGGCGTCGTCACCGACCGCCAGGACCTCGTTGGTGCCGGCCTTGACGGCCACCACCGAGGGCTCGCGGAGCACGATGCCCTGGTCCTTGACGTTGACCAGCGTGTTCGCGGTGCCGAGATCGATCCCGATGTCGTTGGAAAACCAGTTTCCGAAAAATTTGGAGAACATTCGTATGAGATAGCGTCACCCGGAGGCCGGAGGCGTCCGGAGCATGAAAAAAGACCCCCGACGGGCGGTTCCCGGGAGGGCCGGAAATATGCGGAGCCCGCGGCTCGCCGGTCAAGCGGGAATCCCCGCCGCTTCATGGTTTCCAGCGGGTTTCGAGGGACGCGGGGTCTCAAGAGACATCCGCGAGCGCGGCGGCCCGGTCGTGACGCCTGAGGAACTCCTCGGCGAGCGCCATGTAGGCATTCGCTCCGGTGCCGTTCGGGTCGTGCTCGAAGATGGTCTTCGAGTGGCTCGGGGCCTCCCCGATGCGGATGGTGCGGGGGATCACCGCCTCGTAGAGCTGCTCCGGGAAGTAGTTGCCGACCTCCTCGACGACCTGGCGTGCCAGATTGGTGCGCCCGTCGAACATGGTCATGACGATGCCCTCAAGGGTGATCCCGGGGTTGGCACCGGAATCCCGGATCTGGTCGATCACGTGGACGATCTTGGCCAGCCCCTCGAGACCATACCATTCGCACTGGAGCGGAATGAGGATCTCGTCCGCCGCGGCCAGGGCCGAGGTCATGAGCACGCCCAGCGAGGGCGGGGTGTCGAGGATGCAGTAGTCGAAAAGATCGTTCGGCTTCAGTCCCTGCAGGTGCTGCCGCAGGCGGACGAGGTGATCGTCGCTGCGGGCGAGCTCGATCTCCACCCCGGCGAGATCCATGTGGGCGGGGATGACCGAAAGGCGCTCGCGTCCCGAATCGCGGATCTTGTCGCGCACGTCGGCGTGCCCGAGCAGGGCGGGATAGACCGAGTCGTCGCCCTCGACCTCCAGGCCGAGCCCGCTGGTGGTGTTGGCCTGCGGATCGAGATCGACGAGGAGCACGCGTTGACCGAGCAGGGCGAGGGCGGCGGACAGATTGAGCGCGGTGGTCGTCTTGCCGACTCCTCCCTTTTGATTCCCGATCGCGATGACTTTCATCTGGCACGCCTTTCCCCGGCAGGCGAGGAGTCTCCGGGCCAGAGAGCGAAGTGGCAAAACAAAAACCGATGGAATGGACCGAAGCATGGGTGCGGGAGCAGGCCGGGTGGCAGGCTTTCAAGCGTGGGAAGGAACTCGCCGAAGCGGGAGCGGTGCGGTCGCTGCGACGACGCCACCAGCTCGTCAGCGGCACCTTCGCCCGGGGACGGCGTCCGATTCGATGCGTGGCGAAGGACCAGGGCGGCCTGCTCGCGGTCGAGTGCGGGTGCGCGGCGAATCGCTCGACGGGGGAGATCTGCGAACACGGAGTGGCCCTGGTCCTCGCTTCCCTAACAGAAGTAACCCCGCCGCAAGGGGAGGCGGCGCTTGAGAACGCCGACGGCACGACGCCCGCGCCGGAGCCGATGGAGGTGGCTGCGTACCGCGTGCGGTTGCCGACACGTGCGGCCGAGATGCTCGCCGCCGGTCGGCTTCAGCTCCGTCTCGAGCCCTACGAGGACAGCGTCGGGGAGGCGGACCGACGGTTCTCGGCCTTCCTGCGGCAGCACGGGGCGACGGGGTCCTCCGGCCTGCTGACCTTCTCGGGTGACCAAGTCGCCCCGGCCCTCGGAGCCCTCGCCGGGCATCCGCGCATCCTGCTTGAGCAAAGCGATCGCCGGGTGCAGGTGGCGGGAGGTGTGCTCGACCCGGTCCCGCTGCTCGACAGCCGGTTGGACGACGACCGGGTGCAGTTGACGACGGCGCCCGGCTTCCTTCGCTTGTTCTCCATCGGGGAGGAGGCTGGAGCGGTGGTCGAACACGCCACGGCGACCTGGATCGGACGGCTTCCGGTTTCGAACCCATCCGCACGGTGGCGGGACGCCGTGGGTAGTCTGTGTGCGACGGGACGCGTCGAGATCGCCCGGGACGAGTTCCTGGAGGACATCGAAAGCTGGCTCGATCTCTTCGACACGGCGGATGGCGGTTGGCTCGGCACCCTCCACTTCGAATCGACTCGACCGGAGCATCGACTCCGTCTGGAGGGCTCGCTCAACGCCCTCCAGGCGACCGTGGAGCTTCGCTACGGCTCCGGGGAGTTCACGACCGATGCGGATTCAGCGTCGTCGTCCCTACCGGCTCTCGACGGGTGCCGAGTCCGCGTGCGCTCGCGCCGGGAGGAAATGGAGGTGGTCGAGCGACTGCAGGCAGCCGGGTGGGAGCGCGAGGAAGGGACCGGCAGATGGCGTCTCTTCGACCCCGAGGTCATCCCGCTCTGGCTGGCCGACGAATTGCCGGAGATCCGCCGTCTTGCCCGGGTGGAGATCGGCGAGAAACTGGATCACGTGATGCAGCGCCTTCATGTCGTTGCGCCCCGCATCGAGATGGGCGAGGGGCAAAGCCTCTCGTGCGAGCTGTCGTTTCAAACAAATGCTGGTCGCCGCCTGGATCCCCGGAAGATCCGATCCATCCTGCGCAAGGGGAGTCGCTCGACGCGGACCAGAGACGGGTCCGTGGTGGTGATTCAAAGGGAGGCGTCCGAAGTGGTGGAGCCCTTGCTCGCCGACCTCGGCCTGGTGTCGGGAGAACAGCAATTCGCGATCACGAAAGCGCACGCATTCCTTTTCGCAGAATACTGTAAGAACACGAGGAAACCGCTTAGCAGTATCGTACAACGAGAGCCACAAAGAGTGTTTCCAACAGGCTTGGTGGACGGTCGATTGCGGGCCTACCAGGAGGCGGGTGTGGCGTGGCTGTTTGAGCGGATCGGCGAGCTCTCGGGAGCTCTTCTGGGCGATGAAATGGGGCTGGGCAAGACAATTCAAACGATAGCTTTAATCAATTGGATGAGGCGTTCCGAAGCTGGGCTGAAGGTGCTGCTTCTTGTGCCGACGTCACTTGTTTCAAACTGGGAGCGCGAACTGGCAAACTTCGGGCGCGGGCTCCAGGTGTGTCGTTTTACGGGCGCGGGGCGGGACGACCGTCGCGACGAAGCCGCGGCGGCCGAAGTGCTTCTCACGAGCTACGGCACCTTTCAGCGGGATCGTGCCTTTCACCTCGGTCGGCGCTACGATCTGGTCGTTTGCGACGAAGCCAGTCTGCTGCGGAATCCGGACGGCCAGCTGTCGCGGGTGGTTGCGAAGCTGGATGCGGTCCGGCGCCTGGCTCTCAGTGGCACCCCCATTGAGAACCGGCTGGAGGATCTCTGGTCGATCTTCCGTTTCGTGGCCCCCGGATACCTCGGGGCGCGGAAGGAGTTTTCCGAACGCTACGCGGGTGAAGCCGCGGGGCCCGCCGTTCGCCGGCGGCTGGCCTTGCGGATCTCACCCTACTACCTTCGCCGGACCAAGGAGGAGGTGGCGCCGGATCTTCCGGACAAACTGGTGATCGACGAATGGCTGGAGCTCGATGACGAGACGCGCTCGCTCTATCGCGATGTGGCGACGGCCGGGCTCGCCGAGATCGAGGCGATGAAGTCGGACGGGGCGGCACGCATGCATCTGCTGACCCTTCTGCTGCGGCTTCGACAGATCTGTCTGTCCCCGGCGCTGGTTGCCGAGGATCATCCGGCGACCTCCGCCAAGGTGGAGTGGGTGCGGCGCTTGCTGGAAGAGCGGCACCCGGAGGGCGGGAAGACTCTCGTGTTCAGCCAGTTCGCCGGTTTCCTGCGACAGTGGGAGGCGGCGGGGGAGTTCGCGGCGGATCACGTCTTCCGCCTGGACGGCTCGACGTCCAACCGCGGCGAGCTGGTCGAGCGTTTCCAGACTTGCTCCGGGTCCGCGGTGTTCCTGATCAGCCTGAAGGCGGGCGGCTACGGGCTCAATCTCACGGCCGCCGATGCGGTGGTCCACATGGATCCGTGGTGGAACCCGGCGGTGGAGAATCAGGGGACCGACCGCGCTCACCGCATCGGCCAAAGCAAGCCGGTCAGCGTTTATCGGCTGCTGGCGCGTGATACGGTGGAAGAGCGCGTGCGGCGGATCCAGGAGCAGAAACGTTCCTTGATGGACGTCGCGGCCGGCGCGGAGATCGCGACGCCTGAGGAATCATGGTCCGAGGCGGACCTTCGGAGCCTGCTCTGAGGGAGACCACGCTCTCGGGGGCGAACTCCTTGGCCATCTCGGTGGGGCGGAGCTCCTCATCAGCCCTCAGACCATATTGCACCCGGCATTACATACATTGTCACAAGTAATCGCAGGTGCCAGAATGAGGCCCTGAATCTTGCGCGACCGCTGGATTTCGCCTTCGTCGCGCGTGAATCACTTCTCCGAACTTCCCACCACGAGGCTGAACGGCACCTCAATCTCTTTGAGGTTCGTCCAGTAGCTCACCTTCACTTCAATCTGTTCCGCGTCGGTGGCTTCGAAATTGTAGGTCTTCTGCTGCCCGCTCCAACTCGCGCCATTGCTGTCGAGCTCCTCGCCGTCGACGATGGCCTTGATCTCAACAATGCTCTCATGGTCGCCCTGCACCTCGACGGAAAGACTCGGCGTCCCGCCAAATCCCTTGCTGTTCTCGGCGCGGATCGCGAGTTCGCCGAATTTTTCCGAATCGCCGCCGAGGGTCAGGCTCTTTTGTGTTTCCTCGGTTTCCGCGCCGGTCCGGACCGTGATGGTTCCCTCGAGTGCCGCTCCCTCCAGCCGCCCCATCAGATCACCGCGGATTTCGATGCCGAAGCTGCCGACGGTGCCGTCGTCCGAGATTTTCGGAAATGAGGCCTGCTCCCATGCGGCAGCCCGGCCTTTCAGCGGCGCGAGCTCCGAGCCATCCGATGCCGCCATCTTGGTCATGGTCAAGGCGTCGTCCGGAATGGCTACGAGGTCCTCGCCCTCAATCAGGAACGCCAGCTTCGCGCCATAGGCGTGATTCATCGGCTTGACCGAGAACGGCACCTTGTCGGACAGCGCCACGCCCACCTGATACTGGACGAGTCTCACCGACGGTGCTTCTGCGGCCATTGAAGTGCCGGCGACCAGCCCGAGCGTGACCGATTGAAGGAGCGCGTAAGATTGCATGCCAAACATTGAATATCAGGGAATTAGTTTTTTTGACGTGGCTGGGTCCAGGATGAATTGACCGGATTCGAAACCCTTCACCGCTTGTCCCTCCTCGGCCTTGTATTCGTAGGCGATGACGGGCTTGGTGTCGGGGATTTCGGACATGAGGTAGACCCTCACGGCAAAGGCCTCCTTGCCGGTCCCGCCCTCGAGAGGCTTGGCCGTGAAGGTCACTTCATTGCGCCCGTCCCGGGCCCCTCCGGTGACGATCTCCGCCTCCTTGGCATTGGCGAACCGATGTCGACTCACCCGGTTGACCTGCACCTGGACCTCCCGTCCGGGACAGAAGACGTAGACCTTCGCGATGTATTTGGCGGGAGGCACGGCCGGCGGTGTCGGCGGCACCTGACCGCTCGCCTGGCACTCCGGGGTCTGCTTGAGGTATTGGACGTTGCCGGACGCGAGTTCCTTCCGGACGTCGGGCAGCGCCGCCAGATTGACGAAGTCGGCCCGGTCGTAGGTCCA
>JAUIJD010000006.1 GCA_030431475.1 Verrucomicrobiia bacterium | reverse complement strand
GCGGACTCATGGGCCTGCCCGGCAGCAAAGCATCGATCGCCAAAAGCCTAACGCCAGCTGCCAGCCATCGGTCCGGACCGCTGCCAGAAAGACAACCTCAGGCTCGGGTCAAGTCCGACAAGCTGCTTGGCCAATGCTTCGGCGGACAGGCGTGCTTGGTTGTGAGTTCTAAAAGAAGGGCGCGAAGGGAGCGAAGGATTTGCGGCGGGGAGGGGGGGAGCTACCTCGAGCTGGCCGACTGCTGGAGCGGGCGATGCCGATTTCATAATCGGCGCTCCTCCTATAGGGTCGCGCGGCGGATCTTGCCGGGCGGGTGGTTGAGGAAACGGCGGGCGAGCATCTCGAACTGCTCGCTGAGGTCGGTGAGATGAATCTGCAGGCTGCCGGGGTCGTCGGATGGATTGAGCAGATCGAGGCGCGAGAGCTCGGTCTTCAGGTGCTCGGCGCAGGTGCTGGCGGAATCGATCAGGTGCACCTCATCCGGGAGGAAGCGGCGCAGCACGGGCATCAGCAGCGGGTAGTGGGTGCAGGCCAGCAGCAGGGCGTCGATGCCCTTGTCGACCATCGGCCCGAGGTAGGTCTGGAGCGCCGCCTCGGCGGCGGGGTGCTCGAGCCAGTCCTCCTCGATGAGGGGCACCAGCAGCGGCGCGGACTGGGCGTGGATGATGAGGCCGGTGCGCCGCTGGGCGAGCGCGTGCTGGTAGGCGTGGGAGCGGATCGTGCCGCGGGTGGCGATGATGCCGACCCGGTCGGTCTCGGGGTCCGCGAGAGTGGCCTCCACACCGGGTTCGATCACCCCGAGGATGGGGAGGTCGAACTGCTCGCGCAGCGCGGGGAGGGCGTGGGCGGTGGCGGTGTTGCAGGCGATGACGACGGCCTTGACGCCGTGGTCGAGGAGGAAGCGGACATCCTCGGCGGCGAACTCGCGGATGGTTTGGGGGCTCTTCGAGCCGTAGGGGACGCGGGCGGTGTCGCCGAGGTAGATGATGTCCTCATGCGGCAGTAGATGCTGGGCGGCGCGGACCACGGTGAGTCCGCCGACGCCGGAATCGAAGAAACCCAGGGGCGCGCTGCGCATGGCGGGAGACTCAGGGGAGGGAGGAGGCGTGGCAAGGCTTGGATGGAGTGGCGCTCTGCGAGCGCCATGAGCGGTGGCGGCGGCTTTCAGCCGCGGGGCGACCGGGAGATCGCCGTCCCAGCTCATGGCTCCTGCAAGGAGCCACTCCATTGCTTCAACTCCCGGCGCTCGGCGCGGATCATGCGCGTGATCCAGATGACGGCCCAGAGGATGGGGACGGGCCAGAGGGGGAGGAAGAACGCCCGGCCCGGCCTCCAGTCGTATGGATCTTTGACGAACCCTGCAGGCCATAGAAACGTTCTCAGTCGAGGGCTCACACGATAGTCGAAACCGAACCGGCTCATCGGTGCAGGGCCATCGATGGACGAAAGCATCAGGCCACCCCTTTGAATACCAAGGTTGTAGGAGGTCACACGGGCCCGGGTCCTTCCGGTTGAAGCGCGCTTCCTGTCATGGCTGTACGTGGCGACAGCTTCGATCCTTCCGGATACTAGAAGCATTGCCATCAAGACAACGAGCACGCCCAGCCCCACCCAGAACCGTCGGGTTCGGTGAATCCAGAGTTTCGGGCGCCCAGGCATTTTGGAGTGCGGTGGCTTGCCACCGCTTTTGAATTGCCGGGCGACTTGGATTCCTGACCGGTCCGGCGGAGCGGGCGCTGCAATCCTCCTCAATTCGCCCCATCAGGGATCGTTCGAAAAGCGGAGGCAAGCCTCCGCACTCCAAAGTCACCCTCGACGCTCGCGCACCGCGGCGGCGAATTTTTCGAGGACCTCGACGGTGTCGTCCCAGCCGATGCAGGCGTCGGTGACGGATTGGCCGCGGGTCAGCTCGGCGAGGTCGGGCTTCAGCTTCTGGTTTCCTTCGACCAGGTTCGACTCGATCATGACCGCGGCGACGGCCTTCGAGCCGTCGGTGATCTGCTTGCAGAGACTGGAGGCGACCAGTGGCTGGTTGCGGTAGTCCTTTTTCGAGTTGGCGTGGGAACAGTCGACCATGACGTAGGGGGGGAGGCCCTGCTCCTCGAGCATGGTCACGGCTTCCTCGACGTCGGCCTTCTCGTAGTTCGGCGCCTTCTTGCCCCCGCGCAGGATGAGGTGGCAGGAGTCGTTGCCGGTCGTCGAGACGATGGCGGCGACGGCCTGCTTGGTGACCGAGAGGAAATGGTGGGGGCGCGAGGAGGATTGGATGGCGTCGAGGGCGATCTGGATCGAGCCGCCGGTGCCGTTCTTGAAGCCGACCGGCATCGACAGGCCGCTGGCGAGTTCGCGGTGGACCTGGCTTTCCGTGGTCCGTGCCCCGATGGCGCCCCAGGCGATGAGGTCGGCGATGAACTGCGGCGAAATCGTGTCGAGGAACTCGGTGCCGGCGGGGACGCCGAGCCGGGCGAGGTCGAGCAGCAGGCCACGGGCGATCTTGAGGCCTTCGTTGATGTCGAAGGAGCCGTCGAGGTGCGGGTCGTTGATCAGTCCCTTCCAGCCGACGGTGGTGCGGGGCTTCTCGAAGTAGACCCGCATGATGATGCAGAGATCCTCGCGGTGTTTCTCGATCAGCGGGACGAGCTTGGTCGCATACTCGATGGCTGCTTCCGGATCGTGGATTGAGCAGGGGCCGACAATCACCAGCAAGCGGTCGTCCTCGCCCTTGAGAATGGCGGCGGCTTCATCGCGGGATCGGGCGACCAGCTCCGAGACCTCCTCGGTGACGGGCTGAAAGTAGTTGAGGACCGCCGGGGAGATGAGGGGCTTGAGCCCGGAAATGCGGAGGTCGTCGGTGCGTTCCTGAGTCACGGCGCGAGCAAAGGGGAGCGGGCCGTCAGGGGCAAGCCGCGAGTCCGCTATCGGGGGCGGGGTTTTCGGAGGATTTCGGGGGATGAGATTGATGGAAGAGGATGAAGAGGATGTTGATTCAAGTTTGCTGGACGGTGGTTTCATTCAGATCCCACCTCCGTGTTCCTCTGCGCATTCCATTTCTCCGCGTCCGGGAAAATGCGCGATCGCCCCGTTGCCGACCTTCCCCACCATCCTCTTCATCCTGATCCATCCTCTGCATCGGGCGAGGCTCCCCTTCCGGCCCGCTTGGTGAGGGGAGTCAGCGGACGAGGGTCATCACGCACTCGAGGTGGCGGGTGTGGGGGAAAAGGTCGAAGGGCTGGATGGTCTGCGGGCGGTAGCCGGCGTCGCGCAGGCGGGCGAGGTCCCGGATCTGGGTGGCCGGGTTGCAGGAGACGTAGACGACGCGGGATGGCGCGAACGCGGCAAGCTGGACCAGGAAGTCCTCCGAGCAGCCCTTTCTCGGAGGATCGATGACCACGGCGGTGGCGGCGGGATCGAAGTCGATGTCGGCGAAGATCGCCTCGGCCGAGGCGGCGAGGAAGGTGGCGTTGCGGATCCCGTTGGTTTCGGCGTTGCGCCGGGCCCAGTCGGCGGAGGTTTCGCTGACCTCGACGCCGGCGACCTGCTCGAAGTGCTTCGCCAGCGAAAGGGCGAAGAGTCCGGAGCCGCAGTAGGCGTCGACCAGGAATCGGGCGCCGCCGGCCGAGGCCTCACGGGCGACGTGGCCGGTGAAGTCGGGGAGGATGAACGGGTTGTTCTGGAAGAAGTCGCCGGCGAGGAAGTCGAGCGAGAGCTCGCCGACGTGCTCGGTGACCACGGCGTTCGGATTGGTCTCCACCCGGCCTTCGCTGGCGCGCAGCAGCAGGGTGGCGCCGCGCTTGTAGTTCTTCGCGTTGCGCCGGGCGTCGTCGCGGATCTGCGGCAGGGCGGCGTTGATCTCCTCCATCGCGATCGGGCACCGCGCGACGTCGACCTGCCCGGAGCGCCGGGCGTTGGGGAGGAAGCCGATGGCGCCGATCTCACCGTTCTTCGGTTTGGCGAAGTGGGGGGTGATCTTCGACCGGTAGCCCCAGAGGCGGGGCGAGGGGTGGCAGGGCTCGACCGGATGATCGATGCCGGCCATGTGCTGCATCAGCTCCTCGACCTGGCGCGTCTTCCATCCCAGTTGCCGGTCGTACGCCAGGTGCTGGTACTGGCAGCCCCCGCACTCGCCGAAAAGCGGACAGCCGGGCTCGGTGCGGTCGGGAGACGGCTCGAGGACCTCGAGCAGATCGGCGCGCGAGTGGTTCTTGTCGTTGCGGAAGATGCGGGCCCGGACCCGCTCGCCGGGAAGGGTGAAGGGAACGAACACCGTCCAGCCGCCACGCTCGACTTCGGGTTGGCCTTCAGCGTCGGGCACCGGGACGCGGGCGATGCCGTCGCCGAGGTTGGTCAGCGATTCGATCGTGAGTTCGAGTTCGTGGTGATACTCGAAGGGGAAGGCGCGGAATTTCTTCGGCGGGCGGGGCATGGGCGAGCTTCCGGTGAATCGGGGGGGCGGCGCAAGAGCGGTGACTTGAAGGATCCTCCTTCGCATGCGATCGTTGGCCAATGAAGTGGCTTTTTCCGATTCTGCTCTCGTTGTCGCCCGTCCTGGCCGACGAAGGGATCCAGGGAGAAGTCTGGTATGACGCCGAAGGCAAGGTGGCGTATGTGGAGGGGCCGGCGGCGACGCCGGGCAAGGAGCGGTTCGTGCCGGCCTGGGAGCGCCGGGCCCGGGATCGCTCGAGCGGCCGCCATGAGATCGGTTTCCACCGGAGTTCCCACCGGGGCTGGTATGGGTATCCGGGATGGAGTGTCTACCGGCCGCGGGTGAGTCGTCCGCACCATCCGTGGCACCCGTGTCCGACGCCACGCCGCGGCGGCGTCTCCATCATTCTTCGCTAGACGGCGGGGTGGCGATCACCGCGGGCTTTTCCTCGGGATCGACGGTCGGACGCATCTCCCGTTCATCCGGCATCTGGGTGAGAGTGCTCGGTTCCATCAGGCCGATGTCGTCGTCGCGGTTCTCCCACCGGGGCGTCGACACGGGGGCCGAGCGGGGGCTTGAGGCGACCGATCGAGGGGCATCCGCCTGCTGAGGCATGGCTCCCGCATCGAGCAACAGGATGGCCCGGGGCGCGCAGGCGACGAGCAGAAGGGGGCTGAGCAGGAGGATGGGCTTCATGGAGGCGGGAGCTTGGCGGCGTCGGGCCATCGTGGCAAGCGGACTACTTCCGGAGGTCGTCGAGCCATTCGGCGATGTCGGCGATCACCTTGTCCTTCCCGGTGTCGTACATCAGCAGGTGATGGCCCTCGGGGTAGAAGCGGCGTTCGTGGCTCGTGGTTTCGGGGATGTGCGAGACGAACTCCTTCACGTCCTCGCGGTCGGTGAAGAAGTCGTTCCCGCCGTGGAGCACGAGCGTTGGCACCCGGAAGGTCGACGCGCAGTCGGGCATCTCCTCGATCATGTCGCCGAGGGTGACGAGCAGCCGCAGGGTGTGCGTCTCGATGTGCCAGGAGTTCGTTTCCGACTGCTCGGAATGGACGCTGTCCTCGGTCATCTGCACGTCCTCGCCGCCGGAGAGGGTTTCAAGCGAGATCCGGGCCGTGGGCGCGACCTTGGAAACGCCGCGCACCAGTTCCTTCTTCCAGCCGGGAAGTCCCTCGTGGAGCTTCACGACCGGCGAGCTGATGCCGATGGCGTCGCACGGCGGCTTGAGGCCTTCCTCGACCTGTTGCCGGTAGGTGTGGGAGAGAATGAGTCCCCCCATGCTTTCCCCGAACCAGACGATGCGGGCGTCGGGATACTCCTTCTCCACCAGCGAGGTGAAGGTCAGCAGGTCGACCGACCAGTTCTCCGGATTGTCGATGTCGCCACGCCGGTCCTTCTTCGGGTCCCGTCCCTGTCCGCGGACCTCGTAGGCGAAGACCGCACTCCCCGGCTGCTCCTTGAGCAGATGCTTGGCGAGGTTCTCGTAGTCGATCGACGCGCCACTGAAGCCGTGCAGGGCGACGACGACCGTGTCCGGCTCGACGCCGTCGCGAACCCACTTCCGGTACTGGAAGGTCTCGTTGCGGACGTCCTGCGGCGTGGTGTGGCTGACCAGGGTGTAGCTCGGGGCGCAGGACGCCACGACCGACGCCAGAAGGGCGGCGGCAAGGGGGAGGAGCCGGTTGGTGAAGAACACCGTCACGGGGAAAGTGTCGCCTGCCGCGGCGGGCGGGGCAACCCTTGGATGTCGCGCTCTCAATAACTTTTTGACACAAAGTAACGTGTCGGTTACGAGGTCGTTCGTGATGAAGATGCATTGGATTCTGTTCGTGTCGGCGTGGCTGCCGGTGTTCGCCACGGAACTGAAGGTGGGCGATGAGCTGCGGCTGACGCTTCGCGGGGTGCCGGCCGAGGATGCGGGAAAGGTCACGGGCCCCTACGTGGTCAACGAGCGGGGCCAGGTGCGTCCGCCGCTTCTCGACGAGGGCGTGCGGGCGGTGGGCCTGACGCCCTTGCAACTGGCCGAGCGGATCGAGGCCGCGTACCGGGATGCCGGCATCTACCGCCAGCCGCGTGTGGAGATCGCGGCGGCGAAAGCCGATCAGCCGGCCGGAGCGCGGGTCAGTGTGGGGGGGCGGGTCCGCCGGAACGGCCCGGTTGATTACCGCGACGGGATGACGGTGCTGAAGGCGATCGACGCCGCCGGCGGACGCGACGATTTCGGCGGGCGGAATCTCTATCTGATCCGAAACGGCCGCCGCTACTGCCTGGACTTCGAGCAGCTCGCCCACCTGAACATCGTGCTGAAGGCCGACGACTCGCTCCGCGTGGAGGACAAGCCCGCTTTCATCGATCGCTGGAAGGGAACGCCCGAGCGGGTGGCGGAGTTGATGAGATGAGAGGAGGCCGACCGCGCGAGCCTACTCGCGCCGCCGGGGTGGATCGGGGCACGAGTGGGCTCGCGCGGTCCGCCGGGGCGGGTGAGCCGGCACCCTGCTAGAGGGCGATCGTTTCCCCGATGGCGGGAAGCAGCAGTTCGACGCCGCGCTGGGCGAACTCTCCCTTCGCCTTCTCGTGGTCGATCTCGATCGGCGGGAAGGTGTCGTAATGGACGCCCATGGCTTTCTTCACCCCGGTCCACTCGGCCGCCAGGGCCGCATCGGCCGGGCCCATGGTGAAGTTGTCGCCGATGCAGAGGATGGCGAAATCCAGGCGGTAGCGTTCGCCGAGGATCTTCTGGTCGGCGTGCAGGGCGGTGTCGCCGGAGACGTAGAAGCACTCGTTGCCGGTCTCGACCACGAAGCCGCCCGGGTTGCCGCCGTAGCTGCCGTCGGGCAGCGAGGAGGAGTGGATGGCGTTGACGTAGGTGACACGACCGAAGGGGAAGCCGTAGCCCCCGCCGTGGTTCATCGGGTGGGCCTTCTCGATGCCCTTTCCCCCGAACCAGGTGACGATCTCGAAATTGGAGATCAGGGTCGCCCCGGTGCGTTTGAGGATGGCCTCGGCGTCGGCGACGTGGTCGGCGTGTCCGTGGGTGACGAGCACGTAGTCCGCCTCGATGGATTCGAGGTCGATGTCCTTGGCGAGTTCGTTGGGTGAAATGAACGGGTCGAAGAGAAGGCGGGTGCCGTCGGCGAGTTCGACGGCGAAGCAGGCGTGTCCGTAGTAGGTGATCTGGCTCATGGCCATCGCATAGCCGAGGACGGACGGGCTTTCAACGCCGGGACACAAGAAACCCGGTGACGTACGGAGCGCCACCGGGTGGAAAGATGGGGTTCAGTCCGGTTCCTTACTGACCCGGCTGGCCGGGTTGACCCTGGCCCGGTTGGGGCATGGGGAAGGGAAGGCCGCCATGCGGGGCCGCCGGAGCGTCCTCGATCTTCAGCAGTTCGAGATCGAAGATCAGGGTCGAGTTCGGACCGATCTCCGGGCTGCGGCGTTGGTCGCCGTAGGCGAGGTCGCTGGGGATGAAGAGACGCCACTTCGCGCCGACCGGCATCGTGGTCAGGGCTTCCTTGAAGCCGTCGATGACCTCCAGATTCATGGTGACGGGTTCCCCCTCGGGCGAGGCGTCGAACTCGGTGCCGTCGATGAGCGTGCCCTGGTAGTTCACCTGGAACTGCTTGGCCGGCTCGCCTTCCTTGGGTTCCTGGTAGGTTTCGTCGCCGCCCTTGGTGAGGACCTTGTACTGGAGGCCGCTTTCGAGCGTCTCGACGCCTTCCTTCGCCTTGTTGGCCTCGAGGAAGGCCTTGCCGGCCTTGAGGTTGCTGGCGGCGACGTCCTCCTCCCGCTTCTGGAGCAGGTCGCCCAGCGCCTGCATGGCGGCGCCGACCTTTTCCTCGGAAAGCTCGGGGTCGCCGCCCTTGAAGCCGTCGAGGAAGCCCTGCACGAAGGTGTCGATGTCGAGATCGTCGGGGGTCACGCCGAAGTTGCCGTAGCGCTGGCCGAACTCGCCGCCGGTGCGGTAGCCGAGACCGTACGAGGAGTCGGACTTGACGGTCGCCGGATCGGGAGCGGGAGCCGCTTCGGCAGGAGCCTCGGCCGCGCCGGCTTCGCCGGTCGTGGTGCCGGCTTCGCCGGAGGCCGGAACCGCGACGGGCGGGGTGACGGCGGTGGCCTTCGGCTTTCCGGAATCCTCATTCTGGGCCCAGACCGGGACGGTGGCGGCAAGACTGAGGGCCAGGATGCCGGGGATGGTGGATGGTTTCATAACGCGACGGACGCTACGGGAAGAGTGGGGGGATGCAAGGGCCGATGGGGCGGAAAGACTTGCCCGGAGCGGCCGGTTGGTGCAGGCCGATCGGCCCCATGAGATCGCTTCTGCCCCTCCTCATCGCCGCCCTTTCCGCCGTGGAACCCGCCCTCTGCGAGGACGAGCAGGGCTGGGAGGTCACCGGTGCGGTCGGCCTGTCGTACGCCGACGGCAACTCCGACTCGGTCGCCTACTCGGTCCAGGTGCTGGCGTCCTACCTCGACGACCGGAACGAAACCTACCTCGGGGCCGACTATTTCTACGCCGAGGATGGCGGGCTCGCGAGCACCGACCGCTTCAAGCTTTTCGCGCAGCAGAACCGTCGTCTCGACGAGCGCTGGCATGTGGGGGCGGCGGCGTCGTGGCAGCGCGACGACGTGGCCGGGCTCGACCGCCGGATCGACCTGGGCGTGCTGGCGGGTCTGCGGGTGATTGATGGCGAGCGCGCGTCGCTGATCGTCGAGGCGGGCCCGGGGTATGCCTGGGAGGATCAGGGGCGGATGAGCCGTGGCTTCGCAACCCTACGGCTCTCGGAGCGCTACGAGTATCAGTTCACGGAGCTGACCAAGCTCTGGCAGTCCCTGACATGGACGCCGCAGGTCGATGATTTCTCCGACTACCTGATCGACTTCGAGTTCGGTCTCGACACGCGCATCACCGACCGGTGGTCGCTGAGAACCTTCGTCCGGCACCGCATCGACAGCACGCCGGCGGCGGGGCGGGGGCGTTCGGACACCTCTTTGATTGTCGGGGCCGCCTATGATTTCGGGGGGCTGGGCGAGGCGGAGGAGAGCGGAGGTCGACGGAGTCTGATGCCGGGTGAGGACGAGGAATCCGCGACGACGGAGGGGTGGTCGTCGACCGCGGCGATCGGGCTGTCGCTGGCGAAAGGGAACGCCGACAGTCTGTCGGCCCGGCTCGACTGGAACTCGGCGTTCCGCGGGGCGGAGCGGGAGTTCTTCTTTGATCTCAGCCATGCCTTCGCCGAGAACAATGGCGCCACGTCGTTGGACCAGACGCGATCCCGTCTCCAGTTCAACCGCTACCTCGGCGATCGATTCTATGTCGGCGCATCGGTCCACTACCTGCGCGACGGCGCGGCGGACATCGACTACCGGGTGACCCCCGGCGTGCTCGCCGGCTATTCGCTGATCAAGAACGACCGGACCCGCCTGGCCTTCGAACTCGGGCCGGCATACACCTTCGAGAAGGTCGGGCGGAACCGGAGCGACTTCGCGTCCCTCGTTGCCGCGGAGCGCTTCAGCCATGTGTTCAACGACCGGGTCTCCTTCGAGCAGTCGGTGGTCTACACCGCCGAACTGGAGGATCTCGAAAACTTCGACCTGGCGGCGGGCGCCGCCCTCGACACCCGGCTCGGAGAGCGGCTGATCTGGCGCCTCGGCGCCACCTGGCTCTACGAGAACCAGCCGGCGGCGTTCCGCCAGCACCACGACCTTTCACTCACCAGCTCGCTGGCGGTGCGCTTCTGACGCCGTTCAGGGCGCGAGCTTCTTGAGCTTCGTCACCCGTCCGGTCTGGTTCCAGTCCTGGACGTAGAGATTGCCGTCGGGATCGAAGCTGAGTCCGTGGGGGGCGGTGAAGATGCCGGGCTTCATGTCCTTGGGCGCGACCGGGAACTTCGCCCACTGGCCGCGGTTCGGGTTGTCGCCGAGGAAGGAAACCGGCGTGCCGTTCTTGTCGAGAATGGTGACGCGGGCCTCGAGCTCGGCCACCGCGCAGTGGTCGCCGTGGAGGGTGACCGCGCACGGACGGCGCAGGTGGGTGGCGTACTCGCCGATCCATTCGCCGTCGAGGGTGGCGTGGAAGAGCCGGCGGTTCTCACGGTCGCAAACGAGCAGCCGGGCTTCGCCGAAGCGCGTGTCGACCTTGAGCCCGTGGCTGGTGTTGGTGAGGACCTTGTCGCCCTTGCCGCGACCGCCGAAGGTCTTGAGCAGTTTCCCCTCGGCATCGAACTTGTGGATGAACTGGGAGCCGTAGCCCATCGACGCGAAGATCGAGCCGTCGGGGGCGACGGCGACGCCGGTGAGGCCCTTCCAACCGCCCTTCACCTCGCCGGTGTTCTCGTTCGGGATCTCGAGCAGCAGCTTGCCCTCGGTGTCGATCTTGCACACCCGCGGCGCGGTCGGCTCAAGGCCGGCACCGTTGCGGATCTTGTTGCCGTAGGCGTTGAGCTGCGCGCCGTAGAGCACCGACTTGCCGTCCTCCTCACGGATGTCCATGGCATGGAATCCCTGGCATTCGGGCGCGATGTTGCCGACGTAGGTGCCGTCGGCTTCATAGACGAGAATGGAGAGCAGGGCGTCGGTGGAGACGTAAACCCGGCCGGTCTTGGGGTCGAAGACCACGCCGCCGTGGGTGGGGCCGATTGTGGTGCCGTCGGGCAGTTCGCCCCAACCGGGAGCGACCTCGTAGCTCCACTCGCCGTTGCCGGTGCGGACGGCTTCGGTGACTTCGGGACCGGGTTCCGTGTGCTCGCCCGGGTGGGCGAGGGCGAGGGTGGGCAGAAGGAAGAGGAACGCGCGCTTCATGGGGTGTTGAATGGAGCTTCCGATACGGGATGGAAAGGGTATTCTGTCATCGTGCGTTTGCAGGTGAAGCGGGTTTCGGGATGGCTGGTATTCATCGGGATGGCGGGAGTTGTCGCGCTCATGCTTTCACCTATTCCGACAGCGGATCTGACAGGAGTGCGACACTCCCAGGACCGCGTCGTCGCGGTGAATGTCGTGCGGGCGGTGGAGTACTTCGCGTCCGAATATGATCGCTTGCCCGACCCTGGCCGGTGGTGGCTTGAATCGGAGGGTGTGGCGGCGGAGCGACTGCTTGCCATGCTCCTTGGCGACGCGTCGAAGGGTAATCCGCGACAGATCAACTTCCTGCCGGTTCGGGAGGGCAACGGAAAGCGTGATGGGCTTTTCTACCCTGCGGAGACCTCCACGCTGCCCCGGGGCCTCTACGATGCCTACGGGCAACCGTTTCGCATCGCGCTCAACCTCGCGGGCGAGGATCCGTTTCCCGTCCGCTACGATGGTCGGGACGTGCTGCTGCCAGGCGGAGTGGCGGCCGTCTGGTCGGTCGGCAAGGATGGTATCGAAGGCACCGGGGACGACGGCCGGAGCTGGCAGGACTGAGAGCCGGACGAGTCCCCATGGCACTCCCGTCAGCGCTTCTTCCGGCGCCGCTGGTGGGGAAGTTTGCGGGCTCCCTTCTTGGCGGGGCGTTTGCCGGAGGACCGCCTGGTCCCGGACTTCGTCTTTCCGGGCGGCTTGCCTCCACCCTTGCGGCGATCGGAACCGCCCGTCCCACCGGCTTCTCCGGCGAGTTGGAAATCGACGAAGCGGCGATCGTGGTCGATGCGGGCGACGACCATCTTGAGTTTCTGGCCGAGTTCGATGGTCCGGCCGCCCGGGCCGGCGTAGCGTCCGGTGCCCGACTCGAAACGCCAGCGGCCTCCGGGGAGGTCCTCGCGCTTGATCACCCCCCGCGTCGAGATGTCGGTGGCCTCGACCATCAGGCCCATGCTGCGGATCTCGGTCACGAGGCCCTCGAAGACGACCGGCTTCTCGGCCCGGGCGCACTGGTCGAGGTAGTCGAGGAGCTTGATCATCTTCGACTCGCCCTCGGCGTCGCCGGAGGCGCGCTCGGTGTCGGAGATGTGGCGCGCGATCTCGGCGAGTTCGGCCTGTTTCGGCGTCGTGTCGGTCTTCTTCGGAGGGTTGTCGAGGAAGGGTTGGAGCGCGCGGTGGACCACGAGGTCGGCGTAGCGCCGGATGGGGGAGGTGAAGTGGCAGTAGTCGCCTTTCGACAGCCCGTAGTGGCCGAGCGGATCGGGTGAGTAGGCGGCGCGCTTCAGGGACTTGAGGAGGCCGACCTTGATCGCGTGCTCGTCGGGGCGGCCGCGGGCGGCGTCGAGGAGCTGCTGGACGTGCTTCTTATTGGTGAGGTCCCCGTATTCGTAGCCAAAGGCCTTGGCGGTCTCCCCATACTCCTGGAGCTTGGAGAAGTCGGGATCGTCGTGGACCCGGTAGATCGCCGGCTTGTTGCGGATCTTGAGGATGCGGGCGACCGACTCGTTGGCAACCAGCATGCATTCCTCGATGAGCTGGTGGCTCTCGGTATGCACGACGTTCTCGATCTTCGAGGCACGGCCGTCGTCGCCGAGGATCACGCGGATCTCGGGCATCTCGAGGTCGAGCGCACCGCGGGCGAAACGACGCTTGCGCAGGGCGGCGGCCATCTTCCAGGCCTCGCGGACCATGCCGGCCAGCTCTTTCGGCGAGCCCTGCGGCGCATCGCCTCCGTCGAGAATGGTCTGCGCCTGCTCGTAGGACAGCTTGGCCTGCGAGTGGATCACGGCATTGCAGAAGCGCGACTTGAAGACCTTTCCGGAGCGGTCGACCTCGATGACCGCGCACTTCGTCAGGCGTTCGACGTCGGGCTTGAGCGAGCAGAGTCCGTTGGAGAGTTCGACCGGAAGCATCGGGATGACGCGGTCGACGAGGTAGGTCGAGTTGCCGCGCTTGACCGCCTCCTGGTCGAGGGAACTACGAGGCTTCACGTAGTGGGAGACGTCCGCGATGTGGACGCCGAGCTTCCAGCCCTTGTCGGTGCGTTCGACCCAGATCGCGTCGTCATGGTCCTTGGCATCGGCGGGGTCGATGGTGATCACGAGACGGTCGCGCCAGTTCTCCCGGCGGGCCGCCTCGTCGGGGTCGACCTCTTCGGGGAAGGCCCGCGCCTCGGCGAGCACCTCGTCGGGAAAGGACGTGCGGATGCCGTTGCGATGGATGATGGAGAGGATGTCGACGCCGGCTTCGTCGGGCCACCCGAGGACCTCGATGATGCGGCCGTGCGGTTTCGAGTGCTGCCAGTTCTCGATGGCAACGACCACCATCTGTCCGGGGCGGGCGGTGGTGTCGCCGATGAGCTCGACACTGCCCTCGATCGCCGGATCGTCGGCCTTCACCCAGGCGTTCCGGCCCTTCTGCTGGTAGGTGCCGACGATCTTGCCGGAGCGCCGCTCGACGATCGCCTCGACCACGGCGCGCGGTTCGTCGTTGTCGTCCTGCGGTCGCCCGCCGCTCTGGCGGTTGCGGCGGAATTGTTTGGGGCTGATCGGTCGTTGCTTCAGCGAGACGAGGACGGTGTCGCCGTCGAGCGCCTTGCCGGTGTCCTGACGGGAAACGTAGAGCCGGGTGCCGGGTTCGAGGTCGAAGCCGGTGTCGCTTTCCTCGAGGTCGATGGGGTCGGGGTAGAACCACCCGTGACCTTTCGGGGCGAACTTGATGGTGCCGCGAAGTTCGTCGCCGCGGTCGGCGGCGAGCGCGTAGCGGCCCTTCTTGCCGGCCTCGATCTGGCCGTCGGCCTCGAGCTTGGCGAGTTCGCGACGGAGCTGGGACCTCTTGTCGGAGGGGAGATCCAGGCTGCGGGCGAACTCGGACTTGTTGAGGGGGCGGTAGTCGCGACGGCGCATCGTTTCGAGGATGCGGTCGCGCAGGGGATTGCGTGACATGATGGTGATGAAAAAAGGGTGCACGGCGACCTCGGGGTCGCGGGTGGCCGGAGAACGCCGGCTGCGGGGGGCGCGTGGCTCGCGCGGGTCGGCGTTCCAAGTGGCCGACGCCGGGAAGCATGCGGTGCTTTTCCGGGAAAGCAAGGCGCGATTGGAGCCGTGTGATGCCCGTCAGAGTCCCCCGAAGCGGCGGTGGCGCCGGCGGTACTCGTCGACCGCCTCGAACAGATCGGCCTGGGCGAAGTCGGGCCAGAACTTCTTGAAGATGACGATCTCGGCGTAGCTGATCTGCCAGAGAAGGAAATTCGAGACCCGCATCTCGCCGGAGGTCCGGACGAGCAGGTCGGGATCCGGAATGTCGGCGGTGTAGAGGTGCGAGGCGACGAGGTCCGGCGTGACGTCGCCGGGCGTGAGCCGGCCTTCGACGGCTTCGTGGACCATGCTGCGGGCCGCTTCGGTGATCTCCTCGCGCGAGCCGTAGGACAGGGCGAGGACGAGCGTCATCGAGGTGTTCCCGGCGGTGCGCTCGATGGCGGAACGCAGGCGTCGGCGCGTCTTTTCGGGCAGGCGCTCGAGGTGGCCGATCGCCTTCAGGCGGACGTCCTGCTTCATCATCTCCTCGGCCTTCTGCTCGAGGAAGCGCTCGAGGAGGCTCATCAGGGCCGACACCTCGTTCGCGGGCCGGCTCCAGTTCTCGGAGGAGAAGGCGTAGAGGGTGAGATACCGCACCCCGAGCTGCTTGCAGGCCTCGACGCACTCCCTCACCGACTCGGCACCGGCGCGATGACCCTCGCGGCGGGGAAGGCCGCGTTCCTTCGCCCAACGCCCGTTGCCATCCATGATGATGGCGATGTGGGCGGGGACTGTCGGGGGTTCGTTCATGGGGCGTCGCACGTGGCGGGCCGCCATGAGACACCCGCCCGGTGAAGATTCGATGAAGACGTCGGAAATAATCGGGATTTCATCCCGTGGGGCGACTCGGAGCCCCGGGGCGGGCACACGGGCCGGGTTCAGACGACGAGGGTCTGCTCACGGTCGGGACCGACCCCGACGAACTGGATGGGGGTGTCGCAGAGTTCGGAAAGCCGCGTCAGGTAGGCCCGGGCGTTTTCGGGAAGCTGGTCGTAGGCGGTGCACGCGGTGGTGTCGCTCATCCAGCCGGGGAGTTCCTCATAGACGGGAGCCGCCCGGTCCCAGGCGTGGCGGTCGGCCGGGGGCAGTTCGTGTCGAACGCCGTCGATGTCGTAGGCCGTGCAAATACGGAGGGTCTCGTAGTTGTCGAGGCCGTCGAGGTTGGTGACGGCGAGGCCGGTGGTGCCGTTGACCATGCAGCCGTGACGGAGCAGGACGGCGTCGAGCCAGCCGCAGCCGCGGGCGCGCCCGGTGGTGGCGCCGAACTCGCGTCCGAGATCGTGAAGGTAGTCGGCGAGGCCCTCGTCGGCGGTGGGAAAGGGGCCGGCGCCGACCCGGGTGGTGTAGGCCTTGCAGACCCCGATGACCTGCCGGATGGCGGTCGGCGGCAGGCCGGTGCCGGTGCACGAGCCGCCGGCGGTCGTGTTCGACGAGGTGACGAAGGGGAAGGTGCCGAAGTCGATGTCCAGCAGCGAGCCCTGGGCGCCTTCGAAGAGGATGGTGCGGCCTGCCTTCCAAGCCTCGTGGAGCACGGGGATGGTGTTGGCGACGTGCGGCTTGAGCCGGGTGAAGGCGGCGAGCACCTCCCCGGCCTGCTGGTCGGCGTCGAAGGTCGGGAGGTCGAATTTCGAGAGGATCTCGTTGGCCTCGGCCGTGCGGTGGGCGAGCACTTCGCGGAAATAGGCCTCGTCGAGCAGGTCGGCGACGCGCAGCCCGTTGCGGTTGACCTTGTCGGCGTAGGCGGGGCCGATGCCGCGCTTGGTGGTGCCGATCCGGCGGTCGCCGAGCGCGGCCTCGCGGGCGGCGTCGAGTTCCTTGTGGAGCGGGAGGACGACGTGGCACCGGTCGGAGATGAGGAGTTTCTCCGGGGTGACGGCGACGCCCTGGCCCTCGAGGCGCTCGATTTCGGCGACGAGGCCGATCGGGTCGAGCACGACGCCGTTGCCGATGACGTTGGTCTTGCCGTCCCAGAGGATGCCCGATGGCAGGAGGTGGAGGACGTATTTCGTGCCGCGGGCGATGACCGTGTGCCCGGCGTTGTTGCCGCCCTGGCCGCGCACGACGACGTCGGCGGATTCGGTGAGGTAGTCGACGATCTTGCCCTTGCCTTCGTCTCCCCATTGGAGACCGGTGACGATGGTGTTCATGAAAGAGTGATCGGTGATCGGTGATCAGTCGTCCGTGTCAACACGGATGTAGGTGGTTTCTGCGCCCAGGGGGGATTCCGTCTCGCCGAGTGATCGACTGAGGGTGAATCGCTGGAAGTCCGGGGTGAAGTCGAGGCTCCGACCCATCCAGAGGGTGTTGTTCGATGAGGCGATAAGTCCCACCGAGGTGGGGGCCGAGCGATCCGGGCAAGCGGTCCCGACGAGCGAGTGGTTTCCCGGCTTGAGGTGGGGCATCAGGCTTGAAATCACCTCTCCGTCGGACTCGATGATCAGGTGGTTCCGCGGCATCGAGTGCCCGGGTTTGAGACTGATGGTGGACGTCGAGGCGTAGGTTCCTGCGTGGGAATCGACGCTTCCGCATGGCGAGCATGCCAGGGAAGCCGTCGCGCAACATGCGGCCAGCACGCTCAGGCAGGCTCCGCATTCGCGTCCATTCGCGTCCATTCGCGGTTCTATTTGGACTGGTCGACGAGTTCGGCGAACTCGTCGAAGAAGTAGGTCGCGTCGTGCGGGCCGGGGGCGGCTTCGGGGTGATACTGGACGCTGAAGACGGGGTGGTCCTTGTGGCGGATGCCCTCGACGGTGTCGTCGTTGAGGTTGATGTGGGTCACCTCGACGTTGGTGTCGAAGGACTCGGGATCGACCGCGAAGCCGTGGTTCTGCGAGGTGATCGAGATCTTGCCGGTGCGCAGGTCCTTGACCGGTTGGTTGCCGCCGCGGTGGCCGAACTTGAGCTTGAAGGTCTTGCCTCCGAAGACGTGGCCGAGGATCTGGTTGCCGAGGCAGATGCCCATGATGGGCTTCTTGCCGATGAGCTTCTTCACCTCCTCGTGGATGTAGCCGAGCGCCGCGGGATCGCCGGGGCCGTTCGAGAGGAAGATGCCGTCGGGGTTCTTGCCGAGGACCACGTCGGCCGGCGTGGTGGAGGGCACCACCTCGACCTCGAAGCCGACCTGGCGCAGGCGGCGGAGGATGTTGTACTTGATGCCGAAGTCGTAGGCGACGATGCGGCTGCGGATCGGAGGAAGCTCGGCCCAGTTGCCCTCCTGACCGGTGACGGTGTTGGGCAGGGTGAAACGGCGGGAATCCTGCTCCCAGTTGAAGCCTTCGCCACAGGTCACTTCCTTGACGAGGTCGCAGCCTTCCATCGACGGCGACTTCTTCGCCTCGGCGATCGCCTCGTCGGCGGTGAGTTCGGTGGTCAGGCAGGCGCGCATCGCGCCGAGCGAGCGGAGGTGCTTGGTGAGCGCCCGGGTGTCGACGTGCTCGATGCCGATGATGCCGTGTTCGGCGAAGTAGTCGGCGAGGGTCTGGCGGGACCGGTAGTTCGAGGCGATGGGGGAAAGCTCGCCGATGACGAAGCCGCGGACGTGGGGCGACGAGGACTCGGCGTCGTCGGGGTTGATCCCGTAGTTGCCGATCTGCGGATAGGTCATGGTGACGATCTGCCCGCGGTAGGAAGGGTCGGTGATGACCTCCTGGTAGCCGGTCATCGAGGTATTGAAGCAGATTTCGCCGGTGCGCGTGCCGGCGGCTCCGAAAGAGCGTCCTTCGAACAGGCGGCCGTCTTCGAGGGCAAGAATGGCTTTCATGAGGCAGGTGGGGGCGGCGGGAAGTCCGTCTTCCCGGTCGCGGCGGCGGAGGTTACGGGCGGGAGCGGCGGGTTGTCGAATGCGGAATGGGTTTGCGGACGCGCGTCTCCGCCTTTCGGCCGGATGCCGGCCTCCGGGCGGGCGGCGATCCTGCGTTCTCCGGGAGCAGGACCGCTGCCTGCTCCGTCCGTGCCTCGTAAGCCGGGCGCCCCCGGGATCACTCCTCGATCTGGCGGCGCAGCTTGTGGGCCCGGGAAAGATGGCCCTCGTAGACCCGCTGCAGCCGGGACGTGAACTGCTTGGCGGACTCTTCGGTGCCCGGTTCGAGCGCGTCGCCGAGCTCGAAGCTGATGCGGATGGGGAACTCGGGGCGCTTCCAGAGCGGCCAGCCCTTCTCGAGGAAGCGCGTGTTGCTGCGGATGAAGACGGGCAGGACCGGGACGCCGGCGCGTCGGGCGATGAGGGCGCAGCCGCCCTTGAGGGGGTTGATCCAGCGCCGGTCGTGGCGGGTGCGGGTGCCTTCCGGGAAGAGCAGGAGCTGCCCGCCGTGCTGGAGGGCATCGGCCGCTTCGCGCACCAGGCGCGACGAGCAGCCGTTGGGAATGTAGCCGGCGAGCCGCGCGCCACCGCCGAGGAAGGGATTCCGAAGGATGCTGTCCTTCATGATGCAGATCGGCTGGGGCAGGCAGGCGATGACGAACACGGCGTCCCACAGCGAGGTGTGGTTGGGGGCGATGATGACCGGCTCCTTGAGCTGGCGCAGCGACTTCAGCGTGCCGAGGTCGGCATACACGAGCCCCGTCACCCGCAGGTAGCGGACGAACACGCGGAAGGCGCGGTGCAGAAGACCGCGGCCGAGGATCTCGGCCCGCCGGCGGGGAAGCACGAGGCGGAGCGGCAGTGAGGCGAGGGTGAAGAGGAGCCCGAAGACGCCCCAGTAGGCGAAGGCGCCGATGGCCGCCACGGTTTCGACCGGCCACCACCACCAGCCGCGACCGGCAACCGGAAGGGTCGCGGACTCGCGGATGAGTGTGCCGTCGGGCGGAGGCATGTTTCAAACATACCGGGGGCGGCGCGCCGGGGCCAAGATCGAATTGCGCACGAATTGCTGTTCGAGGGGGTGGATGCTTTTTCGCAACGCGGCTTGCCAAGCGCCGGATGAGTGACAGAGATGCGCTCATGTCCGAGCTTGAAGCCCTGCCGCACGGTCCCGAATTCCGTTTCGTCGACGATCTGGTCGAGATCGATCCCGGGCGCTCGGCGGTGGGTCGTTACCGGGTGAGGGGCGACGAGGCGTTCCTCGCGGGCCATTTTCCGGGGCGCCCGCTGATGCCGGGGGTGATCCTGGTGGAGGCGATCGCGCAGCTCGGCGGCGTGGCGGCCCAGAGCGATCCCGAGCACGGGGCGATGGACGGGCTGCTGCTGACGGGCATCCGAGGGGCGAAGATCCTCGGCGCCGCGGAGCCGGGCGAGACGCTTGAGATCCGTGCTGAAGTCGAGGGTCGGCTCGGCGGGATGATCCAGATTTCGGGCGAGATCGAGTCGGGCGGGCGGCGGCTCGCCACGGCCAAGGTGATGCTCAGCGGCCAGGCGTGAAGGAAGGCACCATCATTCCCCCGACGAGGACGTGGGTCTACCCGGCGGCGCTGCTGTCGCTGTGGGCGGCGTGGGCGGCCTGGATGGCGGTCGACGGTGCCTGGGGCCTCTACCTGACGCGTTGGCCGATGGCGCTGACCATGGTCTTCGGCTCCTTCGTGGCGGGTTCGACGCCGGCGGGGGGCGGAGCGGTGGCCTACCCGGTGTTCACCAAGCTGCTGGCGATTCCGACGGCGGATGCGGCCTTGTTCGGTCTGATGATCCAGGCCGTCGGCATGAACATGGCGGCGCTCTTCATCCTGACGCGGGGGATCCGGATCAACGTGCGGGTGATCGGATGGACGCTGCTCGGAGCCGTGCCGGCGGTGATGGCGGGCCTGGCTTTCGTCGAGTTGCCGCAGAACGTGCCGCGACTGGCGTTTTCCTCACTGTTGCTCGTGTTCGCCGTCACCCTCTACCGGTCGCACTGGAAACGCCGTCACCGACCCGAGTCCAGCGTGGTCGCGTGGACGAGGCGGGATGGCGTGCGCTTCGCGCTGGTCGGGGGGGTGGGCGGCCTGGCGGCGTCGCAGCTCGGATCGGGGGCGGACATGCTGTGTTTCATGCTCATGACGCTCGGCTACGGCCTGGACGAAAGAATCGCGGTACCCACCTCGGTGGTGACGATGGGGGCGGTGTCGGCGGTGGGGTTTCTTTTCCGGCTCATCCTTCCCCAGCCGATCGGCGTGGTCTGGGAATACTGGGCCGTGGCGGCGCCGGTGGTGGCGCTGGGGGCGCCGGTCGGCGCGTGGGTCGCGTCGAAGGTGAAGGGAGGCGCCATCCTGGTCTTCGTGTTCGTGCTGGTCACGGTGGAGGTGGTGACGACGGCGATCCTCGTGCCGATCGACCTGCCGCGGGCCATCATGCTTGTCGTCGTCTTCCTGGCGTCGGCGGTCTGGTTCCGTCGTCTTCGGCTCCTGCGGAGCCGACACCTCTCGGAAGGCGCGTAGCGGCGGCGACGCTCAGGCCGGGCGCCGGGCGAAGCGCTGGCGCAGGTCGGAACGGGAAAGCTGCCAGGCGGTGGGATCGGTGAACCAGTGCCGCGGCATTTCCCAGCCGGCGAGTTTCTCGGACGCGGCGCTGCGAAGCGCCGCCAGATCGCTTTCCGGCGGGACCAGGGCGGCGACTTCGTCGACGCGCTCGGGATCCTGGCTGGGCACGGCGAAGACGCGCACCCGGGGCAGCAGACCGGTGGCAAGCAGGATATTCTCGACCCGGACCGCGCCGATCTTCCGGCCAGCGACGTTGATGTGGCCGCCGGCACTCGAGTCGAGCAGGATCCGGCCGCCATCCAGGTGGCCGATGTCGGGGGTCAGGAAGGTGCCGTCCGCCAGCTGGTCGTCGCAACGGGATCCATCGTAGCCGAGGGCCACCGATGAGCTGCGGACCCGCAGGCGCCCGTCCGGGTCGACCTCGACGTCGACGCCCGGGAGCGGTTCTCCGAGGTCGTGCGGATGGCTCCGCGGCGTCGCGGTGGCGTCCCACGAGATGCCGCCGCATTCGGTGGCCCCGTAGAAATTGTGGAGCTTGAGCGCATGCGCCTCCCACGCGGCGACCTCGAGATCGAGCGGCAGCGGCGCACCGGCGGAGATGGCGAGCCGGATCGGGGCGTCGGCGAGGATGCCGGAGCGGAGCCAGGCCTTCCACATCGAGGGGACGGCGGGGACGACGATCGCCTCGTGTGGTTTCCAGGCCTCGGAAACCACGGCGGGGAAGGGCACCTCCACCGTGCGGACGGGGATGCCGTGGAGGAGCAGGGGCAGGATGACGGAGGAGTAGCCGTAGGAGTGAGCGAGCGACAGCGTGGCGAGGTTCGGGACCTCGGGGGTCAGCCCCATCGCCTCGACGAGGCGGTCGGCATCGGCCGCGATCTGCCGGGCGGTGAAGCGCACGGTCCGCGGGCGCCCGTCGCTGCCGGGGGTCAGCTTGAGGTGGGCCACCTCGCCGGGGCGCTCACCGAACTCCGGGAGATCCCCATCGGCGCGCTCCACCGGCAGCACCGGTTGTTCGTCGCGCCAACCCTGGAGCGTGGCGAGGGCGATGTCGCGGGCCTTCCCGCTGGCAAGCACCGGGCCCCGGGCCGGCGGCAGGCGCTCGAGCGCCTCGGCGAGATCGGCGAAGCGAAGGACCTCGGCACCCTCGTAGATCGCCGGTTGGTCGGCGCATCGCTCGAGGGTTTTCTGCCATCGGTTACGCAGCATTTGACAAGGTCGCTGGCCGTTGCCTAGCTGCCTTCCCCGCCCGACCGCCAGCCTGAATTCCACCGATTGTGGCCTACCGAGCCGACGCAACGCTACCCGCGCAACCCCGCCCCGTGGTGATCACCGGAGCGGGGATCGTCACTTCCATGGGGTGCGGCATGGCCGAGAACGCCGGGGGATTCCGGGCGGGGCGGACCGCTTTCCGTGAGGTCGATCTCTTCGACACCGGGAAGCAGCGAACGAAGACGGCGGGGCAGGCCAGCTTGCCCGGGCGGCCGGCTGGAGTCGGCCGGCGGGCGTGGGAGCGCATGGACCGCGGCACGCGCTTCGCCTTGCAGGCGGCCCGCGAGGCGCTCGACGAGGCGGACCTCGCCGGCGAGATGCCGGTGTTCGTCGGGACCTCGGCGGGGGCGATGCCGCTGGGTGAGGAATTCTACCGTCATGCGGTGGCGGGCGACCGGCTCGGACAGTTCCAGCGGGTCGAGCGCTACCAGCCGCAGCGACAGCTGACCACCATGATGCGCGAGCTCGGGGTGGCCGGGCCGCTGAGGATCGTGTCGAATGCCTGCGCGTCGGGCGCCAACGCGATCGGGCATGCCTTCCAGATGGTCCGCGAGGGTCGGGCCGAACGCGTGCTGGCCGGTGGCTACGATGGCCTGGCGCAGCTCGTTTTCGCGGGCTTCGACTCGCTGCAGGCGTTGAGCCCGTCGGGCGTTCCGCGTCCCTTCGATGCGGAGCGCGACGGTCTGGCCATCGGCGAGGGCGCCGGCTTCGTGGTGGTGGAAAGCCTCGAGTCGGCCCGCGCCCGGGGCGCGGCCGTGCGGGCCAGCGTGCTCGGGTATGGCGCCGCGACCGACGTCCACCACCTCACGCAGCCGCATCCCGAGGGCGATGCCGCGCTGGTGACGATGACCCAGGCGACCCGGATGGCCGGGCTCGAGCCGGAGCAGATCGACTACATCAATTCCCACGGCACCGGCACGCCGCTGAACGACGTCGCCGAAGCCGGGGCGGTGCGCCGCTGGGCGGGGGACGCGGTCGGGGGCGTCCGCCTGAGTTCCACGAAGTCATCGATCGGTCACCTGCTGGGAGGCGCGGGAGCCGTCGAGTCGGTGATCTGCCTGATGACGCTCGAGGGTCAGTGGCTTCCCGGCAGCCTGAACATCCGCGAGGTCGATCCGGCGGTGTCGTTCGACCTGGTGCGCGAGCCCCGGGACGCCGAGGTCCGTCATGCGCTGACCAACTCCTTCGGGTTCGGGGGCGCCAATGCGACGCTCATCTTCGGAAGGGAGGTGGCGTCGTGAGCCGCATCGTCGCCTCGGGGGTCGGAGCGGTCTCGTCGGCCGGCTGGGGGATGGATGCCCTCCTCCGGGTCGTGGAATCGGGAGAGCCGCCCGCGAGGGGCGAGTTCGAGAGGACGACCGCCGACGGTCGCACCGTGACCCTTCCCGTGACCCGGGTGCCGAAACTGGAGGATCGTTCGAAGCTTCCCCGCGACCCTCGGCTGCGGCGCGCCAGCGCGGTGGGGAAGTACGCCGCCGCCGCGTTGTTCGAGGCCCTCGGGCCGGAGCGTTTCGAGGAGGTGCGGGCCGGCAAGGTCCGGCTCGGCGTCGTGTGCACGATGATGAACGGATGCGTGAACTACTCGAACCGGTTCTACGGGGAGGTGCTCTCCGATCCGGCGACGGCCAGCCCGATCCTCTTTCCCGAGACCGTCTACAACGCGCCCGCGAGCCACCTGTCCGCGGTGACCCGGTGCACCGCGCCGAACGACACCCTGGTGGGCGATGGTGCCGAGTTTTTCACCGGACTCGAGCTCGCCGCCGAGTGGCTGGAGCGCGGCGACTGCGACCTGTGCGCGGTCGTGGCGCCCGAGGAGGCCGACTGGCTGAGCGCCGAGGCGATGAGCTACTACAGCTCCCGGATGTGTCCTTCCGAAGGCGCGGGTGCGGTGGTGCTCGAGAAGGACGGCGAGGGGCCGCGGCTGATGGCGGTGCCGGATGCCGTGAACTACGCCGACGAGCCCGATCGCGTCGCCGGCTTCGCCCGGCTCTGGAACGAGTTGGGGGTGGATGACGACGGCGCGACGCTGTGGTGCGACGGCCGGGTCGGCGTGGGGCGCTACGATGCGGCCGAGAATTCGGTCGAATGGCGGGGTCCGCGGATGTCGCTGCGGCCCTTGCTGGGTGACTCGATGGGCGCCTCGGCCGGTCTCCAGACGGTCGTGGCCCTGGCGAAACTGACCGCCGGGGCGGCCGAGCGGGCGGTGGTGACATCCGTCGGCGGCAACGAGGGTCTCGGCGGCGCGCTCTGGGCGCGATAGGGACTTTCCGACGCTTCGGGCTTCCCGCGGGAGGCGGGCCTGTGCTTGCGTGGTCGGCATGAAGGTCCTGGTTCCGGCCCTGCTGGGGGTGCTGAGGCTCGCGGCGGTGACCGTGGACGACGATGCTTCGTTGCGCCGGGCGCTGGCCGCGGCAGAGCCGGGAGACGAGATCGTGGTGGCGTCCGGAAGCTATCGGGGCGGGATCCACGTCCGCGACCGTGCCGGCACGGCGGAGCGTCCGATCCGGCTGCGGGCCGAAGGGGTGGTCCGGTTGCGGGGTGGCGGCTCGACCGCGATGCAGTTCTCGGCCTGCCCGTTCTGGGTGATCCAGGGCCTGCAGGCGGAGGGGTTCACCGGCAATGGCTTCAATTTCGATGATGCCGGGCGCCGGGACGAACCGGTCGAGGGGGTGGTGCTGGACGGTCTCGTGGTCCGCCGGACCGGTCCGCGTGGGAACCATGACGGCATCAAGATGTCGGGCCTGACGAAGTTCACGGTGCGGGGTTGCCTCGTCGAGGGCTGGGGTGGTTCGGGCATCGACCTGGTCGGCTGCCGGGACGGGGCGATCGAGGAATGCACGCTGCGGGGGCTGGACGGGCACGACCAGATGTCGGGCATCCAGATGAAGGGCGGAAGCCGGCGGATCCGGGTGTCGGAGTGTCGCTTCGAGAACGCCGGTCAACGGGCCGTGAACCTCGGAGGAAGTACGGGGAAGTCGTACTTCCGTCCGGAGGTGACCCGCTTCGAGGCGGAGGAGATCGAGGTCCGCGACAATGTCTTCATCGGCGGCGGGACGGCGGTCGCCTTCGTCACGGCGAAGGGCGGGCGGGTGCACCACAACCTCGTCGTGCGCCCGGAGAAGTGGGCGTTCCGCATCCTCCAGGAGCAGCCGGTGCCCGAGTTCGGTGCCTGCGCCTCGGGGGAGGTGTTCCGCAACGTGATCGTGCTGCCGGCGTCCAACCGGGTCGCGGTCAACGTCGGGCCCGATACCGAAGCCGACAGCTTCCGGTTTTCCGAGAATGCCTGGTTTCACGAAGCGGGACGGCACCGACCGGCGCTTCCGGTGGCGGAGGCCGACGGTCTCTACGGCGTCGACCCCCGGCTGCGGGACGGAAAGGTGACGGTCGACCGCCTCGCCGGGTTCGGGCCGCGCTGAGCGGGCGGGCCACTCCGTTCTTGGCACCGCGCGGGAGCCATCTAGCGTTCCGGAGTGCCGCGGAGTTCCCAGAGCGATGTGCTGAAAGTCTTTCTCTACGTGGTGGGCACGCTGGTGCTCGGAGCGGCGATCGCCCCGTGGCTCTACAACATGGGCATGGGGATCGCCGAGGTGACCGCCGACAAGCCGACCAACGGCCTGATCGAATGGCTCGGCGAGGCCGCCGCCCGTTCGAAGGACAACTTTCCGCGATTCTTCGACCGCTCGGTGCTGCTGGCCGCGCTGTTACTGCTGGGGCCGCTGCTGGCCTGGTTGCGGCTGGGCCGGGGCGGCGAGCGCTACCGGGACACCCCGTGGTCGCTGAGGCTGCCGGATTCGGTGGTCAGCGGCCGGGGGCAGCCGCTGCGCCGGAACCGCCACGGCTGGGCCGAGGGGGTCTTCGGGTTCGTGCTGGCGGGGGGCTTGCTGATGGTGTCCGGCTGGGTGCTGGTGAAGGCGGGATTCTTCGTCTGGCGCGACGTGCCGGAATCGACCCACGGAGCACCGAATCCCTTCGTGTCGGACATCGACTGGTTCGGGGCGGCGCGCAAGGCGGTGCCCGCGGCGCTGGTGGTGTCGGTGATCGAGGAAGTCCTTTTCCGAGGGGTGCTGCTGGGGATCTTTCTCCGGGCGATGCGGCCTGCTCCGGCGATCGCGCTGCTGTCCTTCCTGTTCGCCTTCGTGCACTTCCTCGAGCCTCCGGAGGGGGTCGGGGTGCCGGATCCCGAGGCGACCGACGCGGGCTTCGTCATGCTCGGGCACATCCTTTCGCGCTTCGCCGATCCGCTCTCGATGGCGAGCCGGTTCTCGGTGCTGTTCGCCGTGGGCGTGGTGCTCGGCGTGGCCCGCTACCGGACGGCGTCGCTGTGGTTGCCGATCGGGCTCCACGCCGGCTGGATCTTCTGCTTCGCGCTCTTCAAGGCGGCGACGTGGCCGGTGTCCGGTTTGCCGGAGATCGCCGGCTGGTTGGTCGGCATGAGCCTGCTCGAGGGGCTGCTGCCGCTGGCGGTCGTGATCATGACGGGGCTGGTCGTGGCGATGATGACGCGGGTGGCGGCGGGCGATGAAATCGACGATGTCGATGATTAGAGCCGGGCTGTCCCGGGTGCTGGACCTGGTGTATCCGGGGGTCTGCCATCTTTGTGGCGCCGGGGTGCCGGGAGGGAGGTGTCTCTGCGCCGGCTGTGCCGATGCGCTGTCTCCGGTGGTGCCGCCCTTTTGCTCCACCTGCGGTCAGGGCTACGACGGCCGGGTGGAGGGAGCGTTCTCCTGCCCGAACTGTCGCGACCAGAAGTTCGCCTTCGAGTTCGCTCGTCCGGCCTTGTTCCGGTCCGACGGCATCATGACGCTGGTCCACGATCTCAAGTATGGTCGACGCCTCGAACTGGCCCGGGAGCTGGCCGACCTCGCGGCCCGTTCGTTCGAGGATCCGCGCCTGGGCGAGGCCCTGGAGGGCCGCTGGCCGCTGGTCCCGGTGCCGCTGCACCGGCGGCGCTTCCACTGGCGCCAGTTCAATCAATCCCTCGAGATCGCGCGTCCGCTGGGTCGCCGCCTCGGCCTGCCGCTGGCGGTCGCGCTCAAGCGGATCCGTCCGACCGAGACCCAGACCCGTCTCAGCCGGGCCCAGCGGCAGAAGAACCTGCGCGGGGCTTTCGCGGTTCGCCGCGGTGTCACCGGTGGGGAAGGGGCGGTGCTGGTGGACGACGTGTTCACGACCGGCTCGACGGCCCACGAATGTGCGCGGATTCTGCGCCGGGCGGGTTTCCAAAAGGTGATTGTCGTGACCGTGATGCGCGGCTAGCCTCGGGGCCAGCCCGGTTGGGGGCGTTCTCTTTTCTTCAAGCAAGCACATGGGTATCTTCGACAAGCCGAAGCTCCGGAAAAACAAGGCGAAGGATACGATGCCGGAAGGCTTGTGGACGAAGTGTCCGGATTGTTCGGCCATGCTCCACCAGCTCGAACTCCGGCAGCACCTGCAGACCTGTCACCACTGCGGGCATCACTTCATCCTCGATTCGCACGACCGCATCGCGTTGATCGCGGATCCGCAGAGCTTCGAGGAAACCGAGACTGAACTGGTTTCCGCCAACCCGCTGGGCTTCCAGAATTACTCCGAGAAAACCGCCGGACTTCGGGAGAAGACCGGACTCAAGGATGCCGTCGTGACCGGACGGGTGACGATCGGTGGCAAGCCGGCGATGGTCGCGGTGATGGATTTCAAGTTCTTCGCCGGTTCGATGGGCTCGGTGGTCGGGGAGAAGATCACCCGTGCCATCGAGATGGCGATCAAGGAGAAGCGCGGAATGATCATCGTGTCGGCCTCGTCCGGCGCGCGGATGCAGGAGGGCATGCTCTCGCTCATGCAGATGGCCAAGACCTGCGGCGCGCTGGCGCGCCTGGGGGAGGCCGGGCTGCCGTACATTTCCGTGCTCACCCACCCGACGACCGGGGGCGTGACCGCCAGCTTCGCGACGATCGGCGACATCAATCTCGCCGAGCCGAAGTGCATGATCGGCTTCGCCGGTCCGCGGGTGGTGAAGGAAACGACCCACCAGAATCTTCCGCCCGGCTTCCAGACCGCCGAGTTCATGCTCGAGCACGGACTGGTCGACGCCATCGTGCCGCGGACGAAGATGCGCGAGAAGCTGACCACGCTGCTCGGCTACATGATGCCGTGATTCCGCGCGCCGGTCGGGCATGAACTACCGCGAGTCCATCGACTGGCTGTTTTCGACGCAGCTCTTCGGGATCAAGCTCGGGCTCGAGGGTCCCCGTCGCCTGCTCAAGGAGTTCCTTGCGTTCCCGGCGCACTCGACCCGGGTGCTGCACGTCGCGGGCACCAACGGCAAGGGCAGCACCTGCGCCCTCGCCGAGTCGGTCGCGCGGGCCGGCGGCACCCGCACCGGCCTGTTCACCTCGCCCCACCTGGTCGATTTCCGCGAGCGGATCCGGGTGTCGGGCGTCGAGATCCCCGAGGACGACTGTGCCGCGCTGCTGACCGGACTGCGGACGATCTGTGAGCGGCTCGATCCGCATCCGACCTTCTTCGAGATCACGCTGGCCGCGGCGATGCGCTGGTTCCGGGAAAGGGAGTGCGAGCTGGTGATTCTCGAGACCGGCATGGGCGGGCGGCTGGACGCCACCACCGCCGTGCCGGCCGATGTCTGCGCGATCACTCCCGTGGGCCTCGATCACACCCAGTGGCTCGGCGACACGCTGGCGAAGGTCGCCTTCGAGAAGGCCGGGATCTTCGTCGAGGGAAAGCGGGCGCTCTCCGCGCCGCAGCCGGACGAAGTACGGCGCACGCTGGAGATGGAGGCGAACGAGCGCCGCAGTCCGCTGGAGTTCGTGAGCGAACCGCTCCGCGGCTACCCGATCGGGCTGCCGGGTCGGCACCAGGCGTGGAACGCGGCGCTGGCGCTCGACTGCCTGCATGCGCTCGGCCTGCCGCTCGACTACGAGACGGTGCGCCACGGGCTCGAGACGGTGCGCTGGCCGGGCCGCTTCGAGGTCATCGATCACGAGGGCGCGACGGTGGTGCTCGACGGCGCGCACAACCCGGACGGGGCCGCGGCCCTGGTCGAGGCCTGGCGCGACCGGTTCGGCGAGCGGAAGGCGGCGCTGGTGTTCGGCGCGGTCGAGTCGAAGGATGTGGAGGGCATCGCCTCGCGGCTCGGGGCGATCGCCTCGACCACCCACCTGTGCCCGATCGATTCGCCGAGGGCCCTGGCGACCGCCGAACTGGCGTCGCGGTTTTCCACGCCGCTGGAGCACGCGGATTTCCCGTCGGCGATCGAGGCCGCGCTTGCCGGGGGAGGGCCGGTGCTGGTGGCGGGTTCCCTGTTCCTGATCGGCGAGGCCAAGCAGTGGCTCGAGGGCGGCGAGCGGAGGGTGAGTGCGCAGTGATCGCCGCTTGACGATCCGATGAGGCGTCGAAGGGTGCGCCATGAGCGACCCCATCCTGATCATCGGCGGCAACTCGGGCATCGGACTGGCGACCGTGAAGCGCTTGAAGCGTGACGGCATGGCGATGCTGGCCGCGCTTCGCCATCCCGAGGCCCTGACCGAGCCGGACGTTCCGACCCAGTCCTTCGACGCCGCGTCGGAGCCGGAGTTCGACCTGCCCGACGCCCTCGGCGGACTCGTCTACTTTCCCGGCACCATCAACCTCAAGCCCTTCCACCGCCTGAGCGATCAGGACTTCATCGACGACATGCAGGTGAACGCGCTCGGCGCCGTGCGCGCCATCCGCGCCGCGCTGCCCGCGCTGAAGAAAGCCGGGTCGGCCTCGATCGTCCTGTTCTCGACGGTGGCGGTCCGTCAGGGCATGCCCTTCCATGCTTCGGTGGCCGCGGCCAAGGCGGCGGTCGAGGGGCTGGGGCGGTCGCTGGCGGCCGAGTTCGCCCCGAAGATCCGGGTCAACGTGATCGCGCCGTCGCTCACCGACACGCCGCTGGCGTCGAACCTGCTCGGCAACGAGGCCAAGCGCGAGGCGTCCGAAAAACGACACCCGCTGCAGGCGGTCGGCTCTCCGGACGAGGTCGCCGAGCTCGTCGCCTTCCTGCTCTCGGACCGCTCGAAGTTCATGACCGGCCAGGTCCTGCGGCCCGACGGGGGCCTTTCGAGCGTGCGCACCTTCTGATCGCGATTCCTCAGAAACGCGGCCTTTGTAGCTGCGCGCGGGACGGTGCCTCGTTAGAACGAAGCGTGTCGGTGAAGGTCACCAAAGTCGCTTGCCAGAGCTGTGGCGCGGATCTCGAAGTGGACGAGTCGATCCGCTACGTGACCTGTCGCTACTGCCACTCGCGACTCGAGATCTGCCACCATCCCTCGTCGGTCTACACCAAGCTGCTCGAGCGCGTGGAACGGACCCAGCGATCGACCGAGCGGGAGCTGCGCCTGATCCGGCTCGAGCGCCAGCTCGATCGCCTGGAGAAGCAGTGGCATGCCTTCGTCGACTCGGTCTCCGCCCGGAAGCGCGATGGCCGTGCCGCACCCCCGAGCGGTTCGGATGGGATCGGGGTCGTGATCTTCGCCGCCATCCTCGGGATCGGGTTTCTGGTGGAAGGCCTGTCCGGTATTCCCATGTGGCCAGTTGCCGTCCTCGGCGGGGGCATCCTGGTCGCCGGGTTCATGATCGCCCGGCATTCCCGGCGGCGTGCCCGGGAGTTCGAGGCGATGAAGACCCGCTATCTCCAGCAGCGCAGCGCCATCCACGCCCGGATCTCGGCGGCGGAGCGGGAGGGGCGATTCCCCCCGATGCGCCGGAGCGGCAAGGCATCGCCTCCGTGACCGGAGCCGGGAGCTTCTCCTTGTTTCGAGCGACTCCCCGCGGAGGAGGCCTCCTCCCGGGAAATCCTGCGGTCCCATGGAGAAAATCCGGATTCCTCGTTTGACTTGACCGACCGGTCAACTACTGGTCCCCGCATGTCCGAGCCCGCTCCTGCCCGTATCCGTCTTCTCGAGGCGATGATCGGTGCGATTTGGGAGAGCAGCTACGGCACCAGCTCGGTCGACCGCATCTGCGAGCGGGCTGACGTGCGGAAGGGGAGTTTCTACCATTTCTTCAAGTCGAAGACCGCGCTGGCGGTGGCGGCGCTCGACCACCTTTGGGAAACCGAGAGCCGCCCGAACCTCGAGCGCATCTTCAGTGCCTCGCTGCCGCCGCTCACGCGTTTCGAGCGCCTGATCGAGCACGGCTACCGCAAGACGCTCGAGTGCCGGGAGCGTCACGGGCGGGTGCTGGGTTGTCCGTATTTCAACATCGGCGCCGAAACCGCGGCGGCCGAACCGGAGCTGGCGGCCAAGGTTCGCGAGTTGCTCGATGCCTTTCAGGCGTATCTCGAGGAGGGGCTGAGGGATGCGAAGGAGGCCGGGCTGGTGGACATCACCTCGCCCGGGGAAACCGCTGCCTGCCTCTTTTCCATGCTCGAGGGGTCGTCGACCCAGGCCCGCATCCACAACGACCCCGAACGCGTGCGCCACTTCTCGGAAGCCTTCTCCCGGGTGATCGGGGCCGAGCTTCATCCCGATCTCGATGCCGTGCAGGCCTGATTCCTTTCCCGACATGTCGAATTCATCATCCCTCCGCGTCGCGTTCGGCTGGCTGGCCGTCCTGCTGATCATCGCCGTCACATCCTGGTTCGGTTGGAAGGCCCTCCGGGACGCCAAGCCCGGGCAGGGTGCCAACGGCGGCGGCGCCCGGCCTCCGTCTCCCGTGGTGACGCGTCCGGCCGAGGAGCGGGAGGTCGTCGAGCGGCTGTCCGTCACGGGAACCCTGCGGGCGGTCCGGCGTGCCGAGGTGGCGGCGCGCGAGTCGGCGGCTGTGGATGCGTTGCTGGTCGACGAGGGCGACATGGTCAAAGCAGGAGCCGTCCTGGCGAAGCTCGACCCCCGGCGCCTGGAGGCACAGATCCAGGAGGCGTCGGCGGACCTGACCTCCGCCCGTGCCGACCTCGCCCAGCGCGAGGCCGAGCAGGAGCGGGCCGTTCGTGACGAGGAAATGATGCGCGGCCTGTGGGAGCAGCGGGCGGTGGCCGAGCGCGAGTATCTCGACAGCGTGCGCGAGATGAAGGTGGCCGAGGCCCGGGCCAATGCCGCCCGCGAAATGATCGAGGCCTCGCAGAAGCGGATGGACCTGCTGGAGGTGCGCAAGACCGACCTCGAGGTCCTCGCGCCTTTCGAAGGTCGCGTGGTGGCGCGCCACACCGAGCTCGGGGAGTGGCTGAGCGAGGGGGCACCCGTGGTGACGCTGGTGTCGACGGGCGAGATGGAGGCCTGGCTGCAGCTTCCCGAACGCAAGGCGAGGCTGTTGCGTCAGACCGCACCGGGGAGCGTGGAGCTGCAGGTCACCGGGCTCGACGAGACGATCGGAGCCGACAAGCTGACGGTGATTCCGGAGGTCGACGGTCGCTCGCGACGCTTCACCGTGGTGGCCCACGTGCCCGATCCCGAGAACCTGCTCACCGCCGGTTCCTCGGTCACCGCGAACGTCCCGCTCGGCGATCCCGCGCGGCGGATCGTGGTGCCCAGCGATGCGATCCTGACGGGATACTCCGGGGCCTACGTGTTCGTGCCGGATGCCTCCGGAGACGGCCCGCCGGTGGCGAAACGGGTGGACGTCGAGCTGCTCTTCGAGCGCTCCGGCGAGGCGATCCTCGCCGAGGGGGCGCTGGAGGCCGGACAGGCGGTGATCATCGAGGGCAACGAGCGCCTGCAGCCCGCCTCGCCGATCGCGCCGCAGCCATGGGAAGCGCCGAAGGAAGAAACCTCCGCCGAAGCCCGCTGACTCGATGAGATCGCCCATCGACTTTCTGCTCAAGCAGCCGATCACCATCGCGGTCGGCACCATGCTTGCCATCTTCTCGGGGATCCTCGCGATCACCCGCGTGCCGGTGCGCATGACTCCCGAGGTGTCGTCGGTGGTCATCGCCGTGACCACGAACTGGGAGAACGCGTCGGCCGAGGAGATCGAGTCCGACATCATCGAGGAACAGGAACGGGTGCTCGGCGAGGTCACCGGCCTGAAATCGATGATCAGCACCAGCTCGGCGGGGCAGGGGACCCTGAGGCTGGAGTTCGAAACCGGAACCGACATCGGCGACGCGCAGGACGAGGTGCTGCAGAAGCTCGACGAGGTGCCCGGCTATCCGAGCGGCGTGCTGCAGCCGGTGGTCGAGGACTACGATCCGGAGTCCGCCGACTACATTGCGTGGATCGGCTTGTTCTCGACCGATCCCGAGTTCGACCCGGGTCAGCTCTACGATTTCATGGACCGGAGCATGAAGCCCCGCTTCGAGCGCATCCCGGGGGTGAGCCAGGTGGGCGTGCGCGGGGCTTCCGCGTCGGAGCTCCAGGTCGTGGTCGATGCCGAGGCGCTGGCGCAGCGCGGCATCACCTTCGCCCAGCTCCGGCAGGGGATCACCGCGGCCAATGCCAACTTCTCCGGCGGCAAGATCGAGATGGGCAAGCGCGACTTCCGGGTGCGCGCGACCGGCCGCTTCGACACGCCCGAGGCGGCGGCCAACATGATCGTCTTCCGCGACGAGGCCGGCCCCGTCTACCTCGGGGACGTCGCCGACATCCGCAACGGCTTCAAGGAGCCGACCTCGTGGGTGCGCTCGCGCGGACAACGGGCGGCCTTCTTCAACTTCCAGCTCCAGCGCGGGGCCAACCTGCTCGAGACGATGCGGATGCTGCTCGACGAGGTGGAGACGATGAACCAGCCGGGCAACCTTCTCGACCAGAAGGCGCGGCAGCTCGGCCTCGACGGCAAGCTCGAGCTGGTGCCGACCTACAACGCCTCGACCTACGTCGAGGACGCCTTCGTGCTGGTCCGGTCGAACCTGGTCCTCGGCGGCGTGCTGGCGACGATCACCCTGCTGTTCTTCCTGCGCAGCGTGCGCGCGGTCGGCATCATCGCGGTCGCCATCCCGGTCTCCATCATCGCCTCGTTCACCGTGCTGGTGATCCTCGGCCGCTCGATCAACATCATCTCGCTGGCCGGGCTCGCTTTCGCCGTCGGCATGGTCGTCGACAACGCCATCGTGGTGATCGAGAACATCCACCGGCACCTCGAGATGGGGAAGAAGCCGGTCGCCGCCGCGCGTGACGGGGCGGTGGAGGTCGGGGGGGCGGTGCTCGCCTCGACGATGACCACGGTCGTCGTCTTCGCCCCCATCCTGTTGATCGAGGAGCAGGCCGGACAGCTCTTCCGCGACATCGCGCTGGCGCTGATGGCGGCGGTGAGCCTGTCGTTCATTGTCAGCCTCACCCTCATCCCCGTGGCCTCCGGAAGATGGCTGACGCCTCACGAAACCGGCGACGGTCCCTCGATGTTCGACCGGGTGTTCGGTTCCCGGCTGTTCCGGATCCTCGGGGCGCCCTTCCATCCGCTGGCGGTTCTTTTCGAACGCATGCCCGACATCGCGGCGCGGGCCGTGACCACGGGCACCGCCACCTGGCCGCGACGGATCGCGATCATCGCCGGATTCACCCTCGTGACCATTGCCGGCACCCGGGTCCTGCTGCCACCGCTCGACTACCTGCCCCAGGGGAACCGCAACCTGGTCTTCGGGCTGCTCTTTCCTCCGCCGACCTACAACCTCGAGAAGCTCTCCGAGATGGGCGGGCGCATCGAGCGCGAGATCGAGCCGCTGTGGGACGCGACCCCCGACAAGTACGGCGTGGAAACCCGCCTCAACGGCGGCAATGCCGGGCCGGAGGACCACCGCGAGCCGGTGCCCCTGATGGACGGATCGGGTCAGACGGTGATGCCGCCCCCGCTCGAGAACTACTTCCTCGTGTCCTTCGAAGGTCGCATGTTCCACGGGGGCATCTCGGCCGACAAGAAACGCGTCGCCGACCTGATCCCGGCGTTCCAGAAGGCGACGATGGGGATGCCGGACACCTTTGCCATCGCCCGTCAGATGCCGCTCTTCCGCGTCGGTGGCTCGACCGGCGGAGCGGTGCAGATCGACTTCCGGGGGCGCGATCTCGACACCGTGTCGCAGGCCGCCGGGGCGGCGATGGGGCGCTTGTTCGGGTCGATGCCGCCGGGGTCGAACATCACCCCGGCCCCGCCGAATTTCGCGCTGCCGCTCGACGAGCTCCGGGTGGTGCCCGACGACGAGCGCCTGCGCGAGCTCGGGATGAGCCGCACCGACCTCGGCCTCGCGATCCAGGCGGGCGGCGACGGCATCGTCCTGTTCCGCGACTACGAGCAGAACGGCGAGCTGAAGGACATCAAGATCCTCACGTCCCGCGGCGACGACGAGCAACCGCTCGACAAGCTGCTCGACCTGCCGCTGGCGACGCCCGATGGCGACATCGTCGACCTGCGCTCGGTGTCGACCGTCGAGCGCGTCCGTGGTCCCGACCAGATCCGCCACGTCGACCGCCAGCGCGCCGTGACCCTCGAACTCGAGCCGCCGGCCGGGCAGCCCTTGGAAACGGTGATCGACGAGGTGAACGGGGTCATCGAGGGACTCCGGGCCGACGGCACCATCCCCCCGGGCGTGGATGTCGGGCTCGCCGGATCGGCCGGCAAGCTGGCCGAGATCCGCAACTCGCTGCTGGGTGACGGGACGCTCACCGGGACGGTCGCGAGCAGTCTGTTCATGGCCTTCCTGGTGATCTACCTGCTCATGGTCATTCTCTTCCAGAGCTGGTCCTACCCGCTCGTCATCATGCTCAGTGTGCCGCTGGCAACCTTCGGGGGTTTCCTCGGGCTGGCGATGGTCCACCAGTGGAGCAAGATGGACCGCTACATGCCGGTGCAGAACCTCGACATGCTGACCATCCTCGGCTTCGTGATCCTCGCCGGGGTGGTGGTGAACAACGCCATCCTCATCGTCCACCAGGCGCTGAATTTCATGCGCGAGGGCGAGCTCGAGCCGCAGCAGGCGGTGGTGGAAAGCGTGCGCTCGCGGGTGCGGCCCATCCTGATGTCCACCCTGACCTCGGTGGGCGGCATGCTGCCGCTGGTGCTGATGCCGGGCGCGGGTTCCGAACTCTACCGCGGCCTCGGCGCCGTGGTCGTCGGTGGCCTGTCGGTGAGCACGGTCTTCACCATGGTCCTCGTGCCGACGGTGCTCAGCTCCATCTTCGCCCTCAAGCCCTCGACTTCCTCATGAAACGCCTTTTTCCATCCTTCATCGGCGTGGCGCTGTTCGCCTCGTGTGCGGTCGGCCCGGACTACGAGGCCCCAAGCGTCGAGCTCGAGGCGGCTTTCAAGAACGCCGGCTTCTCGAAGGCGCCGCCCGAGGGCTCGTGGTGGGGGCTGTTCGGCGATGCCCAGCTCAACCGCTACATCCGCATGGCCGAGACCGATGGGCCGACCGCCCGGGCGGCACTTGCGCGCTACGACCTGGCCCGGGCCTCGCTCGGGCTCGACACGGTCGATGCGTGGCCGGTGGTGACCGCGGATGCCTTCGGCCGCCGCCAGCAGGACAGCGGCAACTCGAATTTCTCGTCGGGCATCTACAACGACTACCGGGCGGCGCTCAACCTGTCGTGGGAGGTCGACCTCTGGGGGCGGGTGCGGCGCCAGATCGGGGCGGCCGTGGCTGAGACCGAAGCGTCGGGATACGACTACCGGGGGGCGATGCTGTCGCTCCGGGGCGAGGTCGCCCGGGCCTACCTCTCGCTGCGTTTCGCCGATGCGGAGATCGCGCTGCTGGAGGAAACCGAGGAGCTGCGGGCCGAGGCGAGACGCCTCATGAAGGCTCGCTTCGAAGGGGGGGCGAGCAGCCGGATCGACCACGAGCGCTCGATCACCGAGCACGAGAGCGTTCGCTCGGAAATCGAGCAGCTGCGGGCGCAGCGCGGCAAGTATGAGAACGCCCTCGCCGCCCTCGTCGGGCGCTCGGCGTCGGGCTTCCGGGTGCCGGCGAAAGCCGGTCGCCCGTCGATTCCCGCGCCGCCGTCGGCGGTGCCCTCCGACCTGCTCCGCCGGCGTCCCGACCTGGCCGCCGCCGAGCGCCGCCTGGCCGCCGCCAGCGATCGCATCGGTCTCGCCATCGCCAGCTACCTGCCCCGGCTGACGCTGACCGGCGAGGGCGGCTTCCGCTCGCTGAGCACCAGCGATCTGTTCCAGTCGAACTCCAAGCTGTGGTCGCTCGGGCCGGAGCTCGACATCCCGCTGTTTCAAGGAGGGCGGGCCTTTGCCGACAAGGATCGTGCCGAGGCCGCCTACCGGGAGGCGCTCGAGAACTACCGGGACACCTTGCTCAAGGCGGTGCGCGACACCGAGGATGCGATGGGGGACGGGCGTCATCTCGCCGCCGCCTCGACCTCGAGGCAGCGTGGGGCCGAGAGTGCCCGGACGGCGGCTTCGCTGGTCCGCAAGCGATACACCGGAGGGGCGACCGACTACTTCGAGGTCGTCGAGTCCGAGCGCACGTCGCTGGCCGAGCAGCGGGCGGCGTTGGCCATCGAGCGGGCCCGGGCGCTGGCGGCGACGCAGCTGATCCAGTCACTCGGGGGAGGCTGGAAACGCTGATCATTTCCGGTTGGCTTCCCGCTGAATCCGACGTTTAGCTAGGGACATCATGATCAAGCTCCCCCTCCTTCTCGCAATCACTCTTTCCGGCGTCGCCGCCGGCAACACCCTGCCGCAGCTCAACGAGAAGCCCTGGGTCGGCTGGTTCGCCGGCTACGAGGACCGGGACTTCCGCTTCGGAGTGCGGGCCGACGGCATCGCGGTCCTCATTCCCCTCGACGAGCGGAAGGACGAGCCGGTGAGCCCCCGCTACTGGATCGACATCCAGCCGGTGATCGAGGAGGTACGCGGCGAGCGGGTGGTGACCAAGCAGGCGGTCGATGATGGATGGGAGGCGATCACCGAGGCGACCGGCGAAATGGAGAAAGCGAGCTACCGCGGGACCGTGACCGGTGGGGCGACCTTCGAAGTGCACCTCGAAATGGACCGGGGCGTGCTGAAGGCCGGCGGGCGCATCCTCGAGAAGGGGGAGCTGACCGAACATCCCCTGCGCTTCGCGATCCGGGTCAAGGTGCCGAACGTCTATCACTACGTGAAGGACGACGACAAGATCGAGGACTTGGCCGACGGCGACAAGATCCGCCTCGAGCGCGGGGACGGAAAGAAGTTCTCGCTCGACGGGTGGGAGCCGGTCTGGGCCGAGAAGGAGATCAGTGGCCCCGGGGTGCAGTCGGCGAGGATCGACCTCGACGGCTACGACGGGCGCAAGCTCGAACTCGAGGCCGGCGATGGTGGATTGTTCGAGTTCTGGAACGGCGAGAAGCGTCCCCTCTACAAGGGCTTCACCTTCGGGTGGAAACCGGACCCGGAGAAGGATCCGGAGGGCAAGGCCCGTTTTACCCTCGAGTTCGGTTGATGCGGGGTTGTCACGGGCGCGCCGGGCCCGCAGGCTGCGCGCCCGATGGCCATCCGACAGATCCTCACCCACCCCGGCGGCGCCCATAAGGACGACTTCCTCGCCTGCTGCGTGCTCGCTGCCGTGCACGGTTGCGAAATGGTTCGTCGTGAGCCCGCGGATGCCGATCTGGAGGATGCCGGCGTGGCGGTGCTCGATGTAGGGGGCCGCCACGAGCCGGAGCGTTCGAACTTCGATCACCACCAGTTTTCCGCCGATCACGCGCCGGTGTGCGCGCTGACCCTGGTGCTCCAGCATCTCGGGATCTACGATGATGCCCGCAGGTTCTGCGACTGGCTGGAGACCACCGAGCGGATGGACGTGACCGGGCCGCGGGAAACCTCGGCCTGGCTGGGGATCGACCCCGAGGTGCTCGGTCGCCTGAATTCACCGATCGACATCACGCTGCTGCGACGTTTCGCCAAGGTGGAGCGCCTGGCGGCCGGGGAGCCGCTCTACGAAGTGATGCGCTGGATCGGGCAGGACCTCCTCGACTACCTCAAGTCGCTGCGGGAGCGCCTGGAGTACATCGCGAAGCATGCGGAAGTGTGGCAGGTCGGCGGACTCAAGATCCTCTTCATGCCCCGCACGGAGCCCCTGCCGGCGGAGCCGTCGGCCGGATTGGGCCGGCACCTCGAGGTGCTCGGGATGGAAGAAGAGACCTCCGGGCTGGTCTATCCGGACCGCCGGGGCGATGGCTACGGACTGTCGCGGTTCCGCGATGACCGGCGCTTCGATTTTACGCGTATCGAGGACGAGCCGGACGTGCATTTCGCCCATGCGCGCGGCTTCGTGGCGAAGACCAGCGCCACCGCCCCGGAGAGGCTGAAGGAGTTGCTCGAGAAGGCGACCGTCGAGTCGGTGGGGAGCTGACGGGAGCTCCTCCTTGTCACGACGGGCGTTTCTTTCTTACATGCGGGCATGAAAACCGTCGCCGCCCTGCTCGTGAGCTTCGTGCTGCCGCTCGCGGCCGAAGAACGTCCTCTGTTCCTTCCCTTCGATGTCACGCTCGGCGGGCAGAAGGCGGAAATGGCGGACGGGAACGACCTCTTCGCACCGATCGAGGAACCGGTGAAAGCCGACGCGGTGCTCGAACTGGAGGCCGAAGTGCCGATGCTCATCGTCAACGCCTTCCCCTGCAAGGAGGACGGAACCGTGGTTGAAAGCCAGGCGGCGGCCGTGATCTTCGCGAAGGACACCAAGCAGGTGAAGCTGAGCGACACGATGGACAAGAAGAAGCTCGAGCCCGGCAACTACCTCGCCAACGTCGTGGCCAACGGCAAGACTTCGCGCATCGTCTTCCAAGTCGGCGAGGCGAAGAAGAAGGTCGATTTCTCCAAGATCCTCGGCTTCCTCAAGAAGAAGGCGGGAGGCTGAGGAGTGGCGCTTTCGAAGCGCCATGAGCCGGGCTGGCGATTTTCAATCGCCCGGTTCGCGCCCAACGCCGCGATGGGCGGCCGACCTTCCATCTTGCGTGGTGCCGATCGATGGTCGATCGATTTATCGTGCCTCATTCTCGCCGGTGTCCTCCCGCCGGAAGGACTTCACGATCGCAAGGCAGGCGTCCTTGGTTTCCTTGTCGAGCTGCGGGTTCATGGTCGCGGTGATGCGGACGAGGTGTTCGCCGGCATCGACGAAGACCGCGAACATGCCGATCGGTGCCTCGTCGGCGTTTTGAGGCGCCAGCGTGATGAACCTCGCCTTGCAGCCGTCGAGCGTGCCGTCGGAAATCATCGCCTCGCCCTTGAAGCGGATCCCCTTGGCATAGCTTTCAGCGGATGCCTTGGCCATGGCATCGAGGTCCGCCTCCGCACCCTCGGGGATGTCGTCGCAGTTGACCGCGATGATCACCGCCTTGTCGGGGCTTTCGCGGGCGAATTCGGCATCGGCGGTGGGGGCTTTCGCCTTCGTCCAGCCCTGGGCGAACTCGAGCGAGTAGGCGTCGTCGGCGAATGCGACCCGGTCGCCGGCGAGGGACGGGAGCGCGAGGGCGAGAAGAAGGAGCAGGGTCTTCATCCCGATCACGCTCCGGTCGAAAGCAGGGCGAGTCGAGGGAAAAGCGTCACTCGGGATTCACGTCGACCGCGACATCGAGCTGGTGTCCGGCGCCGCCGGTGGTCACCCCCCGGAGCGGCGCGACATCGGCATAGTCCCTGCCGATCGCGGTGACCAGATGGCGGTCGCCGGGGCGGACGTTGTTGGTGGGGTCGAAGTCCGCCCATCCCTGGCCGGGGACGAAGACCGAGACCCAGGCATGCGAGGCGTCGGCGCCGACGAGCTTGGGCTTGCCAGGCGGCGGAAGGGTTTCGAGGTAGCCCGAAACGTAGCGTGCGGGAAGCCCCCGCGAGCGGAGCGCCGCGATCATGAGGTGGGCGAAGTCCTGACAGACGCCGGCCCGGTCCTCGAGCACCGACGAGACCGGGGTCGAGACATCGGTGTATCCCGGCTTGAACTCGAACTCGCGGAAGATGCGCCCGTTGAGGGCGTCGACCGCCTCCAGCAGCGGGCGGCCCGGCGCGAAATCGTCGGCCGTCAGCTCGTCGAGCTCCGCGAGGCGCGGCACGAGGGTCGAGGGAAGCGTGAACTCCCGGGCGTCGATCGCGTCGGTGTCGGTGCTCTCGAGCAACAGAGCGGGCAGCTCGTCCCACGCGACCCCGGCGTCGAACTGAAGCTGCGACTCCGGCCGTGCCTCGACGCGGCTCTCGGCGGTGATGACGAGTTGCTCGTGCGGGCGCTGGATGGCGAAGTAGTCGACGTGATTGCCGTAGCCGTCGCTGCGGCTGGCCCGGAAGTCCGCGGTGGGTTCGACCGAAAGCCGGAAGTCGAGGCAGCGCTGGGTGGGCAGATCGAGGGGGCGGAGCCGGGCCTCGTTGTGGCACAGGTTCGCCGGTTCCTCGTAGCGGTAGGTCGTCTGATGGCGGATGCGGTAGACCATGTCGGATCGGGGCTCATCCCCGCAGCAGCCGGGGACGTTCGGCGTGGCGGAAGTAGGTCAGCGTGAGGGCGTCGGACAACTCGGAGAGCGATTCGGAGACCCGGTCGAGGAAGGTCTCGAGACGGCGGCGGGAATCGCCGGCAGGCACGGCCAGCTTCTGGATCTCGACGAGGCGGAGCCGCGCGGTGGCCTCCACCAGAAGCCGTTGCTCGGCGGTCAGATGCGCGGCGTGGGGCTGGCGGGGCAGCGCCTCGACGTTGGCGGCCAGGCGTTCGATCTGATAGAGCAGGGAGCGGGCGTTGTTCGGCTCGAGAAGGAGCAGTTCAAGCACGAGATCGAGCCGGGGGTGCGTCCGGTAGCGTTTGCGATAGGTCACCAGGCTGTCGGATGCGGCGAGCACCGATTCCATCACCAGGCGTTCCTCGGCCGGAGGACGCACGTCGACGAGAAAATGGCGAAGCATGCCGATCGCGAACTGCGCCCGCTCGATGCGCCGTCCCGAGTCGAGGAGTCGCCACCCGGCGTCGCGGGTCATCGATTCGAGGTTGAGGCCGAGCAGCGCGGTCAGGTCGATGATGAGGCGGTCGAGCGGGCCGGTGGCCGGCTCGAGTCCCTTGTTTCCCACGGCCCGGCGCTCGGTCCACTCGGCCAGGACCATGTCGATGACCCTCCAGCTGTCGGGGGACCACAGGTCGCGGACGGCGAAGGCGGCCCCGCGGAAGCACTGCAGCACGAAGGGCAGGGAGCCGACGCGTTCGGTGTCCTCGAGCAGCGACAGGACCTCGTCCTCGTCGTCCACGGCGGCGAAGTCCTCCCCGGGATGGATCGGGGCCGCATTGGTCACTCCGGCGAGCCCCTGCATCAGGATCTCCCGGTGGCGGCCGGCGATGGCCTCCTCCTCCCCGAAGCCTTCGACGAAGGCGAGCACGGTGCGGCGCAACAGGCGGGCCGTGCCTTCGGCGCGCTCGGCGTAGCGGCCGGTCCAGAAGAGGTTCTCGCCCGCCCGGCTCGGCACGCTGCGGGCGTCGGTTTCGGGGGCGGGGTCCGCCGCTTCCTCGATAAGTGAGACGTAGGGCTCGGGGTCCGGGCCGATGACCCAGCTGTCCTTCGAGACCCCGCCGAGCTGGCTGGACACGATGACCGCCTCCTGGGAGGCGGCGACCCGGGTGAGCCCTCCGGGCATCACCACGTAGGATCCATCGGTCGCCGCCGTCACAAAGCTGCGGACGACGCCCCGGCGGGACTCGAGAGCCTCGCCGTTGAGGCATGGGACGGTGGAGAACCCGACCTGTTCCTGACCGACGAAACCTTCCGGATCGGCCAGGATGCGCTGCCGGAGTTGCTCCCGCCCGGATCGGGAGAGCTGGCTGCCGAAGACGGTCCCGAAGGTCGGCGCCCGCTGGATCGACTTGATGACGAAGCGGTCGAGGTTCGACATCACCTTGTCGCGCGCCTTTCGCTCGCCGCACCACCATGTCGCCGCCGAGGGGAGAATGAGCTCCTCTCCCCGGAGGTGCTGGCAGATGCCCGGAAGGTAGGCCATCAGGCCGGGGTTCTCGAGAACGCCGCTGCCGGGGTGGTTGACCACTGCGACGTTGCCCTGGCGGATGGCCTCGAGCAGACCGGGAACCCCGAGTTCCGAGTCCTCCTTGAGTTCGAGCGGATCGCAGAACCATGCATCCACCCGCCGCACGATGACATCGACCGGCTCCAGTCCACCCAGGGATCCCAGCCAAACCCGGCCGTCGCGGACCGTCAGGTCGTCGCCCTGCACCAGCGTGTAGCCGAGATAGGAGGCGAGGAACGCGTGCTCGTAGTAGGTTTCGTTCTGCGGGCCCGGGGTGAGGATCACGACGCGGGGGCGGCGCCCTCTTTCCGTGGGAAAGCTCTCGAGGGTTTCCCGGAGCATCCGGAAGAACGAAGCCAGCCGCCGTACGCCGCAGCGATGGAAGAGGCGGGGCAGGGCCCGGGTCATGACGACCCGGTTCTCGACCACGTAGCCAAAACCGGAGGGGGCCTGGGTGCGGTCGTTGACGATCCACATGCGGCCGTCGGGGCCGCGGGCGAGGTCGGCCGCGGCGACCAGCAACTGGCGCTTCGACGGAAGCCGCATCCCCCGGCAGGGATGGAGGTAGCCGCGATGGGATGAAACGAGCTCGGGCGGGACCCAGCCCTCCCGGATAAGGCGGCGATCGCCGTAGAGGTCGGTCAGGATCGCATCGAGCAGCTCGGCCCGCTGGACCATCCCGGCTTCGATCGTCTTCCAGTCGCCGTCGGGGAGGATCCAGGGGATGCTGTCGAGCTGCCACGGCCGGGGGCCGTCGCCCGGCTCACCGTGCACGCTGTAGGTCACGCCGTTCTCCCGGAGGAGCCGGCGGATCTCCGAGGCGGTCGCCTCGCGGTCCGCCGGACCGTGGTCGTCCAGCCAGCGGACGATCGGGTCCCAGCCGGGCCGGAGCCCGCCCTCCGGTAGCACCATTTCGTCCCACTCGCCCGGCCGGTAGTCGGCGGGAGCGGTCGGGGCCGGATGGGATCGGACGGGCATGACGGGGATATGACGGGGCTTCGGTTGGATTGCAACTCGCTTGGCGAAACCGGGATGTTTCCGGACTTGGCATCCGATCCGCTTCAGAGAAGGAAAGACCCATGTCCATCCGCGTCGGCCTCCACCACGTCACTGAATACCGCTACGATCGCGAGATCTCGCTCGGACCGCACGTGATCCGCCTCCGGCCCTGCGTTCACTCCCGCACGCCGGTCCTCGCCTACTCGCTCAAGGTCGAGCCTGCGGAGCAGTTCCTCAACTGGCAGCAGGATCCATTCGGAAACTGGTGCGCCCGTTTGGTTTTTCCGGAGAAGACGAGGAAACTCCGAATCGAGGTGGATCTGGTCGCCGACATGACCGTGATCAACCCCTTCGACTTCTTCGTCGAGGAGAGCGCCGAGGAGTTCCCGTTCGAGTACGACGAACACCTCGCCCACGAACTGGCGCCATACCTGAAGATCCGGGAGGATGGGCCGAAGCTGCGGCGACTTTTCGACTCCGTGCCTCGCGAGAAGAAGCGGACCGTCGACTTTCTCGTGGAGATCAACGGCATCGTCCACCGCGCGGTCGAATACGGCATCCGGCTGGCGCCCGGCGTTCAGAGCTGCGAGGAAACCTTGTCGTTGAAGAAGGGATCGTGCCGGGATTCCGCCTTCCTGCTGGTGCAGTTGGCGCGTCACCTCGGGCTGGCCGCGCGTTTTGTCTCGGGATACCTCGTCCAGCTCAAGCCCGACCAGGAGTCGCTCGATGGACCTTCGGGACCGACCGAGGACTTCACCGACCTTCACGCGTGGGCGGAGGTGTTCATCCCTGGCGCCGGCTGGGTCGGGCTCGATCCGACCTCGGGACTCCTCGCCGGCGAGGGGCACATCCCGCTTTCCTGCACGCCGGAGCCGGCCAGCGCCGCGCCGGTCGTCGGCAGTCTGGACGAGTGCGAGACCGAGTTCTTCTACGTCAACGAAGTCCGCCGCGTCCATGAGGACCCGCGGGTGACCATGCCTTACAGCGACGAGGAGTGGTCGGCGATCGAGGCGCTCGGTCGCCGGGTCGACGAGCGTCTCGGGTCGGCCGGTGTCGAGATGACGATGGGAGGCGAGCCGACCTTCGTTTCGGTCGACGACATGGACGGCGACGAGTGGAATTTCACCGCGGACAGCCCGGAGAAGCGGAGGCTGGCCCTCGATCTGCTCGGACGGCTCGAACAGGTCTTCGCACCGGACGGGCTGCTGCACTACGGCGAAGGGAAGTGGTACCCCGGAGAGCCTCTGCCTCGCTGGGCCTATTCGGTGCTCTGGCGCAAGGATGGCGAGCCGCTGTGGCGGGATCGTTCCCTGCTCGCCGCGGCGGCCTCCGATCTTGGCCACGGACCGGAGCAGGCCGAGGCGTTCGGCAGAGCCCTGGTCGAGACCCTGCACTGCCGGGCCGAGCACCTGGTCACGGGCTACGAGGACGCCTTCTACTACCTGTGGCGTGAAGGCACGCTGCCGGTGGATATCGACCCGCACGAAGCGAACCTCGACGATCCTCTGGAGCGGAAGTATCTGGTCGAGCTGCTCGACCGCGGGGTGAAGACCCCGACCGGCTACGCCCTGCCGCTCGAATGGGATCCCGAAACCGAGGTTTGGAAAAGCTCGCGCTGGGAGTTCCGGCGGGGCCGGATGTTCCTGCTGCCCGGGGGCTCGCCGATGGGATTCCGGCTGCCGCTGGAGTCGCTGGTGGGCAACGAGCAGCGTCGGCGCGAGCGGGCCGACCTCGAGCGTTCGCCGCTGGAGCCGGTCGAGCCGCTGGCACCTCCCGGAGGCTTTCTTCCCGCCGGACGCACCCTGCAGAGCGCGCATGGGGAGGCGAGACCCCCGGGGCCGTTCGCCGACGTGGCGCCCGAGCCCGGACGCTCCGAGCAGGAAAGCGGCGACGAGGATCATGGAGGGGGAATGACGCCCACCGCGATGTGCTTCGAAGCCCGCCGCGGCAGGCTCCACGTCTTCTTCCCTCCGGTGAGTCAGCTCGAGCACTACCTCGTGCTCCTCGAGGCGGTGGAGAAGGCGGCGGCGAAGCTCGGAATGCCGGTGATCATCGAAGGATACGAAGTGCCCTACGACCGCCGCGTCGAGCGCATCAAGGTCACGCCGGATCCCGGGGTGATCGAGGTCAACATCCATCCGGCCGGTTCATGGGAGGAACTCGTCTCCAACACCACCGCCTTGTACGAGGAAGCTCGTCGATCGAGACTCGGCACGGAGAAGTTCATGCTCGACGGTCGCCACACCGGGACCGGCGGCGGCAACCACGTGACGATCGGCGGGGCGACTCCCGACGCCAGCCCGTTCCTGCGTCGCCCCGACCTGCTGCGCAGCCTGATCACCTTCTGGCAGCACCACCCGGGCCTGTCCTACCTCTTCTCCGGACTGTTCCTCGGTCCCACCAGCCAGGCGCCGCGGGTGGACGAGGGGCGCGACGACCGCCTGTTCGAGCTCGACATCGCCTTCGGCCAGCTTCCCTCGGCGGACGATCCGCCGTGGTTGATCGACCGGGTGCTCCGCAATCTCCTCACCGATCTCACCGGCAACACCCACCGCGCGGAGTTCTGCATCGACAAGCTCTACGCGCCCGGAGCGGCCTCGGGTCGGCTCGGCTTGCTGGAGCTCCGGGCATTCGAAATGCCGCCGCACGCGCGGATGAGCCTCGTGCAGATGCTTCTGGTGCGCTCGCTGCTCGCCTGCTTCTGGGACGAACCCTACGAGCGTCCCCTGATCCGGTGGGGCACCGAGCTGCACGACCGTTTCATGCTCCCGCATTTCGTCCGTGCCGACATGATCGACGTCGCCGGACACCTGAAGCGCGCCGGCATTGCCTTTGACTGGGCCTGGCTCGAGCCCTTCCACGAGTTCCGCTTTCCCGTCTACGGGCGCGTCTGCCACGACGGCGTCGAGATCGAGGTGCGCATGGCGCTCGAGCCCTGGCACGTGCTCGGCGAGGAGGCCAGCGGCAGCGGGACCGCCCGCTACGTCGACTCGTCGGTGGAACGGGTGCAGGTGCGGATCCGCGGCATGGTCGAGGAAAGGCACGTGCTGGTGTGCAACGGCCGCCGCATCCCGCTGCACCCGACCGGTCGTCGTGGTGAGTTCGTGGCGGGCGTGCGCTACAAGGCATGGGACCCGTGGTCGGCGATGCATCCGACCGTTCCGGTGCACACGCCGCTGACCTTCGACGTCGTCGATACCTGGAACCGCAAGTCGCTCGGCGGGTGCGTCTACCACGTCTCCCACCCGGGCGGACGGAGCTACGAGACCTTCCCGGTCAACGCCTACGAGGCCGAGTCGAGACGTCACAGCCGCTTCTGGCAGCAGGGTCACACGCCGGGGGTGATGGAAACCGGAGCCTTGGGGACGGCGGGACGACGGAGCATGGAATCGCGTCCCGGTGGCCCCGCCGTAACCTACACCGAAGTCCGCCCCGAGGATCCGTCGCACGACTTCCCGGTCACGCTGGATCTGCGGGGCTGAAGGAAGGAGCGCCGATGATGAAATCGGCATCGGCGGTTCTAGCGCGTTTGTGGATCCGGTGAGCCGGGCTGCGAGGGGGAGCTTTGCTGAATGAAGAGGATGGGGGAGGATGAAGAGGAGGATGCTACGAGGAGTGTCTGCCGCAGCGCTTGTGGGAGGCAACCCGGGTACTTCTCTTCGGCCTGCTCATGGGCGTGCCGATTTCATCATCGGCGCTCCTTTCCGGCATTCTTTTTTCGCGGCGCAGCTTCCACGCCCAGAAGCCGACCACCACGGTCCACATCATGGCGGCGTAGAGGTAGTGGGAGGTGCGGATCGCCGGCACGAAGTCCGCGGCGACGCGGGTGGCGGCGGTGAAGAGCGTGAGGAACCACAGGCCGTGCATCCAGCGCATCGGCGAGGCGAGGCGGTCGTGGCGTCCGGCGTGGCCGAGCATCACGCGCGTCGCCACGGCGAGCAGGATGAGCCCGGTGCCGCCGATGAACATCAGGTGCAGCGAGCCGATGCGCAGCGGCGGAAAGGCGGCGGCCAGCCACCATCCGCCGGCGGCGGCGGGCAGGATCCAGCGCAGCGCGAGGCCCAGGCCGTTGACCTTGGAGAAGCCGAACCACCCCGGCACCGCGCCGGCGAGGTAGCCGAGCACCACCGCGGCCCGCAGCGCCATGCCGGGGCGGCCGCCCCAGCGGACCTCGATCCAGAAGCTCGCGATCAGCGCGAGGCCGGCGACGAGCGAAGCGGTGAAGGGTTTCCACCAGGCCCTCGGCACGGCGCGGGACTCGGGAAGCGAGTGGCGGGAGTCGCGGCCGAAGAAGCGCGGCAGCAGGTAGGGTGCGACGCCGAGGACGGGCAGCCAGAGCAGGCCCTGGAATAGCATGAGCCGGCAGAAGCCGCGCAGCGGGGCGGAAAGGTGAAGCACGCCATCGACGCTCAGGACGAAGGCGGAAAACGCCGCACCGAGGACACCGAGCAGGGCGATGGGGAGCCCCGGGGGCGGGACGTCGCGGCGACCGACAAGCAGGCGGAAGAGCAGGGAGGTGAGCACCCCGATCAGCCAGAAACCGGTGAGGAGATCCGCCGCTCCGATCGCCTGCGTGGCGAGGCAGGCCATCACCGCCAGCGCCATTGCGAGATGCCACAGCAACTCGAAGCGGCACCACGGGTCGGTGCCGAGCAGGCGGGGGCCGGCGGTGCCGAGGAAGCCGGTGACGAAACACCCGCCGAAGCCGACGACCATCCAGCGGGCGTGGGCTTCGAGCGGCCAGGTCTCCACCCAGCCGGCGAAGTACGCCGGCCATAGGAGTACGCCGACGACCGAGGCCGCCCCACCGAGCGGAAAGAAGGCCCGGAACGGCTCGGCGGCGGCGCGGTCGAGACGGTTCATCCGCTCGGTGCCTGGTGTGGGCATCTCATGCCAGCTTGGTACCGGGATTCACCGCCAAGACGCCAAGAGCGCCAAGCTCGACCGGTGGAGTACTGAAATTCACGACCTTTGCGACCTTTGTGTCTTGGCGGTTCCAATATCTAAGGTTGAAATCGTCCACTTGAATTCGCGAGGTGCCGATTTCATAATCGGCGCTCCTTTCATGCGCTCAGCACGTCTTCGGTGATCTCGTTTTCCGCGAGGTAGCAACCGGGGTCGCTGCCCCAGAGGTCGTCGTTGCAGAAGGCGGCGCGGGTGCGGAAGCCGCCGCCGCAGACCTTGAACCAGCGGCAGGCGCGGCAGCGGCCGTGCATCCGCTCCTTGCGTTCCTCCTGACTGAGCAGGCCGATCTTGCGGATCTCCTCGAGCATCGGCGCGGTGGGCGCGTATTTTTCCTCCCAGATGGTGGAGAAGGGGGTGCGCTTGACGTTTCCGAGGATGACGTCCTGCCAGAACTGGTCGGGGTGGACGTTGCCCTGGGTGTCGATGTTGGCGATGCCGCGCCCGGAGCTGTTGGCGCCGCCGCCGTTCCAACCGAGCAGCCGGCGGGCCTGCTCGAGATTCGGATGATTCTCCTGCTCCATGCGCAGCAGGAGGTAGGCGCCGTCGGCCGGCTGGGTGACCGTGAGCAGCTCACGGTGCACGCCGCGTTCATGCCAGTTCTCGACGCGGGCGATGAGGGTGTCGATCGCATGGCGGGCGGCGCTGGGGTCGAGCACCTGCAAATCGCTGCCGCGTCCGGCGGGAACGAGGTGGTAGAAGCAGACACGCTTGATTTCCTCCTCCTCGATGAAGTCGAGGATGCGCTCGATGTTCTCGACGTTGTGGCGGGTGAGGGTCAACCGCAGGCCGGTCTTCTGGTCGACGTCGTGGCAGTGCCGGAAGCCGCGGACCGCGGCCTCGAACGCGCCCTGCTTGCCGCGGAAGTGGTCGTGGATGTCGCCGATGCCGTCGAGCGAGATGCCGACGTAGGCGACGTTGGCCTGCTTCAGCCGGGCCGCCTTCTCCGGCGTGATGAGCGTGCCGTTGGTGGAGATGGTGAGCTTGAGCCCCTTCTCCGTCGCCAGGTCGACCAGGTCGAAGAACCGCGGGTGGATCATCGGCTCTCCGCCGGAAAGCAGCAGCGAGGGAACCTCGTATTTCGACAGGTCCTCGACGACCGCCTGCATCTGCTCCCAGTCGAGCTCGCCGGGGTACTGGCGGGCCATCGAGTCGGAGTAGCAGTGGATGCAGCGCAGGTTGCAGGTGCGGGTGATGTTCCAGACGACGATGGGGCGCCGCTTGCGGGCGCTGTCGGGGGAACCGTGTCCGTGGCCGTAGCGGAGATGGTCGGCCGGCTGTTCGTGGCCGGTCCAGAGTCGGGTCAGATTGATCATGAGTGGTGGATGGTGCGCAGACTTCAGTCCGCATTCCGGTCTTGGGTCTTCTGTCTTCGAGTCTTCCGTCTCTCCGGCTGATAGGAGCAGGCGGGGTCGGCGGCGAAGGCATCGCCGGTGAGGCCGTAGGCCCGGGCTCGCGAGCCGCCGCAGATCCGGCGGAACTCGCATCGTCCGCATTTGCCCCCGAGCGCATCGGAGTCGCGCAGGCTGACGAAAAGCGGGTGCTGGCGGTAGATGTCACCGGGGTCGCGGTGGCGGACGTTGCCGCAGTCCATCGGCAGGAAGCCGCTGGGGCTGACGACGCCGGTGTGGGAAATGAACATCACGCCGCGTCCGTCGCGGATGCCGAGCGGCGAACGCATGCCCTGACGACCCTTGTGCCCCCCCATGCCGCGCTGCGCGAGCACGCGGCGGAAGTGGTGGCCCTCGGTGGTCTTCACCGCGAAGGGCGCCTTGCCGACGAGGTCGGCCATCTCGCCGAAGATGCGCTCGAGATCGGCGGAATCGGGGACCTCGTCGGCTTGCGCCCGGCCGGTGGGCACCAGCAGGAAGACGCTCCACATGGCCGGCTCGAGCTGGAACATCAGGTCGCGGAAAGCCGGGAACTCGGCGACGTTCGAGCGGGTGAGCGTGGTGTTGATCTGGATGGAGAGCCCGGCGGCGTGGGCGAGCTCGACGGCCTCGAGCGTTCGTTCGAAGGTGCCCGTCAGGCCGCGGAAGGCGTCGTGGGTGGCCGCGGTGGCGCCATCGAGGCTGAGCGAGATCCGCTGGATCCCGGCATCGCGGATCTTCGAGAAGTCGTAGCGGGTGAGCCGTGCGGTGGCGGCCGGGCTGAGGCCGACGCGGATGCCGGCGTCGCTGGCGCGACGACCGATCTCGAGCACGTCGGAACGCATCAGCGGGTCGCCGCCGGTGAGGATGAGCATCGGCGGTTCGAGCTCGGCCAGCCGATCGACCAGGGCGAAGGCCTCGGGGGTGTCGAGCTCGTCCGGGTGGCGGTGCGACTGCGCCTCGGCGCGGCAGTGACGACAGGCCAGCGCGCAGGCGCGGGTGATCTCCCAAAAGACCAGAAAGGGCCTTTCGGCAAAAGGATCGGAGGACTGGGCGGACGCGACCATCGGCTGCGCTCAAGAAACGCCAGCCGGCGCGCAGGAACCACGCTCCCGACGTCAGGAGATGCGCATATTTTGACGGTTAGGCCCGGAAGAGCTGGAGAAACGGTCCGGGCCAGGCTGCGCGGCGGGAGCCACGCGGCCCGCTCGCAAAGCGGGAGCTTTGCGCCACACCAAAAACGCCCGCTTCCGACGGGCGGAAGCGGGCGTTGTGGGAAAAGCGGATGGGCTTACTCGCCGAGTCCGAAGCGGACGAAACGGCGGATGACGAGCTCGTCGCCGACGTTCTTGCCGGTGGCTTCGACGAGCTTGCCGACCTTCTGGTCGGGGTCCTTGACGAAGGCTTGCTCGAGCAGGCAGCTCTCGGAGAAGAACTTGCCGATCTTGCCCATGATGATCTTTTCGATGATCTCGGCGGGCTTGCCCTCCTCCTTCATCTGCTCGCGGTAGACGTCCTTCTCCTTCTCGACCAGTTCGGCCGGGATGTCGTCGCGCGACAGGCCCTGCGGGGCGGCGGCGGCGATGTGGAGGGTGACGTCCTTGACCAGCTCGCGGAACTCGTCCTTGGCGGCGGTGTCGCCCTGGCCGGCACCGACCTCGACGAGCACGCCGACCTTGCCGCCCATGTGGATATACTGGGCGATGGCGCCGTTGTCCTGGAGGTCGAAGCGCTCGAACTTGCGGAGCTGCATGTTCTCGCCGAGCTCGATGACCTTCGACTTCACGAATTCCTCGACGGTCATGTCGCCCTTCTTGACCTGGAGGGCTTCCTCGAGGGTCTTGGCGTCGCTTTCGGCGAGGGCGTCGGCGATCTCGTCGACGAAGGCGACGAAGTTCTCGTTGCGGGAGACGAAGTCGGTCTCGCAGTTGACTTCGACGAGAATGCCGGTCTTGCCGTCCTCGGAGAGGCGGGCGGTGATGATGCCTTCGGACGCCTCGCGGTCCGCCTTGCCGGCGGCCTTCGAGATGCCCTTCTTGCGGAGGTAGTCGACGGCTGCGTCGAGGTCACCGTTGGTTTCGGTGAGAGCCTTCTTGCAGTCCATCATGCCCGCGTTGGTCTTGTCGCGGAGTTCTTTGACGAGTGATGCGGTGATCATGGGAGTGGGATGGTGAATCGCTTGTCGGGAAGGGACCGCCTACCGAAGGTGACGGTCCGGTCACCGGCTCAGCCCTTCTTGACGAGGGCGTCGACGACGTTCTGAAGGATGATGCGGATCGAGCGCACCGAGTCGTCGTTGCCCGGGATCGGGTAGTCGACGATCGAGGGATCGGCGTTGGAGTCGACGATGGCGACGATCGGGATGTTGAGACGGCGGGCCTCGGCGACGGCGATCGACTCGCGGGCGGAGTCGACGATGACGAGCGCGTCCGGAAGGCCGTCCATGCCGCGGATGCCGTTGAGGTTGCGGCGCAGCTTGTTCTTCTCGCGGGTGAGCGCGGCGAACTCCTTCTTGGAGATCGTCTTGAACTCGGGCGACTTCTCAAGGCCTTCCAGCCACTTGAGGCGCTCGATGGACTTCTTGACGGTGCTCATGTTGGTGAGCATGCCGCCGAGCCAGCGGTGGTTGACGTAGAATTGCTTGGTCGCCTCGGCGGCCTGCTGGACGGCTTCCTGGGCCTGGCGCTTGCAGCCGACGAAGAGGATCTTCTTGTCCTTCTTCGAGAGGTCGGTGAGGAAGTCGGTCGCCTTGTCGAGGCAGCGGACGGTTTCCTCGAGGTTGATGATGTAGATCCCGCCCTTGTCCTTCATGAGGAAGGGCTTCATGCCGGGATTCCACTTTTTCGTCTGGTGACCGTAGTGGACGCCGGCGTCCACCATTTCGCTGATGAGTTCGTTGATCATGGGATGTATCCCGCCTTGATTCAGGTCGGGCGATTTCGGGAAACCCGCCGCGTATTGGATCCCTTCGGTTTCCCCTTGTGAGGCGGCGGCGCGGGAAGGGACGCGCGGGATAGGGGAGGGGGCGTGCAATGGCAAGCCGGAAGTTGGATGGATCGCCGGGCGGAGCAGGATTTGGCGACCGCGGACGGGCACCGGTGGAGAATTCTCGAGCGGGATGAACGAGCGGTGCCATTGTTGTCGTTTCAGGGATCGTGAAATGCGTTTTGATGATGGGTGGGGCGATGGGAGTGGCGATGACGTTGTCGGCGATGACGCCCGAGGAGGAGATCGAGGCCAAGGTGCCGAAGGCGATGGAGCGCCTGCGAGCCTGGGAGGAGGCATCGCCGGAGCAGGGAGAAAGGAAGCTGCATGTCGTCTACTGGACGCCGAACGACCGGGAGCCGGCGCCGGAGTTCCGGCCCCGGCTCACCGCCATCCTCGAGGACATTCGGGACTTCTACGCGCTGGAGATGAAGCGGCTTGGATTCGGCCCGCGGACCATCCGGTTCGACTACGCGCCGGACGGGCTGCTCCGGATGCACCTGGTGCGGGGCCGAAAGGACTACGCCGCGTATGATGTGGGCTCGGGGGGCGAGATCCGCAACGAGTGCCTGCCGACCCTCCGCGCCGCCGGACTGGCTCCGGATCGTGAGACGCTGGTGATCTTCTGCAACATGTCGAACTGGGATCCGGAGAAGCGGGTGATCACCCAGAACAGTCCCTACTACGCCGGCGGCACCCCGGCCGGCGGGAATGCCTGGCAGGTCGACTCCCCCATCCTCAGGCTCGACGGTCTCGCCGACACCGGCAACAAGGTGCGCGACGGCCAGTACGGCCACATTTCGCTGGGACGCTACAACACGATTTTCATCGGCGGCATCTGCCACGAGCTCGGCCACGCGCTCGGACTGCCCCACAACCGCCAACGGCCCGACGAGGCGGAAGCCTTCGGGACGGCTCTGATGGGCAGCGGCAACCGGAGCTACGGCGAGGATCGCCGGAACGAGGGCCGGGGTGCGTTCCTCACGCTCGCCCACGGGCTGAAGCTGGCGTCGCACCCGATGTTCAGCGGATCGGTGAAGGGTCTCGACGCGGGCTCCAACGCCGAGATCGAGGGCCTGAAGGTCGAACCGCTCGGCAAGTCTTTCCGGGTGAGTGGCAAAGTGAACGCCGACCCCGAGCCCTACGCGGTGATCGGGTACATGGACCCGGCCGGCGGTGGCGACTACGACGCGACGACCTGCACGGCCATTCCGGACGCCGACGGCCATTTCGTGCTGGAGGCAAGCGCCCTGCGTCCGGGCGAGGGGCAGTCGTTCCGGATCGTCGTCTGCCAGGTCAACGGCGCCGCCACCGGTTATGCGGGGTCGCGGAGCCGGTGGAGCCTTCCCTACGCGGTGGGGAATGACGGCACCGTGGACCTTTCCACCCACCTTGCAAAACAGCGGTTGGCGGGGCTGATCGACCGGGTGAACGCCGGCGACGCGGCCGGTGCGCGGAAGGAACTTGAGCGCCTGACGGGCGAGGGGCTGCCCGAGCGGCTGATGTCCACCGCGGAGACGCTGATCGGCACGCTGACCCGTCGGGAGCTCCAGGATCCGGTCACCAGTGAGGGCGGAGCACTGCGGCTTTCGGAGGCACGGACGGTGGCCGAGAGCGTGGGCTGGGGCCGGGTGACGCGGGACCGCGTGCCGGATCCCTCGGCGCTTCTGATCGCTGGCGGCGAAGTGTTTCCGCACGGCTTCTACGCTCACGCGGATTCGTCATTCCGCTGGAAGCTCGGCGGAAAATGGAAGTCGCTCACCGGCGGTGCGGGGATCGCCGAGCTGGTTTCGGGCGGCAGTTGCGGCTTCGAGGTGGTCGCCGATGGCAAGGTGAAGTGGTCTTCCGGAAAGCTCCAGCAGGGGCCCGTGCGACGGTTCGAGGTCGACCTGACCGGCATCGACGAACTGGAGCTGCGGGTCAACGACGGGGGCGACGGCACGGGCAGTGACTGGGGACTCTGGCTGGAGCCCGAGCTCTCCCGCTGATTCACCACCAGGCGAGGCCGTGGCGGTTCCAGAAGGCGTTGAGCTCGCCGACGCTGCCGCGGAAGACGTTTCGCTCCATGGGCATGGCCATGCTGCCGAAGTAGCGCGGGCTGCGCCAGCTGGCGGTGCTGTAGTGCTTCGGATTCGAGCGACCGCCTTGCCAGATCACGCCGCCGTACTGCCACATCGCCCAATCATTCCAGACGTCGTACTGATCCATCAGCTCGTCCGGGGTGAGGTGGCCCGAGCCCATGCTGCGCTCGGTGCCGGCCGGACCGTAGAGGGCGATCCAGTAGGGCGCTCGGCGCATCACCCGTTTCTGGGCCGGACTGGCATTGCTCAGGGCGGTGCGCAGGGCGGCGCTGTTCTCGAGGTAGACGACGGGCGTCACGCCGGTGCGCTGTTCGACGCGCTGGATGAAGTCGACGAGCCGGTCGGGTGACGACTTGGTGTCGAAGTCGCCGACCAGCAGGATCTTGCGGCGCGAAATTCCACGCGACCGGGCGACCGCGCGCACGCGATCGACGAAGGCGTCGGCCTGGGCGGTGGCGGAGGGCGAGAGGGTGACGAAGTGATAGGCTCCGAGCAGCATGCCCTCGCGGTCGGCGGATTTCAGGAAGTCCGAGAACTTGTCGTCGAGGGCGTTGCCTTTCGCCGAGCGGGCGATCAGGCCGAGGGCCCCGTTGCGACGCAGGGCCGACACGTCGTGCTGGCTGTAGCGGTCGCCGCCGCGCTGGACTTCCTTCGGGTCCCAGCCGGACACGTTCAGGATCGCGGGCGAGCTGCCGACCGAGGTGCCGCCGAAACCGCCACCGCAGTGGCACAGCAGGGGGAGAGCGAGGAGGAGGGCGAACCACTTCATGCCGGGCAGTCCAACACGGATCGGCCCGGTCGGGCAAGCCGCCACCATCGAGGGCTTGCCGGGCGAGCACCGGGGCGCTTGAAAGGACGGGCCGATGAGTGACTTGAACCCCTACGCGGCTCCCGAGGCCTCGCTGGATGATCCGGCCGCCGGCGAGGGACGCTGGATGGTGAGCGGGGGGCGCCTGCGTTTCCGCGACGGGGCCAGGCTGCCGACCATCGACCTTCACACCGGGTCCTCCGAGGTCGAACTGACCCCGGCCGCGTTCGAGTTCCGCGCGGTTTCGCCCCTGGCGTCGGCGATCGCCCGCTGGGGATGGGTGCCGCTGGTGGTCGGGGCGATCCTCTTCGTCGACGGGATCCGCGGCTACGCCCTGCCCTTGTTCATTTTCGGTTTCTCGGTGCTGTGGAGCGTGGTCGCCCGGATGATCACCCGCGTGCGGAGCGAGGGCGCCCGGCTCCACTGGTACGTGGACACCGGCCGCGAGGAAGGACGCCGGCGTTGGGTCAAGTGGGCCAACCGGATCTTCTTCGCGGCCTTCGGTTTCCTGATGACCTGTGCCTTCCTCGACTGGATGGACTGGTTTCCGCTCGCGATCCTGCTGTTTGTCGTGGGACTGGTCGTCCTGGTCATCTCCCAGCGCCGGGTCCTCGTGCTTCGCTGCACCGGCGCCCGGGAAGGCTGGTTCGAGATCCACGGGATTCCGGATGCCGCCCTGGCGGTCCTCGGGCGCCTGCAGGTCGATGCCGCCCGCGAGGCGATGGAGGGGGGCGGCCGCGTCCGGCTGAGAAAGGTCTTCACCATCTATCTCCACCGGTTCTCCCTGCCGGTCCTCGTCGGAAGGGCCATGTGGAACCCGGTGGTGCTGAGCATGGTGCTGGCGATGAAATGGGGTCGCTCGCGCCTCCTGGAGCGGGACAGCTTCGCGCTGACGGAAGCGGACGATCTGGCGGCCGGCGAATGGGATCCGCGGCTTCGCGAGCGCTGGGACGAGGTCGGGACGGCCGACCGGCTTCAGGGCTGGCGATTGCTCCACGCGCGCCGACTCGACTCGCCGATGGGGGACCTTCTCACGCAGTGGTTCACCCTGACCTGCCCGAGGGGTCGGCATGGGGTGACCCTGTCGGTGGTCCGGGTGGCGAATGCCCGCGCCTCGAAGGAGGTGATGGAAGTGAGCGTCCGCTCGTGGACGGAGGATGGAATGCTCTGCCTCACCACCAACCTCCGCCTGCAGAAGCCCTTGCCGCCGTCGGTCGCGTTGAAGCGCGTGAGAGGCTCTCTCGAGAAGGTGGTGGCGGCCCACCTGGAGCGAGTCGAAGGGCTTTCGTTGATCTCGCTCGACTCTCCCGCGGCCTGGGAGGAGCGGCTCGATCGCGATGCGGAGGAACGCCATGCCGCGCTGGAGCAGGCCGGCATTTACGGTCCGACCCGGGAGGAGGAGTTTCCCGACCCGGGCTGATCGATCCGTCGTTGGATTTCCCGTGTGAATTTCTTGACACCCGGGGGCGAAACCCGCTTTCTTCCGGCCCCGCGCCGCTCGCGACGCGACCCATCAGCACCCGTAGCTCAATTGGATAGAGCGCCTGACTACGGATCAGGAGGTTTGGGGTTCGACTCCCTACGGGTGCGCCACTTTCAAGGCTCTGTAACTCAGTGAGTTACAGGGCTATTTCGTGCCGGGGCGCGAGAAGTCGATCGGTAGCCAAAATGCACCGAAATGCGGGTTTAAGCCGGTTCTATTGCACGGTCTGTTGCACGGTCAGGCTGCGCTCATGGGGCCCCAGGGAGGGGATTATCGCCCTTTTTGGCCTGCCGCTGTAGCCTGCTCCCGCGCTTGGGATGTTCTCGCCAGTCCCGACCCGATCTCGGCCGCTCGTGCCTTGATGCTTTCGAGCCAGGTGTTCGACACCCTCACCTGCGCGACGAACTCGCCCTCGCCCGTCATCTCGTTGTGGACCTTGATCGCCGCGATGCGTTCGCGAGAGGGCGCGTCAGGCTTGCGGGCGATCTCCTCCAGGATGCCGAGCTTCTCGTCACGCGTAAGCCGTGAAGCCTCGCGAACGGCACGTCGCTCGTCTTCCAGCGCCCCGGCGACCTTAGGGTTTCTGAGCAGCTTGCTCGCCCCCACATCAGCGGCGTTGCCCTGCGAACGGTAGCCGGCCTGTTCATAGGCGCGGCCTCCCGGCACCCCCGAGGCGACGAGTGCAACAAACCGTTCCTGCCGGGGATTGAGAGCGTTGGCATTGTTCAGGCTGACCATGTGACACAGACTCGGCGACAGCAGCCGATTCAGGTAAGGGGCGCAGACACCAAAGAAGCGGCATGGTCTCATCGGTCTTCGTCGCCGACCGTGCCTCATGGGTAGGGAGCACGGTTCGATCAATCTTCGCGCACTTCGACATCGGCAAATCCAGACGGGGCCGAACCGAGGTCAACCGGCGAACTCAGCACCACCCGCTCCCAATTCGCATTGATTGCTTCGATCTGATCGACGGACGCAGGAGCGTTCCATGTCGCGGATGAGGGGCTGCTTCGGATTCTGGGCGTATACTGGACCCCTCCGTTGATCCTGCGGACGTACTCGAAGCGCCAACGAGGAGACGTGGAACTCGTTTCGAGTTCAATGAGAGGCAAGCCTTGGCTTCCGTTGCGCACCATCGCTCGTCGATCTCGTCGGTCCAGATCCAAACCAAAAGCAAACTTGAGGAGGTTCACTGTCCCGCTTCCAAATGGGTCAGCCGAAGGCAAGCCGGCGACGTTGAAAAGGCCTGCCCGCCGAGCCTCGAGTTCGTAGGGCTCCATCACCGATGCTTCGGACACCCTGAAGAAGGTGGCGTCCGCCATTGTGCCGGAGAAGATCTCTCCGATCCCTCCCGGCAGGCCCTCGGCATGGGAGGACAGTTTGCCCCAGAGAATCAGCCGACCGTTTTCAAGGAGTGCCGCGGAATGGTCTTTGCCGGCGGCAATTTGTCTCACTCCACTCAGATCGTCCGGCACGGTCGCGGCACCGTAGGTATTGGAGCCCCAGCCAACCACCGTCCCGTCATCCTTCAGCGCCAGAGCGTGATAAGATCCTGCTTCAATGGCAACGACGTCCTGCAAGCCCACCGGGACGGTCGGCCAGAACGAACCTCCCCACCCAACGACGGTTCCATCGCTTTTGAGCGCGAGGGAGAAATCGGATCCCGCCGCGATATCGATGACCTCGTTCAATCCGGTTGGCACCTGGATCCGCTCCCCGCCGGTCGGTGAATACTCCCACGCCACCACCGTGCGGTTCTCAAGCAGTGCAAGGACATGAAAGCGGCCGCTCGTGATCTTGGTGACTCCGCTGACACCCACCGGAGTCATCGGTTGCCCATTGGACGAACTTCCCCAACCCACCAGCGTCCCATTGGTCCGGAGGGCCATCGAGTGCTTCTCGCCGGCGCTGATTTGAGTCACCTCGGTCAAGCCCGCAGGTGGGGTTACTTGCCCGTAGCTGTCCAGACCCCAGCCGACCACTTCGCCGGATGAGGTGAGGGCGAGTGTGTGATTCGTTCCGCATGCCACCTCACGAATGCCGGTCAGGCGGTGGGGGATGGCAATCTGCCCTTCGAACGGGCGCCCCCATCCGACCACCGTGCCATCGCTCGTGAGCGCGATCCCGTGTGAGCTTCCCGAGGCGACCTGCTTGAAGTCCGTGGCGGCTGGAACGTTCAGCTGGCGATAGCTGTTCGACCCCCATGCTCGGATGGCGCCGGAAGCCAGTAGCGCGAAGGAATGTAGCCCTCCTGCCGCGATATCGACCACCTCTCCAAGATTGCTGGGAACCCGTGACTGTCCGGCATTTCCAGCGCTATTGTAGCTCGTTCGACCCGCCCCCCACGCGACCACCTCGCCCGAGGCAGTGAGTGCGAGCGTATGGTTGGAGCCCGCGGAAATCTTGCGGACGTTGGCCAGTCCGATGGGCACGTTGCGCTGGCCGTAGCTGTTCCCGCCCCAAACGACAACCGTTCCATCCGCCTTCAGGGCCACGACATGGTAGTCCCCCGCATCAATGGCGATGACATCGGAAAGGTTGGGCGGAATCGTCGTTTCGCCCTGTCCGGCGCTACCCCAGGAACGAAGTTCGCCGTTGCGGAGAAGGACGGTCACATGATCCCGCCCTTCCGCGACATCTGCGACCGGCGGCAGATCCTCCGGAACCGCCATGGATGGCCAGACGTGCCCCCATTGCCAAAGAGAGCCATCCTCAAGCAGCGCGATGGTATCCGAATTGGACACCACCTTGACGACTCCTAGTCGACCGGGATGGGGGATGCTTCCATTGTTCCCCCAGCCCCATAGCCCCCCGTCATGTTGGACTGCGAATGAAGCGCCATTCGCCGCAAATATGGATCGGACGCCCTTCAGCAACGGTTCACCTATTGAGGCAGGGGGGCTGGCGTAGCGGAGCCCTTCATGAAGGATGCCGAAATCCTCGGATTTGCTCGTGGAGCACAAACCGACCAAGATGCATCCTATCCAGCGGAGAAGTCGTTGGTTCATTCGCTCGTAACTCACCGGAAACGCTCGTGAAGTTGAATGGCGATGCGTGACTGATCAACGCCCGATCCAGCGACAATGGTGCCTCGGCCGCCCCCTAGCGGCCATTGCTTGGAATCTTCGAGCACCTCTCAAGGTGCCTCTTCGACATCCCCACCCGATCCAGCGCCCGCAGGTTTCCGACGACGGCCAGTTCCCGCCGGTAGCCGAGCGGCAGCGGTTTCCGGAATACGGACGCCCCCTGCAACACGCTCGCTGCGAGATCCGGCAGCCTGCTCAATCTCCCACCAGGTGAGGCCGTAAGTCCTTTGAAGTTGGCGACTTGTGGCGGATCCGCCAACGCGTTCAAGCACTGTGAGCAATCGCGTCAGGCGTTCGCGGCAGAGGATGAGAGGTCTCATGGCGATCGGAGAACAGGGAAAAAGTGGGAGGGAGAGTACGGTAAAGTACTGCAAATTACGGGTTGGCGAAACGGGTCGATGGAGTCGGTTGTAACGCTGGTGATAGGTCACGGCGGGGGCCGTTACGCCCCTTGCGGGGCATCAATCGGTTCGGAGGGCCGTAACGCAGGCTTGAAGGATGGAGGAATCGAAACCCGCACGGTCCAGCGCACGGAGGTTGCCCACGATGCTCAACTCGCGGCGGTAGTCGAACGGGAGAGTCATCCGAAAGAGAGAGGTTGCCTGAAGGGCGCTCGCCGCAATGTCCGGAAGAACGGCACCAGCGATCCCTTGGAGCACCGCTTCCGCGCCAGCGACGAAGGAGCTGACCCGCGCAATCGTGTTGGTCCGGATCTGTTCTAGCTCGAGCCAGTCGGCGAACCGTTCTTCAAAGCTGCCGCCTGAGAGCACTTGCACCAAAGGCAGGGAGTGGAGCAGGTCGCAGGCGTCGCGCTTCTCCGCGCCGGGTGCCAGTCGTTTCGGGCCGAACAGAGAATAGCCGATCTCACCGATCGAAACCTCTGCAAGGTGGGACGGCACCGCGTCACGCCGAACGACGCCCAAATCGATTCTGCCGTCGGTAACGGCTCGGACCACCTCCTTGCTGCGCATCTGAACCAGGTCGAGCGAGGCTCCACGTAACGCGCCGCGTAACGCCGGGAGCCGAGGGATGAGCATCCATTGCGTTACGCTGGCGGAACAGCCGATCCGTAACGCCGGAGTGCCCCCTGTGTGAACGGATTGGAAGTTCGCGAGTTCACGGAACTGCATGCGGCTGATGTCCGCCAGTCGCAGGCCTTCCTCGGTGATCTCCAGGCTCTTGCCTACCCGGCGGGTGAGGGCGACGCCGAAGAACTCTTCGAGCTCCTTCACCTGGCGTGAGAACTGACTTTGCCGCGTTGGATCGCCTTCAGCAGCCTTCGCGATGCCGCCGGCCTCGACGATCATCAGAAACGACCGCAGGCGGTCCAAGGAAAGACCCCGCTTCGCGAAGAGTTCGCCGAAATCACTCATGACTGTGGAGTCATGATAAATGCAGAATGCTACGTTTCCAAGCCCGGGTTCATGAGGCATTCTGTGCTCGTATGAAGAACTTCGACCTGATCGCCGATGTCCACGGCCGCGACGACAAGCTGGTGGCTCTCCTCAAGGAAATGGGCTACCACCACGACGGCATTGGCTACATCCCGCCAGCGGGCCACCAAGCCGTTTTCTTGGGCGACCTCATCGACACCAAGCCCGGTCACGAACGCCTCGGAGGAGTGCGTGCGACGCTAGAGATGGTAAGGACGATGGTGGACCGTGGGCATGCCCTCGTTGTGATGGGCAACCACGAGTTCAACGCGATCTGCTACCACTCCAGGGGGCCTGATGGAGAATGGCTCCGCATTCGAGGATCCGGCAACCGGAAGCAACACGCCGGCACGCTCGCCGACTTTCCTGACTGGGAGGATCCCGCCAGCGAGTGGCAAACGGTCTGGCTCCCTTGGATGAAGCGGATGCCATTCTGGCTCGATCTCGGCGGGCTCCGCGTGATCCACGCCTGCTGGCATGAGGATCACCAGGCGGTCGTCGCGGGCCGAAGTCTGGAGGACGATAGCTTCCTCATCGCCTGCGCGAGCAAGGCGACGCCCGAGGGCCGGGCCATCGAAACCCTGCTCAAAGGAGTGGAGGTGCCGTTGCCGGATCCGCACACGTTCAAGGATCACACGGGTGCCGTCCGGAAGGACTTTCGTGCCCGGTGGTGGGAGCGCCCGGACGACGGGGTGGCCTGCCGCAATCTGGTGTTCCCCGAGAACACGCAAATCGTCTGCGAGCCGGTCGATCCGGCTCATCATGACCTGTTCCGCCCCTATCCGGAAGAGGATGTTCCGATCTTCTTCGGACACTACTTCAAGCCGGCGGACCATGCCCTCGGTCCCGAGCGGCACAACGTCGCCTGCCTGGACCACAGCGCCGCCACGGGCGGGCCGCTGGTCGCGTATCGCTGGAAGGGCGAGCGATCGCTCCAACCGAACCATTACGTCGCTGCGCCATGAGCATCTTCACCGAGGTTTCCGCCCTCAAATCCTGTGCGATGCGGATGCTGGAGAACGCCGCCTACATCCTTCGCGAGCTACCCGGCCTGACCATGCCGGATGATCTCCGGAAGCGGATCGAGAATCTCTGCTCCGAGTGGGTCGGCTGCAAACACGACGTGATCAACGAACTGGGCGAGATCAGCTCGACCTCGAAAGAGTCCTTCGAGGAAGTAGCCGAGCGAAAAGCGCGTCTCGCACGTGGCTGGATTATCCAGGCCGTTCGGGCCTCCGAACCATGTGTCACTACCTGCCAAGAGGCTGCGCGGGTCGGTACCGCTCACCACGCCATTCCGATTCTCCTGATGGAGAGCGCCGTCAACATTCTCAGCGCTCTCCCTCCACGATCGAACCGGATCAGCCATGAGCACTGAAGAATCCGATATCCCGATGTTGGCCTTCAACATGGAAGACTACCTTCCGGCGAACTGCGTTACGGAGGCCGTTCGCCGGCTGTCCGAGCGCTACGAAGGTTCCGAGGAGGAGGCTCGCCTGCTCCGAACGCTCGTGCTCGGGTTGGAAAGATTGCCTCAGCAGACTCCGGGGATGGGAGTGCTGCTCATTCTCAAGATCGAGAGTGAAGACGAGTCCGCATGGGTGGAGCTCCGCCTCGATGAAGACGAGTTTGCTCTCGGTCGCGGCTGCTGGTCGGACGGGAGCTCCTACTCCGATACGGTCTTCGAAGTCAGCGGGGCATTCCAAGACGGTGACGACTTCGAGCTTCACGACTTCGCCGAGGTCTTTGCGGATCACGCGGATGATCCGGAGCGGGTGGTTCAGATCGAGGAAACGTCATACGTGCCCTTTGAAGGCTGGGACATGCCTCCGGTCTCCAAGTCGGCCTGGACCAATCTCGGCAACCGATTCTGGTGATCGGCTACCCTGTCAGCAACTCCTGCGCGCAAGTCTTCGGTGGGGACATTGACATCAATCCGCCCCAGAGCCACTGTGGCTTCGCTGTGGGTAGTTTCCTCCGGGGGCAATTGGAGCCCCTTTGAGTGGAACCGCCCGCAGTCCTCTACTGATCGAGAAATCGATCCCACTCCTCATTTCCCGCCGATGAGTCGACCGAGGTCCAGATCAAGAGCCTTCGCCAACTTGAGCAGGCTGTGGAGGGTCGGACTGGTCTCAAGCGATTTGATGTGACGGAGTCCGGTGCGGCTGATTCCCGCCATCTCTCCGGTGAGAAAACCTGCACACCCCCGATGCGGCTTGCCGCGTGCTCGTGTGGCTGGTGTAGTGAGGGCGTCTGGAAATCCCAGATCGGGGCGTGAGAACCCCGCACAGAGCGGTAAGGCGTTGACCGAAACAACGCCGCCCCTCGGCCACAAGGTCGGGGAGGCGGCGGCGTATAAAATAGGTCGCTTGCGACCGAAGGTCGTCGCGGTCGTCTCTGTGCGGCTTCTCAACTCCCCGGCCACCTTGGGAAACCAAGGTGGCTGGTTTGTTCTGAACCCGAGGCCGATATGGAAACCAAACCTGAAACCTCCCCAACATCGGGACCGCAGGAGATCAGGCCGAAAGGCGGCACGGACCCCCTGATCTACAAGGTCTGTCTGTTTCCGGTTCTCTTTTTCGTTCTGATGATCGCCACCAACGGCATTGCTGTCGCCGTCGTAGGGCTCGTTCACCGAGAAGACTATGGGATGGCCCTCGCGGGCGCGGTTGCGACAGGGATCGCCCTTCTGATTGGATACGGATTGCTGGTGGAGTATCGGGATCTTGACCGAAAACGGAAGCGGCAGCTACGAAGCGAATACCTCGGAGCGTTTGGCGCGAAGATCCGGCCGACAGAGAACGCCGTCGGATTCCTGATCTTCGCCGGCATCGTCATTGGTGTTGTGACAGGTATCCTCGGCGCCCATGCGCAAGGTCAGATAACTCCGCCGCTGACTGCACCACTCCTCATCGCTGGGGCGACTGCCTTGATGTTCGGCTTCGACCGGATGAGGCAGAGGGCCGAGATCCGCCGGCGGGAGAAGAAGCGGCGACGGAGGGGGCAGGCCGACGAGGCCCTGGCCTCCGCTGCACCCCCGCAGGCTCCACACGCAAGTTCGGACTTCTTTGAGGACATTATGGGACCACGCGCCGAAGAGAAGCGGCAGTTGGCTGCTCAACTGGCCAGGGCGACAACACGGGAAGAAAGAGAAAATCTAGCCCGACATGCGGCGGAGTTGGAGGGACTCGAAGGCTCAGCCGCAGACCAATTCACTGCCGGAGTGCTGGCGAGCGGCGATGATCCTCCAGTAATCGAGGAGGAGACCGATCTGACCGAAAAGAAAGAAGGAGCCGCCTTGGTGCTGCCTTCCTATGGAAAATTGCGAAAAATGAAGTTGATCGATGGAATTGGAATCGTTGTTTGCGCACTCCTCGGGGTGGTCGTAATTCAGCTCCACGGGCTGCGGCAAGCGATGCCAGCTACGAGAGGGGAACTGGAGGATGCGTGGCAGAAGGAGGACGTCGAAAGAGCACTGGCACTCCAAGGCCGAAGCGTTCTCATCCATGAAACCGGGCTTGTGACCGTGGTGGCGGATGGAGCCATAGAAGTCGAGGGCACCGTAGCCATTGACGGGGAGGTGAAAGTCGATGATTCCTCTCCGGTGGAGGTGGAAGTCAGCAATGTTCTTCCTTTGGACGTGGAGATCCAACGGTGAGGCTCCGAAATGCGCAGGCTCCCATCCTCTCGTCGGCGGGGCAACGGGTGCGGCGGAAGGCGGATCACAGTGATTGAAAGAATCCTCACCGGAGAATGGAGGGATCGTGATTGAGCCGAACTGGACACCTTGAGATCTTTTTCGAGTATCGTGTGCACTCATGCCTTCTCCTCCCGTGCGTTAGATGGGGGAAACATCTCAAGGTCTCCAGTTCTGGGAGGCAAAACCCTCCACCGTTGGATCCCATCGCCGCCGATCACCAGCTTCTGGGCGCGGTGTCCCTCCAGCCTGCCGAGATAAACGCCGGGGGCAGCAGTCCACCCACCGAGAAGCTTCTCCGCATCGCGGCGGGTCGCGTCGCTCGTTACCAGCAAGGACTTTAGCTCCGATGCCGTTCCGGTCCACGGCAGGTTCATCAGTCCATCGGTCGTCAGAGCATCGACAAGGCCGATCAGCTGACCCTCGGGTGAAAGCTCAACCAGAGCGCGGAGAATCACCGGGTGATGGTAGTGGGCGATTCCGCATCGCTCTTCCTTCAGTTCTTGTGGAACGTCCCACGCTTCCAACGCCCGGAGCATGGCGGGCATTTCTTCGGTGAGCTTGGCGAAAAATGCCTCACGCTCCTCCTCGGTGTACGCCGGCATCGGCAAGGGTCGCTTGTGACAGTGAAGGAGGATTAGCTTGTCGGCCAAGTCCTCGGTGATCGGCGGCAGCACCATGAGTGCTTCCGGTTCGTCATTCACCGCCAGCACCATTCGCCAGCACGGTTTGAAGGTGAAAGCTCGCTTGCCCTTGTCCTCGATGCGAACGGATCCAGCGAACAGGCTCGACTTGATGGACGCGGCGAGATGCCGCCGCGCTGCGATCTGGGAGGATCCGCAGTCGTCGTCAACCGCCAGCAATTCCACGCCGGCCAAGTCTCCATTGAACGAGGTTCGACCAGAGAAATGCGGGTAAGGGTTTCCACGCCGGCCACCCATCGCCAGTTCGATCAGGTCGATCAGGAGGGACTTGCCGCACTGTCGCGGCCCTGCCAACGCAAGGGCCTGGCCCGGTCGCCTGTTTCCATTGGTGAGGCTCTGGCGGGCAAATTTCAGCCATCCGAGGAAGGTCTCGACCTGCCGGTTTCCTGCCTCGGGATCATCTCCCAAGAGTCCGGTGACTACGGCTTTCAGGGTCGGCCATGATCCTGGTCCCGGTTGAATGACCGAGGGTGAGCTTGTCGCCAGGAGTCGTTGTCCTCCGGCCTCATGCACGCCACGCGAATGCCCTGCTAGCGGCCCGGCGTAGTCCACAAACCCATCGGTCTGGATTTGGCAGACTTCCTCCTCGACCTCATCTTCGGCGATGCCGCTCCGCTTAAGGTGACGGATGGCACTCCTCTGGTCGATGGGGATGAATCTTTCGCCGCTGTCGAGCAGGTATCGACTGCCGTCATAGTAGATGACGGGCGCCTGGGACTCCACTGGCGGCGTGATCGTTGTCATCTGGTCTTTGAACACGTTACTCATGGCGCAACTCTCTCCATAACTCGCCAACAGTCCTGCGGACAAAGCGCTCAGATTCCGAGATTGTCGAAACATCGGTCGGCAACTGGCACCGGATCCACCACGCCTCCTCGTCGTCGAGGGTGCGAAGTGCGTCGGCCAGCGTCTTTCCTTCCTTCGTCGCGTGATTCCAGGCATGCATCACTCGGTCAGCCAATCGCCGGTGAAGAGGTTCGTGGAAGTTGCTGATGATGACACGGAGTGCCTGCTTCTCATCGTCGGACTTGTAGAGTGCGGAGAGGTCGCGAACCTCAAGGTGCCAGAGAAGGACTGACACGGCACTTAGCAGTTTGGAGTCGATGAGGTCTGGTGTTCGCCTCGGTGCGAGCGTTGGTCGTTTGGGGCGGCGTTCCGAAGGCGGAAAAGCTATGTTGGGCATCGGACTTTCGTGGTTGAAAGCCGGCTCCGGGAGTGGTTTCCTTTTGCAACTCGTAATCGCGGCAGGCCGTTCTCCCTGGAGGCGGCCTGTTGCTTTAGTCGATGGCTTCGATGCGGAAGCGGCGGGCGAGGTCGGATGCGACCTCCTCAGCGTTGTAGAACGTGCGCCGGCCGATCTTGTGGAAGCGGAAGTAGCCTCGATATTGCCATTCGAGGAAGGTGCGTTTTCCAGGCCGGGAGTCCGGGTCCGGGAAGACCAGTTCCATCACGCGGGAGGTGCCTACGAGTTGCGGGTGGTGTTGATTAGTAGCCATGGCCGCGAAGATGCGGGCGCAGGCAGAATCTGAACACTGGCAGACGCCCGTACGGAGGGTTGTCAACCTTTGGCTTCCGGGAGGCCACCTAGGCCAGTCTCCCGAAAAGCTCTCGCTGCCTCGCTACCGCTTTGAAGCCCTTCGAGCTCTCGCAACTTCTTCTTTGTGGGGAGACAGTGATCCCGCTGGATGGAGTTTGCGAAGCACTCCAGTAATCTGGCTTTTAGTTCGTGGCGCTGGGAAGAGCACGCTCGCACCGGAAGTAGCGCTTTACCGACCATGATCCGGTAGGAAATTCCTTCAGCCGTGTAGTCTGGAGGTAGACGACCTGGCAAGGGCAGGTGGTATTCGCCGTTCATCGCCTCATAGAGAGAGCGGAAACGGACTGGGTCTTGGCCCATCCCTTCAAGGATCCACCCGACAATGGACTCTGCTGCCGTGACCTTCTCTTTGAAACTAAGGTCGGGGAACCGATATACATCATGGATAAAAACGCCCAGGTCCCGCCCGCGTAGCCCGCTTTTGTCGGTGCGGTCCCACAATGCCTGTCGGCTTGCATCGGCTTCGGAGAACGAGCACCAAAAGCGTTGGATCTCCTGCTCCGGGCCTTTCAACCACGGCAAGAGGAGAGTGAATAGGGAAGGTTTGGATGCAGATGAGAGTAGGGCCTCCGCATCTAGAAATAGACCCTCTACAAGAGGCTCGATTGAGACGGAAAGTGTCGGCTCGGGTTCTCCTGGGTGGAGCCAGAAATGGGTAACGCGCTCACCTTCAGGTGTCTTGCTTCCCTCCACACGAATTCGTGAACCGTGTGCTGGAAAATCGAGTATCATGAAGTGAGATCGGGAGCTAGGAGTCGGGTGCCCGGGAGGTGCCCGAGACGTCGGAATCGAGGCAGCGGTTCGTGTGGAAGAGCGCGCGGTTCCAGTTACGAAGACCTCATCGAACGAGATTGTTGTTGTTATCCCGCAGTCCTATCTACCGGGGGGGTGACTCTGTTCAGTGCTTCGAAAATGCCCTCGATCACGTTCTCGCGGCCAGCGAATAGCTCATCTGGCCCGCCGGCGTGGAGGCTGTTGAAGGGGGGGTCGTAGAGCGCGGAGGCGTCCATCACGCCGCGGGCCGTGAGCTGATCGATCACCATTTCGATGAAGCGGATTTGCGGGGCGGTGAGGCTCCGGTCGTTTAGAAATTCGGCGAACGCCGCTTGGGCCGCTGCTCGATCCATGCCGACGATTCCGCGAATGAAATGTATCAGTGACGGAGCGCCGCTCCGCTCCAGCAGGCCGGCGAGCAGGGTTTCGCCATCCGCCTCGCCGATGGCTGCCAGAGTCCGCTCCAGTTCCTCAAGATCGGTCGGTGTCAGCGGTTCGTTCGTCCGAAGCCGGTGGATCACCAGATCGTCGAGGTGCTCACGCAGGTAGGCCTGCACCTTTTTCTCATACTGCGCACCGGTCATCGACGGCACTTCCAGCCCCTCCTCCGGTCGGATCCCGAGCACCTCGTCCTTGAAGTCGGTGTAAACGATCTTCCGCTTCTTCTTGTCGAGGAAGGGCACAAGTCCCCGCAACCGGAGACGCAGGTCCTCCAGTGTCGGGAGGTCCATGCCTTGCCAGAACTCGGCCTCCTGCACGCGGGCGAGGTATTCGAGTTGCGCCGCCACCGCCGGTACCGCCGCCTTCTCCTCCAGCAGGCAGGCGACTTCCACTACCCGCTTGCGCAGGCCTTCGAAGACGGCCGCGTCAGCCCCCAGCAGCGCCAGTTGCATCCGCAGCGCCGTGAGGTCGAACAGCCGCGACTCGAGATCGTCGGTCTCGATCTGCGACGGCAGCCCGGCGACCTCCCGCTGCAAAGTCTCGCGGTCGGCTTCGCTCAGTCGATCCCACACCCCCCGGTCCTGAAACCGCTCCACGACCTCGCGGTTCATCCTGACGATGAAGTTCTCCTCGTTCATCGAGGCCACCTCGGCATGCAGCATGTTGGCCAGCGACGATCCGAGCCCGGCGTCTGGGTCCAGTTCCGGGTGCGCCTGAACATGCCCGAGCAGTTGCACCCGTGCCCGGAAAAGCCGCGTGCCGAGCGGCGGGCTGTCGCTGGCGTTGATCCCGTCCGGGTTCTCGCGGAAGAAGTCGAAGTTGAAGCAGAAGTCGAAGATCCGGAAGTTCTGCTTGGGCTCATCCGGCCCGAAGAGATCCGGGCACAGTCGCGTGCCCCGGCCGATCATCTGCCAGAACTTGATCTTGGAATACACCGGCTTGAAAAACACGAGGTTCACCACCTCGGGCACGTCGATGCCGGTATCGAGCATGTCCACCGAGATCGCGATGTGCGGGGCCTTGTCCTTCTCCGAGAAGTCGTCGATGAGGCTCTGCGGATACTTCGACTGGTTGTCGATCACGCGGGCGAAATGGCCGGCGTGCTGGGGGTAGTGGTGGTTGAACCGTTCCTCGATGAACTTCGCGTGGTCGTGGTTGCGGGCGAAGATGATCGTCTTCCCGAGTCGGTCGCCGCCCTCGACCTTGTGGCCGTGTTCCATCAGGTGCTGGAGCACCTTGTCCACGGTGTCCTTGTTGAAGAGCCAACTGTTGACCGCCGCCGCGTTCACCCGGTCGGGCAACGGCTGCTCCTCGTCGTCGCCCCAGTCGAGGCTTTCCCACTGGGCCTTTTCCTCGTCGCTCAGCGAGTCGTAGTCGATCCCCTCGCGGGGAAAGCGCAGGTCCACCTGCTCGGCCTGGTAGGGCACAAGGAAGCCGTCGCTGACCGCCTTCGTCAGCTCGTAGGCATCGGTCGGCACGCCGGATTCGAGGTCGAAGAGGTCGTAGGTGTTCTTGTCGATCTCCTCGCGGGGCGTGGCGGTCAGGCCGACCAGTAGCGAATCGAAGTAGCGGAAGATCGCCCCGTATCGCTGGTAAACCGAGCGGTGCGCCTCGTCGATGATCACGAGGTCGAAATGCCCGACCCCGAACCGCGCCAGGTCGCCGTCGGACTGGTCGATGAGGCCCATCATCGTCGGGTAGGTGCAGACGAAAACCCGGCCCTGACCGTCCTTCTCCGTGACGAGGTTCACCGGACTGGCCTCGGGCAGGTGGGTCTTGAAGGCGTTGCACGCCTGGTTCACCAGCGACACCCGGTCGGCGAGGAAGAGCGCCCGCTTCACCCAGCCGGCGCGTTGCAGCAGATCGACAAGCGCAATCGCCGTGCGGGTCTTGCCGGTGCCGGTGGCCATCACCAGCAGCGCCTTGCGTTGGGCGTCGGTGAAGTGGCCGCAGATGCTGCCGATCACCCGCTTCTGGTAGTAGCGTTCAACGATGGACATGTTCAGCGGCGCCACGTCCAGTGCGGCGCGCTGGGTGCGGCGATGGATCAGGCGGGCGAGTTCGTCCTTCTTGTAGAACCCGGCCACCCGGCGCGGCGGGTAGGTCGTGTCGTCCCACAGCCAGATCGTGTAACCATTGGTGTAGAAGATCAGCGGTCGCCGGCCGTGCATCTTCTCCAGCGCGTCGGCGTAGAGCTTCGCTTGCTGGCGGCCGACCTCGGGATCGACGCCGGTCTTCTTCGCCTCGACCACCGCCAGCGGCAGACCATCGTCACCCCACAGGACATAATCGACGTAGCCGATGCCCTGCACGTTGGGCATACCGGTCACCTTGTACTCGCGATCGTTCGGACCGTTCAGCTTCCACCCGGCCCGCCGCAGCTCCACGTCGATCAGGTAGCGGCGGGTTTCCGCCTCCGAGTAATCGTGGGAATCCGGAACCGCCTCCTGGGTCTGGCGCACCGCCTCGACCTCCTGCCGCAGCCGTTGCAGCTCGGCATCCAGTTCATCGCGCTCCCGTTGCTGCTTCAGCGCCTCCTCGTTTCGCTCGGCGAGCTGCTTCTCCAGCGCCTCCAACTCCTTGCGTGGCACCGTCGCAGCGTTGTCCGGGGCGGATGGCACCCGGTCGTCCCGCCACGCCGCTCCCTCGCGTGACGCCTGCGGGGCATAGGTCCGGACCAGCCAGTAGCAGAGATGGTGCAGCTCCTTGACCACCTGGAGCGCGTCGTATTGGCGGATCGGCCGCTGGCTGTGGACGGCGTCGTTGCCCCGCTTCTGGACCACCCGCGCCTTCTGGAAGACCGCCTCCGGCAGCAGGTTCTGGAAGCTGGGCTCGTGGAGCAGAGCGCCGAGGCTCTGGTCGTAGGGCATCCGCAGCGCCGGATCGTGCCGGTAGAGCCAGTGGACCATCGCCTCCAGCGCGAAGCGGGCATGGAAGCAAGCCGCCCGTGGGTCGCCGTGGATGTGGCCCTCCGCCTTCGTCGCGGCCTCGGCGATCGAGCGGAACTCGGCGGGGAGGAAGGTGAAGTTGCTCATGGTCGGTCTCGCTCGACCGGCCATGACGCCCTCATGGCCAGCACCCGAGGTTTCCCATGGATTCCGGTGTTACCGCAATCCCTAACGGAGCCAAGCATCCCGACCGGCAACCCATCAATCGAAGGCACTGGGAAGGTTCCGCAGTCGATCAGGAAGGTCCGGCACCGGGGCGTAGAGAAACGCCTTCCCGACGCGGGCCTTCTTCAGCAGCTCAAGCCGGACCAGCTCCTCGAGATCGGTGCGGGCGGTCTGCGGCACGACGTTGTGGCTGTGTTGGTGGCTGGCCACGGTGAAGGTGGCGGTCGGATGCTTCAGCGCATAGCGAAGCAAGGCGAGCTGCCGGTGGTTGAAGCCGCTGCGGTTGTCCAGCAGGCTCCGCATTTCGGCCAGTTCGTCCGACTTCCTTCGGATGTAATCGTGCAGCTTGTCGATCGCCTTTTGAACGACGCCCAGCTGATGCAGGATGAAGTAATTCAGGTCGTTGCCGTCGGTCTCTGTGAAGAGAAAGGCGCGGTAGTATTTCTTGGGCGACTGGAGGATCTGTTGCGAGATCGAGACAAACTCGAACAGCCAGAATCCGTGCCGAAGCATCGACCAGTAGAACACGGCCCGCGCCGTCCGACCGTTGCCATCGACGAAGGGGTGATCGTAAGCCACCCAGAAATGCAGGATGATCGAGCGGATCACCGGATGAAGGTAACCCTCCATCCTGGGATCGTTGGCAAAATCACAAAGGGCCTGGAGCCGGGCGGGCAGTTCCTCGGCCTTCGGGGGAACGTGGACGATTTCACCAGTGCTGTCATCCTCCACCCGGACCTGATCATCCGGCGTTCGGAACACTCCTTCCTTGGTCGGATCTTCCAGGGTTCCGCGGGAGATCATCCGGTGCATTTCCAGCACCAGCTCCGGCGTCAGGTCGCGGTCCTTCCAGCCGCTGATTTCCCTCATGGTGAGGAAATTGTTCAGGATCATCCGCTCACCGGAGTCCGTCGGCTTGCGTCCGCTGCGGAGCATCTCCTTCGCGACCGACCGGGTCACCGCCGCTCCTTCCAACTGGCTGGAGGTGATCGCCTCCTCGACCAGCGAGGACACGTAGTAGCGGTCGCGCGTCTCCGGGTTGGTCACGGGTTCGGGGCCTTCGACGGATCCTCCGCACTTCAAGTCGATGTCGTGCAGTTGCTCGAACATCCGGGGCGTCAGCCAGAAGCTGAACTTCGACCCCCGAAGGTCGGTGAGAGGAATCCACTGTTGCTGGGACATGCGCCGGAACTTCAGGCCCGCCCACCACTCCTGCGGGCTCAAGCCCTCCGGTGGCTGACGGTGTCGCAGTTCCTCCCAATGGAGGTAGCGATCCCGGCGTTTCGCTTCGTCCTCCGCTCCCAGCATCAGCGAAATGAAGCGCTTGGGGTCGCCCAAAAGCTCGGTCAGATCGGGTGGATGCCGTGGCAGGCGCATGCGTCAGGTGATTTGCTGCTAATCGTGCCAAAATTAGCAGCAATCTTCCTTTCCTCAAGCTCAATTGCTAATCAGGAGGAAATTAGCAGAAAATTGGCGATGAGGTCGATGACCTGCCGCACGCTCACGCCGGACGTTGTTCCCCTTTCGAAAACAAGGCGAGGTCGTCCGTGCCCGCTTCGAGAACGTGCCGACGCAGATCCACTAGCTTCCCGGCGTCGAGGACTTCAACGCCTTCACTCTGGAGGTCGTCGGCCACCAACCGGGCGTTTTCGTAGTGGGGCGTCTCTGGACGTTCCGGAAAAGCGAGGGGAAAGATCAGGACCTCGGGGGCTTCCCGGAAATGCCGCAGCCGCCGGATCTTTTGGAGCCACGTATCGCCATGCTCCAGAATCTGCACCGGGGAAGGCCCCGCCAGATGGAGCGGCTTGATCGCTCGCTGAACCGGTGCCTCGGGTTCATCCCGGTAAGCAAAAGGGAAACGGGCGTGGTAGGCTTCGGGGCCGATCACTGCCTCCTTCCAGGTCTTTGCGACCTTCCACTCGCGCAGTTGTCGGCGCACATCGTCGGTCAGACGCTTCTCCTCAGGAGCTTCAACTGCCTCGACCTGCCTTAGCACCAGCTTGCGGAATCGGCGCTCCAGCCAACCCTCGATGTCGGCCTCGATGACAGTTCCCCGCGCTTGGTAGCGGAGGTTGCCGCCGCGGGGCTGGGTGAGCGTGCGGAAGAGCAGCGTCCCGTCCATTTCGGAAAAGTCCAAGGCCCGGGTGCCAATCCCCTTGTTGATCTGCGCCCCGAGTTCGCGCCATTCCTCGTTGAGGTGTTTCAAGGTCTCCCGGAATTGCTTGCGATCGATTTCGGGGAAAAATCCGCTCAGCCGCGTAGTCTTCACCGGCTTCTGGACGCGCCAATGCAGGGTGCGCCCGCCCGGATCCACCGCGAATACGCCGACGATCACGAACTCGCCCTGATCCGCGTAGGGTACCAGTTCGATCGTGCCGTGGAGAAAAGCGGTGGGTTTCATCACTTCGTGGGGTCAAGAGTTCGCCAGAAGTCGGCGGGAAGGTCGAACGGATGGCGCAGGATGTCCAGAACCCTGGCCAGGAAATCCTCGATCCCCGGAGCCGGTCCTTCCTCCTCCTCCACCCATTCCGGCGGCAATTCCTGCCAGAATTGCTCGATCTTGTCGAAAGCTTTGCGTGCTCGGCCAGTCCAGTCGGCCCGTCGGCCGGGGTCGAGCCATGCGGCCGCCTGTTCCCGGCCTGGATGGTGGGCCATTAAGGTCTTGGCGTCGAAAGCGGGGTCGAAGGCGTTGTCGTGATCAATCAGGAAGAAGCGACTCCCTGGACTCACCAGCATCGCGTTCGGATTGCCACCCGTCGGGCCGAGCTGCCGGTCCGCGTTCCGAATCCAGGCGTCGAAGACAAGGCTTTCCGCCAGGATCTCGGGGCGAACCCGACCCAGATCGTGCGGCATCAGGTCGGTGGCTCCGGGTGCCAGCGACTCGGAGGCGAAGGCCGGACCGGGGCGGAGTTCGCTCGCACCCTCGGCATTTGACAGCCCTTCGGGCACCTCGGCGATTGCATGGCGGGGCAGGGGCAGGCCCAGTTCGTTCGCCAAACGCGCCCCCAGCCATTCGCTGATCAGGGATTCCCGTAAACTGCCGGAGGGCTTGACGAACCAAGACCCTCCCTCGTGGTCCTCGCAGATGAACGGACAGATCGACACTCCGGACGTGGCTCGTCCGACGAGGGCGGTGATCTGGATTCGGGACATGGAAGGCGGGGCGGATCCCGCGGCGCAGAGCGCCGCGTTGGCTCAGTCTCGAATGGCAAAGCATTTCCCGTCCAGCGAAACGGGGCCGGTGAAGCCGGCGAGCCATGGCCCAATGAAGACAGGCATCACGCTGTGGCCTTTGCTTCGGGCCGCACTCCGGTTTCAGGAGGATATTCAAAAGGCATGAGGCCCGGCCCGAAGTTCAAAGCCGTGAAAGCCTCGCGAAACAGTGTGTGGCAATCGCGAAACCTGTCGATAATGTAGTCCGCTTGGACGACGAGTCGTCCATCGACCATGTCGAGAGAGGCATCGCTCTCGATCCTTCGTCGTAATTTGCCACCCTCCTGGGCCATATCAGCGATCCAGCCATTCGCATGAGCGATACAGTTTCTGGCGAGGCGGAGTGTATCGATCGAGTCCCAGACACTGACGCCCGCATCCACCGCCTTCGTCAGGAAGATCCGGAAGCTCTTGAGATTCATGTTTCCAGCAAAATCCTTGGGCGTCCAGCCGATCGATGTGTCGCGCTTGCCGACTTCGTCGCAGAGGAGCCGCAGCCTGGTTTCGAGCATCGAGTAGAGAGAAAAAACCTGTCCGTAGAGAACCAACCTCGGAATCTCAAGCGAGTGAGCGAGGGAGTGATCGATGCAGGCATTGGTCACTTCCAAAAAGCCGGCGCTCGTTTCTGATCGTTGCTTTTCAATCCGATCAGACTCTTGCCTGCGGACCTCCGCGATACCAAGCTGGGTTGCATGGATGAAACGACCCAGCATCCGGATCTCCTGATCCGTGTCGGCCACAAATCGGTCGAAGTTTGAGGGTGGAAGACTCATTAGAGAAGCATCAAAGTTCCCCCCGGAAAGCGCGGTGCTGGAGGGAGGCGAAGAGGGCGTCCAGCTCGGCCAGGTGCCCGCGCAACCGCTCCTTCTGCCGCTCCACCGATTCCACGATCCGGGCGAAGCGGTGTTGGAGGTCGAGGGGCGGGAGTGGAGCTTGGTAGCCGGAAAATTGTTTCCGGTTGAGCTTGGGAATATTCGCCCGACGGGAGAAACCGGCAACGTAGTCAAGAAAGGCTCCGCTTCGCAGCAACAGCCAAAGGTATTCCTTGGTAAGAACTTCTCCGTCGGGGCGGACCGGGTAAACATCCGCACTGCACAGACATCTCTCACGGACAAGAGCGACCTTGTTGAGGTAGGGGCGGATCTTTGAATACAGGATCTCTCCTGGGGAGCAGAGGAACTTTCCGCTGATGAGTCCATCTTGCTCCGCGGTCAGCGCGGGAAGAAGTTCGCCGGTCTCCTTCTCGATCCGGTCAGGCCCGTAGTGCAGGAGGTTGGCGTATTCGGTCTTCTGCGGATCAATCATCGGGGCGTCGATTGAGGTGATCTCACCCAGCGGGCGACGCTCCCACCCCATCGGATTGGTGACGGGGTCGCCGAAGAGGTGGAGGAAGGTGGATTGGAGGAGGGCGTCGAGCTGGGCGAGGGACTCGCGGCGCTTGGCCCGCAAGGCGTCCGCCGCATCCAGGATCCCCGCAATCCGCTTCTGCTCGGCGAGGGGCGGGAGGGGGATTTGAAGACTTCGGAGTTCTCGGAGAATCAGGGTTTTTTGTGCCACACCTGTTACTCTCTCATCTGCCTGTCGCTTGACCTCTGGGGCTTCGAGAATCAATTCGAGGTATTCCGGATCAAGTAGGTCTCGGTTCGGCTTCAAGTGAGCGACATGGCGCTGAAATGCAAACGGTTGACTATTCCGCACCATTGCCGGCTTACCGTAGCTTCCGACAACGGTGTAGAGCACATCGCCGATCTCTATAGGAGTCCTTTGGGTGAGCTTCTCGTATTCCTCTGATGAGATGAATTTGGAGGTATCAAGGCTGATGGAACGGCTCTTGATGTTGCTGACGAAAATGAAAGGGACCCCCGATTCCACCCATGTCGGACTCTGGTGGGTTCCATCGGTTATCCGAGAGCAAACCTCGTCGAGTGTGACCATGGGTCGATTCATCCCAACATCCCCTCCAGTTCCTCCCGTCCATTGGCGATCTCCTGCTCCAGCTTCGCGAGTCGTTTCAGGATCAGTTTCGGCGCGTCGTGCTCGACGGCCTCGTATTCGACCTCCTTGTAGCGGTTGATGCTGAGGTCGTAGTCGTTGCCGGCGATTTCCTCCTTCGGCACCAAGAAGCTCTGCTCAGTGCGCTTCCGCTTCGCCTCGGGACTTTCAGCTTTCAGCTTTTCAGATTTCAGCGTTTTCCACCTCCGAAGGAGGTCCGGCAGGTCGCTCTTGTCGGGCTGCGGGGTGCGCTTGTCGTCGAGCGAGTAGCCGTCGGCCCGCATGTCGTAGAACCACACCTTGTCGGTGCCGCCGGAGTTGGTCTTGGTGAAGAACAGGATGGCGGTGGAGACGCCGGCGTAGGGCTTGAAGACGCCGCTGGGCATCGAGACGATTGCGTCGAGCTTCTGCTCCTCTACGAGGATTTGCCGGAGCGCCTTGTGCGCCTTCGACGAGCCGAACAGTACCCCGTCGGGCACGATCACCGCCGCCCGGCCGCCGGTCTGGAGCAAGCGCAGGAAGAGCGCGAGGAAGAGCAGCTCGGTCTTCTTGGTCTTGACGATCTTTTGCAGGTCCTTGGCGGTCGATTCGTAGTCGAGGCTGCCGGCGAAGGGGGGATTGGCGAGGATGAGCGAGTATTTTTCGGCATCCTCCTTCGAGCCCTCGGCCAGCGAGTCGCGGTAGCGGATGTCGGGGTTTTCCACGCCATGGAGCAGCATGTTCATGCTGCCGATGCGGAGCATGGTGCCATCGAAGTCGTAGCCGTGGAAGGTGCCCTCGTTGAACTTCCGGCGCGAGGCAGCGGTTTTGTAGATCGCGTCGCCGTGGTGGTCGACGAGGTATTCCGAGGTGGCGATGAGGAAGCCGGCGGTGCCGCAGGCCGGGTCGCAGACCACGTCCTTGGGCGTGGGGGCCATCATTTCGACCATCAGGCGGATGATGTGGCGCGGGGTGCGGAACTGGCCGTTCTGCCCGGCGGAGGCGATCTTGCCGAGCATGTATTCGTAGAGGTCGCCCTTGGTGTCGCGGTCGGCCATGTCGATGGCGTCGAGCTGGTCAACCACGTTGGCCAGCACCCGCGGGGTGGGCATCATGAAGAGGGCGTCCTTCATGTGGTGGGTGTAGGTCGAGCCCTCCTCGCCGTCGCCCTTGCCGCCGAGGCTCTTGATGAAGGGGAAGACCTCGTCCTTGACGGTGGTGAACATCGAGTCCGGCGCGGCCTCCTTGAAGCGCGACCAGCGCAGCCCGTCCTGGCCGGGGCCGAAGACGGGGTCCTCGACCGGCTTCTTGGTGCGGGCGGCCTTGCGTTCCTTGAGGGTCTGGATTTCGTCGAGGCGCTTGATGAAGAGCAGGTAGGTGAGCTGCTCGATGACGGTCAGCGGATTGGAGATTCCGCCGGACCACATCGTGTCCCAGATGCGGTCGATTTTGGATTTGAGTTCGCCGGTGATCATTTGGGAGTGGGTCGTCTTGTGGGCTGTGGGTTCTGGGAAGCGGCCTTTTGCGGGGTGGGTGAGGTGGCGCGAACTTTCCGGGAGCGGCCGGACACTATCCGTTTCCAGTTGATTCGGACAAGAGCGCCGACAGGCATGAGCGGCCAGCTTGATCCGGCGGGAGGGACCCTTCTCGGGCCTCAGTCCCGCACGTCGCGACTCGGGGCTTCTCTTGGGTCCGACTGAGGGGAGTTCCTCGGTGAGTCGGCGGATCGGTGTCCGTCGGCACAGACGGCCCGATCGCAGCGGATTGCCCGGAAAGCCCGGATCTGTTTTTCCGCAGCTTCGGGGCAATGCAAGGGATGGCTTTGCCGTGCCTTGCGGAGTTCTTGGGTGGGCTTCATGGAGGAAAAGGTTGAGGTGGTGGTCGAGCTTGATCCCGGCGACGCGGTCGCGGGGCTCGGGAGAGGGGCATTCCTTTACAGCGGCTCGCCGCCTTCGCTCAGAATGTCGAGGTAGGCGGTGTAGGCGTAGAGCCGGCCGTAGTTGCCGCCGGTGAGTTCGTGGACGATGCCGAGGGATTCGAGCTTCTTGAAGCCGCTGTTGACCGTCGGCGCGGTGGCCTTGATGAGATCGACGGCGCTGCGTGAGGAAAGCAGCGGATGGAGTTGGAAGGCCTCGTGGAGCCTCAGGACCGAGGCCGCCTCGTTCTGGAGCCGGACGCGGTCCTGCTGGAAGAGGTCCAGCAGTCGGCGGGCGTTGGTGACAGCTTCGTTCGAAGTCTCGATGACGCCGGTCAGGAAGAACTCCAGCCACTTTTCCCAGTCGCCGGTGAGGCGGACCTCCTGGAGAAGCTCGTAGTAGGTGTCGCGGTTCTGCTTGAAGTGGAGGGAGAGGTAGAGGAGCGGCTGGCTCAGGACCTTCTCGGCGCAGAGGATGAAGGTGATGAGCAGTCGGCCAAGCCGACCGTTCCCGTCGAGAAAGGGGTGGATGGTCTCGAACTGGACGTGAGCGAGCGCGGCCTTGAGGAGCGGACGGGTGGTGACGGGGTCGTTGTGGAGGAATTTCTCCAGCGCTCCCATCGTTTCGAGGGTCTGGTCGGGCGGGGTCGGCACGAAGCGGGCGGTGCCGGGCCGGGACCCGCCGATCCAGTTCTGCGAACGCTTGAACTCGCCGGGTTGCTTGGTCGAACCGCGGCCGTGGGAGAGAAGGCGGGCGTGGATTTCGCGGATCAGGCGCAGGGAAAGCGGCTGGCCCTCCGCGATCAGACGGAGGCCGTGCTCCATGGCATCGACGTAGCAGGAGACCTCGGTGACATCATCGAGGAGGCCGGTGGGCGTGCCATCGACCTCGTGGCGGAGGAGATCGGAGAGGGAAGACTGGGTGCCCTCGATCTGGGAGGAGAGCACGGCTTCCTTCCGCACGTAGGTGTAGAGGAAGAGCCGGGGGTCGGGCAGGAGCGAGGAGATCCCGTCGAGGCGTCCGAGGGCGGTTGAGGCGGCGTCGAGCAGCGTGCCGAGTTCGCCATCGATCTCCAGCGGCGGATCAGGCGGGAGTGGAGCCGGCACGAAGGCACGGGCGTTCTCCCCGGTGGAGGAGATCGGGACGTAGTGACCGGAGAGACCGCGCTGCATGGGGTGGAGGGGTTTGGAGTGATGGAGAGGATGGAAAGCGGACTTTAAGAGGGCGAGCTACTTTTAAAGAAAAAGCCACTTTTCTTTAAAAGAGGAGGGCGAAACTAAAGCCAGCCTTCGATGGGCTATGGAAGTCGGGGCGGCGTTTCGCCTCATCGACCCACCACCCGCAGATGCTCCGGGGCGGCCTCACCGTCCGGTTTCCTGGTGGTCATGGCTCCGTGGCCCGCCGGGAAGACGCCGAAGAATGCTTCACCCTCCTCGCGGGGATGCAGGTTCAGGTAGTGCCGGCGGACGATGGACTCCGAATTGCCAGCCTGGAGCGCGGCGTCGCCGATACTCCGGTGAAGCGCCACGTGGTAGCTGATGAAGCTGTGGCGGGTCTCGTCGTGGGTGAGCTTGAAGTGCTTGCGGGCCTTCTTGTTGAGGTTCTCGTAGTTCTTCGGGATGACCGGCTTTTGGGCGACTTCGAGCCATGCGGCGAGGTTGTCGGAGATGTCGACGTGGCGGTCGTGCTTCGTCTTCGCGATGTGGGCGGGGATCGTGATCGTCCGGGTGTCGAGGTTCACCAGCTCGTCCTCGAACTTGCTGAGTTCCTTCAATTCCCCGCCGGGGCGGATACCGGCGAAATACTGGTAGGCATACGCCCGGAGCAACTTGCCGCCGCGCCAGCGCCGCAGTGTCTTGAACATCCGCTCGAGGTCCTCGATCGAGGTGGTCTTGATGCCCTTCTTCGATTGTTCCTCCCGCACCTGCCGGGACGTGAACTTCCGCACGTCGCTGACCGGATTCTCGAAGGTGAAGGGGCGGTTGGTTGCCACGTCCTTTTCCGCTGCCCAAGAGAAGAAGCCGTTGAGGGCCGTGCGGTGGATCTCCCATGTCCGGCGTGACGCTTTCGATTTGCCGTCCTTGGCCCTGAGGCCGCTCAGGAAGCGTTCCACATCCTGAGGCGTGACCTCATGCACCTTGGGATTGCCCGACGCCTTGCGGAAGAGTTTGAGCGTCCATTTCAGCCCTTCAATCGTGCGGGGCCTCAGGCCGTCCCGTTCCTTCTCATCGAGGAACAGCTTAGCGGCGTCGCGGACGGTGATCGTGTAGTCTGGGGCCCGGTGGTGGCGTAGGAAGAACTCGACGGCTTGGTCGAGCGAGTAGGTCCCGCCGAGCTTGTCGAACGCTTGCCGGGCCTGCTCGTGCTGCTTCTCGGTGAGGGGGGAGAGGACCATGTGCTGCTTGCGGCCCTTGTTCTCCAACTCGACGCGCTTCAGCGCGGCCTCCCGTTCTGCGTCGGCGCGGTTCTTGAATTGCTTGCGCTTCCACTTCCCGTTCTCCTTCCACCCCTGCACCAAGTAGGTGGTCCATGTGGTGTCTCCCTTGGTCCGGATGATCTGCCGGATCGTGATGGAAGAAGCGGCCTCCTTTTTGGCCGTCACCCGGGTCCTCTTCTTCGGCTTGCCCACGGGTGCATTTCAGCGACTACTGTTCGCATTTGCAAGCTTCTATTGCACGGTTCGTTGCGCGGTTTTTGAAGTGTATAGGAATTACGGGATAGAGCGCCTGACTACGGATCAGGAGGTTTCGGGTTCGACTCCCTACGGGTGCGCCACTTTCAAAACCCTGCAACTCAACGAGTTGCAGGGTTTTTCGTTATTTTCCGGTCTCGGGCTGGGAAGCGTCGGACGAACCGGCGGTGAGCACCGTCCGGTGGTGTTGCCAGGTGTCGTGGATCATCTCGCCGAAGAGCGAGTTGGACCAGGCGAACCAGGGCCGGGTGTAGTTGGAGCCGTCGTCCTTGTAGAAGCCCTCGTGCATGAAGCCGGTGCCGCCGGTGTTCTCGACGAGCATCTTGATGCACTTCGCGATCTCGGCCTCGTCGTCGGTGGTCAGGGCGCGGGAGGAGATGCCCATCGGCCAGATCAGGCCGTCGCCGGCACGGGCAAGGTGCGGGCTGCCGGTGCCTTCGGCGGCCGTGCCCTTGAAAAAGTAAGGGTTGTCGTCGCTCAGGGCGAAGGCGCGGGTGCGCTGATAGACGGGATCGTCGATCGAACCGTAGCCGAGGTAGGGGACGGCGACGAGGCTGGGCAGGCCGGCATCGTCGATGAAAAGCGCGTTGCCGAAGCCATCGACCTCGTAGGCGTAGATCTCGCCGTGGGTCTCGCTCGGGTGCTCCATGATGCCGTGTTCCTTCACCGCGGCTTCGACCTCGTCGGCGAGCTCGCGGGCGGTCCTGGCGAGGGCGGGCTTCCGGTGGAGGGCGTCGAGCATTTCCGCGAGGCGGCGGAGGTTGACGACGGCCATGAGGTTCTCGGGGATGTTGAAAAGGTAGAGGGCGGCGTCGTCGGAGTTGCGGAAGGTCGAGCAGATCATCCCGGTCGGTCGCCAGGGATTGCCGTAGCCGGCGCCGGGCACGGTGTCGGTCTGCCACTCGGTCTTGCGCATGAAGTGGTAGGGGCCTTTCCCCTCCTTGCGCTGCTGGACGATCATGGTGTCCACGGCAAGCTGCATGGCCTCGAGCCAGGTCTCGTCGAAGGGGGCGGTGTCGCCGGTGGCCTTCCAGTATTTCCACGCAAGGCGGATGCAGTAGGTGAGCGAGTCGAGCTCCCACTTGCGCTCGTGCACGCCGGGCTGCATGTCGGTGAGGTCGCGCTGCCATTCGCCGACCTTGTCGTCCTCGCGGTAGAAGGCATTGGCGTAGGGGTCCTTGAGGATGTAGCGTGTCTGGCGGCGGATGAGGCCCTCGATCATCCTGGCGAGCTTGTCGTCATCCTTGGCCAGCGGGATGTAGTGGTTCACCTGGGCCGACGAGTCGCGCAGCCACATGGCATCGATGTCGCCGGTGATGATGTAGGTGTCCGGCACGCCGTTTTCCTCGGAGTAGAAAACGGTGGTGTCGATGGTGTTGGGGAAGCAGTTCCCGAAGGTGCGCGCGGTTTCCGGGTCGGCGATGTCGGCCTTCACCTTCTCGATCAGGGCCTCGACGGCCTCGGAGTGGAAGCGGCGTTCGTCGGCCGGTGGGCGGGTGGTCGGGGGGTCCTGGGCACGGAGCATGAGCGGGAGGGCGAGCAGGAGGGCGAGGGCGGTCTTCATGAGGGATCAGGCTTGGTCGAGTTGCTGGAGGGCGAAGGCGTAGGCGCCGAGGGCGACGGCCTCGCTGGTGCCGAGGCGGCTGATGCCGACGCCGGTGCGCTGGAGCGGATCGTAGAGCAGGGGGCGGTCGCTGCCGGGGATGCGGACCTCGCGCGACTCGCCCTGGAGAAAGGCATCGAGCTGCTCGGGATCCTCGAGGTTGAAGGCCATGGCCGGCATGCGGCGGAAGCGGTGTCCATCGGGCGCGGTGAACTCGCTGTTCATCTCCGCGATCATCGCGGGCAGGAAGAGCGGCCAGGCGCCGGAGACGCCGCCGCCGATCACGCCGAGGCCGTCGATGAGCGTGAGCGCGGTGGCCATCACGTCGCCGGCCACCTCGCCGAGCCGACGGGCGGCCTCGCGGGCGGCTTCGGCATTCCCCGGGGCCTTGCCGCAGGCGATGGCGTAGATCTGGTGGGGGTCGGGCGCTTCGTCGAAGGGGAGGCCGGCGCACTCGGCGTAGACGCGGCGGACGGCGCGGATGCAGGCGCCCTCCTCGGCGTTGGTGCCGGGCTCGAGCTTGTGGCGGATCGTCCACACCTCGGCGGCCACCGAGTTGTCGCCGATGAAGAGCTCGCCGTCGCGGGTGATGCCGCCGCCGAGGCCGGTGCCGAGCGTGATCCCGAAGAGGTTGCGGTAGCGCTTCGGGCTGCCGGCCTCCTCGAGCAGGCGGTTGACGTGCGGGAGCAGGCCACCCATGGCCTCGCCGTAGACGAAGAGGTCGCCGTCGTTGTTGATGAAGACGGGGATGCCGAACTTTTCCTCGAGCATCGGCCCGAGCGGCACGCCGCCGCGGAAGCCGGGGAGATTCCCGAGGTCGCCGATGATGCCGGCGGGGTAGTCGCAGGGGCCGGGAAAGGCGAAGCTGATCGCCACCGGCGGCTCCGGGCAGCCGGCGCGGACGGTCTCGAAGCCCTCGACGATGCGGGCGAGGCAGGCCTCGAGGTCGTCGCCTCGGGAGGGCAGGTGCAGGCCCTCGCCGACGGGCTTTCCGCCGCGCACCGCGGCGAAGCGGAAATTCGTGCCGCCGGCGTCCAGGGTGAGGACGAGGCGATCGTCGCGGGTGGGATCAGGCATGGTCGGCATCGGGGCGTTGGCGGCCGATGCGGTGGCCGGCCGCGCCGTAGAAGGCGACGTAGGCGTAGGCGAGCATCGGCACGATGAAGGAAAGCTGGATGCCGGCGTGGTCGGCGACGAAGCCCTGGATCGGCGGCAGGATGGCGCCGCCGAGGATGGCCATGACCAGCAGCGAGGAGGCCTGGCTCTTGAGGTGGCCGAGGCCCTCGATGGCGAGCGAGAAGGTATTCGACCAGCCGATCGACGAGAACAGGCCGACGGCGATCACGCACCACATCGCGACCGCGCCGTGGGCGAAGGAGGCGATGAGCAGCAGCGCGACGGCGGTGGAGGAAAAGATCAGCAGCGAGCGCCCGGCGAGGCCTTTGCCGAGCTGGAACATGATCCAGCACAGCACGACGAAGGGAAAGTAGTGGAGGAAGTCGCTGCGGTTGGCGACGATGCCGTCCCACCACAGCGAGGCGATCGATCCCTCGCGGTCGCCCTGGATCGCCTCGAGCGGGGCGCTTTTGGCGACCCACAGGAAGAGGAAGGCGACGATGGGAATGATGGCCAGGAGCACCTGCTTCTTCGCCTTCGGCAGATCACTGAGATCGACCGAACCCATGAAGCGGCCGATGAGCAGTCCGCCCCAGTAGATCGCGACGAACTTGCTCGCTTCCGATTCGGCGAGGCCGCTGATGTGTTCCTGCCCGAGGAAGCTGATGATGGCGCTGCCGACGGTGACCTCGCCGCCGACGTACATGAAGATGGCGATGACGCCGAGGGAGACATGGGGGAAACGCAGCGCGCCCGCTCCCTTCTCGATCCTGCCCTCGCCGATGTGGGGCAGCTTGACGAAGAAGAAGATCGCCGCCAGCACGAGGAAGACGATGCAGAAGCCCATGTAGGGCACCTTCACCGAGTCGGCGCCGTGGGCGTCGGAGTTCGCGAAGTACTGGAAGATCAGCCATCCGCCGATGAGCGGGCCGATGGTGGTGCCCACCGAGTTGAAGCCCTGGGCGAGATTGAGCCGGCTGGAGGCGGTGCGCTCGGGGCCGAGGATGGTGACGTAGGGGTTGGCGGCGATCTGGAGCATCGCGAAGCCGAGGCCGACGACGAACAGCGCACCGAGGAACATCGGGTAGCTTTCCGCGCTCGCCGCGGGCCAGAACAGCGCGCTGCCGCCGGCGGAGATCACCAGCCCGAGGACGACGCCATTCTTGTACCCGATCTTGGCGATGGGGTCGCCGCTCGAGATCGAGATGATGAAATAGAGAAAGGCGCCGATGAAGTAGGCGCCGAAGAAGGCGAACTGCACCAGCATCGCCTGGAAATAACTCAACTCGAAGGCCTCCTTGAAACGCGGGATGAGGATGTCGTTGAAGACCGTCATGAACCCCCAGAGGAAGAACAGGGAGGTCATGATCGCAAACGGGCCGCGGAAGGTCTGGTTCGCGGTGGCGGGGGTCGGCGACTCGGCGCCGGAGCTGATGGAGGCCATGGTTTGGTGCGGTGGGTTTCTAACAGAGACGACCGGTCACTCGGCGGTGGACATCGAGGACGGGCGTGCGCCGCGATGCGTAGCCCACACCGTTTCCCGCGAGGAGTCCATGTCGAAGACGAGCTCGCCGCCTGCCGTGATGCGCCCGTGGGTGAGGTAGGCGTAGTCGTACTGCCTGCCGTTGAGCGTGGCGTGATGGATGTAGGGCCGCATCGGACCGTTCTGCTTGGCGGTAATGACGAAGTCCTTGCCGTCGGGCAGGTGGATGGTGGCCTTGTCGAAGAGCGGGCTGCCGATGATGTATTCATCGCTGGCCGGGTTCACCGGATACATGCCCAGCGCGCTGAAGACATACCAGGCGGAGGTCTGGCCGTTGTCCTCATCGCCGCAGAGGCCGTCGGGCGTGGGGAAATACAGGCGGTTGAGCACCTCGCGGACCCGTGCCTGCGTCTTCCACGGCTGGCCGGCGTAGGGGTAGAGATAGATCATGTGCTGGATGGGCTGATTGCCGTGGGCGTACTGGCCCATGTTGGCGGCGAGCATCTCTGCCATCTCGTGGATCACGCCCCCGTAGGCGCCGGTATCGACCTCGGGGTCGGCCTGGAAGACGCCGTCGAGCTTGTCGACGAAGGCCTCGTCGCCGCCCATCAGGTCGATGAGTCCCGCGACGTCGTGGAACACGCTCCAGGTGTAGTGCCACGAGCAACCTTCGGTGAAGGGGCTGCCCCAGCGGATGGGGCTGAAGCCGGGATCCCAGTCGCCATTGGCGAGGCGGCCGCGCATGAAGCCGACCTCGGGGTCCCAGACCTTGGTGTAGTTCTTCGTCCGCTCGCGGAAAGTCTCGGCGGCTTCCTGGTTGCCGACACCCTCGGCGACGAGCATCGCGCAGTAGTCGTTGTAGGCGTACTCGAGCGTCTTGGCGACCGACTCGTGGGTCTCGGGATGCGAGGCGTAGCCCTTTTCCAGATAGGACTTCGCCCCATCGCGCCCGATCGAGGCGATGGGGCCTTGGCGGGACGAGTCGTGCAGCATCGCGGCGACCGCCTTTTCCTCATCGAAGTCGCGCACGCCCTTGGCCCAGGCGTCGGCGAAGAGCGAGAAGGCGTGGTTTCCGATCATGCAGCCGCGGTGCCCCGGGCTGGCCCAGGCCGGGAGCCAGCCGCTCTGTTCGTAGGCGGCGAGCACGCCTTGCAGGATCTGCGCGTTGAGCTCGGGGAAGAGGATGTTGAAGAGCGGGTGGACGCAGCGGAAGGTGTCCCAGAAGCCGCTGTCGGTGAACATCACGCCCTCGTGCACCTTGCCGTCGTAGGGGCTGAAATAGCGGCTGGTGCCGTCGGCGCCGATCTCATTGAGCCGGTGCGGGAAGAGGGTCGAGCGGTAGAGCGCGGTGTAGAAGGTGCGGTGCTGGTCGGGCAGGCCGCCCTCGATCTCGATGCGGCCGAGGAGGGTGTTCCAGCGCGCCTTGGCGGCGTCGCGGACCGCGTCGAAGTCCTTGTCGCCGATCTCGCGGGCGAGGGTGGTCTCGGCCTGGGCGAGATCGATGTAGGAGGAAACGGCGCGGAAGGTGACGGTACCGGGTTTCACCTTCACCCAGGCGCCGACGTGGTCGGCCTCGCGTTTCAGGTCGCCATTGGTCTCGCCGCCCGGCTGCCAGGTGCCCTGGTCGAGGAAGGGCTGGTCGAACTGGATGATGAAGTGGTTGGCAAAGTTCTCCGGCACGCCGCCGTGGTTGTTGCGGACGTGGCCGACGATGCGGCTTTTTTCCGGCTGGACCTCGACGGATGAGCCGCCGGGAAAGCCATCGAAGATGACGAAGGCGTCCTTTTCCTCCGGATAGGTGAAGCGGAACGAGGCGCAGCGCTCGGTGGGGGCGAGCTCGACCGTGGTGTCCCAGGTGGACATACGGCACTTGTAGTAGTAGGGGCGGGCGATCTCCTCCTCGTGGCTGAACTCCGAGGCGCGGGCCTCCTCGTCGCAGACCAGCGAGCCGCTCACGGGCATCACCGAGAAGGCCGCGTAGTCGGCGATCCACGGGCTCGGCTGGTGGGTCTGGCGCAGGCCGCGCAGCTTGGTCTGCCGGTACTGGTAGAAAAACGAATCCTTGCACGGTTGCGTGTACGGCGACCACGCGTTCATCGCAAAGGGCAGGGCGACGGCCGGGTAGGTGTTGCCGTGGGAGAAGCCCATCGTCGAGTCGGAGCCCTGGAGCGTGACCACGAGGTCGGCCGGGTTCTGCGCGAGGGAGGGCAGGCTGCTGACGGCGAGCACCACAAGGGTGGGCAGGCGGAGAGGACGCGGGATCATGGGTTCGCCACGGAATCGTTCCAAAGGCGGTCCAGACTGCCGCGGATCGACGGATCGGCCCAGCCCCCCCATCGGGTGGGCGGATCGGCTCGGCCGGGAGGGCGGAAGGGCTCCCGGCCGCCTTCAAGGCACCCGTTTGAGGGGCACGCGAAGGCTGGTCGTGGACGGGGCTCCGGACGTAGGCTCCGGAACCGACAAGAAACGATGCCCTTCCGCCGCTTGAGAGTTCCGAAGCCAACACTGAAACGGCCGCTCCGCAGTCTCCGGCTGGGGCTGGGGCTGCTCGTCTGTGGGGCCGGTGCGGCACCGGCGGTGGAGGTGGCCGGGGAACTCCTGATCTCTCTGGACGCGCGGGACTTCTCGACGGGAGACGAAACCTGGGGGCAGGCATCGGCGGTCACCGGAATTCCGGGCGACTTCGTGGCTCACGGTGCGCCGGTGGTGCGGCAGGTCGGGGGCGCTCGGGCGGTGGTCTTCGACGGGGTTCGGGATCATTTTCGCGGGCCCTCGACGACCGAGGCCCTGCACGCACCCGGGGCAGCCCACAGCGTCGAGTTGTGGGTCTGTCAGGGCGATGTGCGCGACCAGGAGTCGGTGGTCTCGTGGAGCCGACGCTGGGGCGGGGCGGGAGACTTCGCGGGTTTTCGCTACGGTGCCCACCCCGAGTTTGGAGCGGTCGGACGCTGGGGTTCGGCGGACATGGGATTCTCGAAGATTCCGGAGACCGGGCGGTGGCATCATCTGGTCTACACCTACGACGGCCGGACGCAGTCGATCTACGTCGATGGGGTCCTCGACGCGAAGCGTCAACTCGGTCTGATCGACGCGCACGACTCGCTGCCGATTCTGCTCGGGGTCGAGCAGCGTGAGGACTTCAGCCTGGAGGGGAGTTTCTGCCGCTATTCCGGGGCGTTGGGCCGGCTGAGGATCCACGCCGGCAGCCTGACGGCGGCGCAGGTGAAACGGAACCACGAGGAGGAACGGGCCGCGTTTCCGGGAAGTCGGGTGGCTCCGCTCGCGTCGGCACCGCGTCACCGCTACCGTTTCGCCGGGGACCCGGGGGAGGCTGCGGACGGATCGGAGATCCCCGACGAGGTCGGGGGATGGGATGCCGTGGTCCGGGGTGATGGGGCGCATTTCGACGCCGAAGGTCTGCGGCTTCCCGGAGGGAGCTCTTCCAGCGCCCCCTACGTCGATCTTCCGAACGGAATCATCTCCGCGATGGCGGATGAGGTGTCGATCGAGTTCTGGGCGACCCAGTACGAGGCCACGTCGTGGGCGCGGCTGATGTCGGTCGGTTCGACCACCGTCGGGGAGGTCGGCGACCCCGGGGGCGAGTTCTACGGGGGGCAGGTGATCACCCTGGCGACCAATGTCGGGCTGGTGCCGGTGTATCGCCTGATCCGGGCGAGCGGGAAGTTACCCGATGGCAAGATCCTGCGCGAAACCTCGGACTACCCGGCGACGGAGCTGGGGCGTGAGTTCCACCACGTCCTCATGTATGATTCCAAGGTCCGCCACTGGTTCTGGTATCGGGACGGGGCGCTCATGGAGTGCCTTCCCGATCCCAAGGGACCGTCGTCGATTCCCGACGTCAATGCCTGGCTCGGACGCTCCGAGTTTTCCGATGACCAGAACCTCAACGGACGCTTCAACGAACTGCGGATCTACGACTACGCCCTGAGCGAGGCGGAGGTCTGGGGAAGCTTTCGTGCCGGCCCCGATCGCCTGCGGGTGGCTTCTTCCGGGGGCGCCTCGGATGCCGAGGGGGAGGTGGCCGAGTGAGGGCGAGGCCGGTCTTCCCCGCCCGTGGGTCGTGGAGGAGTTCGTGAGATGAACCGTGTCCGGAACTTGCGCCGAGCCCCCGGAGGTCGGATGCTGCCGGTGATGTCACGGGCGCTCAACGCATGGACCCTCGGTCTGCTCGCCCGGTGTTTTGGGTGGTGGTGTTGTCTCGCGGGGTGTTTGTCGGGACAGGGTCAGTTCACCTTCCGGATGTGGCAGTCGGAGGACGGGATGCCCGTCAATCTGGTGCACTCGGTGGTGCAGGGCTCGGCCGGCTATCTCTGGATCGCGACCTCGGTGGGCGTGGTGCGTTTCGATGGGCTGGACTTTGATCCGGTGGCGATGCCCGACGGCTACGCGCTGCCGAGCCTCGGGCCCAACCGACTCTTCGCCCACCCGGACGGCGCCGTGTGGTTCGCGACCTCGAGAGGCGACCTGCTGAAGCTCGATGAGCTCCAGGCGACGCGGGTGGAGGGAATGACCTCCTCGGCCGAACATGGCGCGGTGAGTCAGGTGATCCCGTGGCGGGGAGGGGTGGTGGCGTGTCGTGGCGACGAATACTGGCGGATCAAGGGCACGCGTGCAGAGCTCCTGACGAGCATCGATTTCCGGCTGTCGGACGCGATCGCGAAGAATCGCTTCGCACGCGAGAAGTCGGGGCGGCTCGGGCCGGACGGGGCTCCGGGGAATCTGGTGGACCGCAGCGGTTCGCGGTGGGTGGCGGGCGATCCGGGGGGGTTGGAGGTGATCTCTCCGGAGGGGGTGAGTCGGCGGGTCGGCATGCCGGCGGTCGGCTCGGACTTCCAGGTGACCGAAATGCTGGAAGACCGGGAGGGGAATATCTGGGTGGCGACCACGCTGCATGGCATCGGGATGTTCCGTGAAGACCGGGTGGACGTCATCAATGCGGCCGACGGACTCAGCCGTGCGACCGTGCTGGCGGTGACCGAAGATGCCGCGGGCCGCGCGTGGATTGCGAACCGCAGCGGGGTGGTGGACGTGATTGACGGGGATTCGATCGAGCACCACACCTTGCCGCCGGGGCAGGGCCCGGTGACGATCACCGCCTTGTATGAGGACCGCAACGGCCGCATGTGGGCGGCCACCCGTCAGGGGCCCCTGTTTCGCTGGCTCGGATGGCGCTTCGTGGAGCAGTTCATCGGCCGGGACGATCCTTCCCGGGTCAACGCGATGTATCACGACTCCGCGGGGACGATGTGGTTTGGAGGCGTGCGGGGGCTGGTGAAGATGACGGGCCAGCGGGTGGCCCGGGTCGGTCCCGAGGCGGGTTTTCCCGGGGGGGAGGTGACGGTGATGGGGGGGGGCGTGGACGGCGAGCTCTGGCTGGGCACGGTCGATGGGTTCGTCCTGCGCGACGTCAACGGGCGCCTCCAGCGGATGGGGACACCGAGCGACCTTGCCCATCGCCGCGTATCGGGGATTCTGGTCGAGGCCCCGGATCGGGTGTGGGTGACGACGCTCGGGTCCGGGTTGTTCCTCTACGACGGGAGCGGGTGGCGGCGGTTCGATCGTGAGCAGGGCCTGCCCGATGCGCAGTTGACCCACGTGGTGGCCGACGAGGTCGGGCACCTCTGGTTCGGCTCGACGGGGGGGATCATCCGGGCGTCGCGGGCGGACCTTCTGGCGCGGGCCGACGATCGCGAAGCTCCGATCCATTGGTTGCGGATGGACCGCGCCGACGGGCTTCCGACCCGGGAGTGTGTCGGGGGGCACAACCCGGCCGGCCACCGGTTCCGGGATGGGTCCATCTGGTTTCCCACGACCCTCGGGGTGGTGCGTCTCGATCCGACGCAGACCAAGGTGAACCGAACGCCGCCACCCGTCTATCTCACCCGGGTGCGGGTGGATGGGACGGTGGCGGAAATCCCGGAGGACGGGTTGCATCTCGAGCCGGGCAACAAACGCTTCGAGTTCGGGTTCCACGGGCTCCATTTCAGTGCCCCGGAGAAGGTGACCTACCGGACCCGTATGGTGGGTCTCGACGACACCTGGCAGGAGATCGGTGCGAGGCGTGAGGCCCGCTTCGATCCCGTGCCTCCCGGCGAGTATCGATTCGAGGTTCTGGCCATGAACGGCGACGGGGTGCTGAGTCAGTCTCCCGCCGCGTTGGACATCGTCGTGCCGCCGCACTTCTGGCAGACGGACGGATTCGTCGCGCAGATGTGGATCCTGGCGCTGGGGCTCGCGGCGGCGGTCGGGAGCCTCATCGCGCGCATTCGATTCAAGCGCCGACTCGCGAAGCTGAAGGTTCGAAGCGCCCGCGACGCGGAGCGGGCGAGGATCGCCCGGGATCTGCACGACGACCTGGGTGCGTCCCTCACCGAGATCTCACTGCTGGCCGGGCTCAGCGCGGAGCATGCGGCGGGAAGCGATTTCCAGGCCGAACTCGAGGCCCTCTCGGATCGCTCGCGGGCGGTGGCGTTGGCACTCGATGAAATTGTCTGGGCCGTGAATCCCCGGGAGGACCATTTCGGATCGTTGATCGACTACCTTGCCTCGTTTGCCACCGAGTTCATGGACCGCGCGGGGATCCAGCTCCGGTTGCGCATTCCGCCCGGACTGCCCGACGCGCCGATGGACACGACGCTCCGGCACTCGGTGTTCCTTTCCGTCCGGGAAGCCTTCAACAACCTGGTGAAGCACTCGGAGGCGACCACGGCCTGGTTGCGGGTTGCGATCGACGGACGGATGGTCGAGATCAGCATCGAGGATGACGGCCGGGGCCTGCCCGAGGATCCCCAGGGGGGCGGACACGGACTGGAGAATTTCCACCAGCGCATGCAGTCCTGCGGGGGCGAGTGTGTCATCGAGCCCCGCGAAGGGGGGGGCACCGTGGTTCGTTTCAGGGTTCCGTTGCTTGCCCGATCTTCCGAGTCCTCCTAATCTGCCGACGACGTGCCTGCATCCTCTTCGCCCATAACCGACGTCGCCATCGTCGAGGACAATCTCGCCCTTGGTGAAAGCCTGCGAAAAGTCGTTGATTCGATGGACGACGCCCGCTGCGTGGGAGTCTGGGGAACCGCGGAGGAGGGGCTGAAGAAGATCGATGCCTTCCGGCCGAAGATCGTGCTGATGGACATCAATCTCCCGGGGATGTCGGGGATCGAAGCCACCGCGCTCCTGAAGCAGCATCTTCCGGAAGTGCTGGTGATCATCGTCACCGTGCACCGGGAGCATAAGAAGATCTTCGATGCCCTGAAGGCCGGCGCCTGCGGGTACCTGATCAAGCGCTCGCGCCCCTCGGAGGTGCGGCAGGCGATTTCCGACGTCCGTTCCGGCGGAGCGCCGATGAGTGCCGAGATCGCGCGGCGGGTGGTCGAGGCGTTTCACCAGCCCGTGGCCGACCCGAACGAGGAGAAGGTGGAGCTTTCAAAACGGGAGACCGAGGTCGTGGAACTCGTCGCCGAGGGGCTGGCCAACAAGGAGATCGCCGACCGCCTCGCACTGAGCATCGAGACGGTGAGGGGCCACCTGAAGAATATCTACGAAAAGCTCCACGTGCGCTCGCGCACGGAGGCGGCGGTGAAGTATCTCGACTCGGTGCGGAAGCGCGGGCCGGGACACTAGCGGCACACCGTCATCGGCCGAGAGGGCGAGACTTCACGCCTTTCCGGGTGATGCGGATCGGTCGGATCCGCCCGGCGGCGTCGAAGGTCATCCGATCGATGCAGGTGATCCGGTGGTTGCCTTCGGTCTCACCGAGGGGGCGGCGGTGGTAGACGGCATACCACTCGTCGGTGCCGGGAATACGGATGACGGAGTGGTGGCCCGCACCGGTCGCCACCTTCGGATCCTGCTGCAGCACCTTGTCGATCCGCTCGAACGGTCCGAGTGGTGAGTCGGCGATGGCGTAGGCCACGGAGTAGTCGGGCCCGGTCCAGCCGCCCTCGGACCACATGAAGTAGCACTTGCCGTTCCGCCGGAACATCGTCGGTCCTTCGACGTAGCCTTCGGGTGTGATCTCGCGGTAGATGCGACCGTCCTCGAAAGGCACGAGGCCGGTGAAGTCGTCGTTGAGTCGCACGAGGTTGCAGTGGGACCAACCACCGTAGACCATGTAGTGATGACCCCCGTCGCGGAACACGAACTGGTCGATCGGTTGCGCCCCGTTGTGGATTCCGCCGACAAGCGGTTTGCCGAGCAGGTCGCGATAGGGGCCCGCCGCGTGATCGGCCACGGCGACACCGATGCCCCCCACCTCCCCTTCGTACACGTCGTTGGCTCCGAAGAACAGGTAGTATCGGCCGTCCTTCTCGATCACCGAAGGAGCCCAGAGCGCGTGACGCAGCCAGGAGATGTCGGCCTGCTCGATCACCCGCTCATGTTTCGTCCACGTGACGAGGTCCTTCGAGGAGAAGGCGTCGAGATGAAGTTGTTCGCCGTAGGGTGCCGAGTAGGTGGGGAACACCCAGTATTCGTTGTCGAGGATGACCGCTTCGGGATCGGCATACCATCCGGCGAAGAGCGGATTGCCGCTCCATTCCTCCGGCCGGGAGTCGGCGCGCAGCGCGGAAAGGGCGCCGGAGGTCATCATGACGAGAAGGAGTGCGATGGCGGGATGCATGGAGCCAAAGGAGGAATCTCCCGAAATCCAGGGGGGCGTCAGCCCCCCGTTCGGGGCGGACAGGATGGGAGTGTGCCGACGGTAGAGTGATCGATGTTCCCCCGATTCGTCATGCCGCGATCCTTGAATGGGTTTTCCCACGTCCTCGCGTTCCCGCTGCTCCTCGCGGCCGGGACCTTGTCGGCGGCCGAGCCCGCCGGCTACCTGGAGAAGGCGAAGGAGGTCAGCGCGTCGGTCGTCGAGCGGTTTGAGTTGCCCGACTCGAAGCTCTACGCCGAAGAGGAGGGACGTGCCGAGCCCGACATGATGTGGGGCAACGGGGTGATGTTCTCCGCCCTGGTCGGGGCCGCCCGCCACGATGCCGGCTACCGGCGCCGGATGCACGATTTCTTCGAGGCGATGGATGCCTATTGGGACGATGAAGTGAAGATCCCGGGCTACGAGCCGACCCGGACCAAGGGTGGCAACGACAAATACTACGACGACAATGCCTGGATGGTGCTGACTTTCCTCGAGGCCTGGCACCTGACCGGCCGCTCAGGCTACCGCCGGCGTGCGGCGGAGGCCCTGGAGTTCGTTTTGAGCGGATGGGACGACGAGATGGGGGGTGGCATCTGGTGGCACGAGGGTCACAAGGACGAGTCGAAGAACACCTGTGCCAACGCCCCGGCGGCACTCGGATGCTTCCGGCTGGCCAGAACCGAGAAGGGAAGGAAACAGGCCGAACTCGATGCCTGGGGCGACCGCATCGTGGTCTGGACCGTCGAGACGCTGCAGGACCGGGATGGCTTGTTCAGCGATGCCATCAAGGTGCCGAGCGGTCGCATCAACCATGGCAAGCTCACCTACAACTCGGCGCTGATGCTGCGGTGCTTCCTCGCGCTGCACACCCGGACGGGCAAGGCGTTCTATCTCAACGAGGCCCGGCGCATTGCGGACGCGTCGGAGGTTCTCCGGAACCGCGACACGGGGGCCTATCGCGATCATGCCAAGTGGTCCCATCTCATGGTCGAGGCGGAACTCGAGCTGTATCGCCGGACGGGGGAGGAGAAGTTTCTGGACCGGGCCCGGGCGACGGTGGACGAGCACTACCGTCGCTGGAAACGGAAGCCGTCTGGAGTGCTCATCACCGAGGCCTCGCTGATGCGTGAACTGTGGCTGATGGCCGACCTCGAAACGGAACACGGTCGAGCCTTCTGGGAAAAACTGGATGGGAAGCCGGCTAGTCCTTCAGGCGTTCGCGATGACCGTTGAGCCAATCCTGTGAGAGTTCCTCCAGCGACTTGCCGGTCCACTCCTTCCACAGGCCGGCCTCATACCGTCCTTCGCGACAGGCGGCGTTGAGCTTCTCCAACAGGTCGCGGTCGTGTTCCCGGACGACCCAGTCGATGAAGTTGGCCGAGATCCGGTAGCTCCCGTCGTGGCGGGCCGACTCCAGGTTGCGGCGGGTGATTCGCGCGCCCTGCTTCTCCGGCTCGAAAAGAAACCACCGGACGTAGTCCGCGAGGCCTTCCGTCACCCAGCCGGGCGTTGGATTCGGCCGACGATTCACCCGGCGGGCATGACCGAAGTCCTGGATGACGTGGACGAGTTCGTGGATGACGCAGCCGATGGCCTCCCCGCCGTCGAGCTGCGACCGGAAGAACGGCACGCTCAGGGACACCCGGTTGCCGGCCGCGTAGGCCGGGACGCCTCCCATGTCGGTCTTGTAGGTGAGGAGCACCTCGGTCGCCGGGGTGTAGCCGTCGCTTTTCATCATCCCGGCCATCTTCGGATACCACTCGTTGATCACAGGGATGAGTTCCTTCTCGGACCACTCGAGGAGTTCAGGCGCCCGGGTGGCGTCGATGGTGAAACGGAGCCCGTCTTCCGGGCCGAAGGTCTTCACCACCGACTCGAAACGCTTCGGCTCGGGGCCTCCCCGCCGCATGACATCGATCTCGCTGAGGAAGGTCTGGCCGAACGGGTCGCGTTCATCGGTCGCTCGGAAGTCGAAGAGGAGGTGCTGGAAGCGGCTTCCGTCGAGGTCGGTCCACGAGGCGTGCTGCCGACCACTGCCGGAGGCCCCACGCCGGGTGTCCACCTTTGAAATCAAGGTCCATCCCGCCTCGGCCGGATCGGTGCCGCGCTTCGGACTCAGTTCGAGGCCGTCGCTCGAACCCATCGCTCCCCAGATCTCATAGACCTGGGGTGCGCGGCCGCCGCGGTGCCACGAGTAGGTGGCAATCGCCTCGAGGTCGGTCGCCTCCGCCAGATCCACGCGGAGGCGTCCGCCGTCGCTGTTCGACGCAAAGAAGAAGTTGGACCGGGGGTCGTCCTCGGACGACGGAAGGCGCCCGTCGTTCAGCGCGTCGAGATCGGCTCCGTTCGGATCGCGCCGACCGTCGACCAGCGCGAAGCGCGCGTCGGCTCCGGCATCATCGATCGCGGGGGAGGGGATGCCGTCGAAACGGAACGCCGCCGGGGATCGGGCTGTTTTGACCTCGGCGGTGGCCGGGGCGATGCCGAGGGCGAGGACGAGAAGGATGACTTGCGAAGCGTTCATTCCATGCTGATTTCATCGATGATGCCGGCGTCGATGAACTGGCCGCCCTCGGTCTGGTGACAGTGGATGGCGACGACGTTGCGGCCCGGTTTGAGAATGCCTTCGGCCTCGATCGGGATCTGGGCGTATCGGCTGACGTAGCCCGCCAGTTCCGCCACGAGCTTGCCGTTGACGAAAACCTCGGCGTCCTCGTCATGATAGATCCTCAGCACCGGGCGGCCTTCCGGGGCTGCGTCCAGCGTGAACTCGCGACGAATCCAGATGTCCTTGGTGTTCCATTCGGTGCGGACGTGGGTGTTCGGCGTCTCGCGCGTGCCGAAGCCTCCGTCGCCGACGTCCCAGTCGTCATCGTCGAAATCGGGCGCCGCCCAGTCGTCACCGGGCGGGTCGAAGGTGTAGCGCCAGCGGGTCGCATCGGATTCGGAAGTCGGCACCAGCGTTTCCCAGCGGACGTTGTCCGGGGTGTCGAGCAGCAGCTGGGACTGGTTCTTCAGCCACTCGGTCTCGAGCTTCGGCACCCGGTCGTAGGTCAGGAGTCCGTTGATCTCGACCTCGACGTCGGTCGTCTGCGTGTAGACCCCGCCGGCCACGCCGCGCTTCCGCAGGTTGCTGAGGATGACGATGGAGCGGGCATAGCGCTCTTTCCATTCATCGAGGTCCTTCGGCAGGCCACCGTAGCCCCAGTTGCGGTTGTCCTTCTTCCACAGGTGGCCTTCGACGGGAAGTCCGTGGCCCCCGAACTCGCCGACGACCTTCACGTAGTCCTCGAACCGCACGTCTTCCACGGGGAAGGCGGGGTCGGGATAGGCGTGCTCGTCGGCGATGTCACCGACCGGCCAGAAGTTCCCGCCACTGGCGATGTTGATCGGTCGGGTCGTGTCGTATTCGGCGGCCATCCTGCCGACCTCCATGGTCCGGTGTTGTCCCCAGGCTTCATTGAACGGAACCCACACCGCGATGCAGGGATGGTCCCGCAGGTGATCGACCATGCGCTTGTACTCGGCCACGTACTGCTCGTGGGCGGCGTCCGGCCACGTGCCGTCCTGCGGGTTGGGCGCCATGCGCGACCAGCGCGGGTTCGATCCCGCCGGCTCCGTGTGGGGTCCGTAGCCCATGCTCACCTGGTCCTGCCACATCAGCATCCCCAGACGATCGCAGTGGTAGTAGTAGCGGCGGGGTTCCACCTTGATGTGCTTGCGGATCATGTTGAAGCCCGCGTCCTTGAGGAACTGGATGTCGTAGAGCATGGCCTCGTCCGACGGGGGGGTCAGCAACCCGTCCGGCCACCAGCCCTGGTCGAGCGGTCCCCAGTGGAAGATGAACTCTCCGTTCAGGGTGAATCGCAGTTGGCCGTTCTCGTCGCGCTTCTTCCCGAACTCCCTCATCGCCGCGTAGGAGGCGACCTCGTCGATCACCTGGTCGTCGGCATCGAGAAGCTCGACTTTCAACTCGTAGAGGTCGGGGGAGTCCGGCGACCACAGCCGGGGTTCCGGGATCTCGAGGACGACGACCGGACGACCGACCGCCGAGGTGACCTCGCTGCCGTCGATCGAGGCGGTGATCCGGACCTTCTCCCCGTCCATCGCCTGGCCCGAGAGCTTCGGTTCGATCCGCAGGCGGCCGCGGCGGATGTCGCTTTCAAAGTCGAGGTCCCGGATGAAGCGGGGCGAAACCTCTTCGGTCCAGACGGTCTGCCAGATGCCCGACACGCGGGTGTACCAGATGCCGCCCGGGTCGAGCTTCTGTTTGCCGAGCAATTGGTAGTCCCCGGTCGCATCGAAGACGCGGACCCGCAGGCGGTTGTCGTCGCCCCGAAGGTGCGGCGTGATGTCGAAGGAGAACGGGGTGTGGCCTCCGGTGTGGCTGCCCACCTCCTGGTCGTTGATCCAGACCGTCGTTTCGTAGTCCACGGCCTCGAAGTGGAGGAGCGTTCTCTTCCCTTCGGCGGTGGGGGCGGGAATCGTCCGCTCGTACCAGAGGGCCTGATCGGGTTCGAGCAGGCGGCCGACGCCCGAGAGCGCCGCCTCCGGGGCGAACGGGACGAGGATGCTGCCGTCCCATTGATCGGGCGTTTCCGCGTCCCGGGAGGTGACGGCGTAGGACCATGCACCGTTGAGGTTCGTCCACTGCTGGCGCTTCAGCTGGGGGCGGGGATACTCCTGCCACACGGCTTCGGGATCGAGTTTCTCGCCCCAGCGGGTGAGCATCTTGCCCTCGACCGGCGCCCACTGGGCCTGGGCGACGGGCGACGCGGCGATGGCGGCGAATAGGACGAGGTGCTTGAGGGACGGGTTTGGGATCATGATGGGGATGGAGGATTCGGGGAGGTTCTCCAGCTTCGTGGAAGACCTCCGAACGCGCAAGATCGCCGGTGAACCGATCCAGGCGCGATTCGGTTACGCTCATGCTGCCAGCGTCCTCGCACGGCGGCATTGCCCCTTTCGGGGGGCTCGGAGTTTCTGGAAAGCATCCGCGAATCCCTTCAGCATGCCGGCAAGGTGCACGCTCCCAAGAAACTTCACGTTCTGAACCGGCGCCTCCGCCGCATGGCATGTCTGGCGGCGGGCCTGGTGGTTCCGGCCGGTCTCGCCGCGGAGGACCATTTCACCAACCCGATCGCCGAAGGGGCCGATCCGTTCGTCGTCCTCCACGAAGGCCGCTACATCTGGTGCCAGTCCGAGGGGAACCGTGGGGTGGCCTTGTGGATCTCGGACCGGCTGACCTCGCTGGGAAGCCGCCACATCGTCTGGACGCCGCCGAAGAGCGGTCCGTTCTCCCGCGAGATCTGGGCACCGGAACACCATTTTCTCGACGGACGCTGGCACATCTACGTCGCGGCGTCGGACGGCCGGAACGAGAACCACCTCACCTACGTCCTGAGGTCGGAGACGAGCGATCCGCTGAGTGTCTACGAGATCCACGGGCCGATGGCGACGGGGCAGGGGGCGGACGGACGTTCACCGAACGTGTGGGCGATCGACATGACCGTGCTCGAGCACCGCGGAAAACGTTACGGGATCTGGTCGGGGTGGGATGCGCCCGGAACCGACCGGCAGTTTCTCTACATCGCCCCGATGGCGTCGCCGGTGAAACTTTCCGGTCCGCGGGTGCTGATCTGCGACAACGACGACCACCTGTGGGAACGCACCGAGGAGCGTGCGGAATCCCGCGGACTGCACGAAGGGCCTCAGGTGTTGCAGCACGGGGGGCGGACCTTCCTCATCTACTCCTGCGGGGCCTCGTGGCTGCCCACCTACAAGCTCGGCCTGCTCGAGTTGGTGGGGGACGATCCGCTGCTGCCCAGTTCGTGGAAGAAGCACCCCGAGCCGGTTTTCCGCAGCAGCGAGAAGACCTTCGGCGTCGGACACGGCGGCTTCGTCCAGAGCCCCGACGGTGCCGAGTGGTGGCACGTCTACCATGCCAAGCGGGACCGTCGTCCGGGTTGGCGGCGATCGATCTTCGTCCAGCCCTTCCGCTTCGACGATTCCGGCTTTCCGGATTTCGGCCGTCCGGTGGATCCCGGTAGCACGCTGCCGCTGCCGTCGGGATCGGTGAAGGCGGATCCCCGGTTGCCGCTTGCGCGGGGTCTTCGCGACGGACGCGAAGTACCAGGCTTCTCGTACTATGGCCACCAGCAGTTCCTTTCCCTGCGGCGCGACGGCGCCCACCTCGGCTGCGTGCCGGATCAACCGGTCAACGACTACCGCTGCGGAGAGAAGCTCGTCCTCGACGGTGGTGACTTCACCGACTTCCGGGCGGCGGTGAATGTCCGCTTCATCAACGGCGATCGTGATGCGGGCCTGCTCTTCCGGGTCTCCGATCCGGCGGTCGGTTACGATGCGCAGTCCGGGTATTTCGCCGGGCTGGTTCCGAAGCAGAACCGGATCGTGCTCGGTCGCACCGATGGAAGCCGCTGGCACGAGATCGCCCGCGCGGATGTCCCCATGGATCCCGGTCGCGACCACCGGCTGGAGGTCGCCGTCCGAGGGTCGCAGATCGCGGTGATGCTCGACGGCGAGCGTCACCTCCTCGCCGAGGACGAAACCCATGCCCGCGGCTCCGTCGGCCTCCGCGTCGTCGATACCCACGCCCGATTCTCCGATCTCGAAGTCACCCGGCTCGAGGCCTCCGAACCCGACAGCACCAACCCATGAAACACCTCGCCTCCCTCGCACTCCTGGGCAGCGCGCTCATTCCCGCCGCCGCCGAAATGGTCCGCCCTCCCTCCGTGCCACTGGTCGCCTGCGATCCCTACTTTTCCATCTGGTCGCCGCACGACCGCCTCCACGACGGCGACACGACCCACTGGACCGGCAAACCGCACCGGCTGTCGTGCACGGCTTCCATCGATGGCAAGACCTATCGCCTGCTCGGCGGCGGGGATGGTGCGGTCCTCGAGCAGACGGGTCTCGAAGTGCTCCCCACCAGGACGCTGGCGACCTTCGAGGGCGACGGGGTGAAGCTCGGCCTCACCTTCATGACGCCCGCGCTGCCCGATGACATGGCCTTGCTCTCGCGCCCGGTCACCTACGTCACCTTCGATGCGATGTCGGCGGACGGGAAGGACCACGAGGTGTCGTTCCACTTCCGGGCGTCCGGCGAGCTGACCACCAACTTCCCCGACGAGCCGGCGGAGGTGTCCGCGGTGGACGGGGTCGAGGGGCTCGACGTCCTCAAGGCCGGCTCGACCGGCCAGCGCGTGCTCGCCCGCAGCGGCGACGACATCCGGATCGACTGGGGCTACCTCTACCTCGCCGCGCCCGAAGGCCAGGCGAGTGCCGCGACGGAAGGCGAGGGGCCCGGGCCGTCCGGCGAACGCGCGCTGACGATGCGCTTCGATCTCGGCGAAGTCGGTGCCGAACCCGCGTCGCGCTGGTGCGTGCTCGCCTACGACGACCTCTATTCGATCCAATTCATGCGGAACAACCTGCGCCCGTTCTGGCGGCGGGACGGCTGGGAGGCGGAGGACCTCCTCGAGGCTTCGGCGAAGGAATACCCGGAGCTCCGGAAGCGTTGCATGGCCTTCGACAAGGAGCTCGTCGCCGATCTCACCAAGGCCGGGGGCGAGGACTTCGCCTACATTGGTGCGCTGGCCTACCGCCAGTGCTTCGCCGCCGGCAAGTTCGTCGCCGACGCCGAGGGCCAGCCGCTCCAGTTTTCGAAGGAGAACCACAGCAACGGCTGCATCGCGACTTCCGACGTGTTCTATCCGATGGCGCCCCAGTTCCTGCTCTTCGGGCCGACCCTGGCGAAGTCCTTCATCGTGCCCTTCATGGAGTATGCCGCGTCCGAGCGCTGGAAGTTTCCCTTCGCTCCGCACGACCTCGGCCAGTATCCGCACGCCAACGGCCAGGTCTACGGCGGTGGCGAAACCAGCGAGGAGAACCAGATGCCGGTCGAGGAATGCGGCAACCTGCTGCTGCTCTTCGGGGCGGTGGCTCAGATGGAAGGGGACGCCTCCTTCGCCGAGCGCTACTGGCCTCAACTCACCCGGTGGGCGGAGTATCTCGAGGACAAGGGATTCGATCCGGAGAACCAGCTCTGCACCGACGACTTCGCCGGGCACCTGGCCCACAACGTGAATCTCTCGGCCAAGGCGATCTGCGCGCTCGGGTCGTACGCCAAGCTCTGTTCGCTGCGCGGCGACAAGGCGGCGTCGCGGAAATACTACGACCTCGCCAAGGGCTTCGCGCAACGCTGGATCGAGGAGGCCGACGACGGCGGTCATTTCCGTCTCGCCTTCGACCGCCAGGGGACCTGGAGCCAGAAATACAATCTCGTCTGGGACCGCATCCTCGGCCTCGGGCTGTTTCCCGACGACGTGCTGGCCAAGGAGATGGCCCACTACCGCGAGGTGCAGAACAAGTACGGCCTGCCGCTCGACAACCGCTCCGACTACACCAAGCTCGACTGGGTGCTGTGGACCGCGACGCTCACCCGCGACCGCGACGACTTCGAGGCCCTGGTCGAACCGGTGCGCCGTTTCCTCGACGAGACCCCCGACCGCGTTCCGATGACCGACTGGTATTTCACCTCCTCGGCCAAGCGCCGCGGCTTCACCGCCCGTCCCGTCGTCGGCGGCGTCTTTCTCGAGATGCTCTACCACGACGCCGTGTGGAAGAAATACGCCTCCCGCGACGTCACCCAGGCCTCCGGCTGGGCGAAGCTGCCGAAGCCACCCGTCATCACGCCCATCGTGCCCACCGCCCGCGATGCCGAGGTCGTCTGGCGCTTCACCGGTAGGGAGCCCGGGGACGACTGGGTTGAGCCCGGCTTCGATGACTCCGAGTGGCGCGAAGGGAAGGGCGGCTTCGGCACCCGCCAGACCCCGAACTCCGAAGTCGGCACGCGCTGGCAGAACCGCGAGATCTGGCTGCGCCGGACCTTCGCGCTGCGCGACTTTGATCCCGGGGAACTGCGGCTCAGCGTCCACCACGACGAGGATGCCGAGATCTACCTGAATGGCGTTCTGGCGCTGTCGCTCGACGGCTACTCGACCCGCTACGACGAATACGAGATCCGCCCCGAAGCCCTGGCGACCCTGAAACGCGGGCGCAACCAGATGGCGATCCACTGCCGCCAGACCGAGGGCGGGCAGTACATCGACGCCGGACTGGTCACCGTTCGCCCGGCGGATCCTTGAACCTGCGGGCTTCGCACCGGATCGGCGCCTGTCCCATAAAATGGCGACATGACAGTTTTGTCAGAATCGCGCATCTTCCGCTCATCGCTGAGGGGCGACCGCCCTGCGAAAACATTTCATGACACTACAGGGGCCGCGCGGGTGCGCGGCCCCTCTTTTTTGGCAGCGACCGAATTTCGCTTGCAGCATCGGGGAAATTCGGAGAAAGAAGCCGCCCGCTCGTGCGCCGAGCGACCGAATCATCGGGGTGTGGCGCAGCCTGGTAGCGCGCTTCGTTCGGGACGAAGAGGCCGTGGGTTCGAATCCCGCCACCCCGACCATCAAACCCCGCCCCCGGTCTTCCGGGGGCGGGGTTTGATGTTTCCGGCCTGGCAAGTGAGCGCTCTCGAGCGAAGCGAGAGGGGTTTGAATTCGGCGGGAGCATCGCGACCGAATCCCTCCTGCGAGTGGCGCGAGCGAAACCGGAATGGCCGGAACGGAGTGGAGGCAATCCCGCCACCCCGATCGAACCAGGACCCCTTCGGCCGGGTCAGCCCGGTGCTCCTCTTCCTCCCACCCGGCCACCTTGGCGACTACCACGGGCTGTTCCGCGAACTCTCGACCCGCACCGAATCCACCGTCCTGCTCCCGTCCTCCCGCTGGCTCACCGCCGAGATGGAGTCGCTGCGGGCCCGGCACCGTCTGGAATTCATCGACCTCGCCTAACACCTCGGATAGCCGCCGAGCTGCTGGGCCGCTCGCCGGACGAAGGTTAGAGCTCGCAAATGTGCTGACTTGTCGCACCGAGCTAACTCCGTCATTACTTGGATCCGAAGCTGGCCTCAGATCCTTTGCTGAGCCGTCGGTTGATTGGCATGGAAACGATCGACAACGTCAACGACCTCCTCGGGGACGACCTCAAGCGGACGGTCGCTTCCGGGGCGAAGCTGCGAATCGCAGCCTCGTGCTTCTCCATCTACGCCTACGAGGCCCTGAAGGAGGAGCTGGAACAGGTCGAGGAGGTCGAGTTCATTTTCACCTCACCCACTTTCGTTCAGGGGGAGGCGACAGACAAGCTGCCCAAGGAGCGGCGGGAGTTCTTCATTCCGAAGCTGGAGCGGGAGCGTAGCCTCTACGGGACTGAGTTTGAGATCCAGCTACGGAACAAGCTTACCCAACGGGCTATCGCCCGGGAATGTGCGGAGTGGATCCGCGACAAGGCGACCTTCCGGTCGAACGCAACGAAATCCTCGATGCAGCAGATGGCCTGCGTTGAATCCCCCGACGCCGAGCCGGCCGTCTACTTCCCGCTGCAGGGATTCACCGCGGTTGATCTCGGCTATCAGCAGGGCAATGCCCTCTCGAACCTCGTCAACAAGTTCACCGGGTCACCAATGACCGACGGCTACCTGCAGCTCTTCGAGCAGATCTGGAACGACAAGGAGAAGCTGGAGGACGTGACCGATCAGGTCTGCGATCACATCGCCGGCGTCTATTCCGAGAATTCCCCAGAGCGGATCTACTTCGTGATGCTCTACAATATTTTCACGGAGTTCCTCGAGGACATCACCGAGGATGTGATGCCCAACGACCGCACCGGCTATCAGGAATCGGTCGTCTGGCAGAAGCTCTTCAACTTCCAGCGTGATGCGGCCATCGGGATCATCAACAAGCTGGAGACCTTCAACGGCTGTATCCTGGCGGACAGCGTCGGTCTCGGAAAGACCTTCACGGCGCTCGCCGTGATCAAATACTACGAGCTGCGGAACAAGTCCGTCCTGGTCCTGTGTCCGAAGAAGCTGGCCGACAACTGGCTGACGTACAACCGGAACCTCAAGACGAACCTGCTCGCAGCGGACCGGCTGAACTACGACGTCCTGAATCACACCGACCTCCAGCGGACCAGCGGCTACTCCCACGGCACGCCGCTCAAGCAGGTGAACTGGGGCAATTACGACCTCATCGTCATCGACGAGTCCCACAACTTCCGGAACAACAATCCGGGCGAGGAAGAGCGAAAGTCCCGTTACGAGCTCCTCATGGAGCAGGTCATCCGGGCCGGCGTGCAGACCAAGGTTCTGATGCTGTCCGCCACCCCGGTGAACAACCGCTTCTCGGACCTGCGGAACCAGCTCGCCCTGGCCTACGAGGGCGAATCGGACAAACTCAGTGCCAAGCTCAAGACCAAGAGCAGCATCGAGGAGATCTTTCGTCAGGCCCAGGCGGCGTTCACTCGCTGGAGCAAGATGCCGGCGGAGGAGCGGACGCCTGAGGCCATCCTCAAGTCCCTCGATTTCGAGTTTTTCGAGCTGCTGGACAGTGTGACGATTGCCCGCTCACGGAAGCACATCGAGGCCTACTACGATACGGCCGACATCGGCACCTTCCCCGAGCGTCGGCCCCCGATTGCTTTCCATCCGCCGCTCACCACGCGGGACGACGTGGACGGGTTTGATCAGATCTACGACCAACTGACCCAGCTCGACCTCGCCGTCTACACACCCGCGGAATTCATTCTTCCGAGTCGACGGTCGAAGTATGAGCAGGCCTACAGCGACGACCTCGAGGGCATTTCCCGGAACGTCAGCCTCTCAGGCCAGCAGAAGGGCATCCGGGCCCTGATGACAGTCAACCTGCTGAAGCGCCTTGAAAGCTCGGTCCACGCCTTCCGCATCACCCTCGGAAAGCTCGAGGCCAATCACCAGCGGATGCTCCAGCGGATCGACGACTACGAAGCCGGCAACCGGTCGTCCCTTTCGGTCTCCAGCATGGATGCCGACGACTTCGACCCGGACGACGATGAACTCCCCGATCCGGACGAAATGACCTTGGGCGGCAAGAGCGAGATCGCCCTCGAGGATCTCGACCTTCCCTCCTGGAAGCGGGCCATGGAGGCGGATCGCGCCGTCATCGTCGCCCTGATCACCGAGATGGAGAAGGTCACGCCCGAGCACGATGCCAAGCTCCAGCATCTTCTTCAGCAGATCAGCTCAAAGGTCCAGTCTCCCATCAATCCAGGCAACAAGAAGGTGCTTCTCTTCACCGCCTTCGCCGACACCGCCGATTACCTTTACGAGAATCTCGCCGACCGGCACCTCAAGCGGTTCGGCCTGCACACCGGCAAGATCACCGGCACCACCAGTCCGAAGACGACGCTCGGCCAGGGATACGACTTCCAGGACGTCATGACGCTCTTCTCCCCGATCTCGAAGGAGAAGGAACTCGTGATGCCCGAGGAAAAGGGCGTGATCGACCTCGTCATCGGCACCGACTGCATCTCCGAGGGCCAGAACCTCCAGGACTGCGACTACCTCATCAACTACGACATCCACTGGAACCCGGTCCGCATCATCCAGCGGTTCGGTCGCATCGACCGGATTGGCTCGCCGAACTCCTGCATCCAGCTGGTGAACTACTGGCCGGACATCTCGCTCGACGAATACATCAACCTCAAGGAGCGGGTGGAGAACCGCATGGTCATCGTTGATGTCACCGGCACCGGCAGTGACAACGTCCTCGACCCCAAGGCCAATGAGATTTCCTACCGCAAGGAGCAGCTCCGCCGGCTTCAGGAGGAGGTGATCGAAATGGAGGACCTCAAGACCGGCATCTCCATCACCGATCTCGGGCTGAATGACTTCCGGATGGATCTGGTCAGCTACGTGAAGGAGCACGGTGACCCGAGTCGGACGCCAAACGGCCTCCATGCCGTCGTCCCGGCCAATCCCGACCGCGGACTGGTTCCCGGAGTGCTGTTCACCCTCCGAAACCGTGAGGACGGGGTGAACATCGACCACCAGAACCGGCTCCACCCCTACTACCTCGTCTTCATCGGCAACGACGGCGAGGTCATCACCCGGCATACCGAGGTGAAGCGCCTCCTCGATCTCGCCAGAACCGCCTGCAAGGGACGAGAGGAACCCTACCCCGATCTCTGCCGGCACTTCAATGAGGCCACCAAGGACGGCCGCGACATGAGCCGCTACTCCGCCCTGCTCGACGACGCCATCCGCTCGATGATCGACGTGAAGGAGGAAGGCGACATCGACAGCCTCTTCCAACCGGGCAAGACAACGGCCCTCGTCGACTCCATCACCGGGCTCGACGACTTCGAGCTGATCTCGTTCCTCGTTGTCCAGCCCACCGACTGATCCCGACGCCATGCTTCACGACATCGAGACCTTCTCTCCTCCATTCTACCTGTTCCGCTCCAGTGAGGATTGTTGGAAATGTGGCAAGACCTGCCGCGTCGTCGCCCTGGCGTCCGGCAAGGAGGAACCCTTCGTGCTCAGCGACATTCGATCGATGCCCGACGAGTTCCTGCTCGCCATCACTGCTGCTCAGCCGAACTACGAGCGTCGCCACTCCAAGATGGCCGATACGGAGTATTTCATGAACACCTGCCCCTGCGGGGCTCACTTTGGCGACTTCTACCTCTACTGCGAGCCCGGTGGGGCATTCTTTCCCACGGAGGAGGACGAGGCTTCCCGAGTTGAAGTCATCGAACTCCCCATCGAGGGCGAGCATTCCATCGACTGTTCCCCGGGCATGGGCACCGGCGGATTGATCCTTGAGCACGGCAAGCGAATTGACTGGGGGAGCATCGCCTAAGCTCATGTTCGCCTTCCCGCCCAAGACTGTCTTCGGGAAGACCATTCCCAAGTCCCGGATCTACGCCCACGTCCAGCCGAGCCGGAGGGTCCGCGACCTCTTCACCTCCCAGGTCGCCGAGATCCGGTGGGCCCACAAGCTGTCCCCGGAGACGCTCCACCTGCCGGCGAAGCCCGGAGTGCCGGAAATCCAGATCTTCGAGATCCGGCTCAAGACGCCCGCCCTCGACGACGCCGTCCTCGATACCATTGACCGGGCGATTCCCTACCCGGTGATCCATCGGCTCCGGTCCGAGGCCGGCATCGCCCACAGCGCCGCCTTCAAGCGGCCCAGCGAGGCCGACTCCGGGCAGTGGGTCGTCGGAGCCCGGTTCACCTCCGAGTTCGGCCCAGCACCGGACGAGCCGCCCGGCTTGCCGGCTGTCCTCGACCTCGGCCACCTCTACGCCGCCCTCATGGCAGGTTTGCTGCCGCTCCCGGCCCGGAAGGGCGAGGGCCTCGGGAATCAGGTCACCCGCTGCGAGCGCTACCTCGTACTCCGCCGGAAGGTGGACCAGCTGGCGGCCCGGATTCGCCGGGAAAAGCAGTTCAACCGAAAGGTCGCCATGAATCAGGAGCTCAAGCCGCTGCAGGCGGAGCTGGACGGCCTGACCCAGCCGTGAGCCGGACAGGCCGGCAGGAATTCATCCTTTTCTCGTCAGAAATAATGGGTAGGATTTCTGACACAGTATCTGCGTCAAGTTGGCTACAAACGTCCAAAGTAAGGTAGTTTCGAGGATTCGTGGGAAGGGAAGAGGTTGGGTGTTCACTCCGAACCGCTTTCTCGACCTCGGATCGCGTGCCGCTGTGGACCAAGCCCTGAGCCGTCTTGCCGCCGGGGACACCATCCGCCGACTCGCCTTCGGCCTGTATGACTACCCGAAGAAGCACCCCGAGCTCGGCCTCCTGAGCCCAAATCCCGATGCCATCGCCCGGGCCATCAGCGAGAAGGACGAAAGCCGGCTCCAGCCCTCCGGGGCCTACGCCGTGAACCTCCTGGGGCTCTCCCAGCAGGTTCCCGCCAAGATCGTCTATCTCACCGATGGCTCAGACAAGTCGGTGGAGGTCGGCAACCAACGGATTCAGCTCCGTCGCACCACGCCGAAGAACATGGCCACCGCCGGTCGCCCCTCCGGTCTTGTCATCCAGGCGTTCCGTCACCTCAAGAAAGACGGTGTCACCGACGACCACATCGCCACCCTGCAGCGGACCATGCCGGACGCCGACCGGGACCGGCTGTGGAAGGACCGTGTCCACGCCCCGGCATGGATGCACCCTCATTTTGACCACCTCAGGCCCGTTCAGCCTTCCGCAGAACCGAGAAAAGCTTAGGAAACCGTGAGTATCTTCAACCCTCTGAGCTCGCCGGCCACCAGTATCCATAACTCACTCTATGTAAGTGAGCTAAATCACCTGGAGAAGCTGGTCCAAATAGTAAAGAAAACTAAAATACTTGCGAATATTGGGGAACTGTGGACTCTTGGGGTCAGCACACCTCCCGCGCCTCTCCTTGGAAGCGTAATTCGGGAGGTTTTTTCTGCCCAGATCCCTCGTTGTCACCGCGGAAAGGAGGGGCCGTGGAATACCTGAAGACCGCTCTCAGCTTTGAGCAGCAGGCGGATCGCCTCCTCGACCGAGGACTGGAGGCCGACCGGGACGAGCTGATCCAGCGCCTCCAGGCAGTGAGCTACTACCGTCTTTCCGGCTACCTCTACCCGTTCCGGGTTCCCGATTCTGATGCCTACCAGCCGGGCACCTCGCTCACCACGATCTGGAACCGCTACTGCTTCGACCGCCGCCTTCGCGTTCTCCTCCTGGATGCGATTGAGCGGGTGGAAGTCGCGGTCCGCACCCAACTCGTTTACCACTTCGCCCATGCCCATGGGGCTTTCGGGCACTGCCAGGAGGATAACCTGCCCGAGTTGAGCGTCGGTCGCTACATCGAATGGCGGGAAGGCCTCCGGGTGGAGACGGAACGCAGCAAGGAGGCCTACAAGACGCACTTCTTCAAGAAATACGACGAGCGGAACCTGCCGATCTGGATGGTGGCGGAGCTGATGAGCATGGGAAGCATGCTGACCTTCTACCGAGGTGTGGAAGGCGACATCGCCGATCGCGTGGCTGCCCACTTCAGCATGCCGGACGAGCAGCTCAAGACGTGGCTACTTAGCCTCTACGCCGCCCGAAACATCTGTGCTCACCACTCCCGTCTCTGGAACCGGGCCCTTGGCTACGCCCCGGGCCTCCCCCAGAAGAACAAGCACCCCGACTGGCACCTCAAGGACGGGGACGGAAAGAACGTCCTGACCAACAATCGGGTCGGCATCTTGCTCATGATTTGCCGGGCCTTCCTGTCGCAGATCTCCCCAACCAGTCAGTGGGCTGGCCGGGTTGATCAACTTTTTGCCGAGTATCCCGAGATCCCCGTGAAGGAAATGGGCCTACCCACCGACTGGCAGGAGCATCCGCTCTGGACCACCTAACACCTCTTCCTTCAACCTTCATCCCTCAACCCTTAGAAAATGGACAAACTCAAACTACACACCCCGGACTTTGCGGAGGCGAATGCGGCGAAGCTGGCGGAGCTGTTCCCGAATTGCGTGACGGAAAGCCGGGCGGAGGATGGATTGATCAAGCCGGCCATCGACTTCGATCTGCTGCGGCAGGAGCTGTCCGGGGATCTGGTGGAGGGAGCCCAGGAACGCTACCGGCTGGATTGGCCGGGCAAGCGGGAGTCTCTGGCCCTCGCCAATGCCCCGATCACCAAGACCCTGCGGCCGTGCAAGGAGGAGTCGGTGGACTTCGAGACGACCCGTAACCTCTACATCGAGGGCGACAACCTCGACGCCCTCAAGCTGCTCCAGGAGACCTACCTGAACCAGGTCAAGATGATCTACATCGACCCGCCCTACAACACGGGGAACGACTTCATCTACGATGACAATTTCTCGATGAGCCGGGAGGACTACGAGGAGGAGGCTGGTGAGCGGGACGAGGAAGGGAATGCCATGTTCGATGAGGAGAAGTGGAAGCAGAACTCGGCGGCTAACGGACGATTCCACTCGGAGTGGCTCTCGATGATGTATCCACGGCTCCGCCTTGCCCGCAATCTCCTAACGGATGATGGAGTCCTCTACATTTCCATAGATGATGGTGAATTAGCAAATCTTAGGCGAGTAGTAGACGAGGTATTTGGTCCGCAGAACGTGATTGCAATCTTCACATGGGTCAAAAAGAAGAAGGGAAGCCACCTTTCACCCCGAGCTCGCAGCATGACCGAATACGTGATTTGCGTCGCACGGTCACTGGAGAATGTTGAGCTTGTAGGGGAGAAGGCCTACTCAGACAAATGGCAACCGCTGGCAAAGCGCACTAACTCACGGAAGATACTAAAGTTTCCAGCTGCGTTTTTAGAAACGACACTCGATGACGGAATTTATGAGGCGGGAGATTACGGAGTTGGGAGTTCGGGAATAAGCTTCCTGGACGACCTCGAAGTCAAAGGCGGCAAGGTAGTTGGAAGCTGTTCGATTGAAGGGCCATTCGTGTGGACTCAAAAGAAGCTCACGAGCGAGATCGCATTGGGAAGTCGAGTCGCGCTTTCTAAGAAGTTTGGGCTGAATTCGCTTCGCCATGATCAGGCCAACAAGGTGAAACGCCCCTCTACTTTGATCGATAAAGCGAGTGGCGTAGGAACGAACGAGGATGCTTACCAAGAAGCGATTGAGCTATTTGGTGAGGAGGGCATCATGAGCTACCCGAAACCTTCGAGTCTGCTCGCTTACCTTGTGCGAACGGTGACATGGGATGACGTTGGAGCTATTGTTCTCGACTTTTTCTCTGGCTCGGCAAGCACGGCCGATGCTGTTATGCAGCTGAACGCAAAGGATGGTGGCGACCGGCGCTACATCATGGTTCAGCTTCCAGAACCATGTGACGAAGAGAGCCAGGCTTACAAGGCGGGCTACAAATCGATTGCTGATATCGGCAAGGAACGAATAAGGAGGGCTGGCAAGCGGGTTAGGGAGTCTTTAGCAGAAGATATCTCTCAACAGCAATCGAAGCTTCAGAGGTTGAAAAATTCTGCAGAAGAGGCGATGCGAAAGCCTGGTTCTCAGGAGATACGTGAGGAACGTGAGAAGCAAGCCACCACAGAAATCCATGAGCTCGAGGCCAGTATCGCAGACGCACAAGGCCGGCTTGAGAGGTTAGACTTGGGGTTTCGGGTGCTTCAGATCGACAGCTCGAACATGGCCGAGGTCTACTACCAGCCTGACCAGATCACCCAAGACGCCCTCGATCTGCAAGTCGACAACGTGAAGGAGGGCCGCGAACCCGAGGACCTCCTCTTCCAAGTCCTCCTCGACTGGGGCGTCGATCTCGGCCTCCCGATCACCGAGGAAGAGATCGAGGGCAAGCGGGTCTTCTTCGTGGCCGACAACGCCCTCGCCGCCTGTTTCGACACCGGCCTCACCGAGGACTTCTGCAAGACTCTTGCCAAGCGGGAGCCCCTGCGAGCCGTCTTCCGCGATGCCGGCTACGCCAGCGACTCCACCAAGATCAACATCGAGCAGATCTTCAAGGCCCTCAGCCCCCACACCGAGCTCAAGACGCTGTGATTGTCGATCTTCTCAAGGAACTCAACGAGCTGGACGAGCACCCGACCTTGGAGGCCAAGGCCTGCCGTGGGGATGATGTCGGGAACTCATTCTTTGAGACGGTGTGTGCCTTCGTCAACGAGCCGGGATTGGGTGGTGGCAGAATCGTGCTTGGGGTGGCAAGGAGCGAGGATGATCTATTCGGAGGCTATGAGATTTGCGGCGTGGGCGATGCGGACAAAGTTCAGCAGGACATCGCCTCCGGCTGTTCGGAGAAGTTCAACCTTCACGTCCGGCCGCGGGTCACCGTCGAAGAGCACGATGGGAAAACTGTCCTGATCGTCGAGGTGGACGAGCGAGCACCAAGCGACAAGCCAGTCTATTTCAGGAAACACGGCCTGCCCAGGGGGGCGTGGCGACGCATCGGATCGACCGACCAGAGCTGCACCGATGACGACATGGTCATCTTCTACGGTGACCGGCAGGGAGAGAGCTACGACCTTTCGCTCCTGACCCATGCCGACCTTGAGGACTTGGATCCGGATGCGATCGAGTTCTACCGAACGCTGCGGCGGAAGGTGAATCCCGAGGCAGAGGAGCTGGGATACAGTGACCTCGAGCTACTCCAATCCCTGAATGCCGTCCGCCGGGACGGGGAGCGGTGGAAGCCGACGCTGACCGGGCTACTGGTCTTCGGAAAGCGGTCGGCCCACCGCCGTGAACTTCCCATGGTGCGGGTGGATTACATCCGTGTGGCGGGAAAGGAGTGGATCAGCGACCCGGATCGCCGTTTCGAGGCCACCGTCGATATGCGGGGGCCCCTTCTCGGGCTGGTGGACCGGGTGCTCGCCGCTGTGATGGACGATCTCCCGAAGGGCTTCGAGCTGAAGGAAGGGCAGGTGCAGGCGGATACTCCGACCCTTCCATCCCGGGTTCTGCGGGAGGCGATCGTGAACGCCCTGATGCACCGGTCCTACCGGGAGCACCAGCCGACGCAGGTCATCCGCTACAGCAACCGGATCGAGATCAAGAATGCTGGTTTTTCCCTCAAGAACGAGGACTCCCTCGGCGAGGCCGGTTCGGCCCTCCGCAACCCGACGCTCGCCGCGATCTTCCACGAAACCAATATTGCCGAGACCAAGGGCAGCGGCATCCGGACGATGCGGCGGTTGATGCGGGAGAACGGCTTCAGTCTCCCGACCTTCGAGTCGAGCCGGGCTGAGAACTTTTTTGTGAGCCGGCTGCTGCTGCACCATTTCCTCTCGGAGGCGGATCTGGCCTGGCTGAAGGCCATTCCCCACGAGCTGAGCGACGGGCAGAAGATCGCCCTGATTTTCGTCCGCGAACAGGGGGCTGTGGACAACCAGACGCTGCGGCAGCTCACCGGGGCCGAGGTCCTCCCCGTGAGCCAGGAGCTGCGGAAGCTCCGGGATTTCGGGCTGCTGGAGTCCAAAGGGCGGGGATCGGCGACCTACTACGTCCCCGGGACGGCCTTCCCGACTTCGGAGCATACGTCTTTGGCCGCCGAGCATACGGCTTTAGCCGGCAAGCATACGGCTTTGGCCTCTGAGCACCCGGCATTGGCCCACCGCCTCCCTGCCGACCTTCAGAAGCGGCTCATGTCGCTTCGGAAACGTCCTCCCGAAACAGAACTTCGAGAAATCATCCTACAGCTTTGCGACTGGCAGCCGCTCATGGCGACCACACTATGCGAGTTTCTCGGGCGTAAGGACCCTGACCGCCTGAAACGCGACCACCTGAATCCAATGCGGAAGGCAGGGCAGCTTGAATACCTCTACCCCGATATGGAGCGCCACCCAAAGCAAGCCTACCGGACGGTGCAGGCGAAACCGCAATCATGAAGATTCAATTCAAGCACAAGGACTACCAGGCCGCGGCGGTGGACGCTGTGGTCGATTGCTTCGCCGGCCAGCCGAAGGTCGAAGGGGTTGGCTACCGGCTGGACCCCGGGAAGCAGGCGGCTAAGCAGGCCCAGTCCGAGATGGACTACGGAACCGAGGCCTTCCGCAACGCTCCCATCATGCTCGATGACGGGCAACTCCTCGAGAACATCCAGAAGGTACAGCGGAGCCAGAATCTGCCCCAGGCCACGTCGCTGACTGAATTCACCGTCATCGACGGCAAGAAGGGCAAGCGAACCGCCGTCAAGGCGGCCTACCGCAAGGCGATGCTCGCCGCTTCACCTCTCCACCTCGATGTCGAGATGGAGACGGGCACCGGGAAGACCTACTGCTACTTGCGGTCGATGTTCGAGCTGAACCGCCGCTACGGTTGGACCAAGTTCATCGTGGTGGTTCCGAGCATCGCCATCCGGGAAGGGGTGCAGAAGTCTCTTGAAATCACCGCCGAGCACTTCCTCCAGGACTACGGCAAGAAGGCCCGCTTCTTCACCTACGACTCGAAGCACCCGCACAAGCTGGAGAGCTTTTCCTCGGACGGCGGGATCAACGTGATGGTCATCAACGTCCAGGCCTTTGCCGCTCGCCGGGGCAAGGACCTCCCGAAGGGTAAAGATGCCCGGCGGATCTACGAGGAGCTGGACGATTTCCAGTCCCGCCGGCCCATCGACGTGATCAAGGCCAACCACCCGGTCCTGATCCTCGACGAGCCCCAGAAGATGGAGGGAAAGGTGGCGGTTGAGTCGCTCCAGGAGTTCAATCCGCTCTTCATCCTCCGCTACTCGGCGACCCACAAGACCGAGCACAACAAGATCCACCGCCTCGATGCCCTCGACGCCTACAACCAGAAGCTGGTGAAGAAGATCCGCGTCCACGGCATCGCCCAGAAGGGCCTGAGCGGGACGGACAGCTATCTTTTTCTCGAGGGTATCGTCCCGGCCCGGCCGAAACCCTACGCTCGGCTCGAGCATGAGGTGCGGCTCCAGTCGGGGGCGATCAAGCGGGTCGTCCGCCGGGTTCATAGCGGCTACAACCTCAAGGACCAGTCGAATGGCCTGCCTCAATACGACGGCTTCACCGTGGCCGAGATCGACGCGGTGCACGACACCGTCACGTTCAGCAACGGGAAGAAGCTGGAGGTCGGCATGGTGAGCGGTGACGTGAGCGAGTCAGCCCTACGTCGGATCCAGATCCGTGAGACGATCCGGTCCCACTTCGAGGCGGAGAAGAAGCTGTTCGACCAGGGCATCAAGGTCCTGAGCTTGTTCTTCATCGACGAGGTGGCGAAGTACAAGAAATACGACGAGGACGGTAGCGAACTCGGCGGTGAGTACGCCGCTGCCTTCGAGGAGGAATACGAGCAGGCCTTGAACGAGGAAATGGAGCTCGAAGACAGCCCTTACCAGCGTTTCCTGAAGGAGATCACCGCAGCGGATACCCACAACGGCTACTTCTCCATCGACAAGAAGAGCAAGCGGCTGGTGGATCCGAAGGTGAAGTCACGCGGCGAGGACGCCGGCATGGCGGACGACGTGGATGCCTACGACCTGATCCTCCGCGACAAGGAGACCCTGCTGTCCTTCCCGGGCCCGCACGACGGCGACCTCGAGCGGCGGAAGAAGCAGGTCCGGTTCATCTTCTCCCACTCAGCCCTCCGGGAAGGTTGGGACAACCCGAACGTCTTCAACATCTGCACCCTCAAGCACAGCGACAGCACCATTTCCCGCCGGCAGGAGGTCGGCCGGGGGATGCGGCTGTGCGTGAACCAATATGGTGAGCGGATGGACAACCCGGTCACTGCCCACCAAGTCAACGTCCTGACGGTCATCGCCAACGAGTCGTACGAGGACTTCGTGAAGGGCCTGCAGAACGACATCCGCGAGGGCCTTTCCGACCGGCCGAGGAAGGCGAACGAGAAGTATTTCACCGACAAGATCCTCAAGACCGAGGAGGGCGACATCAAGGTCACCCAGGCGATGGCCAAGCAGATCGACTTCTACCTGATCCAGAACGGCTATCGAAATGTCGATGAGGAGATCACCGAGGCCTACCACCAGTCCAAGAAGGAGGGCACGCTGGCCGAGCTGCCCGAGGAACTGAAACCCTACGCCGAGCAGGTCTTCCAACTGGTGGACTCGGTCTATTCCGACGCCGCCCTGCCCGACATCGAGGACGGACGAAAGGCGAAGGAGAACGTCCTGAACGACAACTTCAAGAAGAAGGAGTTCCAAGCGCTGTGGGAGAAGATCAACCGCAAGGCCGCCTACACCGTCGACTTCGACAGCGAGGAGTTGATCGAGAAATCCATCAAGGCCCTCGACAAGGACCTGCGGGTGGAGGAACTGCGGTTTCAGGTGAAGCGGGGCGAGCAGAATGAGTCCATCGACCCCGAGGACCTCGCTGCCAGGACGAGCTTCAAGGTCACCGAGCAGGAGGCCGAATACATGACCGGCTCGATCCGGGCCACCGTGAGCTACGATCTTATCGGCGAGATCGCCGAGCAGGCCCAGCTGACCCGACGGACGGTGGCGGCCATCCTCAAGGGCATCAGTGTGGCGGTCTTCGGCCGCTTCAAAGCCAACCCCGAGGCCTTCATCAGCAAGGCCGCCACGCTCATCAGGGAGCAGAAGGCCACGATGATCATCGAGCACCTCGCCTACGACCCGATCGACGAGCGCTACGACTCCGCCATTTTCGCCGTCGAGAAGGCCAAGGAGGATTTCTCCAAGGCCTACAAGGCGGAGAATCACATCTACGACTACGTTTTCACCGACTCCAAGGGCGAACGGGAGTTCGTCGAGGAACTGGACACCAGTGCCGAGGTGGTGGTCTACGCCAAGCTTCCCCGCGGCTTCGCCATCCCGACCCCGGTCGGCGACTACAATCCCGACTGGGCCGTCGTCTTCGACTCCGGGAAGGTCCGGCACGTTTATTTCATCGCCGAGACCAAGGGGTCGATGTCGAAGCTGGAGATCCGCCCGATCGAGGAGTCGAAGATCGACTGTGCCCGAAAATTCTTCGCCAAGATCTCCACTGACCAGGTGAAATACGACAAGGTGGACAGCTACGAGAAGCTGATGGGGCTAGTTCGTTGATTCCATTGATGCGGCTCGACGATGGGCCATCAGCTACCTGCACTCTTCCGCAGACCTACAAAGCTCTACATGGAATCCGCGCTTGATCCACGGCGGGTGGGTCCTACACCCCGACCAAACCCGGAGGTCGAAGACTTTGGACCTCCGGGTTGGGTGTTTCTGAAGGGAGGGAAGGTCGCTCCGGCCGCGGCGATTTGTCGGTTGGTTCTTGCCAAACGCTCCCGGCGGGCTTAGGAGCCCGCCGTCCGGAGCGTTTCCGGATCCGTGGTCCCGACTGTTGGGATCCACTCCGTGTCCGGTCTTCATCGATGAGAGGAAAGGGTAGCGGTTCATCCAACCACCCCTTCATCGATCCCGCCCGTCCCGACGACCGGTTGACGGGCGACTCCAAGACATGACCCCGAATTCCTTCGAGGCGCTGCCGCTGGCTGCGCCCCTGCAACGCGCGCTCTCCGAGCGTGCCTACACGACCCCCTCGCCGATCCAGGCGCAGGCGATCCCGCTGCTGCTGAAAGGCCGCGACCTGCTCGGTTGCGCCCAGACCGGCACCGGCAAGACCGCGGCCTTTTCCCTGCCCATCCTCGATGCACTGCATCGCGATCCTCGGCGGCCGCGGCCGAAGACCGCCCGGGTGCTGGTGCTCACGCCGACCCGCGAGCTCGCGACCCAGGTCGGCAAGAGCCTCGAAACGTATGGCGCCCACCTGAAGATCCGCCACGCGCTGGTTTTCGGCGGCGTCGGTCAGCGTCCCCAGGTGAACGCGATGCGCAACGGCGTCGATGTGCTGGTCGCCTGTCCGGGCCGCCTGCTGGACCTGGTGAACCAGGGTTTCATCGACCTCTCGGAAGTCGAGTTCTTCGTCCTCGACGAGGTCGATCGCATGCTCGACATGGGCTTTCAGCGCGATGTGCAACGCATCGTGTCGCTGCTTCCCAAAAAACGGCAGTCGCTGTTCTTCTCGGCCACGCTGGCGCCGGCGATCGTGAAGCTGGCCCACGAGATCCTCCGCGATCCGGCGACGGTGACGATCGAACCGGAGGTGACCACCGCCGAGAAGGTCGAGCAGCGCGTCTGCATGGTCTCCAAGGAGGACAAGCGCCTGCTGCTGCTCGAGCAGCTCGGCCGACAGGGCGAGGGTGAGCTGACGATTGTCTTTTCCCGGACCAAGCACGGCGCCAACCGTCTGGCGAAGCAGATCTCGAAGGCGGGGTTCTCCGCCGAGGCGATCCACGGGAACCGCTCGCAGGGACAGCGCGACCGCACGCTCGACAAGTTCCGGGCCGGCCGCCTGCCGGTTCTGGTAGCGACGGACGTCGCCGCCCGCGGGGTGGATGTGAAGGCGGTGACCCTGGTGGTGAACTTCGACCTGCCGAACGAGCCCGAAGCCTACGTCCACCGCATCGGCCGGACGGGTCGGGCCGGTGCGACCGGGCACGCGGTGTCCTTCTGCTCTCCGGACGAGCGCGAGTACCTGCGCGACATCGAGAAGCTGATCCGCCAGGAGATCCCGGTGGAAACCGAACACGACTGGCACCTCGAGGGGATGGAGAAGCTCCAGCCGCGTCCATCGGGACGCGGACGCCAGGGCGAGCCGAAGCCTCCCGGAGGAGGTGGTGGCCGTCGTCGGCGTCGCCGCCGCCGTCCGGCACGAGCCTGAGATTTCAATCCGACGCGCGGTAGAAGCGGCGGTCGTCGTCGCCGACGCTGTCGCTGACCGGGTCGTCGTCGCGGCCGGTGTTGAAGCAATCGACTTCGGTCCACGGACCGGCGAGGTCGGTGGCGGACTCGAGGGTGACGGTCCGGCCGGAGCGTGAGCAGACGGTGATGTCGATGTCGTCGCCATCGACTCGGAGCTCGAGCGACACCGGCTCGTAGCCGCGGCCGAGGATGGTTTCGACCTGGCCGGAGTTTCGGCGTCCGGATTCCTCGGCGTAGGGAGCGTTGAGGATGAGGTCGTCGTAGCCGTCGTCGTTGACGTCGCCGAAGCAGACGTTCTGACCCGCGTACTCGCCCGCCGCGGCGCCGGCGATGGTGAAATCGCGCTCGGTGCCGGTGGCATCCCAGCCGGCGCGGCCGAAGAAGAAATCGACGGCTCCGGCGAAGAGTCGTCCCTCGGGCGAGGCGGTGGAGATGCCGACGCAGAAGTCGTCATAGCCGTCGTTGTCGAAGTCGCCTGCGGCCACGGCGCTGGGCGTGCCGTTGCTGTTCTGGCTGGCGAAGGCGATGATCGCATCGGCCGCATTCACGCTGCTGCTGGTGAGTCCCGTGGCCGAGCCGAGGAAGACGACCGCCTTGGGGCTGGGGGAGTCGGTGGCGAGCACGACGATGTCGTCGTAGCCGTCGCCGTTGAAATCGCCGCCGGCGCCGCGCTGGCCGAAGCCGTAGCTGTCGCTGACGCCGGAGGCCTCGAAGTCGGCGGTGGTGTCGGCCGCGGTCCCGCCGTGGAACCCGAAGACGTAGCCGGCGTGACCGGAGAAATCCTGGTCCGGGAGGTCCTGGTCCTGGGCGCCGGTGAAAAGATCCTCGTCCCCGTCGGCATCGACATCCGCGAACCAGACATCGCCGCCGAAGCCCGAGCCGGTTTCCCCGCCGATCAGGTCGAGATCCGGGGTGTCGGTGGCGAGATCGATCGAGGCGGGCCAGGAGGAGCTTCCCTCGAAGAGCACGACGCGGCCGGTATTCGAGCTGTAGCTGCGGGCGCCGAGGGCGAGGTCGTCGATGCCGTCGCCGTCGAAGTCGCCGCAGGCGATGGCGGAGGGAAGGTTGCTGGCGGATGACCATCCCCAGATGACGCAGTCGGAGTCGGCGAGCGCGAGGCTCGATGTCCAGGAGCCGGAGCCGAAGAAGATGTGGGCGGCGCCGACATTGAGGTCGCCGCCGTGGTCGGCGCGGTCGGCGCCGATGATGAGGTCGTCGATGCCGTCGTCGTTGAGGTCGCCGACGCCGAGGCACTCGCTGATATTGTTCGACACCTCGCCGGAGATTTCGACGTCGAGGACGTTGGCGATGTTGTAGATCGTCTGGCTCCAGGTGGTGGTGCCGAACTTGAGGACCACGGTGCCGTAGCTGCCGGCGTCGTAGCTGGCGATGGCGTAGTCGTCGATGTCGTCGCCGTTGAAGTCGCCGGTGACGATCGTGCGCACGCACTGGGCGGAATCGCCGCCGAGGTGATCGTCCTTGGCTCCCCCCCGGAACTCGAAGCTCTCGTCATCGTTGGCGAGGTCGAGGTCGATCTGGGCTCCGAGCGGGGCGAGGGTGCAGGCAAGGAGGAACAGGATGCGGAACTTCATGGGGAGCGTCGTGCGGACCCTTCCGGTCCGTTCGACGCCCCCAACCGGACACCATCGGGAGGATTGTCAGATATTCTTGCCGGGTGTCATCGTCCGCCCTGCCGGTGCGACGTGCCTCGGTCTCGGGCGGTCGCGATCGAAGGTGCCGCGATGCCCTCGCTCAGGGGTCGTAGCGGTAGTCGAAGCGGCCGAAGAAGCGCGGGTTGCCCTCGGGCGGCGTGAACTCGTAGCGCACGCGTTCGTAGTCGGCGTTGATCGTTTCCGAATACACGCTCAGCGGGCCGAGCGGCACGAAGCCCTTGAGGCAGGGCGACAGGGTAAGGTCGTAGTCGAGGCAGCTCGCGTTGCGGCGGCGGATGAACTCGGCCCGGATCGTCGGCGTCGGGGGGGTGTCGAGCACCGTGAGCTTCGGCAGGCCGGCGGTCGCGGTGGCGAAGTCGTCGATGGGCTCGGCGTCGATCGCGTTGGGATTGAGGTTGAAGGCGAGCTCGGCCCAGTTCGGCAGGTCGTCGCCATCGGGGTCCGCACCGGGGTCGGTCTGCCCGCCGGCGAGGCCGAACCCGGCGGCGTAGGCGACGACGTCCGGGCAGCTGGCGGCCCGGTCCCAGAGGATGTGCTGTCCGTTGGTGTCGGCGGTGAAGACGTCGTCGATGCCGTCACCGGTGAAGTCACCGGCGAGCACCGCCGCCGTGCGGGCGTCGCCGAGATTCTCGAGGAAGGTGAAGACGGCGGAGCCGTTGTTGGTGCGGACCTGGTCGGGATCCGGGTTGTTGACGCCGTTGCCGATGAACAAGTCACGGATGCCGTCGCCGTCGGCGTCGATCGCGGCGGCGGACTTGGTGGGGTTCGAGCCGAAGCTGTTGCCGCTGTCCGAGAAGCTGGCGGAGCCGTCGTTCAGCCACAGCACGCTGTTCTGGTTGAAGTTGCCGCAGAAGACGTCGATGCCGTTCACGCCGTCGAAGTCGAAGGGGATGCAGACGTTGGTGCGGCTCGAGCCGATGCCCTGGGCCGTCGCGGTGAAGTTGCCCGCGCCGTCGCCAAGCCAGACGCGGTTCGGTTCGTTGCCGGTTTTGCCGACGAAGACATCGAGCTCGGTGTCGCCATCGAAGTCCGCGATGGCGAGACTCTTGGTATTGCCGGTGCCGAGGGTGTTGACCTCGGTGAAGTTGCCGATGCCGTCGTTGATCCAGAGACTGTTCTCGCCCGGGTCGCCGAAGTCGGAGTTGCCGTTGCCGATCAGGATGTCGATGTGGGTGTCGCCATTGACGTCGGCGACCGCGATCGCACTGCCGTTCTGGTCGTCGAGGAAGTCCGGATCGAGGGTGAAGCCGCCCGCGCCGTCGTTGAGCCAGATCCGGTCGCGCTCGTCGCCGCCGATCGAGCGGAAGTTGTTGGCGGCGACGATGTCGGGGAGGGTGTCGCCGTTGAAGTCGGCGATGGCCAGAGCGCCGTTGTTGTTGCCGTCGCCGTTGTAGAGCGCGAGGCCGGCGTCGGTGAAGCGGCCGCCGCCGTCGTTGAGCAGCACGCGGATGACGCCGCCGAGGCTGCCGAGCGCGACGTCCAGATCGCCGTCGCCGTCGAGGTCGCCGGACGCCCCGCAGGAGGCCTGGAAGCTGCCGAGCCGCTGACCGCTGTCCAGCAGGGTGCCGCTGCCGGTGGAGAACCACACCTCCGTCGGCCCTTCGAAGCCGACGAGAACGAAGTCGTCCCCCGGCGTGCAGTCGAGCTCGCCGGTGGCGATGGCATCGGCGCGGCCGGCACCGAGCGAGTCGCCGCTGTCGCTGAAGATTCCGCTGCCGTTGTTCAGCCACACCCGGTTGTCCTCGTTGCCGGCGGTGCCCTCGACGAGGTCGAGGTCGTCATCGCCGTCGAGGTCGCTGAGCGTCCCCGAGAGGGAAAACGCGTTGCCCAGCGACTGGCCGCTGTCGCTGAAGGTGCCCGAGCCGTTGTTGAGCCAGACCTCGTTGTCCTGACCGCTGATCGAGCCGTTGACCATCACCAGGTCCGGGAACGTGTCGCCGCTGACGTCCCGGAGAAGGATCTCGTTGGTGGTCGAGGCCCCGAGCGACTGGCCGCTGTCGGAGAACACTCCGGAGCCGTTGTTCAGCCACAGGCGGTTGACGCCGTTGTTGCCGAAGACGATGTCCGGGTGGGTGTCGCCGTTGGCATCGCCGACGACCACCGATTTCGTGGCATCGAGGCCGAGCGACTGGCCGCTGTCGGAGAAGATGCCCGAGCCGTTGTTGAGCCAGATCTCGTTCTGGGCGCTGCTTCCGTCGATCGGCAGGATGGCGTCGAGGTGGGTGTCGCCGTTGACGTCGGCGAGCGCCATCGTGGCGCGGGACGCCGTGCCGCCGAGCGATTGTCCGCTGTTGGTGAAGCCCCCGCTGCCGTCACCGATCCAGACCTCGCAGGGGGCGAGATGGCGGGTGACGAAGAGGTCGAGGTGGGCGTCGCCATCGAGGTGGCCGAGGCGCCCGCAGACGCCGCGCGGCATCGAGGGCGCCTGGGGGAGCGGGAGGAAGTAGCCGCTGCCCTGATTGATGAGCACGACCGAATCCTGGAGGTCCTGCATCAGCACGGCGTCGAGATCGCCATCGGCATCGATGTCGCCGAGGGCGACCTCGACCGTCGTGCTGCCGGGGACATCGATCTGCCAGGCGTTGGAGAACTGAGCCGCGAGGGGGGCGATCATCAAGGGGATCGCGCCGAGGGAGGGAGGCAGGGAGATCATGGCTTTTCGGGGAAGGGGAGTGGGCTCGAAAGGGACGAGCACCCCGATCATGTCGCGCGTGCCGTTGCGGATTGTCAAGGCACTTGCCGTGTCGTCATCGCCCGCGGAGGCGGGCCCGGAGCTTTCGGACCAGGGAGATGACTCCGAGAACGGCGAGCATCGCCACCACCACGACGGCGGGAATGAGCCATGCCGGCAAGGGGATGGGAGCGGTGTAGCGCGTGCTGAACGGCTCCTCGAGGGCCTGGCCGAGGCTGCGCTCCCAGATCAGGGTGCGGCCGTCCTGTTCGACCCGGTCGGCGTTGTGCGCCACGGCGGCCTTGGGGAGGTGGATGATGTACTCGATCCGCCGCTTTTCCCGGTCCTCGCGACCGATGCCGAGGCTTGCGAGGCCGAGAGCGTCGGCGAAGTCGAGGCGGCGGTCGACGTTCACCTTGAGGCCGTCGATGCGGACCTCGAAGGTCCCGGCGAGTTTCCTGCTGCTGGCGGGAAGCGCCTCGAAGGCCTCGGTTTCCTTGAGGTCCATGAGGGCCAGCATCGAGTCGGTCGCGATCTCGAGGTGCAGGTGGGACTCTCCATCCGCCTGGGTGACCGTCAGCGTCTCCAACCGGACCTCGGGCGAGTCCTTCAGCAGCTCGCCGACCTGCTCGCGAACACCCGCCTCCCCCCCGGCGAGCAGCATGGCCTGGCTCGGAAGATGGTAGTCGAACGTCAGGTGCCCGGAGCCGTCGGCTTCGATGCGCACCTCCTCGCGGAGGTCGAAGCAGGAGGTGAGGACGAACGCAAGAAGCAGGAGCGGGAGGAACTTCATTCGGGAGGAGGCTGCGGCTCGGATGCGAAATGACAAAGGCATAATGACGAAGGGGAGCACGGGCGGCCGGGATCTTCGGTCCGGGGGAGCGCGAAAAAGGCGCGCCCCCCGGTCGGGGGACGCGCCTGGGAGGAGTGGGAGGGAGATCAACCCTCGCCGGGGACGGCCACACCGCCGCTGGCCTGTTCCGGCGTGATCTTGAGGGCCTTGTAGCCCCCGATCGCCTTGAAGTAGATCATCAGCAGCAGGTAGATCACCGCCATCGTCGCGGGGATGAGGGAGTCGACCTTCAGGGTCTTGCGGTCCCCGGCGATGCTCGACTCGACCAGTTGCTGCTGCTCGGGAGAGCGTTCTTCTTCGGCGACCTCCTTGGCGGCGCCGAGTTTCTTGCCGTCGACGCCCGTCACTTCGTCGAAGAACAGGAAGGATCCTGCCTCCTCCGCCTTGTTCTCCTCGTAGAGGGCCGGGTTGTTCTCCTTGAGATGCTCCACGGTGAAGCGGTCCTTCGCGTAGCCGAGGCCTTCGTTGCCCAGGAGACCCGCCGACATCATGCCGATGCCACCCATGATGGACATCGCGATCGCGCCGGTCTTGGGGAAGCGGTCGCCGACGACGGCGAGCATCGTGGGCCAGAAGAAGGTCTTGCCGAGGGCGTAGATCGTGAGCGCGCCCATCGCCGCGATGAAGCCGGTCATTCCGCTCGCGAGGTTGAGTCCGACGACCGCCAGCACCGAGCAAATGAGAAGCAGGCCGATCGGAGAGATCTTGAGCTTGTTTTCAATGAAGTGGGCGCAGAAGCGGAGGGCGAACATGACGAGCGAGGTCCAGACGAAGAGGATCTTGCCCTCGGCGGGGGTGAGGATGTTGCCGGTGATGTTCTGGATCCAGCCGTCGGTGCCGAGTTCGACCGCACCGATGAGCGCGTGGGTGATGAACAGGATGAAGAGCAGCACCGAGCCGACCGAGAACCGGGTGATCAAGCCGACCACGACGAGGATCGCACCACCGATCGCCCACGCGACCGCATCGGGGAGTCCCAGCGCCTTCTGGCCGAAAAGGACGAGGAGATAGGCGGCGACGGCCGCCCCGAGAATGCCGACCTCCTTGAACATCTGCCCGATGCTGAGTCCGCTCTCGGCCGCTTCCGACTTCGGGAACTTCTGACCCATGAACCAGATGCCGTAGAGCACGGTGGGAATGAGGAAGAGACCGAGCTGCACCTTCCAGTGGACGCCCGCTTCGCCGAGGGTCCAGCCGATCATGCCGCCGATGACGAGGCCGGCCGGCCACGAGGCGTGGAGGATGTTGAGGTAGTGCGTGCGGTTGTTCGGAAACAGGGTCGCCACCAGCGGGTTGGCCACGGCTTCCAGGGTGCCGTTGGCGAGGGCGAAGACGAAGGTGCCCCAGTAGAGGAAGTTGTAGGCGGTGGCCTGCTCCTGTCCGCCGGACGCCGCGAAGGTGATCAGCGCGGAGAGGACGTGGAACAGGAAGGCGGCGAACACCAGCTTGCCGTAGCCGATCTTGTCGACCACCACGCCGCCGATGATGATGCCGAAGCAGAAACCCGTGAAGCCGGCGCCGCCGATGGCTCCCAACTGCGAGCCGGTGAAGCCGAACTCACCCTCCCAGTTGGCGAGGATGCCGCCGCGGACACCGAAGCCGATGCCGGCGGCGAGGATGGCGAGGAAGCCGGCCCATAGAAGGCGCTTGGCATTGGAAGCGATGGGTTGGTCGTCGACGACGGTAGCGGTCATGGGTTCAGGGATTTGGATCTGGGTTGGCCGAAGGGTCTAACGATCGGCGCGGGGGGTGGCAAGTCCGCTCGCCCCCCTCCGATCGGGGCGGGAACGGGGGGAGGCCGGGGATTCTGTCGTGGGTGACGGGATTTCCGGGAAAACGACGGGCACGAAAAAGCCCGGGCCTCGCGGGGAGGACCGGGCTTGGGGAAAGAGGAGCGACTTGAAAAGTCGCTCTCCGAATTACTTGGAGGCCGAGACGTAGCTGGCCTGGGCGGCGCCCTTCTTGAGCTTCTTCTGCTTGATCCAGCTCATGGTCGAGCGCAGGCGCTCGCCGACCTTTTCGATCGGGTGGGCGGCCTCGGCCTTGCGGATCTTGTCGAATTCCTTGCAGCCGCCTTCGGCCTCCTTGATCCACTCGCGGGCGAACTTGCCGGACTTGATGTCCTTGAGCTGCTTGCGCATGCGGTTCTTGACCGACTCGTTGATGATCTTCGGGCCGACGGTGACGTCGCCCCATTCAGCGGTCTCGGAAACGGAGAAGCGCATGCCGGCGATGCCGGACTCGTTCATGAGGTCGACGATGAGCTTCAGTTCGTGGAGGCACTCGAAGTAGGCCATCTCCGGCTGGTAGCCGGCTTCCACGAGCACTTCGAAGCCGGCCTTCACGAGGGCGGAGGCGCCGCCGCAGAGGACCACCTGCTCACCGAACAGGTCGGTGACGGTTTCTTCCTCGAAGTTGGTTTCGAACACGCCGGCGCGGGTGCATCCGACGCCGCGGGCCCAGGCGAGGGCGATCTTCTTGGCCTTGCCGTCGGCATCGTTGTGGATCGCGATCAGGCCGGGCACGCCCTTGCCGTCGACGAACTGCGAGCGGACGGTGTGACCCGGGCCCTTCGGGGCGACCATGACGACGTTGACGTCCTTGGGCGGGTCGATGGTCTTGAAGTGAACGGCGAAGCCGTGGGAGAAGAGGAGGGTCTTGCCCTTGCTCAGGTGGGGGGCGATGTCCTTCTCATAGACCGAGGCGATCTTGGTGTCGGGCACCGCGACGAAGATCACGTCGGCGGCCTGGACGGCGTCGGCGGTGTCCATGACCTCGAAGCCGAGCTTCTTGGCGACTTCGCGGGACTTGGACTTCTTGTAGAGGCCGATGACGACGTTGAGGCCGCTGTCCTTGAGGTTGAGGGCATGGGCGTGGCCCTGGGAGCCGAAGCCGATCACGGCGAGGGTCTTCTTCTTGATCGTGACGAGGGTGGCGTCCTTGTTGGTGTAGATTTTCGCGGCCATGGGAAGCGAGGTATGTCGGTGGTTGATGTGCCCGGTCGTTGCGCGGGCGGGGCGGCAGGCTGGCGGGAACGGGTCAAGTTTCAAGTTTCAAGTTTCATCCTTTGGCGGGCGGGCGAGGATGGGGCCGATGAAGCGACCGACGCAGCACGCGCACGAGGTGGTGGCCGAGGTGGTCCGTCCGGGCGAGACGGCGATCGACGCGACGGCGGGCAACGGTCACGACACGCTCCACCTGGCCCGCCGGGTCGGCGAGCGGGGGAAGGTGATCGCCTTCGACGTCCAGCCGGCGGCGATCGAGTCGACGCGCCGGAGGCTGGAGGACGCCGGCGTGGCGCAGCGGGTGGTGCTGTGGTGCGGGTCGCACTCGGAGATGGCGGATCGGGTCGCGCCGGGGGTGGCGGCGGTGATGTTCAACCTGGGCTATCTGCCCGGTGCGGATCACCGGGTGATCACGAGGACGGGGGAAACGTTGCGGGCGCTCGAGGCCGCGGCGGGCTTGCTGCGGCCGGGCGGGGTGCTGACGGCGGTGTGCTATCCGGGGCATGCCGGTGGCGATGAAGAGGCGTCGGCCGTGCGCGAGTGGATCGAGGCGCGTGGCGGCGAGGTGTTTCCTCAGGCCCGGGAGGGAGCGCCGTTTTTGGTGGTCGGGCGCGGATGATGGGAGGCGCGGGGGCGGTGGGAGCGAGGCGGTCCGCGTGGAGCGCCGATGATGAAACCGGCAGGTGGGTGAGGGCTTTCGGGGAGGGAGGTTGAGACGTGAAGTCAATCCTGGGGAGGATCGGGGGTGTGCGAGCAGGCGTGCCGGTTTCATAACCGGCGCTCCTTCCATGCTCCATGCTTCCCTTGGAGGCCGGGATCGTTAGAAACGGCCGATGACGAAATGGTGTGCCTGGGTTGCGGCGGCGTTTCCCCTGTGGATCGTGCTTGGGTGTCTCTGGGCGTGGTTCCAGCCGGAGGCGTGGGCCTGGTTCGCGCCGTGGATTCGCCCGGGGCTGGGACTGATCATGCTGGGCATGGGGCTCACCCTGCGGGTGGCGGATTTCGTCGAGGTCGGCCGTCAACCCGGCGCCGTGCTCGCCGGTGTGGCGGCGCAGTTCCTGATCATGCCCACGAGTGGCTGGGGGGTGGCGAAGCTCTTCGCGTTGTCACCGGAACTCGCGCTCGGGTTGATCCTGGTGGCGTGCTGCCCGGGTGGCACCGCCAGCAACGTGATCTGCTACCTGGCGCGGGCGAGCGTGGCGCTCAGCGTGTTGATGACGATGTGCTCGACCTTTGCGGCGGTGGGATTGACACCGCTGCTGACGAAGCTGCTGGCGGGCAAGGTGCTGCCGGTCGATGCGTGGGGGCTTTTCCAATCGATGCTGGTGATCGTGTTGCTGCCGCTGGTGGTCGGCATCGCGGTGAACACGGGGGTCGGCAGGATGAAGCGTCCGGAGCGGGTCCGTGCCTGGGTCGATGCCGTCGGTCCGGTGGTCAGCGTGGTGGTGATCGTGCTGATCGTGGGCTGCATCGTGGCGCTGAAGAAAGACCTGATCGCCGCGGCTGCGGCTCCGCTCTTCATCTCGGTCCTCGTCTTGCACGCACTCGGCTTCGGGGTGGGGTATGGCGTGATGTGGCTCTTCCGCAAGCCGGTGGCGATGCGCCGCACGGCGTCGATCGAGGTGGGCATGCAGAACAGCGGCCTGGGAGCGGCGCTGGCGACGAAGCACTTCGCGGAGTTCGCCCTCGCCCCGGTGCCGGCGGCCATCTCCGCCGTGTATCACTGCATCATCGGCAGCGTGCTGGCGGCGTGGTGGAGACGGAAGTAGCTGCCGCTTCCAGCGGCAGGCTGTTTCCGCGGCTTCCAGCCGCAGTCTGCGAGGCCGCGGCTGGAAGCCACGGGAACGGCTTGCGGCAGGATGCCACAGCCACCTTCAGTGGATCTCGCCTTCGTGGAAGAAGCGGCGGATCTCGGCGGCGGCGGTTTCGGGGCCGTCCGAGGCATGGCAGACGTTGCGCATCTTGGCCTCGCCGCCCTTGTCGCCGAAGTCGCCGCGGATCGTGCCGGGGGCGGCTTCCTTGGAGTCGGTCGGGCCGAGGAGGTCGCGGACCTTGGCGATCACGTCGTCGCCCTCGAGCGCCATGGCGATGACCGGGGTCTCCTGCATGAAGCCGCGGACTTCGGGGAAGAAGGGCTTGTCGGCGATGTGGGCGTAGTGCTCGGCGAGGATCTCGTCGCTGAGGGACATCATCTTGAGTCCGCGGATCTTGAAGCCTTCCTTCTCGAAGCGGGACAGCACGGTGCCCACGAGGTTCTTGGAAACGGCGTCGGGCTTGAAGAGGATGAGGGTCGTCTCGGTGGCCATGAGCGGGGAGGTAGGCGGGGGCGGGCCCGTAAGCAAGACTTTTGACGGGGCGTGCGATCGGGAGAGGCGATCGCCGCCTGCCGCCGGGTGGGGCCGAGGCGGGACCCTACATCGAGGCGCGGATTTCGTCGGCCAGTCGGGCCAGCAGGCGGGAGTGGGCGGCGGCGAGGGCGTCGTAGCCGTCGGCCGCGAGGGGCTCGCGGCCGGACCAGCTCCGGTTGGTGGTCATGCGCCGGTCGGGGAGCGAGTAGACGCGCCAGGCGGCCTCGAGAAAGGCGTCGCCCTCGGAGGTGCCGTGCATCTGCCGGATGTCGATGCTGACCTGGTAGCGCAGGTCGCCGTCATCAGCCCACGGGTAGGTGCGGACGTTGCCGGTTCCGAGGCGGCGTCCGAGGTTGGCGGCGACGACCGAGGCGATGTTGTCCTCAAGGTCGCCGGCCCAGCGGTGGGACTCGGCCACGGCGAGGCGGTTGCCGCCTTCCTGGAAGACGAGGTTGGGGCGGTCGAGGTAGGCGGCGAGGGCGACCGGACCGACGCCGACCCCGCGTCCGCCGCCCGACGGGGCGGGGCCTTCAGGGGTGAGGAGGTAGTAGCTCTTGGCGGGAGCGCAGGCGCCGACGAGACCGGCGGCAACAAGCAAGAGGAGCCAGTGACAAACGGACCTTTCGGCGGAAGAGGCAGCGGAATTCCTGCTCATTCGGAGATTAACATTTTGCATTTAACATTCGCCATCGGTGAGGAGCGTCAGCGACGAGCCCTGGGGATGGGGTCGCCGGAGGACTCGCGGCCGAAAAGGAGGGAGTTGGGTTTCTCGTCGATGGTCGAGGAGAGGCTCTCGAAGGCGCGCAGGGCGGCGCGGAGTTCGTCGAGGGTGCGGCGGAGGTCGCCCTGAACCGCCCCCCCGGGGCCCAGCGATTCGATCGAGGTCTGGAGTTCGGCGAGGGTGTTGTTGAGCGTCTCGGGGATCTGGCGGGTGGAATCGTCGGCCATGAAGGTCCGGACCTCGGCGAGCGTCGCCTCGAGTTCCTTCATCGTATTGCGCGATTCGGCGAGGGTGGTGGCCGTTTCCTCCGCCGCCTTCTCGAAGCTGGTGAGCGATGCCTCGAGCGGGAGCTTCTCGATCTTGGCGAGGATGGCATTCACCCGCACCTCGAGCTGGGCGAGGCCGGAGGAGAGGGTGGGGATGACGGCGTACTCGCCGCGCTGGGTCAGCGCGGCCGGGGGCGCGTCGGGGAAGATGTCGAGGTCGATGTAGAGGGCGCCGGTGATGAGCGAGGCGGTCGCGAGGCGGGCCCGGAGGCCGGACTCCACGGCGCCGGCGAGATCGATCTCGCCGTCGGAGCCGAGCGCCGAGGCGCGGCGGAAGGCGCCGGAGTCGAGCTCGATGATGACGGGGATGCGGCGGTCGCCGGGGACCGCCTGTTCGAGCGAGATGTCGAGCACGCGCCCCAGCGGGATGCCGCGGAACTCGACCGGCGCCTCGGCCTTGAGGCCGCGCACCGACTGGTCGAAGAGGAGCAGCAGCCGCCGATCGGGCTCGAAGGTCGAGTTGATGGCGGCCTTTTCGTCGGGGTGCAGGGTGAAGGTGGTCTCACTCCGGGCGGGCGGCGTGTCGCGCATCTTCGCCGGGGTGGCGAAGGAGGCACCGCCGGTGACCAGCGCCTGCACGGTGGGCGTGCGGAACTTGAAGCCTTCGGTGCCGGCGCTGACCTCGATGCCGCTGTTGTTCCAGAAGCGGGTGCCGGTGCGGACCAGCGAGGCGTATTCCTCCTGGATGAAGATGTCGAAGCGGACCCGGCGTGCGTTCGTTTCGAGGGTCGCCCGCTCGACCTGGCCGACCTCGAAGCCGCGGTAGTAGATGGGCGAACCAACGCTGAGCGAGCCGGCCTCCTCGGCCACCAGCGAAAGCCGCAGGCCGGGCACGTTGGTGGGGGTCACGGGAGGTTCCTCCAGCCCCATGAAGAAGTCGGCCATCTCGCCGGACTCGGCGGGATCGAGTTCGATGTAGGCGCCGGTGATCAGGGTCCCGAGCCCGGAAACGGCGCTGGTCGAGACCCGGGGCCGGACGACCCAGAACCGCGAGCTTTCGCGCAGCAGGCCGTCGTACTGCGGGTCGATGCGCAGCTCGACGAGCACGCCGCCGAGGTCCTTGGCGAGGCGGACGTTCTCGACGGTGCCGACCTTGACCGAGCGGCAGCGGACTTCGGTCTTGCCGGCGGAGATGCCCTCGGCGGTCTCGAAGGCGACGGTGGCGAGCGGGCCGAGGTCGGCGCGGTTCTTCCAGATCAACCAGCCGGCGAGGGCCAGCGCGACCAACGGCACGAGCCAGACGCTGCTGATGCGGCGCCGGCGGCGGATCGTGGGTTCCGGGGTTTCGTCGCTCATGAGGTGTGGCGTCGACGGTCCCACAGCAGGCGGGGATCGAATGACATCGCGGAGAACATGGTCAGGATGACCACCGCGGCGAAGGACAAAGCGGCGGGGCCGGGGGTGATGGTCATCAAGGTGCCGAGCTTGACCAGGCATGCAAGGATCGCGACCACGAAAACATCGACCATCGACCAGCGGCCGACGATCTCGGTGACGTGGTAGGTGAGGGCGAGCTTGCGGCCGCTGCCGCCGACTTTCCCGACGGCGGCGAGGCAGAGCCAGAGGAGGGCGAGGATCTTGAGGATGGGGATCAGGATGCTGGCGGTGAAGATGATGATGGCCACCGGATAGGATCCCATTTCCCAGAAGGTGACGACGCCCGAGAGGATGGTGCTGTCCTCGCCGCCGCCGAACCCGGACACGCGCATGACCGGAAGGGACATGGCGGGGACGTAGAGGGCGATCGCGCCGCCGAGGAAGGCGAGGGTGCGGGCCAGGCTGTCGGGCTTGCGCAGGTGGAGTTTCGCGCCGCAGCGACGGCAGCGTCCGTCGGCCACGGGTCCGAGGCGTCCGCAGGTGTGGCAGGAGGCGAGGCCGGAGTCGGCGGCGAAGGTCGGCGGGCTCATCGGGCGTTGGCGAGTTCGAGGCGGTCCCAAAGTTCGCGGCGGTCGATGCCGGCGGTGGCGCCCGCGATGGAGACGACCACCGCGACCAGCGCCCACAGGCCGATGTGGAACCGGATCTCGGCGAGGTGACCGAGCTTGAGCAGGGAAACGACGAAACCGAGCAGGAAGACCTCGAGCATGGACCATGGCTCGGAACGCTGGAGGGCCCGGGCGATCCACAGCGAGCCGGGAAGGGCGCGGCCGAGCATCAGCGGCGCGCAGAGGTAGAGGATGCCACCGATCAGGATCAGCGGGGCGACGACGGTGAAGACGACGCAGAGGAAGGCGAGCAGCGGATCGCCGTCGGCGGCCACCGCCCGGGCGCAGGCGATCAGGCCGAGTTCGTTGCGGCTGCCCGCGGCGCTCATGGTGAGGAAGGGAAAGGCGTGGGCCAGGGCCATGAAGATCAGCGCCGCGATGGAGAAGCCCGTGGCCCGGGAGAGCGAGCGGGGGCGGTTCTGGTAGAGGAGTTCGCCGCAATGGACGCAGTAGGCGGCCTCGCCCTCGCGGAGGCGGGGGGCTTTCTGGACGGCATCACAGAACTCGCAGGCGACGTCTTCACTGCGATGAAGACGGGGCCAGGGGAGTCCATGGTGATGGCGTTTCAAAGGGGAGACGGAAGACCGTGGGGCGATGGCTTCACAAGGGGCGGGCGTAGGTTTCGCAGCGGTTGTGCCAGCCGGCGCGCCAGCGGGACTCGCCGCGGGCGGGCGGGGAATTGGCGATGCGGCGGTCGAGGGCGCGCTTGGCGGAGTTGGCGAACTCGCGGGCGGCGGGTTGGCCGGACGGCACGTCCTTCATGCCCTGCAGCACCTGCAGCAGGCCCCAGCCCTGGCCCTGGTAGCGCTCGCTGGCCTTGGTCCCGTCGCCCTTGAAGTTGACGTAGTCGATGAGCGCGTAGGTGCCGTTGGCGGTGCTGGCGACCTTCTGGTAGTTGGCGCGGATCCGGGCGCGATCGGCGGCCGGGGCGGCGCCGAGGATCTTCGGCAGTGCGGCCTGCGAGCGGGCGATGATGAAGTCGGTCTGCAGCGTGACCCGGCCGGCGAGCCACTGCCGGAGCTCGTTCATCGCGGCGCTGTCGAACTGCGCCTGGAAGGCGGCCTTGCTCGACCACGGGGCGTCGGCGCCGCGCCCGATCGCCGGGACGGTCTCGCCGCGGGAGCCGGCGTAGGCCACGAAACGGGGCCAGCTTTCCTCCCAGCGGCCGTTGAAACCGGCGGGATACCAGATGAAGTGTCCGATCCCGAGCGATGGAAATTCCTCACCGGCATTCCAGGTCGTGAGGCCGCGGACGGTGCCGCCGCACTCGTTCTTCCAGATCATGCGGCCGACCTTCTCCTTCTGGGCGGCGGTGAGGCGTCCGCCGACGCCGGCGGTGGACGCATCGGCGGCGGGAGCGGAGGGACCGCAGGATGTCGCGGCCAGGACGCCGGCGGCCAGGAGGGCGGGAAGACGGAGGGCTTGCATCCCCCCGACTTAACGGCAGGCTGAAGGTCCCGCAAGTCGGACCATGAGCAAGATCGATTGGGACAAGGTATTCTCGTTCTCCGCGATGGATGCGGTGAAGCTGGTCGTCACCGCCCTGGTGATCCTTTTCGTCACCAAGATCCAGCTCGTCAGCGACCGCCTCTCCGCGCTGCTGATCGCCCTGCCGCTGACCTCGCTGATCGCGATGATCTGGATGCAGGCGGGGAAGCAGACGCCGGAGCGCATCGCCAATCATGCCGAGGGCACTTTCTGGTTCGTGCTTCCGACCCTGCCGATGTTTCTGATCCTTCCGTGGATGCTCCGCGCCGGCTGGGGATTCTGGCCGGCGCTCGGGGTGAACTGCCTGATCACCGTCGGGTTCTTCTGGCTCACGGTGGTGGTGCTGCGGCAGTTCGGAATCGATCTGATGCCGAAATAGCGAAATTCCGACCGCTGGAGTCAGATTCGGCTTGTCAAAGCGGTCATTTCGTGTTCTCTCCCGCCTCCCGGTCGTGGAGGACCGGCTGGCCCGGCATGTCTCGCGAAAACGTCGACAACGTGATTCCCTTCGAGCAGTCGGAGCCCCCTACCCGGTTTGCAGGCACACCTATGAAAAGCGATCTTGTCGAGAAGGCGTCCGAAATTGTCACCGATCCCCTGGTGCTCATCAACATGGTGTCCAAGCGGGTCCGCCAGCTGAACAGCGGGCGCTCCCCGTTGATTCCGACGGTTCCCAGCATGGGTGCCGCCGACATCGCCCTTCAGGAGATTATCGAGGGCAAGATCAAGTTGGTCGGCGAGGCGGCCAACATGTGACCCCGCCGGGTCCGAACCAACGCCCCGACGGGCTTTGACGGCGATGAGCAACGAGATCGCCAACAACCGCAAGGCGCTTCGCGATTTCCACATCGACGAGCGCTACGAGGCGGGCGTCGAGCTGAAGGGCACCGAGGTGAAGTCGGTGCGCGCCGGGAAGGTGAACATCGCCGATGCCTTCGCCCGCATCGATCGCGAGCAGATTTTCCTCTATGGCTGCCACATCCAGCCGTGGGAGACGGCCGGGCAGTATTTCCAGCACGAATCCCGGCGCCCCCGCCGGCTGCTGCTCCACAAGAGCGAGATCCGCAAGCTCGAGCACGCCCTCGAAGCCAAGGGTTCGACCCTGCCGTGCCTGCGGATGTACTGGAAGAACGGCCGGGTGAAGGTCGAGATTGGGATCGGCCGGGGCAAGTCCCACCGGGACCAGCGCCACGATCTCAAGAAGAAGGTCGAGTTGCGCGAAGCCCAGCGCGAGGTCGCCCGCTTCAATCGTCAGTAGGCGGCTCGAGCGAGTGGCGGCAGCCGCAGCCGGTCAGGTGGCAGCTTGAGTAGATCCGCTCGTCCTCGACCGGAGCGACCAGCGCCGCGGAGGCCGGCGGTGTGAGGGAGGAGACGCCGGCGGCGGGCGGTGGGTTCACTTCGACCCGGAGAAATGCCGAGGGAGCGCCGTGGTCGAGGCGCACGGAGACTTCGGAGCTGTTGTCGGTCAGCAGCGTGCTGCCACTGCCGGTGTCGCCCGCCGGCAGCCAGCCGTCGAGGGTCGGGGAGGTGTGGACTTCGTAGTCGAAGCCGTCTTCCACCGCTTCGGCGGACTTGGGCAGGGTCCACACCGGTCCGGCGGCGGTCCGGTTCGGCGCGGGGAAGGGAGTCGGGCTGTCCGGCGCGGAACCATAGAGGAACTCGAAGCCGTTGCTCAGGCGGTCGCCGTCGTCGTCGTCCTCGGGATCGGCGCTGACCCCGAAGAGGCCGGCCCATTCGCCGTAGTTGCTCTCCGATCCGACCGACTGGAGGTACTCGTAGCTGTCGATGCGCCAGAACTTGTCGTCGAAGATCGTGCTCTTCTGGTCGGACGTCAGCTTTTCCGCGGTGCCCGACCCGCTGTTCATGAGGTTGTCGTTGGTGGTGTCGTAGTGGTAGAGGCCGAGGTTGTGGCCGATCTCGTGGGCGATCACGGACGCCACCAGGTCGCGACCCGCGTCCCAGGTCAGCAGGGTGCTGCCGACGTGGATGGCCGAGCCGTTGTCGTCGATGAAGGCCAGGCCGTTCGCGTAGTTGTCGGGGAGCGCGGAGAAGCCGGGCACGACCTCGACGAAGAACATGTTGAGTTCGATCGCATCGGAGCTCTTCGGCGGAGTGCCGGCGGCATCGACGATGTCGCGCAGGTGACTCTGCGGACGGGAGGAGCTGCTGTAGTTCCCGGGCGAGCCGTCGTAGGCGAAATTGCTCGTGTAGCTGGTCGGCGGAAGCCACTCGATCTCGACCCCGACCTGTGCCCAGGCCTGGCCGATGCGGTTCTTGATGTAGGCCTCGGTGCTCGCGTTCCCCATGAACTCGGCTTCCGTCCCGTTGGACTTCTCGACGATGACGGGCTGAACGCGGACAAAATGGGTGATGGGCTCGGCCGGATTGACGACGAAGTCGGCGGACGCGAGGCCGGTCAGAAGGCAGCCGAGCAGAAGACGCGGGAGGTGGTGGGCGCTCATCGGATTATTTAGGTCTTCTTTACCAATCGTGCCCGGAAGATGGAATTTTAAAATTTCCTTATCAATGGGGGGATTTGCGTAAAAACATCACGAAGCGCTGTCGCTATTTGGGATTTCTCGTCTCGGAGCCTTCGGCTAGCAGCTTGTCGGACTTGACCCGAGCCTGAGGTTGTCTTTCTGGCAGCGGTCCGGACCGATGGCTGGCAGCTGGCGTTAGGCTTTTGGCGATCGATGCTTTGCTGCCGGGCAGGCCCATGATGA
>JAUIJD010000099.1 GCA_030431475.1 Verrucomicrobiia bacterium | reverse complement strand
AGGTTTGCTGGATACAGTTCGTCATCGCGCGGTTGTGTCGTTGAATGGTGTGTAAGCAACTCCACTCTAACGACTTCCATCAACCGCGCGATACTCTTTCCTACACTTCGTGAAATTTCCGGGCTAGTCCGGCGCTCCCCTACTCCACGATCTCCCGCTCGGCATCCGGCAGGGCCTGCAGGAAGAGCCGTCCGTAGCGCTTGCTGAGCACGCGCTTGTCGAGCAGGCAGATCATTCCCGAGTCCGATGCCGTACGGATCAGGCGCCCCACGCCCTGCCTGAGCTTGAGGATGGCCTCCGGCACCGAGTAGTCCATGAAGGGATTTCCCCCGCCCTCCTCGATCGCCTCGAGCCGGGACTGCGTGAGCGGGTGATCCGGCACCGCGAACGGGAGGCGCGTGACGACCACGTTCGACAGCGCCTCGCCGGGCACGTCGACCCCGGTCCAGAAGCTGTCGGTGCCGAACAACACGCTGTCGGTGTCGTTCCGGAAGGTCTCGATCATCCGGTGGCGCGGCATGCCTTCGCCCTGCACCAGCAGACGCCAGCCATTGCGTTCGAAGGAGTCGCGCAACTCGCGGGCCGCCTCGCGCATCGTCCGGTAGCTCGTGAAAAGCACGAAGGCGCGGCCCCGGCTCGACTCGACCGCCTCGCCGATGGACCGCACCAGCGCCCGATCGTAGCCCTGGGCGTTCGGCTCGGGCATCGACTTCCAGATCTTCACCTTCATCTGCCGCCGGTAGTCGAAGGGACTGCCGATCACGCGGGCCTCGACCTCCTCGGCCCCGACCCGGCCGCGGAACCAGCTCAACTCCGGATCGCCGACGCCGAGCGTGGCGCTCGCCATCACGCAGGTCCGGTCCTCGCCGAACAACAGCGGCCGCAACTTGTCCGCGACCCGCACCGGGGCGGCGTGCAGCGAGAACTGCGTCTCGTCGCGCCCCGCCTTCTGGATCCAGTGCACGCTGTCCTCGGAGCTCTGCTCGAGGAAGGACTCGATCCCACCGTGGAACTCGCGCAGCCGGCGCGACGCGTCCTGCAGCTCGGCCCGGCTCGTCTCGTGGTCCGTATCCTCCGCCAGCGCGTCGATCTCCTGCCACAGGCGCCGCAGTGGTCCCCCGGCCGTGTTCGGCACCAGGTCGGGCTCGCGCACCCGCCACTCCTTGGACCACTCACCGAAGGCCGCCGCGCCGCCGACGGCCTCGAAGAACCGCTCCGCGGCGACCCTCGCCTCCTCCACGGCCCGCAGCACCGACGCCTTGCCGTAGCCCTTCAGCAGCCCTTTCCTACGACGGCCGTCGTACAAGCGCTGCAGGTCGAAGCGCAGCCCGGCCTGGCTGACCCGGAGGCCCAGCTGGACGGCCGCGACCTGCTCGACGGTGTGGGCCTCGTCGAGCACCACGAAGTCGTCGGGAAACAGGAAACCCTCGGCGCGTCCGTCGTCCGACCACTCGCCGGTGTCGACCAGCGCGAAGAAGAGCGTGTGGTTGACCACCAGGACGCGCGCCTCGGCCGCCCGCTTGCGCGCCTCCTGGAAGAAGCAGTTCCCCCGCGGACCGCAGTAGCGGGCGGTGCAGATGTGCGCCTCGGAGCAGACCTGCGACCAGACCTTCATCGCGGGCTGGAAGTCGAGGTCGCTCAGGGTCCCGTCACGGGTTCCCTCGGCCCAGCGGGCGATCGCCTCGAGCTGCTCGTTCTCACTGGAGCTGAACAGATCGCCGGTCTGCTGCCGGGCCCGGCTCAGCCGCGACGGGCACAGGTAGTTGTGGCGCCCCTTGAGCAGGACCGCCGGCAACTCGTCGCCAAGCAGGCGCCGGACGATGGGGATGTCCTTGTGCACCAGTTGTTCCTGCAGGTTGATCGTGTGGGTGGAGACGATGGCCTTGCGACCGCTCTCCAGCGCGTAGCGGGCCGCCGGCAGCAGGTAGGCCAGAGACTTGCCGACGCCGGTGCCGGCCTCGACGACCAGCGAGCGACGCTCCTGAAGGGCCTCGGCAACCGCCACCGCCATCTCGGCCTGCTCGGGCCGGAACTCGAAATCCCGCGACTTCGCCAGCAGCCCTCCCGGCGAAAACGCATCGCCGATCTCCCGGGAGAAATCCTCCGGAGCCCCGTGTTCTCCCGCCAGACCGATCATGCTCGCCACATTTCGCGCCCGACCTGCTCAACTTCCAAGCGCGAAGTCACCCCCCTTCCCAATCCCCGGCTTCCTCGTCCCGACCGTGTGGCAGGCGACGGACGGAGCGCCGGGTTTACCCGGCTGAAGCCCGAGCGCATGCTCCACCGGTCCCGCAAGCGTTTGCGCCGCTCGCCCCCAAGCCGTCCGGGGGTGCGCCGAACCGATACCGGAATCTCGCGAGCCGACCGGGTCGGCCCGGGCTCCAGCCGGGTAAACCCGGCGCTCCCTCTCCCACCCACCGCGCCCGCGCCCGCGCCCCACCGCGCCCGCACCCCCCATTCCGCATTCGGCATTCGGCATTCGGCATTCGGCATTCGGCATTCGGCACTTGGCACCCGGCACCCGGCGCTTCCATCCTCCGCGCATCCCACCATGCGGCGCTTCGTGATCCCCGTCATCCTCGCCGGCCTCGGCCTCGCCCTGGCCGCCCGGCTGGTGCCTGCCGAGCGGGCCGAGGTGGCCGAACACCTTGCCAGCTTCCCCGATGCGGACGTGTGGACCCAGCAGATGCGCCCCCTGGTGCTCGCCGGCCTGTGCATGATCCCCGCGCTGGGCGCCCTGCTCTACACCTTCGGCGGCATCACGGCCCGCTACGTGACCCGCCAGTTCCTCACGCTCTTCGGCATCACCTTCGGCGGACTCGCCGTCGTCTGGCTGCTGATCGATTTCCAGGACAACCTCGACGAACTCCGCGCCAGCGGAAACGTCCTCGGCACCGCCGTCCACCTCTACCTCGCGCGGTTCCCCGAGCTGACCGTCACGCTCCTGCCGTATGCCCTGATGCTCTCGCTCCTGTTCTGCCTCGGGCGGCTTTCGTCGTCGCGGGAGATCGTCGCCATGCTGCAGAGCGGACGCGGCATCGGCCGCCTCACGCAGCCGTTCATCATCGCGGGGCTGATGGCGGCGGCGCTCAGCGCCGGCCTCAACTTCCACTGGGCGCCGCAGTCGAACGCGCGCGAGAAGAAGATCCTCGATACCGCCCGCGGCCTGAACGAGAAGGCGGCCGAGTTCGTCCAGTTCCGCAACCCCCGGGCACGGCGGCTGTGGATGGTCGGGAGTTTCCCGCCGGAGTACCAGCAGGGTGCCCCCCTCCAGCGCGTGCGCGTCATCGGCGAGAGCGACGACGCCAAGCTGGAGAGCGTGCTGATCGCCCGCACCGCCTCATGGGCCCCTGACACGGGGTCCTGGAGCTTCACCGACGCCACGCTGCGGCACATCAAGGCCGGCGAGCCGCCGCGCTACGAGACCGACCTGCCCAACCCCTACGTCGTCCGCAACTGGCGCGAAACGCCGGCCGAAATCATCCAGCCCGGGCTCCCGGCCAACCAGCTCGGCATCCCCGACCTGGTCGGCTGGCTCCGCAGCAACCGCGCCACCGACCTCCGTCGCCAGGCCGTCCACCGGACCCAGTGGCACCACCGCATCGCCCAGCCCTTCAACTGCCTCATCGTCGTCCTGCTGGCCACCCCGCTCGGCATCTTCTTCTCCCGGCGCGGGACCTCCGGGGGGGTCGCCCTGGCCGTGTTCCTCTGCGCCGGACTGCTGTTCTTCACGACCATCTGCCTCAGCCTCGGCGACTCGGGGCACCTGCCGCCGATGCTGGCGGCGTGGCTTCCCAACCTCGCCTTCGGAGCCCTGGCCCTCTATCTCTTCCGCCGCCGCATCACCGGCCGGCCCATCTACCAGGTCATCCGCCGCCTCATCCCGAACGAGGCCTGACCGCCCGGCAGCACCGAGCTTCAGCATTTCAGCTTTCACCACCCCATGGCCCTACAGGAATCCTGGCACATCCGCTCCCGCGCCCGTCAGTGCGCGATCACCGAGAAGCCCTTCGAGGAGGGCCAGACCATCGTCACCGCGCTCTTTCCCGACCCCGAGTCGAGCGGCTACCTCCGCAAGGACTTCTCGGTCGA
>JAUIJD010000098.1 GCA_030431475.1 Verrucomicrobiia bacterium | reverse complement strand
CCCTCCCTTGTCCGACGACCCACCACCCCCGGAACCCCACCAGCTCCCACCACCGGAGTCGGTCTGGTGGCCGCGGACTCATGAGGAGGAGTGGGCGGCGAAGATCAACTTTCCGACGAAACTCGCCGGTTGGCTGGTGCTCGGCTATGTGATCCTATCACTGATCGCGGTCTTCATCCCCGACGGCCCCTCCGGAAACGTCGATCTGCTCTCCGTCATCGCCGGGGTGTGCATTCTCAAGGGAAGCCAGGCCTGGCTGAGATACGCCACCTTCATCGGCGGTCTCGGTCTTTGCACCGCGCTTGTGCTCCTTCTCACCGACGCTCTTCTCGGTCCGTCACTTCCCTCAACGGGAGGAATCCGGTTTCACTCCGGACTTGGAGGCTCGTGGCTTGAGAACGCGGCCGCGCTGGGCTTCGGGTCGCTCGAAGCAGGCGCCTGCATTCTCGCCCTTCACAGCCGGAAGCTCGTTTTCTGGACCCGCACGACGCGGATCTGGGGCGGCATCGCGATCATCGTCGTCACCCTTCTTCTCGGGTTCAGCACTGCCGGCCGCTACTCGACGTGGAAAGCCGAGCAGCGCCAGCTCGCCACCTTCGCGCAGGAGATCGACGCCGTGAAGCACCACCTCGACACCCGCGGCTCGCCCTCGCCCTTTGATCCGGAACCCATCCTGCGAGCCAACCCACGAATCCGGCAGGTTTACTGGAACGACGCTCCCGGAGGCTTTTCGTTCTCGCTCGCCAATCGCATCTACGACCGGGATCCCGACTTTCACTACCTCGCCGAAGGCGACATCAAGGTGCCCCATACCACTCCCTCGGGTACCCGCGGCATCATCCATTTCCACCTCGATCCCCCACCCTGATGTCCGACCTCGCCGCCATTGCCGCCCGCCTCGATTCGGCTCCCTCCGGGACTCCGATCCCCGTCTCCGGCGGCTGCATTCACGACAGCTACCTGTGGGGAAACTACTTCATCAAGACCAACGCCCTCGCCGAAGCCGACAACTTCTCCGCCGAGGCTGCGGGTTTGAGGGCCATCGCCGCCACCGACACCATTCGGGTTCCTGAGGTCATCCTCCAAGGCGTCGAGGGCGACCGCGCCTTCCTCGTCCTCGAACGGCTGGAACTCGTCCCCGGCGGCGACGAGGCCGCACTCGGCGAACGCCTTGCAGCACTCCACGGTCACACCGCCGAAGCGTTCGGCTTCGAAGCCGACAACTTCATCGGCGCCACGCCCCAGCCGAATCCGTGGACCCCGTCGTGGCCTGAATTCTTCAGCCGACACCGCATCGGGCACCTGCTCGACCTGCTGAAGGACCGGGGAGTCTCCTACCCGGAGGCCGGGGCGTTCCTCCACCGACTCCCCGCCCTCCTTCCCGCCGAGCCCGGCGCCTCGCTCATCCACGGCGATCTCTGGGGCGGCAACCGCGCGTTCCTTCCCGACGGCACCCCCGTGATCTTCGACCCGGCCGCGCACCACGCCGACCCGGAATGCGACCTCGCCATGACCGGGCTCTTCGGCGGATTCTCCCCCCGCTTCCTCGACGCCTACCGTGGCGTCCGATCCGCCCCCGCCGACGAGCATGACCTTCACGAAATCTACCGACTCTATCACCTGCTCAACCACGCCCTCCTCTTCGGTGGCGGCTACGTTTCGCAGGCGGGTGCTGTGCTCCGCCGTTTTGCTTAGCCTGTCGGCCTGCGCCCCCGACCCCCTCGCAATCCCCGGTCCCTCGGCCACGGTCACCCGCGACCAGGCGATCGCCACGGCCTACACCTACACCCAGGTCCGCTGGATGCCCCGGCCGGAGCATGTGCTCCACGCTCCCGACGTCGACGGCATCCTCGTGCACACGCCCGACACCACCCTCGCCCGGCACGGTTTCTCCAACGGCTGGTGGCGCCCGGGCACCGGCGCCCAGGGCGTGCCCTACCAGTGGGGGGGATTCGACACCCCGCGGGAGTTTCTGGACGGGATCGCCCGCGGTGAGTTTGCCGGCGATATTTCGACCGCTGGCAAGCGGCGGCTGGGCGACGACGGCACCAGCCGCCACGCCGCCGGCATCGACTGCTCCGGACTCGTCTCCCGCTGCTGGCGGCTCGATCGTTCCGTTTCCACACGGGATCTCCCTTCCCTCTGTGTCCCGCTGAAGACCTGGGCCCATCTGCGGGCGGGCGACATCCTCCTCAACGATCGGCACGTCCTGCTCTTCAAGGATTGGGATGCCGCCGGGCGATCCGTCCTTGCCTACGAAGCCGGGCCGTTCCCGATCTGGCGGGTGAATGCCGCCTCCATCCCCGTGGCGAAGCTCGAACGGGAGGGCTACGCTCCCTGGCGCTACCGGGGAATCCGCGACTAGCCGCGGTTCACAGCCACGCATTCCCCTTGCCAGCCAAGCCGCCTCCGGGGACTCTTCCGCCATGCCAAGCGGAGCATATCTCAAGGAACTTTTCGGGCTGGAAGGCAAGACCGCCGTCGTCATCGGCGGCACCGGTGAACTCTGTGGCGTGATGGCCGAAGGCCTCGCCCGCGCGGGCTGCGAGGTCGTCCTCGTCGGCCGGATCCGGGAAAAGGGTGAACTCAAGCTGAAGAGCATCGCCGAAGCCGGCGGCAAGGGCTACTTCGTCCCGGCCGACGTCACCAAGCGGGAGTCGCTGCAGGAACTCCTCGACGAAGTGGTCAAGACCTCCGGGAAGGTCGATATCCTCGTCAACGGCGCGGGCATCAACGCCCCGACGCCCTTCCTCGACATCGACGAAGAGGAGTTCAAGCGCATCATCGACACCAATCTCACCGCGGTCTTCCGCACCTGCCAGGTGTTCGGGCAGTACTTCATCGACGAGACCGTGCCGGCCTCGATCATCAACCTCGGCTCGATGTCGGGCCTGGTGCCGCTGTCCCGCGTGTTCACTTACTCGGCCACCAAGGCGGCCGTCCACAACCTGTCCAAGAACCTTGCGCGCGAGTGGGCCGACCACTCGATCCGGGTCAACACCCTCGTGCCGGGCTTCTTCCCCGCCGAGCAGAACCGCAAGGTCCTGGACGAGAGCCGTGTGCTCGACATCCTCCGCCAGACGCCGATGAGCCGCTTCGGCAATCCCGAGGACCTGGTCGGCGCGACGCTGCTGCTCGCCTCGAACCGGGCGGGCGGCTTCATCACCGGTTCCGAACTCGTGATCGACGGCGGTTTCAACGCCATGAAGATCTGAGGCAGCCGCCTCCGCCGCGAATTCCGCCCTGCCGCTTGCACCGCGGGCGTTCGGGGTGTATGGCCTCCGCCGCCGGCTGTCGGACGCCCGACGGCCCTGATTCGTCTTTCCCATGATCAAGTGGATTCTCCAGAAGATCGTTGGTTCCAAGAACCAGCGTGAGTTGCGCCGCATTCGTCCCACCGTCGAACGCATCAAGGAAATCGAGGAAGCGCTCCAGAAGGAGCCGGAGGAAAAGCTCCGCGAGCTGACCGAAAAGTGGCGGAGCCACCTCGCCCGCTATCACGAGATCGACGCGCCGCCGAAGCCCGCCCTCGAGCGCGGCGATCAGGAATTCCGCATCCAGGCCGCCGAGAAGGTCGAGGCCCGCCTCGCCGCTCTTCGCGAGGAGTTTCCCGAACTCCCCGCCTCCGTGGAACCCACGGTCGAGTCCATCGAGGCCGCCAAGGAGGCGTTCCGCGAGATCGAGCCCCGCTTCCAGCAACTCCGGGCCCGCTACCTCAACCAGATCCTCCCCGAGGCCTACGCAGTGGTGAAGAACGGCGCCCGCCGCCTCTGCGGCCAGACCATCTCGGTCTGCGATCAGGAGATGCTCTGGGAAATGGTCCACTTCGACGTCCAGCTCGTCGGCGGCATCGCCCTCCACAAGGGCATGATCGCCGAGATGCAGACCGGTGAGGGCAAGACCCTGGTCGCCACCCTCCCCGTCTATCTCAACGCCCTGACCGGCCTCGGCGTGCACGTCATCACGGTCAACGACTACCTCGCCCGCCGCGACTCCGAGTGGATGGGCGCGCTCTTCAAGTATCTCGGACTCACCGTCGGCTGCATCCAGAACCAGATGCCGCCGTGGGACCGCCGCGAGCACTACGGCTGCGACGTCACCTACGGCACGAACTCCGAGTTCGGCTTCGACTACCTCCGCGACAACGGCATGGCCGCCAGCCGCGACGACCAGGTCCAGCGCGGGCACTACTTCTCCATCATCGACGAGGTCGACTCCATCCTCATCGACGAAGCCCGGACGCCGCTCATCATTTCCGG
>JAUIJD010000061.1 GCA_030431475.1 Verrucomicrobiia bacterium | reverse complement strand
CGCTCCTACATCAAGCAGGTGGCTTCGGGCCGCTTCGGGGTCTCGGCCTACTATCTGGTCAACGCCGACGAGCTGGAGATCAAGATGGCCCAGGGAGCGAAGCCCGGTGAGGGCGGCCAGCTTCCGGGGCACAAGGTGAACGCCTTGATCGCCCGCCTGCGGAACACGCAGCCCGGCGTCCAACTGATCTCTCCTCCACCCCACCACGACATCTACAGCATCGAGGACCTCGCCCAGCTCATCCACGACCTCAAGGAGGTCAATCCGCGGGCCCGGGTGACCGTCAAGCTGGTCGCCGAAACCGGTGTCGGCACGGTGGCGGCCGGGGTGGCGAAGGCTTCGGCCGACAACATCCTGATCTCGGGGCACGACGGCGGCACCGCGGCCTCGCCTCTCTCCTCCACCAAGCACGCCGGTTCCCCGTGGGAACTCGGTCTCTCGGAGGCCCAGCAGACCCTGCTCATCAACAACCTCCGGGACCGGGTGGTGCTGAGGACCGATGGCGGCCTGCGCACCGGACGGGACATCGTGATTGCCGCGATTCTCGGGGCCGAACAGTTCAACTTCGGCACCATCGCCATGATCGCGATGGGTTGCGTCTACGTCCGCAAGTGCCACCTGAACAACTGCCCCGTCGGTGTCGCCACCACCGATCCGAAATGGCGGGCGAAGTTCAAGGGGTCGCCGGAAATGGTCGTCAACTTCCTCAATGGCGTGGCCGAGGAAGCCCGCGAGATCATGGCCGAACTCGGCGTTCGCCGCCTCGATGACCTCATCGGCCGGCCCGAGTTCCTGAAGCAGCGGCAGATTCCCGATCACCCGAAAGCCAACACGGTCGATCTCTCGCCGGTCCTGAAGGACGTGGTGCCCGACCTGATCGAGAACTTCGGGGTGGAGCCGTCCGAGGTGTCCCGGATCCGGACCGCCGAGCGCAACGACGGCATCCAGAAGCCCGCGCTCGACCTGAAGATTCTCGCCGACCTGAAGAAGGCACTCGAGGTCGAACCCGGCGCCGAGCCTTCCGAAATCGAGTACGGCGAGGGTTCGCAAGACGAGAAGGTGGCCGAGGCGATCCGCCTGCTGCCCGACCGGGCGGCGCTCGAGCTCGGCTACGAGATCGTCAACACCGACCGGAACATCGGAACCCGCTTGTCCGGGCGCATCGCCGAGATCCACGGGAACCACGGCTTCAACGGGCACACCGCGATCACGCTCAAGCTCAGTGGAACCGCCGGGCAGTCGCTCGGGTGCTTCCTGGTTTCTGGCGTGAAGATCGACCTCGTCGGCGAGGCCAACGACTACGTCGGCAAAGGCATGGCCGCGGGTGAGATCGTCGTGCGTCCGCCGGAGGGGGCCAAGTTCGAGTTCAACAAGAACTCCATCGCCGGAAACACCTGCCTTTACGGCGCGACCGGCGGGCATCTGTTCCTCAACGGCCGGGCCGGTGAGCGGTTCTGCGTGCGCAACTCCGGCGCCACCGCCGTCGTTGAAGGCGTCGGTGATCACGGCTGCGAGTACATGACCAACGGCACGGCGGCGATTCTCGGGAAGACCGGGAAGAACTTCGGCGCCGGGATGTCGGGTGGCACCGCCTACGTCTTCGATGTCGACGGGAGGTTCTACTCCCGCATCAACCCCGAGATGGTGGTGGCCCTGCCGATCAAGCGTCAGCAGGACATCGACGAACTCAAGGCGCTGATCGAACTCCACGTCGAGAAGACCGGCAGCCCGCACGGCAAGGAGCTGCTGGCGAACTGGGAGGAGAGTCTCCGCAAGTTCGTCCGGGTCATTCCCCGCGAGCGGGCCGAACTCGAAGCCGCCGAGGAAGAGCACGAGTCCGCCACCCAGGTCAGTCGCTGACGGATCCCGCGACCTCAGGCGCCACGATGGCCGGATCGGCGATCTGCCGATCGCCCCGGATGCCGGACGGCCGGACCTCTTCCGGCGCGTCGACGTGGCTCCCCGCGGGGGCGCTGCCGATTTTCTCACTTGGCACCCTGCCCTCCTCTCCCTATTCCCCGCCGCAACATGCCCAGCACACCCGTCATCAACCTCCGCCGCGGCCACGCCGTCCGCCACAACGGCGACGTCTGCGTCGTCATCGCCCACGAGCTGAAAACGCCGCCCCGGATGGCGTCCTACGTGCAGATGTCGGTGCGCAGCGTGGCCACCAAGAAGGTTTCGAACCTGCGCCTGACCTCCAACGACTCGATGGACTCGGTGATGCTCGAGCGCATCCCGCATGAGTATTCCTACAAGGACTCGGAAGGGCACCATTTCCTGCACACCGAGACCTACGACGACGTCGTCGTCCCCGGCGAGATCATCGACGGGGTGAAGGACTTTCTCATCGAGGGGCAGGCCTACACGCTGCTTTTCGCCGATGGGGTCGTGGCCGACATCGAGCTCCCCCAGTCGATGGAAATGACCGTCACCGAGGCCCCCGAGGGGGTGAAGGGCGATTCGGCGAACAACTCGAACAAGACGATCACGATGGAGACCGGCCTCGTGGTTCAGGCCCCGCTCTTCATCAATCCCGGCGATCGCCTGCTCATCAAGACCGAGGACGGCTCCTACATGGGCCGCGCCTGAACCGCCGGAAACATCGCGATCCGGGCCGATTTGGCGGAAACTGCGCAGACTTTGTGAAATTTTTCACAAAGGGCGCTTGCCGCTCGTCGGAGCGGTTTTCATATTCCCGCGCGGCGGGGATTTTCCCCGTTCTTCCGTTGCCCCATGAGTGAAGAAGCCTCCACCGCCGAAGCCAAGCTTCCCAAGGATGTCGCGGCCGAAAAAGGCCTCGTCAACGTGCAGATCGACGGTGTCTGGCGGCAGGTGCCGAAAGGCACGCGGATGATCGAGGCCTGCCGGTCCTTCGGCACGATCGTCCCCCACTACTGCTACCACCCGAAGCTCAGTTCCCCGGGGAACTGCCGGATGTGCCTCGTCCAGATGGGCATGCCGCCGCGCCCGACGCCCGGACAGGACCCCACCTACGACGAAGACGGCTACCAGCCCATCGGGTGGATGCCCCGTCCGGTGATCGCCTGCGCCAACACGGTGGCGGAGAACATGGGCATCCGCACCGGCGGCGAGCTGGTCGAGAATGTCCGCGAGGGGGTGATGGAGTTCCTCCTGATCAACCACCCCCTCGACTGCCCGATCTGCGACCAGGCCGGTGAATGCCGCCTCCAGGAGCACTCGGTCGGCCACGGCCGCGGTCACTCGCGCTTCGTCGACATGAAGGTCAAGAAGCCGAAGAACGTCGACATCGGCCCGCGCATCCGTCTCGACGACGAGCGCTGCATCATGTGCAGCCGCTGCATCCGCTTCATGGACGAGGTCGCCGGCGACCCGGTGCTCGGTTTCACCCAGCGCGGGACCTACACGACGCTGACCGTCCACCCCGGGCGCAAGCTCGATTCGAACTACTCGCTGAACACGGCGGACATCTGCCCGGTCGGCGCGCTGACCAGCAACGACTTCCGCTTCCAGATGCGGGTCTGGTTCCTCAAGGAGACACCCAGCATCGACGTCAACTGCGGCACCGGCGCCAACATCACGATCTGGACCCGGGGCGAGACGGTCTACCGCATCACCCCCCGCCAGAATGACGAGGTGAACTCGTGCTGGATGCCCGATTCGCACCGGCTGAACTTCCACTACATCGACTCGGACGAGCGTCTCACCGAGCCGCTGCTCCGCGACGGCGCAAGCCACCGTCAGTCGTCGTGGCCGGACGCCATCGCGAAGGTGGTCGATGCGCTCAAGAGCCACGCCGCCGAGGAGATCGCCATCATCGGTTCGTCGCGCGCGACGAATGAGGAACTCCACCTGATCCGCAAGCTGGCCGACCAGCTCGGAACCGAGCACCTGACCACGGTGCCCCGGATCGGGGAATCGGACGGCATCCTGATCGCCGCCGACCGCAATCCGAACACCAACGGCTGCAAGCTGGTGTGGCGCCGCGAGGACCCCGCCTTCCGCCTTTCCGCCATCCGCGACGGCGTGCGGGAGGGCAGGATCAAGGTCCTGCTCAACTTCGGGGAGGACCTGACCGCCGAGGCCGGCTTCGACGTCGCGGATTTCGAGAAGCTCGACTGCCTCGTTTCGATGCTCCTGCTGGCCGGGCCGACTGCCGAGGCCTCCGATGTCGTCCTCCCCGGAGCGGCCTTCGCCGAGAAGCGGGGCTCGATGGTCAACGTCACCGGGCGTCTCCAGCGCCTCAACCGGGCGCTCGAACCCCGCGGCCATGCCCGGGACGACTGGGAGGTGCTCCGTGACCTCTCCGCCGGTGTGTCGAATGTCTCTCCGTTCGATGCCTCCCAACCCCAGCTCATCGAGGACGTGTTCAGGGACATGGCCTCGACGGTCTCGGAGTTCGACGGTCTCAACCTTTCGAAGATCGGCGACCTCGGCCTGCCGGTCACCGAAACGGGAGTCACCATCCCCCACCTCGAAGACGAACGAGCCCGCAAGGCCGCCGGCCAGATCGTCGGCTGACGCACCTCTCCCGAATCCATGGATCTCCTCACTGATCTCGCCATCATCCTCGCCAAGGTCATCGGACTGACCTTCATGGTGGTTCTGCCGCTGGTGCCGATCTGCGTCTACTTCGAGCGGCGCTTCTCGGCCATCATTCAGGACCGGGTCGGTCCGAACCGCGTCGGGATCCCGCTGACCCTGTTCGGTGCCAAGAAGGACTTCCACCTCTTCGGTCTCGTGCAGCCGATGGCCGACGGCCTCAAGCTCTTCCTCAAGGAGGACTTCACCCCGAGCTATGTCCGCAAGTCCTTCTACTGGCTGGCTCCCGCGCTGACGGTGATTCCCTCGCTGGTCACAGTCTGCGTGGTTCCCTTCGGCTCACCGATCACCATCGGCGGCGAGGCCCACAAGCTGGTCATCGCCGACCTCGATGTCGGGCCGTTGTTCGTCTTCGCGGTGTCCTCGCTCACCGTCTACGGCATCACGCTCGCCGGCTGGTCCTCCAATTCGAAGTACCCCTTCGTCGGGGGCGTGCGCTCGACGGCGCAGATGATCTCCTACGAGATCGCGCTCGGCCTCTCCATCATCCCGCTGCTCCTCTACTACGGCGACCTCAATCTCTCGAGCATCGTCGAGCACCAGGCCGCGCACGGCTGGCTGCTTCTCCCGTTCTGGGGGCACACCGCCGACTATCCGCTCGCCGAGAAGCTGATCTTCCTCGTGCCGGCGGTGATCGCCTTCATCATCTTCACCACCTCGATCTTCGCCGAGACCAACCGCATGCCCTTCGACCTGCCCGAGTGTGAGACCGAGTTGGTCGGCGGCTACCACACCGAGTATTCCTCGATGAAGTTCGCGATGTTCTTCATGGGGGAATACGCCGCGATGGTGATCGGCTCCGCCCTCATCGTGACCCTCTTCCTCGGCGGTTGGTCGATGGGTTTCGGTCTCGACCAGGCGCTGCTCAAGGACGACGCGGGGAACTGGGTCTGGTTCTCCGGGCTCGTCCACATGGGCGTGTTCATGACCAAGCTGGTCGCCTTCATTCTGTTCTTCATCCTCGTCCGCTGGACGGTCCCCCGTTTCCGCTACGACCAGCTGATGCGCCTCGGCTGGGTCGTGTTCTTCGAGGCGGCGCTCATCAACGTCTTCCTGGCGGCCTTCGTGATCGCCGCCCCCCAGCTCGGGTGGCTCTCCACCATCGCCGGTCTCGTGCTGCTCGCGGTGGTGACCGGCGCGCTGGTCTGGGTGCTCAAGACCTCGGATCCGAAGTCCCCCCCGAACCGTGGCCTGCTGGGCCAGAACTGAACCCTCATGGCAGTCATCAAAGTCAAACGCCCCGAACTCGGAGCCGGAGAGAAATTCTACCTGGGAGCCATCTTCAAGGGCTTCCTGGTGACGATGAAGCATGCCATCGACTCGCTGCGCGGCAAGACCCGCGGCGCGAAGGATCTCGCCTCGTCCGGCCTCGGCGCGACGATGCAGTACCCCGAGCAGAAGTGGGACGAGTCGATGCCGGAATACTACCGGGGCGCCCCCGCCCTCGTCACCGACGAGCAGGACCGTGAGCGCTGCGTCTCGTGCCAGTTGTGCGAGTTCATCTGTCCTCCGAAGGCCATCAAGATCACACCCGGAGAGATCCCTTCCGACGATCCGTGGGCCAAGGTCGAGAAGCGGCCCAAGGAGTTCGAGATCGACATGATCCGCTGCATCTACTGCGGCATGTGCGAGGAGGTCTGCCCCGAGCAGGCCATCTATCTGCGCAAGGACTACGCGATCACCGGCCTCGACCGTGAGCAGATGGTTCATGACAAGAAGCGTCTCTACGAGATCGGCGGCAAGCGCGTCGGGCTCGTCAACAAATGGAATGAGCTGAAGTGACTGCGTCACGGGAGATTGGGATATCGGGATGATTGGGAAATTCGGGATGGCACTGGAACCGACAAAGACTTTCGAAGATCTGGAGGCATGGAAGGCCGCTCGGAATCTCCGCGGCTTTGTATTCCGGAAAGTCGTTCCCTTGCTTCGAGTCCAGCACGAATACGACCTGATGTCACAGATCAAGAGAAGCGCTCGCTCGGTGGGCAACAACATCGCCGAGGGCCACGGCCGCTACCATTTCCGCGACAACTACCGCTTCTGCTCCCAGGCACGGGGCTCCCTGATGGAAACACTCGATCACATCATCAACTGCCACGATGACGACTTGATCGAGGAGGCCCTCTACACCGAAGCCCGAGCTCTTTTCGAAGACTCCTTGAAGCCGCGCAACGGCGACATGTCGTGGCTCCAGCGCAAAGCCAATGAGGCAGGCGGAAGGGCCCCGAATTGACCCAATCTCCCAATTTCCCAATCTCCATGCCTTTACCTCTCTTCTGGTTCTTCGCCATCCTCATGCTGGTGGGCGGCCTCGCCGTCATCAGCCTGAGGAACCCGGTTGCGGCCGCCCTTTCGATGGTGGCCTCCTTCGTCGGTCTCGCCGGACTCTTCATCGGCCTCAACGCCTACCTCGTCGGGATCATCCAGATCCTCGTCTACGCCGGCGCGATCATGGTGCTGTTTCTGTTCATCATCATGCTGCTCGACCTCAAGACGGAGGAGAAACGGGCCCCGAAGGTGGTGCCCGTGGTGGGCGGACTCGGCATCGTCCTCGCCTTCACCATCCAGCTGATCGGTGTTCTCGGAAAGACGCCTCCGAAGGAATCGGAGCCGCTCGATCTCGTGGCCGCGGCGACGCACCAGACCGGGGGGATCCAGGAAACCCTCAAGGATGACCGACTCCCGGACGTGAACCTGGTGGGTGACCTGATGTTCACCGAATACAACCTCCCGCTGCAGATCGTCGGCGTCCTGCTCCTCGTGGCGACGGTCGGTGTCGTCGTCCTCTCGAAGCGTCAAACCGCCTGAACCCATGGCCGGCCTCCACTCCTACCTTCTCGTTTCCGGGTTGCTCTTCGCCATCGGCCTCGCCGGCGTGGTGTTGCGCCGCAACATCATCGTGGTCTTCATGTGCCTCGAGCTGATGCTCAGCGCGGCAAACCTCACGCTGGTCGCCTTCTCGCGCTTCAACGGGGTGAACGGCTTGCCCGACTACAACGGGCAGATGCTCGTCTTCTTCGTGATCACCGTGGCCGCCGCCGAGGTCGCGGTCGGTCTGGCCATCATCGTCGCACTCTACCGGGCGCGTCAGACGATCCACACCGACGACCTTACCAGCATGCGCGGCTGACGCCGACCTTCTCGAATCGTTTTTCCAAAGATGTTCGCCTGGATCCTCCTTCTCCTCCCGCTGCTGGCCGCGGCGGCGAATCAGCTTTATCTCAAGCGGAACGCCTTCATCGCCTCGCTGGTGTCCACCGGCGCGGTGGTGGCGACCTTCGTGATCGCGCTCGTGCTGCTCGGCCGGGACGACGCGGTGGTCGGACCGGTGTCGTGGATCTCGCTCGAGAACGACCCCGGCCTCTCGCTGTCCCTCAAGCTCGACCAGCTCTCGAAGGGGATGATGGTGATCGTGACCGGCATCGGCATGCTGGTGCACATCTTCTCGCTCGGCTACATGGCCGACGACTCGGCGAAGGCGCGGTATTTCACCGGGCTCTCGCTCTTCATGTTCTCGATGACCGGCATCGTCCTCGCCGGGAACTTCATCATGACCTTCATCTTCTGGGAGCTGGTCGGCCTCAGCTCCTACCTGCTGATCGGCCACTGGTACCAGAAGGACTCGGCGGCCGATGCCGCCAAGAAGGCCTTCATCGTCAACCGCATTGGTGACTTCGGATTCATGATCGGCATCCTGATGCTCTTCGGCATCACCGGGACCTTCATTTTCGACGACATGGGTGGTGGTCTCGCCAACTTCAAGGAGGGCTACGAGAGCTGCTATGCCTGTCTGATCGGCACGGCGATCCTCTGTGTCTTCTGCGGAGCGGTCGGCAAGTCGGCCCAGATGCCGCTTCACGTCTGGCTGCCGGACGCCATGGAGGGCCCGACGCCGGTTTCCGCGCTCATCCACGCCGCCACCATGGTCGCCGCCGGCGTCTACATGCTCTTCCGTGTCCAACTCTCGCTCGGCGTCGAGATTTTCACCGAAACCTTCGCCGGCGACGTCATCGCCTGGGTGGGCGGCATCACCGCCCTCGGTGCGGCGCTGATGGCGACCCAGCAGAACGACATCAAGCGCGTCCTCGCCTACTCCACCCTGTCGCAACTCGGCTACATGGTCATGGCCACCGGGCTCGGCGGCGGGGACGCCGGCATGTTCCACCTCTACACCCACGCCTGGTTCAAGGCCCTGCTCTTCCTCGGATCCGGCGCGGTGATCTACGCCTGTCATCACGAGCAGGACATCTGGAAGATGGGCGGCCTGTTGAAGAAGATGCCGATCACCGGCGCGACCTTCATCGCCGGCACCGCCGCCCTGATCGCGGTCCCCTTCACCTCCGGATTCTTCTCGAAGGAGGCCATCCTCCACGCCGCCGAAGCAAAACCCGCGCTGTTCTGGATCGCCGTCGCCGTGGCCGTGCTCACGCCGTTCTACATGACCCGCCTCGTGCTGGTTGCCTTCCTCGGATCCCCGCGCACCGATGACGCCGACCACGCCAAGGAGGTGGCGCCGGTCATGTGGGGGCCACTCGCCGTTCTCGGCGTGCTCGCCCTGATCAGCGGCTTCGCCTTCTTCAATGGAATCGCACCGGCCACCCCCGCCCATGCCGGCGAGTTCCATGTGAACAAGCTCTTCTGGATCTCCCTCGGTGCGCTGGCCGCCGGCGTGATCCCCGCCTTCCTGCTCTACGGCGGGCGGAGCAAGGATCCGCTTTCCATCCCGCTCTTCCGCGAACGATTCTACATCGACGCCCTCTACGACAAGATCGTGGTCAAGGGGCTGCAGAACGGCTCGGCGGCGGTCGTCCACTTCTTCGACGAGTTCGTGGTCAATGGGCTCATCGTCGGTGGCGCCAGCCGCCTCGCCGAGTCCTTCGGGATGCTGTTCCGGCGGGTCCAGAGCGGCAACCTGCAGGGCTATGCCTTCACCTTCGGCATCGGCGTGATCCTCGTCATCTATTTCACCACCTTCTGGAAGTAAGCCATGCTCCTCCTGATTGTTCTCCTTCCCCTGCTCGCGTTCGGCGCCATCCTCGCCGGCGCCAAGGCGCGCCAGACCGCCGTGATCGCCTGCGGCGCGAATCTTGCTCTCGGGCTTCTCGCCGCGTTCACCTGGAAGGCGGGCTTCTGGAACCTCTCTTTGCCGGTGCTTTCGGCCCCGGCGATCCATCTTTCGCTCGGATTGATGGACGGCATGAGCGTGATCATGCTGCTGCTCTCGGTGATTGTGGCCTTCGCGGCGGTGCTCACCGGCCAGGCCCCCGACGGTCGGGAGAAGCTCTACTACGGGTCCTCGCTGCTGATCGCCGCGGGCGCAATCGGTGCCTTCGTCGCCACCGACCTGTTCTTTTTCTACGCGTTTCACGAGCTCGCCCTGATCCCGACCTTCCTGATGATTGGCATGCTCGGTCGCGGGGAGAACAAGGCGGCGGCGTGGAAGATCACCATCTACCTTGGCTTCGGTTCGCTGGTGCTGCTGGCCGGCCTGGTCTGGCTGGCCTCGGCGACCGGCACCTTCGACATGGTCGCGATGCAGGAGTCCACGGCGATCGACCCGGCCGCGCAGAAGGGCATCGCCGCCTTCCTGATCGTCGGGTTCGGCATCCTTGTCTCGCTCTTCCCCTTCCACTCCTGGGCGGCGCCGGCCTACGCCAGCGCCCCGGCTCCGACTGCGATGCTGCACGCCGGGGTGCTCAAGAAGTTCGGCCTCTACGGCCTGCTCCGGCTCGCGGTGCCGCTGCTGCCGGAGGGGCTCCACGCCTGGCTTGTCCCGCTCTGCGTCCTGCTCCTGGGCAATATCCTGTGGGTCGGCTTCGTGACGATCAGCCAGAAGCGCCTCGACGGGATGCTCGGCAATTCCTCGGTGATGCACATGGGCTACATCTTCCTCGCCATCGCGGCGCTGGCCGCCGTGCCCGGCGGTGAGAATGCCTGGGCGGTGCCCGCGGCGGTGCTGCTGATGTTCGCCCACGGGATCTCGATCGCGATGCTCTTCGGCCTCGCCGACAAGATCGAGCGCACCACGGGAACGCTTGATCTCGACGAACTCGGCGGCCTCGGAAAAGCCGCCCCGTCGCTGGCCTTCCTGTTCGGCCTGGTTGGCATGGCCAGCATCGGCCTTCCCGGCCTCGCCAACTTTGCGGGCGAGGTCATGGTCTTCATCGCCTCCTTCAAGAACTACGACCCGGCAGCGGGCATGGGCCCGGTGCAGATCACCTGCATCCTCGCCATCTGGGGCGTCGTCATCAGCGCCATCTACATGCTCCGCGCCTACCGGAAGGTCTTCCAGGGGCCGTTCGTGAAAGCCACCGAGGGAGCGTCGGACCTGTCGCTCGTCGACCGGGTCCCCGCGGTCCTGCTGGCCGTCGTACTCCTCGCCGTCGGCCTCTGCCCCAACCTGCTGCTCTCACTCCTCCGGTAGATTCGTCCTCCGAGCTTCGGAATTCATCATTCTCCACCCATGCCCGCCTTCTACCTCGAAGCCCTCACCGTCGTCCTCGGCCTCGTCCTGCTGATGCTGGAGGCCTTCGGCCCGGCCCACAGCAAGCGGTTGATCGGCCTTTTCGCCGCCTGCGGACTCGCCCTCATCCTCGTCTTCGGCTTCTTCGCCGTCGGCCCCGGGGGAACCGAGGCTTCCTGGGCAAGCTGGCCGATGTGGGAGAATTTCTACGCCTTCGATGCCACCGCCCGCTTCTACAAGGCCTTCGCCCTCGTCTGCACGATTCTGGTGATCCTGATGGCGATCGATTTCCGTTCAGTGCTGTCGCGATTCACCGACGACCCCGGCTCCGAGGCGGGGACGGGCGAGTTCTTCGCGCTGCCGGTGTTCGCCTGCGCCGGGATGATGTGGATGGCTTCGGCCAAGGACCTCGCCGGCGCGTTTGTCGCCCTGGAACTCGTCACCATCACCTTCTACGTGCTCGTGGCCTACATGAGACGCAACGTCGGCTCGTTGGAGGCCGGGGTGAAGTATCTCATCCTCGGGGCCCTCAGCACCGGCTTCCTCGTCTACGGGATCGCCTGGGTCTACGGCACGACCGGCACGATGAATCTCGATGCCATCGCCGGCCGCCTCGACGAGATCGAAAGCCCCATCGCCCTGCTCTTCGGCATCGCCCTGGTCATGGTCGCCCTCGGGTTCAAGATCGGCGCGGTTCCCATGCAGATGTGGATCCCCGACGTCTATCAGGGAGCTCCCACGCCGACCACGGCCTTCCTGTCCGTCGGCTCCAAGGCCGCCGGGTTCGTGCTGCTGCTGCGTTTCGTCGAACCGTTCCTCGGCGAGAGTTCTCCGATCCGGGGACAGGTCCTGGCACTGCTGCTGGTGATCGCGGCGGCCACGCTGCTCTTCGGAAATCTCGCGGCGATCGCGCAGACGAACTTCAAGCGCCTGCTCGCCTACTCGTCCATCGCCAACGCGGGCTTCATCGTCCTCGCGCTCGCAGCCTGGAAGGACGGAGGAGCGACCGACCCGGGCTCGAAGGCGACGGTCGGCTTCTACCTCGCCACCTACCTGCTCATGACCCTCGCGGCCTTCTTCGTGCTGGCCCAGGTCCGTGTGCAGCAGGGTTCGGAAGAGATCGACGCCTTCGACGGCCTCGGCAAACGGTCGCCCCTGCTGGCGGGGATGATGACCGTGATCATGGCGGCGCTGGCCGGCGTGCCGCTGACGGCCGGCTTCATCGGCAAGTTCTTCGTCTTCTCCCTCGCCGTCCGTAGCGAACTCTGGTGGGGCGTCGGCATCGCCTTCGTCGGCGCGGCGGCCGGCTTCTACTACTACTTCAAGCTCATCCGGGCGATGTGGTGGAACGAATCCGACGCCGATCCGATCGAGCTGCCGAAGATCTCGCGCGTCAGTGTGATCGCCCTGACCTCCGCGGTGGTCGTGATCGGGGTCTGGCCGCAGCCGATCCTGTGGCTGATGAAGGGCTGACGGCCCGGGAGGCGTTCACGCCAGCCGGCGCCGGACGAGATCTCCCATGAAGACGGGCGGCACGGAGCCGATCTCAAGCACGGCCCGGTGGTACCGGCCGAGGTCGAAGGCCTCACCCTGCTCTCGCTTGATCTGCTGCTGCAGCCGGTAGTGCGCCATGCGCCCGACGAAGTAGGTGCTGAGCTGGACCGAGCTTTGCTTCGCGCGGATCACCTTGAGCCGGGCCTCGCCCGCGGTCTGGAAACCCTGGCGGGTCAGGAGGGTCATCGCTTCCTCGTCGCTCATGGTCCCGCAGTGCATGCGGTGGTCGAGGATGGCGTTGACGATGGCTCGGAGGTAGAACTTGAGCTGCATGAAACGGAGCCGCAGGTCGCCGTAGCCCTCGTCGAGCATGGTCGCCTCGCCACAGACCGCCCAGCCCTCGATGAAGGAGCCGGACCCGAGGACACGACGGATCAGGGACGGATTCCGATTGGCATGGGCGAGCTGCACGTAGTGCCCCGGGTAGGCCTCGTGAATCGTGAGGATCCGCAGCATGTGGGTGTTGTATTCCTCGAGAAACCCCCGGCGCTCGGACTCGCTCCACTCCTCGGGCGGGGGACTGACGGCGTAGTAGCTCGGCGCTTCCGGCGCGAGTGGAGGGGCCGGGTCGAGGTAGGCAAACGAGTTCCCACGGCGAAAGGCGGGCATCTCGATGACCTCGCAGCGGTCCGGGTCCGGAAGTTCGAGAAGCCCCCGTTTCCGGATGAAGGCGCGGATCTCCTCGACGGTCGTCCGCGCGTCGGTCACCAGGGCCTCGGCCGTTCCGTGGTCGGCGGACAGCGCCCGATTGACCCCCTCGATCCGCTCGCGCCGACCCTCGACGTCATCCGGCGGCGGACTCTGCCCCGGAAAACACCGGCTCCACAGCTGGCGCGCCACCAGGTGCAGGTCGTCGAGTACCCGCTCAAGCTCCGCTTCCGCCTCGGCAAGATGCTCGGAGAGGCGGACCCCGGCGAAGTTCTCGAGTTCGAACTTCTCCTCGTAGCGCTCCGCGCCAAGCCTCCACTCCGGCGTCGCCCGCTCCCGCAGCTCGCCCTCGAGAAACCGCTGGTGCTCCCGCAAGGGGCCGAGGAGGCCATCGGCTGCCGACCGGAGCCGGTCGACATCGCCGGATCCTTTCAAGTGAAGGAAGAGATCCCGCTCGTAGAAGGACAGCGTGCCCCGATTCTGCCGGATCGCGGTCTCGAGCACGGGCGCCGCGGGACGCTCGAGACTCCGACGCGCCTCGGCCAGCACTTCGGGGATTTGCTCGATGCGGCGAACGGCTCGATCGATCCGTTCCTCCTCCGGTGCCGTCGATTTGGTGATGAGCCGATAGACGCTGTCGCTGACAAGCTGCCCGTAGGTCCTGGGATCGGTTTCGAAGGGGCGAAGATGCTCGGCCGACCAGAGCTCCCGCTCGAGGGAGTTGCGGAGAATCGCGACGTCCACCCGTCCATCCGGCGACAGCGCTTCGTCGGTGAAGCGGGTCTCAAGGTGCTCGAGCGCCTCCCGGGCGGCCTTCACCCGTCGGGCGCGGGCCTCGCGGGAGACATCGTCGAGGCGATCGTCGTAGCGCGAATCGCCGAGCGCCGTGGCAAGCGTGGGGCTCTCCTCGAATTTCCGCTCGAGTTGTTCGCGGAAGAACGAGGCGAGCTGCTCGTCATCGGGCATCGACGGATTCATGCCCGGGGAATCATTGAGCCGCATCCTGAAGTGCCTTCAGCCGATCGAGTGCGGACCCGTCGTCGATCACCTGGCGGGCGAGATCGATGCCGCTGCCGATGTCATCGGCAAGTCCGCAGCAGGCGATCGCGGCGCCGGCGTTGAGCAGGACCATGTCCCGCTTCGGGCCGGTTTCCCGTCCCCGCAGAATGGCGTCGAGGAGCTCGGCATTCTCCGCGGCGTCGCCTCCCTGCAGCTCCGAGACCTCCGCATGCCGGAGGTCGAAATCCCGAGGCCGGACCTCTTCGTCGACGATGTCCTGGAGCGTCCCGGCCTTGCAGACCCGCGTCGACCCCATGAGGCTGACTTCGTCGACGGATCGGCCGTCACCGGTCGTGCCGTGAACCACCCAGGCGCTCTCGCGTCCGAGGCGCTGAAGGATCTCGGCGAAGGCGGGGCACCACTCGCGGGAGAACACCCCGACCAGCTGGCATTGCGGCCGAGCGGGATTGAGCAAGGGGCCGATCAGGTTGAAGATCGTGCGGACGCCCTTCGCGGCGAGCTGCTTGCGCACGCCGACGACCGCCTTGAAGGCGGGATGGTAGGCGGGGGCGAAAAGAAATCCGACCCCGGCCTTTTCAATGCAGCTGCGGAAGCCCTCCGGGGGCAGGTCGATGCGAACCCCGAGGGCCTCCAGCACATCGGCGCCACCGCTCTTCGAGGTGATGCCGCGGTTGCCGTGCTTCACGACCACCCCACCGGCCGCCGCCACCGGGAACATCGCGGTCGTGGAGACGTTGAACAGGTTCAGTTTGTCACCGCCGGTCCCGCAGACATCGATCGTCGGACCCTCCACCTCCACCAGCCCGAGGTGCGGATCCACCGCATGCTCGAGGAAGGCCTGCACGAACTCGGCGATCTCACCGGCGGTCTCCCCTTTCATCGACAGCGCCTCGAGAAAGCGAAACTTGGTCGCGTCCGAAGCGTCTTCGTCGAGCAACAGCTCGGCTCCGGCCCTGACCTCGCGGTCGCTGAGGTCCTGGCCGGCGTCGAGTTTCTGAATCAGTGCGTCCATCAGGCACAGGCTAACGCCCGCGACCGGGGAATTGCCAGTCTTGCCTGTGGAATTCGTGAACTCACTCCTCGCCGCTGATCTTCTCCCAAACCCGGAAGATCAGGAACATGCTGACCGCGGCGACCGCCCCGAAGGCCAGCCCGTATGCCACCTTTCCGTAGAGGAGGTTGCCGATGCAGAACAGCGCTCCCCAGATCGAGAAGGTGCCCAGGAAGAGGCAGAGGATCTTGAGGGCGAGGCGTGCATTCACGCGGTGTCCCCCCTCGGCCACGATCTGGTCCTCCACGTGCCGCCACCCCGGGCCGCCCGGGCGGGTCTTGCGGACGAACGCCCTCAGCGTCTCGTCGTCCGCCGGCTTGGTGAGCAGGGTCACGGTGACCCAGCAGAAGGTGGTGATCGAAATGCCGAGGCAGAGCTGCCAGTGGCTGAGTCGCAGCCAGTGCTCCTCGGGCAGGTACCCCCCCTCGGGAACGAACGGCAGGGCAAGGCCGCCGGAAAGCGTGCCGAACACCACCGCCACGACAAAGGAGATGATCATCGCGCTGATCTCGCTCCAGGCGTTGATGCGCCACCAGAACCACCGCAGAATGTAGATCAGTCCGGTCCCGGCGCCCACCTGCAGAAGGATGTCGAAGGCGCCCTTCGCGTTCTGCAACGCCAGCGCGACCATCCCGGCGATGATGAGGAGGACGACGGTGGAGATGCGCCCCACCATCACCAGCTCCTTCTCCGGCGCGTCAGGTCGGATGAAGCGCTTGTAGAAGTCGTTCACGACGTAGGAGGACCCCCAGTTGAGGTGGGTGCCGATCGTCGAGGTGTAGGCCGCGATCAGACCGGCGACCACCAACCCGAAGACCCCCGTCGGAAGCAGGGTCATCATGGCGGGATAACAGATGTCGTCCTTGAGGTAGCGCGCGTCGATGTTGGGAAACTGGGCCTTCACGTCCTCGAGATCCGGAAAGACGAGCAGCGAGGCCAGCGCGACGATGATCCAGGGCCACGGCCGGATCGCGTAGTGCATGAAGTTGAAGAACATGGTCGCCCCGATCGCGTGCTTCTCGTTCTTGGCGGAAAGCATCCGCTGGGCGATGTAGCCGCCACCGCCCGGCTCGGCCCCCGGATACCACACGTTCCACCACTGCACGGCGATGGGGATGAGCAGGACCGGCACGAAGACCCCCCAGAACTGGTCGGGCGTGTCCATCGGCGGAATGATGGAGAGCTTGTCGTCGGGCACCCGTTCCATGAGTCCGGCAAGACCGCCGACCGCCGGGTGCTTCACGGCCTCGACCGCGGCCCAGATCGCCCCGACCATCGCCAGGCTGTACTGGAAGAAGTCGGCCCAGATGCAACCGGTCAGGCCCCCAAGGGTGGCGTAGATCACGACGGCGATCGACGCGTAGATGATGGACTGCTCGGGTGAGAGCCCGAAGAGCACCTGCCCGATCTTGATCGCGGCGAGGCCGACCGTGCCCATGATCATCACATTGAAGAGCACCCCGAGATAGAGGGCCCGGAACCCACGCACCGCCGCCGCCGCCTTGCCGCTGTAGCGCAGCTCGTAGAACTCCAGGTCGGTCACCACTTCCGAGCGTCGCCACAGCTTGGCGTAGATGAAGACGGTCAGCATTCCGGTCAGGAGGAACGCCCACCAGACCCAGTTGCCCGCGACCCCGTTGTTGCGGACGATGTCGGTGACGAGGTTGGGCGTGTCGCACGAAAAGGTGCAGGCGACCATGGAGGTGCCGAGAAGCCACCACGGCATCCCCCGCCCCCCGAGGAAGAAATTCTCGGTGCTTTTCCCGGCCGAGCGGGATGCCGCCGCCCCGATGCCGATCACGACGAGGAAAAAGACCGCGATGATGACCCAGTCAAGGGCCGCGAGCTGGAGCGCGAGAGTGGAGATCATAGGCGGAGTCGTTAGGCGGCAGCCTCCGGAATCCGCCGACAGGGTGCAATCCGGAAATCCACAAAATTGTCACGCAGGGGCTGGAACCAGCGGAATTACCGAGGTTCCTGTCCCGGCTTCCACTTGATGTTGCAGCCGGTGCTGGGGCGCGGATTCGCCGGCGCGGCTTCGCCGTTGAGCAGGGCCGCGACCGCAGCGAAGAGGTCGGCGCCGTCGGGTTGACGGCCGTTCTTCGGCCGCGACTCATCGAACTGTCCCGCGTAGAACAGCTTCCGATCCCCGTCGAATAGGAAGAAGTCGGGGGTGCACGCCGCGCCGTAGGCTTTCGCCACGTCCTGGCTTTCGTCGTAGAGGTAGGGGAAATCCCAGCCGTGCTCGCGGGCGAACTCCGCCATCTTGTCGGGGCTGTCCTGGGGATAGTTCTCCACGTCGTTCGACGAGATGGCGACGGTCGCGATGCCCTGATCCTTCATGCACCGCGCCGCCTGCCCGAGGAGGCCGGCGAGGAGGATCACATACGGACAGTGGTTGCAGGCGAACACCACCAGCGTGCCCTTGTCCCCGGCCACCTGCGCGAGGGCGTGGGGCGTGCCGCCGGAATCCGGAAGAGTGAAATCCGGAGCGGAGGCGCCCGGCTTGAGCATGAAGGTCGAAGGGGTTTCAGCCATGTCCATGGCATCCGGTTGCCGGGCTCCCCCGTCAAGGCGCGAATCCATTGCCATCGGAGCCTGCGGCGATACGCTCGGGTCGCTGATGAGCCCTCTATCCGACGCCGAACGCGAACGCTACGCCCGACACCTCTCGATTCCGGGGGTCGGCGAAGAAGGGCAGCAGCGCCTCAAGGACGCTTCCGTGCTGCTCATCGGAACCGGCGGGCTCGGCTCGCCGGCGGCGATGTACCTGGCGGCCGCAGGCGTCGGCCGGATCGGAATGGTCGATGAGGATGTGGTCGATCGCTCGAACCTCCAGCGGCAGCTCCTCCACCACGAGGATGACGTGGGACGGTCAAAGCTCGAGAGTGCCGCCGAGACGCTGCACGGGATCAACCCCCACCTTGAACTCGAGCCGCACGCCGTCCGCTTCGCGCCCGACAATGCCGCCGATCTGGTCGCTCGCTACGACGTGGTCGTCGATGGCTCCGACAACTTCCCGACCCGCTTCCTCAGCAACGACGCGTGCTTCTTCGCCCGCAAGCCGCTCGTCTACGGCTCGATCTTCCGCTTCGAGGGGCAGGTCACGGTGTTCGCCCCGCATCTCGGCGGCCCCTGCTACCGCTGCATGCTCCCCACCCTTCCACCGCCGGGGGCTGCTCCCAGTTGCGCCGAGGCGGGCGTGCTCGGGGTGCTGCCCGGGGTGATCGGGTCGCTGCAGGCGATGGAGACGCTCAAGCTGCTTCTCGACATCGGCGAACCGCCGCTCGGCCGCCTGCTTTGCTACGATGCACTTCGCAGTTCATTCCGGACCCTCGGGATCGGGCCGGATCCCGGGTGCCGCCTGTGCGGGCCCGGCGCATCGATCGGATCGATCGAGAACGAGGAGACCACCGCGGGTGTCGCCTGCGGCTCCGGACCGGGGACGATCGATGTGCGCGCTTTGCGCGAGCTGCTCGGCTCGGGGGCGGAGGTCGTGCTGATCGACGTGCGGCAACCGGAAGAGCATGCGAAGGCCTCGATCCCCGGGAGCCGGCTGGTTCCTCTTCCCGAGCTCGAGGCGAGGTTCTCGGAAATCCCCGGCGACGGGCCGGTGTATGTCCACTGCAAGTCGGGGAAACGATCCGCGGAGGCGGTCGCCTACCTCCGGCGTCGCGGCATCGGGACGGCGATCAACGTCGAGGGAGGCATCGATGCCTGGCTGAAGAGCCGCTGAGCTCAGTTCTTTCCGGATCCGCCCACCATCTGGTCGACGATGCCCCGGAGGTCTTCGGCCGGGATGGCGTAGGTCTCGCAGCGGCTGAACCGCGCGATGTTCATCCCGACGCAGTGCCCGTCGAGATCGAAGACCGGCCCGCCCATGAAGTGGCGGTTCCCCATGACGTCGTGCTGCATCACGCGCGGAAATCCGGTCCGGCGCTCCGAGTATTCCCCGCTCATCGCGTCGTTGCGGGTGGCTTCTTCTCCGAACACATCAGCGCGTCCGGCGAGTTCGACCTCCAATTCCAGCGAGGCGCCCTCGCGTTCGATGCCCAGCATCACCGTGTCGCCGACCCGTCGTTCCTTGAGCTCTTCGATCAGGGACTCGCGGCTCTCGATCGGTTTTCCGTCCATGCTGACGATGCGGTCGCCCGAGGTGAGGCCCGCCCGCTCGGCGCCGGTGCCTTCGGTCGCGCTCTCGACCACGAGTTCGTCGTCGCCCGACTTCAGCTGGACGCCGAGCACCGTCCCGCCCTGAGCGAACACCTCGCGGGTGTTGGCGGAGACCACGCCGACCTGCACCCGTCGTTTGCTCCGGGTCGTGGCGCCGTTGGCGACGACCCAGCTTCCCCGGGCCGGCTCCTCCACGGCGGCCAGATCGACCGGGACGAGATCGTTTGCGTCGATCTTCACCAGCGCGAGGTCCCAGGTCGGGTCCTCGGCCACCAGGACGGGTTCATCGTAGCGCTCGCGGTCCACGGTCACGGACACGTCGGAGAGCTCCCCGAGTTCGCTGGCCTTGGTGAGAATGAAGCCGTCGCTCGAAACCACGGTGCCGAAGATGATCTCGGTCCGCCCCCGGCGGAAAACGGCACTGCTGGTCTGGAGATGTTCCCGCACCTCGTCGAAGGCGGCGTGCACGGCCGAACCCGCGGTACGGTAGGTTGTCTCCAGCGAGCGCGACGCCGCCAGGGGGCCGGCACAGGCGAGGAGCAGACAGAGGGTGGAAATCTTAGCTGTCACGGCTTCCAAGTCTCAGGGTGATGGATTCTTCCGCGCCGTCGCGGATCAGGTCGAAGGTGATCTTGTCTTCGGGTGCCCGCTCCTCAAGCAGTGCCTTCAGGTCGTCGCGACTCGAGAGCTTCTCGCCATCCATCGCGAGGAGCACGTCTCCGGCCTTGATGCCGGCCGCTTCCGCCGGCGACTCCCGGCCGACCCGCTTCACCCGGATCCCCGGGCCGTCGTGGGATTCGGCGAGCAGGCCGAGAAAGCCCTTCCCCTTCTCCGGCTTCTTCGCGAAGGGCCCCTCGCCGAGGAACTCGTTCTTCGACATCTCGTCCCATTTGTCGAGAAACGCGCTCATCGGGACGTGCATGTTCTCGGGAAGGCGCTGGCCGACCCGCGAGTGGATTCCGATCAGGCGGCCCTCGAGATCGAACAGGGGCCCGCCCGAATCGCCGCCGATCAGGTTGCAGTCCGACTGGTAGGTCGAATTTGCCATGCGCACGACGCGCCCCAGACGAACGACACTCCCCCGCGCCTTGTCGAAACCTCCGGAGTGTCCAAGTGAAAACACCCAGTCGCCGAGCTTGGTGCGGTCGTCCCGGTCGATCGGAACATGCGGGTAGCTGCCCTTGTCGATGATGCGCGCCATGGCGGCGTCGGTTTCCGAATCGAGTCCGAGCGACTCCGCCTGAACCTTCCGCCCATCCTCGAAAAGCACGGTGAACTCACGGCCGACGCCGCCGGTCACGTGCGCCGCCGTCAGAATGAGCCCGTCCTCGCTCACCACCACGCCGCTCCCGGATCCCTGGTCGAGCTTGATGCAGACGGTGGCCGCCCGGGCATCGGGCAGGGCCTCGCGCAGCAGCGACTGGATCGCCTCGAGGTCGGCTCGGCCCGCAGGCGCCTTCTTGTCATTGATCGCCGGCCGTTCCGCCATCGCCGGCAGGACGCCTGAAACGAACGCGAGACAGAGAAAACTTCGAAGATTCTTCATTTCGGATGGGGCAAAATACCCGTCGGCACCCGCTACCGCAACCCTGCGGTCGCCTCGGCCTTTCGTTGGAAGACCGCGAGCCATTCGCGCCCGACCCGACTGGGGAACGCGCGCTCGGGCACTCTCGACCTTACCAGCGAGAACCACGGCTCGAAGTGTCTGCAAATTTCAGCACGGTCCGCGCCAAACGGCGGCCCGTCGCCGTCGTTGTCGGGATTGAGGTAGAAAACGCCCACCAGCCGTCCTCCGGGTTTCACCACCCGCCCGGCTGCCCGGGCGTAGTTCGCCCGGTCGGCCGGATCGATGGCGCAGAAGCAGGTGTGTTCCCAGAGCGCGTCGTATCCGGTCTCCTCCCAGTCAAACAGGGAGCCGTGCCGGAATTCTTCGTCCCCGCTCGGGTCGTGCGCCCGCGCGACTTCGATGGCCGTTTCCGAGACGTCGACTCCCACCGGTTTCGCCCCGGCCCCGGCCAGCGCCCGGACGTCGTGGCCCGACCCGCATCCGGGGACGAGAACCCGGGCTCCGCGCATGAAGCCGTCGTCCCATTCCTCCAGATACTCGAACAAGGGAGGAGCGGCCTCCCCCTTGTCCCACGGCGTGTCCCGCCGGCTCCAGTGATCCTCCCAATCGCGCATCGCCCAGAACTTGCCCGGGGACGGCGTCCCGGCAAGTCGCGGTATCAGCGGCGCCCCCCTCAGATCCCCCCGAGCGAATCGTTCGGCCCCCCCTTCTGGGACGACGGGGAGCGCGTGCTGCTCCGGAAGTCGATCAGGGCACCGGTGCCCGCTCCATGGTCGGCCCCGAGACGTGGCGGAGGCAGGGACTCCGGGAATCGGTAGCGGGCCCGGGCGCGCAGAACGGTGCGACTGATCCAGGCGATCAGCGCGACGCCGAGCATGACGCTGGTCGGCAGGCCCCACTCCTTCCACCAGGCTTCGACCTGTTCGCGCATTCGATCGGTCCGGGAAGGCTCGGGTTCCGGCAGCGAACGTTCTTCCTGCGGCTCCACCTCGTCCGGCCCCCCTCCGAGTCCCGCCTCGCGCTCGATCCAGAAAATCCCGATGGCCATCTGCACGCAGAAGTCCTCGAGCTGGTCGGCCCCCACCGCGGTGGTTCCGGCCGCCTGGACGGCCTGGGCCCGCAACCGACCCAGCTCCGCCGGGCTCACCAGGTCGGCGATGGTCGGACTGAGCTGGATTCGCACCCGCTCGGGCTCTCCGAGGAAATAGAGCGCCAGCAACGATGGCTTCCCCTCGCCGAAGAAGCGTTCCGCCAGCTCCTCCGTGCGCACGGCCCGGGGGACCTGCTGGCCTTCGTCGAAGAGCAGCACGTGGAAGTCGATCGCCGAGTCCTTCGAATGGTAGTCGAGAAAGCGCTCCCGTTCGTCGCGCTCGTCGGGTGCCAGCAGGCCCTGGGGATCGACGAGGAAACCCTCGGGTCTGCCACCGAAGTAGGCCTCGAAATGCTCCTCGGGCACCGCGGGCGGCTCCGGGGTGAGCACCTCCTCCTCCGCTACAAGCGCAGCGAGACCGACGAACAACGCGGTGAAACGGGCCAGCAGTTTCTTCATGCCCTGGCTCCTTTCCGCTGTCGCCGCCGCGCCTGGCGCGAGCGCCGGATGAGCACGAAGGCGAGCTGTTCGATCACGCGCTCGATCCCTTCCCCGTAACGCTCTTCCACCCAGTAGGCATGAGCCCGGCTGAGCACGTGGAAGCTGTCGTCCTCGGTGAGATGCTCGTCGAGCCGGTAGCCCCAGCACAGCGTGGCCTTGTGGGCATCGGCATCGATGGCGAGCAGCACGATGCCGGCGGGGTCGCGAGCCGCGGGCAGATCCGTGAAATGTTCACGGTTCAGCACCCAGAAGGCAAACTCGCGGAGGTCGTCGCCGGCCCCGCTGCCGGTATGGATCGCGAAGGATAGCTGGGGGAACCGGGCGGAGAAGCCGGCCATCTTGCGGGCCAGGCGCTGACGCTCGGCACTGCGGATGAGCCCGGCGCGATCGTCGAGGATGCGGGCCGGTCCGGGCGTGTCTCCGAACCGTTGGTCGGCGCGCTCGAGATCGAATCCGCAATGCGGACAGGCCGAGGCACCGCGGTGGATCGCCTGCAAGCAACTCGGGCACTTCATCATTCCGATCGAAGCTAGGAACCGGTCTCTGGAGGGTCAAAGGGAATTGAGTCCCGGACGATGCTGAAGAGTTCCGAAATTTGTGAGGATTCTGCTTGGCAACAGGCCCGCTCCCGTGCATTTTCCGCGCCCGCCCGCTGACCCGCGGTCGCACGAATCATCATTCATCATGGTTTCTCTCCGTCTCAACCGCAAGGGCACGAAGGATCGTCCCTACTACAAGATCGTCGCCGTGGATAGCCGCAAGCGCCGCGACGGCCGCTACATCGAGCAGTTCGGCACCTACGATCCGATGAAGGAGGGCGAGAACTTCACCATCGATCTCGAGAAGGCCGACAAGTGGCTCGGAGTGGGCGCCAAGCCCTCCGAAACCGTGGCCAGCATCATCCGCAAGGCTCGCACCGCCAGCAAGGCGGAGGCCTGAGATCGCCCAACGATCGATTTTCATCGGCCGCGCTTCCTTCGGGGAACGCGGCCGATTCGTTTTCGGGGATTGCGGCGCCCGCACACGGCCCGCAAGCTCCGCCCCGCCGATGGATTACGCCGCGCTCATCGATCAACGCCGTCGACGCTTCGCCGAGCTTTCCGAAGCCATCGAGGATCCCTCGCTGTTCACCGACTCGAAGCGCGCCGGAGAGGTCATGCGTGAGCATCGCCGCGTGAAGGAATCGCTCGACCTCTGGGACGAACTCACCCGCCTGCGCGAGCAACTCGCCGACAACGAGGAGGTGGCCCGCGGCGAGGACGAGGAGCTGGCCGAGCTGGCCCGGGAGGAGATTCCCGAACTGGAAGCACGGATTCCGGAGCTGGAGGAAAAGCTCCAGTATGCCCTTCTGCCGTCCGACCCCGATGAAGATCGGGACGCGATCGTCGAGATCCGGGCCGGGGCCGGCGGCGACGAGGCCTCGCTGTTCGCGGCGGACCTCCTGCGGATGTACCAGCGGCATGCCGAGAATCGCGGCTGGAAGACGGAACATCTCGGCAGCAGCCCGTCGGAAGTCGGAGGCTTCAAGGAGGTCGTCCTCAGGGTGACCGGCGAGGAGGTCTTCCGCTTCCTGAAGTACGAAAGCGGCGTTCACCGCGTCCAGCGGGTGCCGACGACCGAGACGCAGGGGCGCATTCATACCTCGACGGTGACGGTCGCCGTGCTTCCCGAGGCCGAGGAGGTCGACGTCCAGATCCGGCCGGACGAACTTCGGATCGAAGTGTGCCGGGCCGGGGGCGCCGGCGGGCAGCACGTCAACCGCACCGAGTCCGCGGTTCAGGTCTTCCACCTTCCGACCGGCATCATGGTCCGCTGCGAGGACGGCCGCTCCCAGGGCCAGAACAAGGAGCGCGCGCTCCAGATCCTCCGCAGCCGACTTTACGAGCAGAAGCAACGCGAGGAGCAGGAGCGATACTCGGCGACCCGGCGCAAGCTGATCGGGTCGGGCGACCGATCCGAGAAGATCCGCACCTACAACTTCCCCCAGAGCCGGATCACCGACCACCGGATCGGACTCACCACGCACAATCTCGACGGTGTCCTCGACGGCGCCCTGGACGAGATCACCGAGGCCCTGCAGCGGGAGGAGATGGCCGAACGTCTCGCCGAGGCGAGTGCGGGGTGAAAGTTGACGAATGCTCCGCGCCCTCGTGATTATCTCCCGTGCCGACGCGGTTTTCCCGTGATTCCCGCGTAAGGACCTCCAGAATCACGCCGTCCCTACACCCATCTGATGAGCAACGCCGTCCAGATCCTCCATCGCGACCGAATCCCGTCGACGGGATGCCTCGTCGTCCCCGGACGTGTCGAGTTCCACGAACTGCTTCATCTCGAGCAGCTATTCGCCGGACGTTCGATCACCTGGCTCATCGAGGAGAACTCGACCCTGGACGCCCCGGTCAGAAGCTTCCTCGAGAAGTCCGGATCCGGCGCCGTGTTCTCCGACGATGATGCCGACCCGTCGGCCGCCGGCGCCCAGCTCGGCGAGCTGATCAACGACGGTGGCGTGCTGAT
>JAUIJD010000060.1 GCA_030431475.1 Verrucomicrobiia bacterium | reverse complement strand
TCGTAGCCGATGGTGGCGAAACCTTCCTCGCCGGCGCGGAACGTCCGGCGAACGAGTCCGTTGGTGAGTGCCACACGATCGCCCTCGATCTCGACCCGCGCCTCGAAGCCGGCGGGATCCACGAGCCAGTCGCTTTTGAGCCGGTAGCTGGCGGGTGGCAGGGCGAGGGCGGTGCCGACGAGGGCCGCGGGAAGTAGGAGCTTCATCACGTCAGAGACGCTCGCCGTAGGCATCGACGGCGCGGAGATGGAGGTGCTCGGGCGTATCGCGGTCGAGGCCGAGCTTGAGAAACCGGGTGGTGATGGGTTCATCTATCAGGATGTCCCAAGCGGGTGCGGGTTCCTCTGCCTGCCAGTGGCGCTCCCAGGTCCTTCCGTCGACGGAAGTCCAAAGGGTCAGGGTGGCGGCGCGTTCGTGGATCTTGTTGCGGTTGACGATGCGCAGGGCGCGCAGTCGGCAGTCGCCATGGAGGTCGATGACGATGTGGGCATCCTTCTCGGCTCCGGTGTGAAAGGCGAAGCCGCTCGGAGCATACGGTCCGCGGAACAGGCTGGCGTGATGCTCGGGATGGTCGCTGGCGGAGGACGAAAGGGTGAAGCTCGCGTGGTCGCGGGTGAGGTTCTCCCCGATCTCCCGCCCATAGAGCGCGGAATCGGTGGGGAACGCCTCCCGCAGGGGCAGGCCGGCGACGCGAAGACCGTGCCGGTGGAGTGCGCGGGCGAGCGGATCCTCAGGCGCGGCGGCGAGCGCCTCCCCGAAAGTGGCCCACGCCTCCGACCCTCGATCGAGTCCAACGAGCGCCATGGCCTTGCCGCCGAGGAGAAGCGCCCGATGCGACGGCGTCACGTGATCCCTGGCAAGGCGCTGCTCCATCTCCTCGATGACGGCGGCGGCCTCGCCGTCCGCGATCCGGGCGGTGATCTCGCGAAGGAAGGGATCCCAGGGTTTGAAACCGAGCCTCGCCTGCCAGCCGAGCTGGTCTCCGGGATCAAGTTGCTTGAGCCGCTCGACGAGGTCGGCGTCGGGCGTGAGGGGGAGCTGGAGGAGTTCATCGATGAGCGTGAGAGCCTCGGCGTCATCGGCGGCGCCCTCGAGCCTGGTCCGTAGCTCGCGACGCTTCGCGGCGAGGCCGAGGGCGTCGTTGAGGAAGGCCCCGAACTCGCCGGGCGTCGCCAGCGTGCGCAGCTCGCGTCCGTCCCGGGTGAGGATGCGGGTGCCGTCGGCCGCATGGATCTGGAGCGCGGGAAGCGTGGAATAGGACTTGGGGTCCCAACCGGCATGTCGCTCGTTGAAGTCCTTGGCCTCCTCCTCGGTGGGGGCCTCGGCGATGGCGATGGTGGTGAGCACCGCCGGTGACTCGAGCGAGTTCTCAAGCGCGGCCTTTTCCCAAACCAACTCGAGGAGACGGGTGCTGAGAGGCTGCCAGGGCGAGCCGTGGACGAGCACGAGTTGGGGGGCGCCGGCCTTCTCCGCGAGGTCCTTCCCTTCGGCGAAGCCACTGGCTCGCTCGACTTTGGCGGAAGCAACGAGGGAGAGCGCGAGGAGGGCGAGGCTAGTTCTGCTTGCGGCCATAAACGAGAAACTTGTGGAAGTGGAGTGAGGGATGACCGTTCTGAATCACCCGGACGAAGCCGGCATCGACCTCCTGCTCGCGGAGGTCGATGCGCTGGACCCGCGAGACGTTCTGGAAGGTGTGGAGGTCGGACCAGGTCTCGCCATCGGCGGAGGCCTGGAGCACGGCGCCGTTGAGACGACCGACATGACCGCCACGGGTCACGATCACGACGCCCGACAGGCGCCCGAAATTGCCGAGCCGCACGGTGGCGGTGGCCGGCTTGGTGTTGGTATGGAAGTCGCCGCCGTGCTCCTCGATCACGCCCCAGTGCCGGGCCGGATTGTCCCAACGGTTGCCGGGCGCCTGAATGCCGAAGGTGCCGCCCGAACTCAACAGCATGCCGGGGAAGCCCTCCGGTTCGATGGGGTGAGGATCGTAGTTCTCCGCCGTCAGTCGCCCGATGAACTGGAAGGTGTCGCGATCTCCCTGGGCGGCGGCCTTCGGAAGAATGGCGGCGGCGAGGGTGTCGATGACTCCGGAGGTGTCGCCCTTGTCGCTTTGCCGGGAGATCGAGCGGCCGATGGTGGCGATGAAGCGCTTGAGTCGCTCGCCGTCGTCCCCGGTCCGGCGCATCTGGAGGGCGAGGATCTCCGACGTGAAGACATTCCGCGTCGAGTGCCGGGAGAAGATTTCCGCGAGGAAGGAATCGCCCTCCTCGGTCGAGCCGCCGAGGCGTCTGATCTGTTCCTCAAGGGCCCCGGCGAAGTCCCAGCGCCCGAGTCCCCAGTCGGTCGCTGCCTCATGAAAGGAGAGCAGGATCCGGCGCCGGGCATCGGTGGCCGTCGGTCCGGAGGGCAGCACCCGGTCGTAGAGGGTGCTGCGGAGGAACTGATGGGCGCACTCGCCGCTCAGTGGGGCGAGCTGCTCGAGCAGGTCGCGGTGCAGCTGCTGCCACGCCGTATCGGGCGCGTTCGATTCCTCGAGGATGCGGGTGGAGGTGGTCCAGTTCGCCCAGTCGAGCGGGTGGCGGGTTCTCGCGAGGCGGATGGTCTTCCGAGCCTCGCCTCCCTGGTTCCGTGCAAGCTGGTGCTCGGCGAGACGCCGGAGGTCCCCGGAACGGCGGGCGGCGGCGGGATCCCGGTGGGCCTCGGTGACGAGGCGGTGCCAACCCCAGCTCGACCCGTCGAAGGCGGTGTGCATGCCCCGCTTCCACGAGAGCGAATAGGCGGGCTTCCACTCGCCGGGTTCGGTCATCACGGCGTAGGCACAGTGTCCCGGCTCTCCCATCGTGACGGCCGGCACGCCGTTGGCGATGGCGGCCGCCGCACCGAAGTTCGAGAGGGATCCACAGACACCGCCCACCTGGCGGACCATCTCCGCATGGCTGTCCCAGCTGTCCTGGAAGGGCTTGTAGTATAGGGGCCCCTGCACCGTGTCGCCGAAGGCGTTGTGTCCGCGATAGGCCGCATACCAGCAGGCGCCGGTGTAGCGCGGTGCCGGAAGGGCGACCTCGGCGACAAAGTAGTCCATCGACTCCAGGGAATTGAAGCCGCCGTGCTGGACGCCCCGGGCGAGGAACCGGCGGTCGAACGTACTGAGTTCATCGTACATCCGGTTGAGTTCTCCCCGGTCGTGGCGCTCGCGGAAATAGCGATGGCGCGCGAGCATCTCCTCCGGCTCCATGTCGCGGCGGGGAGCCTCCAGCGCGCAGGCGGTGGCCATCGAGCGGTCGACGGACTTGTCCGCGAGGGACGTGTCATCGTCCCAGATGACGTGCAGGCAGCGGAGGACCGCGGCGGGGTCGGTGACCGGGCCGGAGTCGAGCAGTTCGTGCTGCCACTCCGGGGACTCGAGGAGTGCCCGGGCGAATGAGGAATCCGTCGCGATCTCCGCCGCTTCCAGCATCGCCCCGATACGCTCCTCGAGGAGGTCTCCGGGCGAAGGGACGGCCGGTGCCAGACCGGTGAGGGCGGCAAGGAGGATGGGAAGAATGAGCTTCACGAGTCGTCTCGGGGTTTCTGATACACGCGGATCCAGTCGATCTCCATGCCGGCGGGGTAGTCGCCGGGGTCGGCCTCCCCGACCCATTTCCCGCCGACCTGCATCGACAGGATGAAGCAGAAGGGGCCGTCGAAGGGCCACTGGACCGCTCCCTTTTCCGGGCGGCGCGGATAGGTCATCGTGGTCTTTCCGTTGCACGTCAGTTCGAGCCGGTCCTCGTACCACTCCATTCCGTAGGTATTGAAAGCATCCCGGTCGATCGGCGAGGTGGAGGAGGCGGGAGGGTCCTGCTTGTGTCCGGCCTGGGTGTAGGCGCTGTGCACCGTCTGGTAGACCTTGTCGTCGAAGTTGAGGTGCTCCATCAGGTCGATCTCCCCGCCATCGGGCCAGCCTCCTTCCGAACCGAGCATCCACAGCGCCGGCCACGCGCCCTTGGCCGACTTGAATCGGGCCCGGATGACCACCTTGCCGTAGGTGAAATCGAACTTCCCGCGAGTCGTGACGCCTCCGGTCAGGAAAGGGGCGGCATCCTTGTCGGCGGGATCGTTGACCAGACCCCGCAGCTGGAGCCGGCCGTTCTTGAGCGCGAAGCAGCGCGCGTCGTCGGACATGGTGTTGTTCCAATCCGATGGGCCCCGCTTGCAGTGGCTCCACTTTTCAGGGTCGAGCTCCGGCCCATCGAACTCGTCGTGCCAGAGGAGGTTCCACCCGGGGATCTCCTGGGCTCCTGCGGGCCCGGCGAGGAGGAGCCACCCCAGCACCGCCGTGAGGCCGTGTAATCGAATTGCCGACATCCGATGCCGTTTACGGGCGGGAAAAGTGTCGGCTTTCCATCATCTCGGGGCATGCCTGAGAAAAATCGGTCTTGCGCCCCACGGGCCCGGAGGCAAGGGAGGGGGCGTGAGCAATTCCCGCGAGTCCAATGGGCGAGGTCGGCGCCGCGGCATGGTGATCTTTCTGACCGTGTTGCCGCTTTGGCTGATCGGCTCGACCGGCATCGGCTTGTGGCTCTGGCACCGCGGGCAGGGCGATCAGGAGAAGCTCGAGACCAATCGATTCCGCACGCCGATCTCGGTGGAGGGACTCGAGGACGATCTGCGCAAGATCGTTGAGATCGCGGGTCCGCGTCATGCCGGTTCAGAGCGGGGGGCGACCGGATTGCGGCGCACCGCGGCCATGATCCAGGGCTCTCTCGGCACCGGGAACGCCGGCTATCCGCTGGAGGTGCATCCCGGACCGAAAGCCGGAGAAGGCCGGTGGCCTCTGGTGATGGCGAGGTTGCCGGGTGAGGGCCGGTCGATCGCGGTGGTCGCCGGATACGATGCGCGCGCCGGACGACCGGGGGTTGAGGAGAACGGCACCGGATTGTCCGCCGTGCTCGCCGTCGCACAGGCGCTGGCCGGGGACGCGCCCGGGCGGCCGGTCACCTTCGCCTTCGTTCCCCATGTCTACGGAGAGGAAGGCCTGGCGATGGATTCGCTCGGAAGGCTTGGGGCGCATCTGGACGACCCCGCGATGCTGCTGGTGGTCGAGGCGATGGGGCAGACGGATTCCCTGATGGTCTCGAGCCGGGACACGTCCCTGCTCGAGCCTTTCGAGGGACGGGCGCGGGTGGTCGGGGCCGAGGTCGTGTGCCTTGGCGACGACCGCGATCCGGCGTCCCTGCTGTTCGAGATGGGCTTGCCTGCCGTCCGGGTCTCGACCCGCGCGATGCTCGCGCCGGATGATCCGGACGACCGTTTGCCGGACCCCCGAACGCACGCGGCGGCGACCATCAAACTGGCCGAGCTGGTCCGTGATCTTGCGGGGCGGGAATAGGGGCGAAAATCTTCTTGCGTGCCGGGGGCGATGCTCCTATCAACCGCCACCCCGCATCCGCGGTAAGGCGAATTGAGGGGCGTTAGCTCAGTTGGTAGAGCATCTGCATGGCATGCAGAGGGTCAGCGGTTCGAATCCGCTACGCTCCACCAGCCTTCGCCAAGGCTACGGCTGGCAAGCCGGGCCTTGGCGAAGGCTGCCCGCCATAGCTCGTCAGAGCGGCGGCGGGCCTACGGATCGAAGCGACGACGAGCGATGCACTACGTCTATTTGATGAGAAGTGTGGTCCGGCCGGAAGCGACTTACATTGGATTGACTTCGGATCTGAAGGTCCGGATCGCCAAGCACAACGACGGGGGTTCGCCCCATACTGCGAAATACCGGCCCTGGCGGCTGGTGAGCTATCATGCGTTCGAGGAGCGTGAGAAGGCGGCGGAGTTCGAGCGCTATCTCAAATCTGGCTCGGGCAGGGCGTTCGCCGGCCGGCATTTCTGGTGACAAGGCGACGGCTGGCAAGCCGGGCCTTGGCGAAGGCTGCCCGCCATAGCTCCCTGTGGGCGGAGGCCCGTCGGTTGGACCGATGAGAGGCAGAGCGCTACGTGCTTCTACGCGATCACAACGCAATTCCTTGGGATTTCAGCGCCATCACGTCATCCCGTGAGTTGGCTCAGACCCCCAATCTCCTGCATTCTCCCACCGTGCACCGCATTACCAACATCTCGGCGTATTGCTTCGCCCCGATGAGCGATTTGAAATCGCTGCGCGAGCACTTGCTCGACTTCTGCAAGGCGCACGATCTGAAAGGGACGATCCTGTTGGCTCCGGAGGGGATCAACCTTTTCGTCGCAGGACGCCATCTGGCGATCGAGGAGCTTGTCTACGAGCTCCGGACGCTTCCCGGCCTCGGCGATCTTCAGCCGAAGTACAGCGAGAGTGAGGAGCAGCCGTTCTCGCGGATGCTTGTCCGTCTGAAGAAGGAGATCATTGCCTTCGGGGTCGAGGGGATCGACCCCTCGAAATACACCTCGCCCCGAATCCGGCCGCGGGAGCTCAAGCAGTGGCTTGACGAGGGACGGGAGATCGTCCTTCTCGACACCCGCAACGACTACGAGGTGAAGCTCGGAACCTTCACCGGTGCGAAAGCGATCGGGATCGATCATTTCCGCGATTTTCCGGAGGCGGTCGAGGCGCTTCCGGAGGGGTTGAAAGGCTGCCCCGTCGTGACCTTCTGCACCGGAGGCATCCGATGCGAGAAGGCCGCTCCGATGATGGAGAAGCTGGGCTTCGACGAGGTCTACCAACTCGACGGAGGGATTCTGAAGTACTTTGAGGAAGTCGGCGGCGAGCACTACGATGGAGAGTGCTTCGTCTTTGATCATCGCGTCGGGCTCGATCCGGCCCTCCGCGAGTCCGGGTCCGTGGTTTGCTACGCCTGTCAGACGCCGCTGAGCGCCGAGGAAGCCGAAGACCCCCGCTACGTCGCGGGCGAATCGTGTCCCTACTGCTATCGCTCGGACGCGGACAAGCGGCAGGAGCGCATCCGGTCACTGCAGCTCCGCCTCGACACCTTCTCCGAAACCCTCCCGGGATCGCACCCCGAAGACACCCGAAAGCCGATTCGGATTCCCGGCTCCTGTGACGGTCTGAGCCTGTCGCAGGCACTGCAGACCATGTTTCCCCACACGGCGGATGGCGAGTGGGAGACGATGATGGCGGCCGGCCGGTTGCTGGCCCCCGACGGGACTCCGGCGGCCCCGGATCGGCGGGTGCGATCCGGCGAGGAATACGTTCGCGTCATTCCCATGGACGTCGAGCCCGCGGTCAACGGGGAGGTGCGGATCCTCGACGAGGACGAGGCGCTGATCGCCATCCACAAGCCGGCTCCCCTTCCAATGCACGCCTGCGGGCGCTTCCGCCGCAACACCCTGGAGCATTTCCTCCGGCAGGTGTGGTCCCCGGAGGTGCCGCGTCCGATTCATCGTCTCGACGCCAATACCAGTGGTCTCGTGCTGTGCGCCCGCACGAGGCATTTCGCGCGACTGCTCCAGCCGCAGTTCTCACAAGGTCGGGTGGCGAAGCAGTATCTCGTGAAAGTCTCCGGGCGGGTCACGAGCGAGCGATTTCGCCTCGACGCGCCCATCGCCGCCGACCCCGGACCGATGGGATCCCGCATGATCCGTGACGACGGGATGCCGGCGGTCACCGAGTTCGAGCTTCTCGAGAGGTTTGATGACGACACCAGCCTGCTCCTCGCCCGACCGATCACGGGGCGCACGAACCAGATCCGGGTTCACCTGTGGGACGCCGGTCACCCGGTGGTGGGCGACCCGGCCTATCTTCCGGAGAAGCAACTCGGGAGCCGGCAGACCCTGGGCGTTTCGGACCCGCCGATGTGCCTGCATTCCCATCGCCTCTCCCTCGATCATCCGATCCATGGCCGAAAGGTGACATTCGAGGCTCCGCAGCCTGCCTGGGCGCGTGAAGCCGTTCCGTCTTGAGCAGACCGCGTGGAAACACGCTTTCCGTCTCAGCGGCCCGGTGCTAAGTGACCGCCGTGACTTTGGAAGAAGCGAGACGGGTTCTGGGCGTGGAGCCGGATGAGGACCCCGCGAGCCGTCTCGGTGAATTCGAGGCCGCACGAGAGCGCATCGCCGACCTGATCCGCCAGGCTCCGAACGATACGATCGCCATTCGCTACCAGGAGGGCTTGCAGGAATTCGACCGCGCGCTGGCGGCGGTGAGGGAGGAGATCGAGCGCCGCCGTCAGGAGAAGGTCGCGGCGATGATGGCGCTGGTTCCGAGTTCGGTCAGCGGCAAACAGGTGATCTCCAAGCGGGAGGGCTTCCTTGAGGAGCCGCCGTCGCCGTCGGACCCGCGGACCGAGATCGGGAGGACGCCCGCGGCGTGGCCGCCACCGAAGGTGGAACCGGTGGCGACGGAGCCGACCCCGGATCCCGGCAGCGAGGAGGAGCCGGTCTCGAGTCCGAAGCTGCGCTACGCGCTCTACGTGATGATTTTCCTGATCATCGGCGGGGCGGGGGGAGCCTGGCTGTACTTCCACATGCAGGCCGAGCGGGAGCTTCAGGTGCGGACCGAGGTCGCCTTCCTGGAAGGCCTGGGCGCGAAGCTCGTCGAGGGACGGCGCTGGGCCGAGGCGCAACAGGCCTATCGACGGGTCGAGGAGCTCGATCCGGGTTCGGAGATCGCCGTGTATGGGCGACGCAGCATCGAGTTCGGGATGCGCGAAGAGCAGGAGCAGTTCGTCGGCTACTGGTCGGGCGAGGCGCTCGCCGCCTTTGAGGCCGGCCGGCTGGAGGATGCCGGTGAGGCCGCATCCAAGGTCCTCGCGCGCTATCCGAACGAACGCGAGGTGCTCGAGCTGCGCGACAAGATCGAGACCGCGCGCCAGATCAAGGTGCGGGAGACCTGGGCGGAGGAGATCCGTTCCGCCATCGAGTCGCGCGATTGGAAGCTCGCCGATGCTTCCCTCACCAGCTTTGCACAGGAGCTCCCGGGAGACGATCTTCTGAATCTCCTCGCACGGGAGATCGAGACGGCCAGGCAGCGGCAGCGCGACGAGCATGCGCGGGCGAAGGAGCTCGCAGCGGCCGCACGGGTCCGGGACGGCGGAAAGTTCGATCCCCAGGTGCTCGCGTGGATGCGGGAGGCGATGGCGCTGGCCCCGGAGGATCCCGAGATCAAGGCCCTCTATGAGAAGGTCGCGTCCTACAGTCGCACCCTCCGGGTTCCGGACGAGGTGCCGACCCTCAAGGAGGCACTCGCGCAGGTTCGTGATCGCGACCGCATCGTGCTCGCCGAAGGAAGCTACCCTGGCGGGCTCTCCGTGAACGTGGCCGTGCAGCTCGAGGGGGCGGGTGAGGGGAAGACCGTTCTGGAGAACCCCGCGGATGATGCCCCGGTCCTGACCTTCGGGCCGGGGGCACAGGGCGCGACCGCCAGCGGACTGGTCTTCCGGAAGTCGGGATTCGACGCCTCGGAGACCCGCTACCCGGGCGTCCAGCTTCGCGGCGCGGAGGTGTCGTTCACCGATTGTCGTTTCGAGGCGGCATCGGGCCATGGCCTTGAGGTGCTGGAGGGCGGGCTCGCCGAGACGTCGCGATGCGAGTTCAAGGGCAACGGGTGGGATGGTGCCGTGGCGCGGGGCAAGGACAGCCGACTCCAGGTCGAAGAGAGCGTCGCCGAAGGAAACTTCGGGCACGGCTTCGAAGTCTGGGACGGCGGCGTCGCGTCGATCTCCAACAGCGTGGCCAAGCGCAACAGCCGGGCCGGCATCCTGATCGATTCGGCGGCCGACGGCATCCGGATCGCCGACAACGAGGTCTTCGGCAACCGGGAATACGGCATCGTGCTCGCCGCTGGAGCCTCGGGCTTCGTCCGGGGCAATTCCTGCTACGCAAACCTGCGGGGCGGCATGGTCGTCCGGTTCTCGGCGATCAGCATGGTGGTCGAGAAGAACCAGCTCGAGGACAACCAGGGACCGGGGCTCGTGCTCGAGCAGGGGCTCCGGCAGGACATCTACGAGGACAACAAGTCGCGCGGGAACCGCTCCGGCAATCTGGTGTCCGGGGCGACATTCGATACGGGCGAATGAGCCGCGCTTGACCGCGCCGACGCCGCCGGACATAGCTAGCCGCGATGGAACCGCTTTACGAAGGCAAGGCCAAGCGCCTGTGGGCGACCGACGATCCCGGCGTCCTCCGGATGGAGTTCAAGAACGACGCGACGGCATTCAATGGTGAGAAGAAGGCCCAGTTCGAGGAGAAGGGGCGTCTCAACAATGCCATCAGCAATCGCATCTACGCACTGCTCGAAAAGGAGGGGATCCGCACTCACTTCGTGCGGGAGATCGACGAAACGAACGTCGAGGTAAGGAAGGTCGAGATCATCATGGTCGAGGTCATCGTCCGCAACCTGGCGGCCGGCAGTTTCTGCAAGCGGACCGGCGTCGAGGAAGGAAGGGCGTTCTCCGCTCCCGTGATCGAGTTCAGCATCAAGAGCGACGAACTCGGCGATCCGCTGGTCAACGACGACTACATCCGGGAGCTGCGGCTCGCCACGCCGGAGGAACTCCAGCACCTGCGGACCGCCGCGCTCAAGGTCAACGACTTGCTCTCGGACTTCTTCTCCCGCTGCGGCCTGCGCCTGGTGGACTTCAAGCTCGAGTTCGGAAGGCTCAAGGACGAACCCGGGACGATCGTCCTCGCCGACGAGATCAGCCCCGATGGCTGCCGCCTCTGGGATCTCGAGACCGGTGAAAAGATGGACAAGGACCGCTTCCGCCGCGACCTCGGCGGGGTGATGGAAGCGTATCGTGAGGTGCTGGCCCGCGTCGAGCGGGCGACCGGCGGCTGATCCCTCCGCGCGTCAGTCGTCCTCAAGCACATCGACCGCGAGGAGGTCGACGACTTCCGGGTCGAGCAGGAACGGGTTGGCTTCTCCCGAGACGCTGCCGTAGCAGAGGCTCAGTTTGCCCGCCTTGACCCGGGCGATCCGGAGCTCGCGCTGGGCGACGCCCGACTTCTCCCCTTCGTCGTCGAAGGTGGTGACGAAGAGCGTGAAGATCAGCTCGGGATCCTTCAGCGAATCCTCCGCCGCCGAGCCGTCGGCGGGAAGCCAGTTCTCCGCCTTCAGGTCGAGCAGGTTTTCGAGAAGAATCTGGGCCCGCTCGGTCGAGAGTCGATCCGTGACGTCCTCGCCGTCCTGGCGGGCGCTCCATGTTTCCGTCACGTGATTGACGATGCCGAGCAGGAGCTCGGGGCCGTCCTTCTGTCGGCGCAGCACGCTGCTGACATCGAAGGAAGAGATCTTCCAGACCAAGGGGGGGCGCCAGTCCCAGGGGCGGGTCGGGATCAGCCCGAGCATCTCCGGCTGGAGCCGGACGACCGTGGTGGTTCCATCGCGAATCGCATGGAGGTTGCCGTCGGCATCCTGACCAAAGCCCAGCTGCAGCTTGCTGCCGTCGAACCCGAGGAAGCGGAGGATGAGGAATGGCGACTCAAGGCCATAGGGCTCGAGGTCGGTGGCCGAATCGGACACGAACTCGGCCACCTGGCCTTCATTCACGGCCTGAAGAAGGGAGAACAGGGCCGTCTCGCTGGCGTCGCGGAGCTGCCCGTCGATCATCACCTGGAAACGATCGTCGGGACTCTCCCGCCGGACGAGGATGTCATCCCCGACGGAAGGGGAAATCATGATGCCCGCGAGCCCGCGGGGTGCGATCGCGGCAAGGGTCGGGTCGCGGAGTTCGTTGACCGACATCGGAAGTTCGTTGAGTCCCGGCAGGCTGCCGCCCTCCGCTCGGCCGGCGGTGGCGTTGAGAGGGAGGCGGAAGACCGCATTGGGGCGGTTGCTGACCGTCGCCAGAACGGTGGTGGACGACGGCTCCTCCGGCGGATGGATCTCCAGCACGATCTCCTCTTCCTGACCGAATAGCCGGAGGGCGATCTGGTCGATCTTCTCGGGGGCGGTGCCGGGCAGTGTGACCGTGGAGCGGGACATCACCTCGACCGCCTCAAGCGTGTAGAGCCCCTGCAGCAGCTCGATCACCGCATCGCGCTCGGATTTCAGACCGAGCGGCTTCACGATCTCGAAGAGGTCGCGCGGTTGCTTCCTCGACAGCAGCAGCTCACCCGTGCGGTTCCGGATGCGCAGCGTCTCGATGAAGTCCGGCCGGAACAGGAAGGGACGGTGGTCGCGGAGACGCTTGAAGCCGTCGCCGAGCAGGCCGTGGATGTCCCAGGCGTCGGTGCAGGCGTAGAGGTAGTCCTTGCGGCTCTTGTCCCGCGGCTGGAGGAAGACCGTCGGAAAGGTGTCGCCGGTCTGGGGGTCGGTGCCGACCCAGGCCGTGCGGTGACCGATGATGAACTTGGCCAGGGGGTCGTCGGCGGGATTGGCGAGACGCACCGCGATTTTCCCGTCGTCGAAGACGAGGTTCGCGCTCTCGACTTTCTCTCGCGGGATCGCCCCCTCGACGCGGGCTCCGAGGGTGAATCCGAAGAGCGCCTGGACCACCCGCGGGTCCATCCGGTCCTCCCACGGTTCGACCACCTGCCATCCCCCCGGACCGCGCTCGCAGAGGGCGCTCACGCCGTTGCTGCCGAGCCGGATCTGCGACGCCTCCATCGCGTCGAACTGATAGAGCGACTCCCCGATCTGGACGGCCGGTGCGCCAAACACGCGCGCCAGGCTGCCGTCCGAGAGTCGCAGGGCCGCCAGCCCGACGCTGATCAGGGCGACCAGGGCGAGGAACAGGGTGGCGAGGACGGAGCGCATGGCGGAGCTTCAAACGCGGCGGGACGACCATACCATCCCGCCGATCAGCAGCATCAGCGCCGGGAGGATGAGGAGGTTCACGCGGTTGATGTAGCTGATCTGGGGATCCAGCAGTGGGAGCCGGTAGAGACGCAGGTTGCGAGGGGACTCCCCCGCGAGCTCCTCGCGGCCGACCAGCCAGTTCGCGCAGCTGGCGAAGAAATCGAGGTTCGCCTTGCGGGCATTGTCCGGCACCAGGAAGGCGGAGTTGGAGAGCACGATCATGCGCGACACCCGGTTGGCGAAGCGGTCGTCGGTCGCGTTGCCGCGGATCACCGCCGCGCCCAGTGCGATCGGCCCTTTGCGGTCCTCTTCGGCATCGAAGACAACGGCCTCCGCCGGGAACTCGGTCTCGCCCCAGAACCGCGGGTCCGCCTCGAGGATCTTGTAGGGGGCGATGCGGCGGTTGACCAGGTCCTCCGCGCCCTCCCGGACCTCGAGTACGCGCGAGGTTCCCTCAAGCAGGGTCGACTTCTCCCAGAGATCCCGGGTGAAATGCATGCCTTTGGTGAACTGGGCGAGCACCCGGGTGCGCACCAGGTCCTTGTCGATGGTGAGCACCTGCTCGTCCCGGGGGGTCACGCCGTGGTCGCGAAGGAAGGCTCGGAGTCGACGGGGCGGCGCGTGGGTGCCGGTGGTCACCAGGAGCGCGGACTGCGGTCGCGACCAGTATTCCTCCAGAACCTGAATCTCTTCCCCGCTGAAATCGTAGGCCGCGTCGAAGATCGCGATCGCCTCGACATCCTCGGGCACCCGCTCCACCCCGGCGAACTGGACCCGCTCGGGCATGATGTTCTGAGAAAGAAGGTTCGCGGTGACCACCGTCCACAGTCCGTCGTTCGCCTCACTGGTGAGGTCGCTTTTATCGGCGAGGACCCACATTTTCCGGCGGCGTCCCTCGATCGCGGCCACCAGTCCGGCGCGGATCGCATCCTCACCGAGGAAGGCCCGCACCTTGCGCTGCTGGTTGGCATCGGTTTCGAAGACCAGCATGTCCTCCAGCTTTGCAATGTGGATGTGGGGGCTCAGACCCTTGCTGTCGGCCTCCTCCTCGTCGTTCGCGCTGCGGGCGTCGATGATCACCATGTCCTGGCTGAACACGACACCGTACTCGGCGGCCAGCGACTCGGCGACGTCGTTGGCCCGGATCGGATCGATCAAACGAAGCCGGATCTTCCCTTCCGAAAGGCGGGCGTATTCCTCCGCCACCGGACGGATGCGCTCGTAGAAGGGCGAGTCGGCCCGGAAGGCGATGATCAGGTCGATTGGTTCGTCGCGACCGCGGATCGTGTCGGACTCGAGATAGCGCCGGGTCGAGTCCGCGAGGGTGAACCCGAGGTTGTCGCTCAGATCGAAGGGGCGGTGATGCTGCGAAGCGAGGAAGTTGACCGCAAAGAAGATCGCGATCACGAACGCCACCTGGAGCAGCGACAGGAAACCGATCCCGAAGCGGCGGGCCGGGCGGGCGGCGGGTTGGGGTTCGGAATCGCTCATCGTTTCCAGCGCCGGTAGTCGACGACGTGATAGGTGAGGAACAGCACCGCGCCGGCGAGGGTGAGGTAGTAGACGATGGGTCGGGTGTCGACCCATCCGCGGGCGAAGAAGGCCAGGTGTTCCTGACAGGAGATGTAGCGGAAAAGCTCGGCGCCGCGGAACGCGCCGCCCCAGATCACCGGGACGTAGCCGAGGAAGAAGAGGATCATCAGGAGGCAGAGCGTGAGCAGACCGGCGATGATCTGGCTCGACGTCAGGGACGAGGCGAAACAGCCGACCGCGGTGAAGGCGGCCCCCATGAGAAACAGAATCAGGTAGGTGCCGACCATCTCACCCGGGGTCCATCCCTCGGGCAGCTCGGCGACCCAGCGGAAGAGCTGGAACTGGAGCAGGGTCGGCAGCCAGAGGAGGACGTAGAACAGCAGGGCGGCGCCGTATTTCGACAGAACGACGTGCCCGGTCTTCACCGGGGCGGTCAGCAGCGTCTCGAGGGTGCCGCTGCGCTCCTCCTCGGCGAAGCTCCGCATCGTGATCAGCGGAAAGATGAAGAGGAACCAGAACCAGAACACCGGCGAATGGAACGCCGTGAACACCAGGCTGTGCTGGGAGGGCGACTCGGTGAAGCCCTTCATCGAGGTCGAGATCCCAACCCCGTTGGCGACCGACACGGCCGCGATGATCACCCAGCCGAAAGGGTTCTGGAAGTAACCTTTCAGCTCCTTGCGGAGGAGGGTGAGCAGGGTGCGCATGCGTGTGGGGTGAAAAGCGTCGCCGGGTGAGCCGCCTGCTTAGGGCATCGCGGGGGCTGGTGCCAAGGGGGAAGTGAGTGAGCGGACCCGCCAGGCTGGAGCCCGGCAGCGGCCCGGCGGCTACGGCGAAAGGCGCTCGATCCGCCATCCGCTGTCGCCGCGGCGGTAGAGGAAACGGTCGTGAAGCCTGGCCGGGCCTCCCTGCCAGAACTCGATGGTTTCGGGCACCACCCGGTAGCCTCCCCAGAACGAGGGGAGGGGGATGTCGCCGTGGGCGAACTTTTCCTTCAGCTCCGAGAGCTTCTGCATCAGCAGCTTGCGCGAGGAAATCACCGAGCTCTGGCTGGAGACCCACGCGCCGAGCCGGGACTCGCGGGGGCGGCTGGTGAAGTATTTCAGGGACTCCGCGGTGCTGATCTTCTCCGCCCGGCCCTGGACGATGACCTGACGCTCGAGCGTGACCCAGGGAAACATCAGGGACACCCGGGGATTGGCCGCGATGTGGGCGGCCTTGCGGCTCTCGTAGTTGGTGAAGAAGACGAAGCCCGAGGCATCGAAGTACTTCAAGAGCACGGTGCGGAGCAGGGGCATGCCGTCCGGATCGACGGTGGCCAGGGACATCGCGTTGGGCTCGGGGATCTCGAGTTCGATGGCCTGATGGAACCAGTGCTCGAACTGGGCCAGCGGCTCGGACTCGAGATCCTCCCGCCGGAGGCCTCGGCTGCTGTACTCCTTGCGGAAATCGGAGAGATCCATGCCGGGGATTCTCCACCGGCAGGTCCGGCTGCCAAGCGGGAAGGGAGCGCCGGCTTCAGCCGGCTGGAGGCTCGAAGGCCCCGTCGCGCCCCGGCCGCCTTCTCCGGGTCACCGCATCCACGGTGCCGGGTGAACCCGGAGCTCCCAGTTCCCTTCACACAAAAGGGCGGTCCCGACCGTCGGGACCGCCCTGTGTTGGTTCAACAAACCATGCAGCAGCCGGGAAATCAGAAGGCAATGGCCAGCTCCTCGATCTTCAGGCGGGCGAAGATCCGGGTTGCTCCACCAGGCAGGGTGTAGGCGATCGTGGTGGCATCGTTGGTGTCGTAGGAAAGGACCTCTTCCCACGCATCGGTGATCCCGAGGTCGTCGGACTCCTCAATGGCGTAGGTCACGTCGCCGTTGGCGACGGCCACGGCCCGCTTGGTGAAGCTCAGCGTGCTGCCGTCGAAGGCGTCGGCCAGATTGTCCGGAGCGGTCGGGTCCAGACCGTCGATCGCATACTCGACTCCGTTCGGAATGCCATCCTTGTCGAAGTCGTCGCCGAAGGCCTCGCCGTCGATGCCGTTGGCCGTCGCCCACGAGGCGAAGTCCACCGGACCGGAGGCGACGTTGGTGGCGCCCGGCGTGGGGGCCTGGGTGACGTAAACCGACGTATCGAATGCCGCTCCGCCATCGGGAACCCGGGAAATGGACTCGAAATCCTTGTCTCCTCCACCATCTTCATTGATCTGGCTGCCGGCTGGCGTGAGGGCGCCGAGGAGCACAGTATTGTCGCCATCATTGGTGTCGTAGACCAAGGCATCAACCAAGGTGCCGCTGATGGATGTCACCGCCGTGTCGTTCGGAAAGTCGGCGACGTTCCCGGCGATCAAGGCAACCGCATCCGCGCCGTTCTGAAGACCGTTGGTGGTGAAGTAGGCGAGGTCGACATTGGCGACGGACGCGCTGCCAACGACGAAGAAACCGTTCGCGGGGATGCTGTAGCCGCTGAGATCGATGGCATCGTAGGAGGCATCGTCGGAGCCGTTGAACAGGACGAGAACCAACCCGTCGAGCGACTGCAGCGACGCGGTGTTGTTGTAGAGCTCAATGAACTCCAGCGCATCCGTGCCGTCCGTGTCGGCATCCACCTCGTTGATCACCAGATCGGTGAAGGTGGGGGTGTCGCCGGCATCCTCGACATCCACGGTGGTCTCACCATTGAGATAGCCGATCGCGTGAGCGGTCACGGTCACCGTCTGGGTGCCATCGACCTGCACGTCATCAATGAACTGAAGGTCGAAATTGGCAAAGGTCTGACCGGCGAGGATGGTGACCGGTGAGATCAGCGACAGATCCAGTTCGCCGGGGTCCGACGAAGTGAGGTAAACGTAGAGGTCGCCGGGAAGCGAAGCGGGGATTGATACCGTGCCCGCCGCCTCGATGTAGCCGTCTTCCTCGGTGTAGGGGCCGCCGGAGATGGACACCGTGAGCGGGGTGGTGAGGGGGCAGTAGGCGGTGCCGTCAGGACTGGTGCCGGGCGAGTAGGGGTTCCCGCCTACCGTGGCGGTGTGCAGGATGTAGCCGCTGCTAGCGTCGGCATCGGTGCTGGTGGTGATCGAGGACGCCGCCAGTTCCGAGCTCTGATCGGGAAGCGTCACGGAGTGCAGTTCGGCTCCGAAGGTGCCGGAGACGGAGCCCGTCGTGTCAATCAGGGTCACCGTGTCGCCACTGTCGGTGAGCGAGAGCCCGGGGAACGAGGGATTGCTGAGAGCGATCTGGACCGGGGTGTTGCCGAAAGCGGCGGTCGAACCCTCGGGGATGTCTCCGCCGGCAAAGACCAGCAGCGCGCAGCCGTCCTCAAGGACGGTGCCGACCGGGAAGTAGTGGCGATCGAAGGAAGCGTCGGCGAGCGTCGCCCCGGACAGGTCGAGCGGACCGCCGCTGACGTTGATGATTTCGATGAACTCGTCGTCCTCGTCGGGCGTTCCGTCGCCGTTCGCGTCCGACTCGATGCCGCTGATCGAATTGTAGACTTCGTTGATGATGACGAGGAAACCCGTGTCGTCGTCGGTAACGGTGAACGTCGTGCTGTCGGGGTCGTAGGTCGGGGCTTCCACCGTCACGGTCACGGTCTGGTCTCCATCCTGCCAGGCATCGTCGACCGCGGTGATGATGAACGTCCCCGAGTCGGTGCCGTCGAAAATGAAGGCGTTGGCGGTCTGGGCTTCGGAAGCGTCGTCGAGGGACACCGTGACTTCGAGGTCTCCGCTCACGTTTGCGGGAGTGGTGACGGTCCCGGTGATGAAGACACTGCCGTCCTCGGACATGGTGGAGACGTCGAGGCTGACGGTGAGAGCACCTGCCGGAACCGGATTGGCAGCACCGGGCGACGGGGCGGCGATTTCGATTGTCGCGCCGCCGTCCGGCAGGCGGGAAACAGAGCCGTTCCCGCCTCCCTCAAGCTCGTTGTACTGCGTGGTCAGCCCAAGCGCGGTCAGTAGGCCCGTGTCGTCGCTATCGTTGGTGCCGTAAACAATCGCATCGACAAGATTGGTGGTGGTGGCAGCAGTCCCGCCGGGAAAATCGGTATCATTCCCGGTGTAGAGCGCGACGCCATCGGCCCCGTTCTGGATGCCATTGGAACCCAGGATCAAGGTGGCACCGGGAACGCCGGCGTTTCCGGCGACGAAGAAGCCGTTGGCATCGGTCGAGTATCCGTCCAGATCGTAGGCCGCATAGCTCGTGTCGCTACTCCCGTTGAAGAACACGAGGACATAGCCATCAAGAGAGGTCGCTCCGCCCCCCCCATCGTAAAGCTCGAGGAACTCAGCGGTATCAGTGCCGGGTTGGTCCGCATCGACTTCATTAATCACGAGTTGCGCGGAACAGGGGAGGACGATGGCGGCGAGCGCCCCGATGGAGGGAATCAGGTGGTTCATGGGATCTCTTTTCTGCATCTGTCGGAACCTAAAGCAGGATCCGGGCCGAAACCCAAATTGGATTCCGTGTCCGCTTTGTCACAAATTCGTCGTAAACCGCCAAGCCCAAGATTTTTGGCTTGCAGGTTTTCGAGGTTTCGGAAAATACTGAAACCAGTGAACGACGAGGCAACGCGACTGCAGGAGGCACGGGACGAGTTCGTGGCCCATTGGGGGGCACTGGGCACCCAGTGGGGGATCAACCGCACCATGGCCCAGATCCACGCACTGTTGATGACCGCGCCCGCCCCGATGAGCACCGACGAGGTGATGGAGGCCCTATCGGTCAGCCGTGGCAATGCTCACACCAACCTCAAGGAGCTCATCGCCTGGGGCCTCATCCGCAGCGTGGTGAAGAAAGGCGAGCGGCGCGAATATTTTGAAGCGGACAAGGATGTTTGGAATATTTTCACGACTGTGGCAAAAGAAAGGAAGCGGCGTGAGATCGAGCCCGCGCTGGGGGTGCTCCATCAGTGTGCGGCGGAGACGAAGGAGATGGAGACTCCGGCCGGGAAGCAGTTCCACGAGCAAATGCGGCAACTTGAGGAGTTCGTCGGCTTCGCCTCGAAGGTCGCCGACAAGGTGGCCGGGATGAAACACGGTTTCGCCGTCCAGCTCGCCGCCAAGCTGCTTGGGTGAAGCGATCTTCTTCGGCTCTACAACTTTCACTACTAACTGAAACTACAGAAACACCACGACATGAACCCCACCGTCATCACCTACGCCATCTACGTCTGCCTCGCGTTGCCACTCACCATCTGGGTGGCCCGGACCCTGCACCGCAACGGACGGATCTTCCTCGTCGATTGCTTCCACGGCAACGAGGAGCTGGCCGACAGCGTCAATCACCTCCTGGTGGTCGGCTTCTACCTGATCAACATCGGCTTCGTCTCGCTCTACCTGCGGATCGCGCAGGAGGTGGTCGCGGTGCGCGGGGTCTTCGAGGCGGTCAGTGCCAAAGTCGGTGTGGTGATGCTGGTGCTCGGAGCGATGCACTTCTTCAACCTGTTCGTGTTCACGCGTCTGCGTCGGCGGGCGGAACTGGAGCGCCGCGGCCCGCCGGTGCTGCCGCAGGGCAAGACGGGAACGGGTTTTGCACCGAACGCCTGAATTCTTTGCCCTCGTGACGACGATGAGACCCGAGACACGCCTCCCCTGGAGCCCCGCCGGCGCGAGCGCCACCGGCATGGTGCTTGGTTGGGCGATCATGTGCAGCCTCCTCCTCGGCGTGCTTGGCATGGGCAGCCTCGCGACGGGAGAAACGGAGTTCGGGATGCTTGCCATGCTGGGAATCTACTTCGCGATCTGTTCCGGGGTCGTCTGTGGCGGGGCGTGGTTGTTGATCGCGCTCCCGGTCACCTGGTGGTGTCGTCGGAGGCTTGAGGCGGGGGAGGCGTGGTGGCATCACGGGGTCCGCGGCGGCCTCTGCGCGTTCGCGATCGGGCTGGTTCCGATGCTCTGGGGGCGGGACGCGATCGGCGGAACCCTGGTTTTCGCCGGGCTGGCCGCGGTGGTCGGAACGGTGGCCGGCGCGTGGACCGGGTGGGCGGCACAAAGGGCCCATCTGCGAGGCCTCGAACTCGAACGCACCTTGACCCCATGAACTCGCTGACGGTTTTCCACGATCCGGCCTGCGGGCTGTGCCGACGATTCCGCAACTGGCTGGAATCCCAGGCTCTGTGGCTCCCGGTGGAGTTCATCGGATTCGACACCGCGGAGGCCCGGAACCGGTTTCCGGAGATCGCTTCGCTCGATGCCGGACGGGAATGTGTGGTGCTCGCCGACGACGGTCGCTGGTGGCAGGGCCCCGATGCCTGGCTGGTGTGTCTCTGGACCACCCGGGCCCATCGCGTGCTTTCGCATCATCTGGCGGCACCGCTCTTCCGTCCATGGCTCGAGCGCATCGTGCACGGGATCTCCAGCAACCGTCTGCGGATCTCGTGGCTGCTTGGCTGGCCTTCCGAAAGAGCGCTTGAGGAGGAACTCGGCCCGATCGACTGCCGCGACGGCGGTTGCCGGTTGCCCGCGCTCCGCAGCGCCAAGGAGAAAGGGGTCACGGCATGAAGGGTCCGGTCGTCATCTTCGGGGCCAATGGCTTTCTTGGTCGCTACTTGAGCCATCATTTTCTTCGGAAAGGCCGGGAGGTCGTAGCCATCGCCCGCTCGCGAGAGGGGGTGGCGCCCGAGGCGATGTTCCTCGAGTGGGATGGCCGGAGCGCCGGACCGTGGGCGCTGGCCCTGGAGGGGGCGGCACTGGTCATCAACTTGGCCGGGCGGAGCGTCGATTGTCGTTACGATCCCGACCATCGCCGGGAGATCCTCGAGTCGAGGGTCGGGTCCACGCAGGTGATCGGCCAGGCCATCCGGGACTGCCGGATCCCCCCGGCGACGTGGATGAACGCGAGCACGGCGACGTGGTATCGGCACGCCGAGGATGGGCCTCAGGACGAGTGGGACGGGGAGCCCGGCGACGGGTTCTCCTGCGAGGTCGCCCGGGCGTGGGAGGAGGCGTTCTTCGGCGCCCCGGCTCCGGCCGCGACGCGCAAGCTCGCGCTTCGCATCGGCATGGTCCTCGCCAATGAAGAGGGCACGGTGTTCGACAAGCTCGCCCACATCGCCCGCTGCGGACTGGGCGGTCGAATGGGCAAGGGGCGGCAGCGGGTCAGCTGGATCCACATGCACGACTTCATCGCGGCCATCGAGATGCTGGAGTCCGCGCCCCTGATCGACGGGGTGGTCAACGTGACCTCGCCCGACAGCCCGGCGAACCACGTTTGGATGCGGAGGTTTCGGGAAGCGGTGGCGATGCCCGTCGGACTCCCGGCTCCGGCATGGGCGGTGCGGCTTGGCGCACGGGTACTCGGCACCGAGGGCGAACTGGTGATGAAGAGCCGTTGGGTGCGCCCGCGGCGGTTGGAGGAGATGGGCTTCCGGTGGCGCTTCCCGAATCTCGTGCCGGCACTCGAGGACCTCGTGGCCCGGGAGGGAATCGATGGTTTCTTCGAGGTGCCGGCGAGGCGGGCCCTCGGGGTGCGGCCGTGGACTCCCGGGCGGCGCCTGAAGACCGCGTGAATTGCCACAACGAATCCTTTGTAGGTCGGGGCTCGTGGGCTATCATCACGCCGCCCCGATGAGTCGTGCCGTTTCCACCCCGCGCCGCACCCGAGCCCCGCAGGTTCTCCTGCTGTTGGCGTCGCTCATCGTTTTCGTCGCCGGACTGAAGGCCGCCCAGGGGTTCTTCGTCCCGGTGCTGCTCGCCTTTTTCATCGCGACGATCAGCTTTCCGATCACCAACTGGTTGCGCAACCATCGCGTGCCGCGGGCGATCGCGGTGCTGTTGACCGTGCTCGTCGACTTCGCCTTCCTCGCGGGCATCGTCCTGCTGGTGCTTTCGGCCATCGGCGACCTTCAGTCGAAATGGAACAACGACTACGCGCCGAAGATGGTCGACAAGTTGGAGACCCTGGTCGTTTCCATCGAGGACACCGAGCAGAAGCTCCGCAACTGGTCGCTTCCAGGCGCCCGCAAGGTCACCGAGGAGGAACTGCAGCAAGCCCCCAAGGCCGAGCCGGTCGAGCGGCCGGGCACCGACCGGCCGGTGCCGGATGGCCCCGCCGGGGGCACCAGTGCCGTGGAACCCGGGGAGGGGAACGACGCCGCGGAGGAAGGAGAGGGCGACGAGGTCCGGCCGCTGTCCAAGGCGGTGGAGGTGATGATCGGCCAGCTTCAGGACCTCAGCTTCGAACAATTCTGGAGCGTCGGCACCGATGTTGTCGGACGGGTCGTGCGGTTTTTCGGAACCTCGCTCATCGTGATCATCCTGACCATCTTCATGCTCACCGAGGCGCGCATGTTCGGGCGCCGGATGGACGCCGTGTGCGAGGCCCGCGGGCCGAACATCCAGCGGATGCTCAGCGCGCTGAAGGACACGCAGCGCTACCTCGGCATCAAGACGGCGGTGAGCCTCGGAACCGGCGTGATGGCCGGCGCCTTGTGCTGGGCGGCGGGGGTCGATTTCTGGCCGCTGTGGGGCATCCTCGCCTTCGCCTTGAACTACATCCCGGTCGTCGGTTCGTTCATCGCCGGCGTCCCGCCCACGATTCTCGCCCTGCTGCTCATGGGCACCCCGGAGGCGGTCGCGGTCGGCGGCGGCTACTTCCTGATCAACACCTTCCTCGGCAATGTCGTCGAGCCGATGCTGATGGGACGCCGCTTCGGCCTGTCCACCCTGGTGGTGCTCGTTTCGGTGATCTTCTGGGGCTGGCTGTGGGGGCCGATCGGGATGCTGCTGGCCGTCCCCCTGACGATGATGGTCAAGGTCGTTCTCGACAACAGCGAGGAGTTCCGGTGGATCGCGGTCGCGATCGGCAAGGAGACTCACCGGCCGAAGGAGGAGAAACGCATCCTCACCGAGGGGGCGAAGGACGACGGCGATGACGACGATGTTTCGCTGGATGCCGGTGGCACGGCGGACGCGGTGGGCCGGTCCGGGTGATCAAGCCAGGGAGGGATCGGTTGCTTGATGGAGAGGATTCCAAGGATGACCATGATGAGGTTTCAATCTTGTTGGTCCGATGGTGCGCGGATCGTCCTGCGAGATTCCGGAAACCGGACAGGAATCCCATCCATCCTCTCCATCAAGTCCATCATGCTTCCCCATTCCCGGCGTTCCGCATGATCCTTTCCCTCGCTTGACCGCCCTGGTGGGCCGGTCCTGATTTTCCACTCGCGCGCGGCGGACGAGGCAGCATGGTGGGCGTCGACGCATGAACCGCTTTCAGAAAATCGCATTCTCGGCGCTCGTCTCGGTTCTGCTGCTGCTCTTCGTCGGGGCCATCGTGCGCGTCACCGGGGCGGGTCTCGGCTGTCCCGATTGGCCGACCTGCTGGGGCTGCCTGGTCCCGCCCTGGAAGGTCGAGCAGGTGGACCTTTCCAAGCTCGACTTCGAGAAGTTCCAACGGAAGGCCGAACGACTCGAGCGGGATCCGTCCACCGTGACCCCGGAGTCGATCCTCGAGTCCTTCAATCCACGGCATGTCTGGACCGAGTACGTCAACCGGCTCTTCGCCTTGCCGGTCGGTCTTTTCTCGATGGCGACGATGATCGCCGCCTTCGGCCGCCCCCCGGGGCAGCGGATCGTCCGGGCGACCGCGTTCGCCTCCCTTGCCCTGGTGCTGATCAACGCCTGGATGGGGGCGCGGGTGGTTTACAGTGGTCTCCAACCGGGGGTGCTCACCACCCACATGGCCCTGGCCATGTTGCTGGTCGCCATTCTCGCCTTCACCGTCTGGCGCGGCACCGATCGACCGCAACGGTTGCCGCTGAAAGGGGCGGCGTGCGGCGGCGTGGCCGGAAGCGTCGCCCTGCTTCTCGTGCTGGTCGTCGTCGAGGGGATCATGGGCACGCAGATCCGGGAAATGACCGACGAAATGGCGAAGAGCCATCAGGGTCAGCCGCGGACCGAATGGATCGGGGAGCTTGAGCAGACCGGGGTGTATCTCGTCCACCGCTCGTTCTCGTGGGCGATTTTCGCGGTCGCCCTCGCGGCGTTCTTTCTCACCCGGAAGGCGACCGGCGGGCGTCCGGGTCGGGCGGCGGTCCTCGTGCTCGCGATGGTGGTCGTCCAGATGTTGCTGGGCGTCGTCATGGCGCAGATCCACATCTACGCGGCCGTCCAGGTCCTGCATGTCGGTCTCGCCGGTGTGCTGCTCGCCGGGGTCGTCTTCTGGTTGTGCCAGGCCGTGCCGGAGCGCCGCGGAATCGTTGACTCAGGCGGGCATTGACGGCCCGGGGCGTTGGTGAATAATTCCGCCGCTCGGCGGCAGTTGCCGTCCGACACGCCTCCCGCGCCGCGTCGAATCGAACGATGCGGTCGGAAAACCGCCGCCCCGTGCGGCTTCTACCACCAAGCATCATGACCAACATCGCCATCAACGGATTCGGCCGCATCGGACGCCTCGTCTTCCGCGCGCTCGTCGAGCAGGGACATCTCGGGACGAAGTTCAACGTCGTTGCTGTCAACGACCTCGTGCCCGCCGACAACCTCGCCTACCTCGTGAAATACGACTCCACCCAGGGCCGCTTCAACGGCACGGTCGAGTCGAAGAAGTCCTCCCCGGACGTCGCCGAAGACGACGTGCTCGTGGTCAACGGGCAGGAGATCAAGGTGCTCGGCATCAAGGAAGGTCCGGCCGCCATGCCGTGGAAGGACCTCGGAGTCGACGTCGTGATCGAATCCACCGGCCTTTTCACCGCCGAGGAAGCGGCCCAGGGCCACCTCGACGCCGGTGCCAAGAAGGTGATCCTGTCCGCTCCGGGCAAGGGTGACGGCATCGCCACCATCGTCCAGGGCGTCAACGACGGCGACTACGATCCCGCCAAGCACAACATCATTTCCAACGCGAGCTGCACCACCAACTGCCTCGCGCCGGTGGTCCACGTGCTCCTCAAGGAGGGCTTCGGCATCGACGAGGGCCTGATGACCACCGTCCACGCCTACACCGCGACCCAGAAGACGGTCGACGGTCCTTCCAAGAAGGACTGGAAGGGCGGCCGCACCGCGGCGATCAACATCATCCCGTCGAGCACCGGCGCCGCCAAGGCAGTCGGCCTGGCGATTCCGGCCGTGAAGGGCAAGCTGACCGGCATGGCCTTCCGAGTCCCGACCCCGACCGTGTCGGCCGTCGACCTCACGGTGAAGACCGAGAAGGCGACTTCCTACAAGGAGATCTGCGAGGCCATGAAGAAGGCCTCCGAGACCTACCTCAAGGGCATCCTCGCCTACACCGAGGACGAAGTGGTGTCGTCCGACTTCATCCACGATTCGCACTCGTCGATCTTCGACGCCGGCTCGGGCATCGAACTCAACGAGAAGTTCTTCAAGCTCGTCAGCTGGTATGACAACGAGTGGGGCTACTCGAACCGGGTGATCGACCTGATGAACGACATCGTCGAAAAGGGCATCTGATCCCGGATTTTCATCCTTCCAGCGCCCGCACCGGATGCTCCGGTGCGGGCGCTTTCTTTTCCGGTGGGAAGGGTGCCGAAATCGGTGCGTGCCGTGGCACCGGTGCATGGGCTAGCAGCCTGTCGGACTTAGGACAGCGACAAATCCGTTTCGCGCTGGCATGATCCGCGCATGGCCGCCCGGTTCGTCAACGTTGACCACGACACCCCGCTTCTTCTTCCGCCCGACCTTCGCGAC
>JAUIJD010000059.1 GCA_030431475.1 Verrucomicrobiia bacterium | reverse complement strand
GTCACCTCCTTCTCCGGGAAGGAGTCGTCGCCGAACTGCCACTGGCCGCCGTCGAAGGTGTCCATGTACTCCGCCTTGCCGGCGCAGATCCCGATCGGCAGCGCACCGCCGCCGAAGACCTTGCCGTAGGTGGCGAGGTCGGCCTCGATGCCGTACAGCTCCTGCGCGCCGCGCGGCCCCTGGCGGATGCCGGTGATGACCTCGTCGAAGACCAGCAGGAAGCCGTTCTCCTCGCTGATCTTCTTCACCTCGCGGACGAACTCGACCGGCACCATCTCCGGCTGGCGGCTCTGCACCGGCTCGACCAGCACCGCGGCCAGCTCGTCGGCAACCTCGCGGATCATGTCGAGCGCCTCGGGCTTGCCCCACGGCACGACGATGATGTCCTGCACCGCGTTGTCCGGGATCCCCGGCGCCAGCGGCAGCGTGCGCCGGCGCTGGCCCTTGCCGACGCTGCGGACGAGCACCGGATCGAAGTTGCCGTGGTAATCCTTGTCGAAGACCAGGATCTTGTCGCGACCGGTCACCGTGCGCGAGATGCGCATCGCGGCCTGCACGGCCTCCGAGCCGGTGTTCAGGAAACACACGCGCTCGTTGCCGGTGACCTCGCAGAAAAGCTTCGAGCACTCCATCGCCGCCTCGCACTGCGGACCGACCTCGAGCCCGGTCTCAAGCTGCTTCTGGATCGCCTCGGTCACGTAGTCCGGCGAGTGGCCGAGGAAGTTCGGACCGAAGCCGTTGACCATGTCAATGTACTCGTTGCCATCGACGTCCCACATGCGGCTGCCCTTCATCCGGGTGGCGACGACCTGATAGACCATCTCCTTCCACAGCCGGTTGAAACCATTCACCGTCCGCGGGTCGGCATGATAGGGCCGGTATTCCTGGGTCTTCGCCTTGGAAGTCTTCGTCTTCTCGCAGTAGCGCCCGACCAGTGCGTCGAGGTGCGCCCGCTGCGGAGGCGTGAGTTCGTCGCCGCGCGACTCGCGGTCGATGCGGGTGCGCGGACCGGACACACCGGACTCCACGCCATCGTCCTCCGCATCCGGCGCGACGGCCTCGACCTTCGCCGGCGCCGCCTTCTTCTTCGCGCCGCCGGCCACCGTCACGCCCTGCGCCTCGAGGTGGGCGACGAGTTTCCCGAGCGTCGGGAAGGACTGCATGAGATCGCGGAAGGCGATCGCCACGCCGAAGTTCTTCTGCAGCTCGCGCGCCGCCTGGGTGAGAAGCAGCGAGTCGAACCCGAGTTCCAGGAACCCGGCGCCCTCGGCCATGTCTTCCGCCGGGATGCCCGAGAGATCCTCCAGCACCTGGCGCACGCGGTCGATGAGCGAACCGGCCTCGACCGGCTCCTCGGCCACCTCCTCGACGACACTTGCCGTCGTTTCCACCGCCTTGACCAGCGGCTGCTCGAGCAGGCGGCACTCCTTCCAGTAGCGCTTGCGCTGGAAGGGATAGGTCGGCAGCGGGATGCGGCGGGCCGGCACGTCGCGGAAGACCAACTTCCAGTCGATGTCGATGCCGCGCCCCCAGAGTTCCCCGAGGGAAAGCAGCATGCGCGGACGGTCGGGCGCGCCGGAGGCCGGATGTTCGCAGCTCGGCACACACGCCCCGGCCCGGCGTCCGGCCGTCTGCCGGGCGAGGGTGGTGAGCGTCTGGCCGGGCCCGACCTCGAGATACACGCGCCCTTCCTTCTCCGTGGCCGCGGTGTCCACGGCGCCGTGAAAATTCACCGTCCGGCGCAGGTGGGCGGCCCAGTAGCCGGGGTCGGTCGCCTCGGCTTCGCCAAGCGGACGGCCGGTCACCGTCGAGAGGATCGCCATCCGCGGCGGATGAAGCTTCACGCTCTCGATCACCGCCCTGAAGCGATCGACCACCGGATCCATCATGTGGCTGTGGAAGGCGTGCGAGGTGTGAAGTTCGCGGACGTTCACGCCCTCGCTCTCGAGCTGTTTCGCGAAGGCCTCCACCGACTCGTGATCTCCGGCGACCACCGACAGCGCCGGGCCGTTGCTGGCGGCGAGGTCGATGCCTTCGGGCAGGCGTTTCTCCAACTCCGCGGCGGGCAGGCGCACGGAGAGCATCGAGCCCCCCGGCAGCTCGCCCATCAGGCGACCGCGCTCCGCGAGGATGCGCAGGCCGTCGTCGATCGAGAACACCCCGGCGAGGCAGGCCGCGGTGAATTCACCGACGCTGTGCCCCAGCATCAGGCCCGGACGCAGCCCCCAGCGGGCCCACTGGCGGGCGAGGGCCCACTCGACGACGAAGATCGCCGGCTGGGCGAGCACGGTGCGCTTCAGGCGCTCGGCCGCCTCACCGCCGTCTTCGGCGAAAAGCGTGTCGCGAAGGTCCTCGCCGAGCAGCGGCTTGAGGATCTCGGCGCAGTAGTCGATGTCCTCGCGGTAGCCCGGCTCGACCTGATAGAGGTCGCGGGTCATGCCCGGGTGCTGGGCTCCCTGCCCCGGGAACATCCACACCATCTCCGGCACCGAGGCCGCGGATTCGACCGCGGTGAAATCCCCCGCCCGGAGCTTCGCGGCCAGGGCGGGCCAGTCGCGGGCGACCACGGCGGCACAGCGGGCCATCGCCTTGCGCCCGAGCGCCATGGTGCGGGCCGCCGCGGCGAAATCTCCGGCGTCGGCCTGCTCCGCATGGCTGGCGAGACGGGCGGCGAGATCCTTCACCGCCTCCTCGGTCCGGCCCGAAAGCAGCCACACACGATCATCCTCGGGGGCGTCGGGCGTGACGTCCCGCGGCGCTTCCTCAAGCACGACGTGGGCGTTGGTCCCGCCCACCCCGAAGGAGCTCACGCCCGCCCGGCGCGGGGTGTCGCCGTCGCGATTCCAAGACCGCAGGCGGTCATTGACGTAGAAGGGCGAGTTCTCGAAGTCGATGCGCGGATTCGGCTTCTGGAAGTGCAGCACCGGCGGCAGTTCGCCCTTTTCGAGCGAGAGCGCGGTCTTGATCAGACCGCAAACGCCGGCGGCGGTGTCGAGGTGCCCGAGGTTCGACTTCAGCGAGCCGATCGCGCAGAAGCCCTTGTCGCCGGTCGCCTGGCGGAAGGCCTGGGTGAGGGCGGTGACCTCGATCGGATCGCCCAGCGGCGTCGCGGTGCCGTGGGCCTCGATGTAGCTGATCGTGCGGGGATCGACGCCCGCATCGCGATGGGCCCGGCGGATGGCATCGGCCTGGCCGTCCACGCTCGGCGCCGCGTAGCTGTGCTTCACGCCGCCGTCGTTGTTCATGCCGAAGCCGCGGATCACCGCGTGGATGTGGTCGCCGTCGCGGACCGCATCCTCAAGGCGCTTGAGCAGCACGCACCCGGCACCGTTGGAGAACACCGTCCCCGAGCTGTCGGCGTCGAAGGGCCGGCAATGGCCGTCGCGCGAGAGCATCCCGCCCTCCTCGTGATGATAGCCGCGCTTCTGCGGCACCGTGATGGTCACGCCTCCGGCGAGTGCCATGTCGCACTGGCCCGAGCGCAGCGCCATCGCCGCGTGGGAAACCGCCACCAGAGAGCTCGAGCACGCCGTCTGGACGGTCAGGCTCGGGCCCTTGAGGTTGAGCTTGAAGGCGACCCGGGTGGCGAGGTGGTCCTTGTCGTTGCCGAACTCGACCTGCAGGGCCCCGACCTGCGCCTCCTCCAGGTGGCGCCGGTGCATCTCCGGATCGGAGAGGATGTGGTGCGGCAGGTAGGTGTCGTAGTAGCAGCCGGCGTAGACGCCGATCCGCCCGCCTTCCGCCTCGGCGTCGTCCGGCACATAACCGGCGCGCTCGATCGCCTCCCAGCAGAGTTCGAGGAAGACCCGCTGCTGGGGATCGATGATCTCGGCCTCACGGGGGATGATCCCGAAAAGCCCGCCGTCGAGACCTTCATACACCTCCGGTTCGAGAAGGCCGCGGGCGCGGACGAAGCTCGGATCGTCGGACGGCCCCGGGACGTCGAGCTCCTCCGCCGGGAACTGCGTGATCGATTCCACACCCTCGCGGAGATTGGACCAGAGCTCTTCCGGCGATGAGGCTCCGGGAAGGCGCACGGCCATGCCGACGATCGCCAGGGCGTCGTCTCCATTGGCGGCATCCGACCCGTGATTCTCGGCCAAGGAAGGCTGCGCCGACGGTTCGTCATCGACCAGCAGCCCGGCCTGCGCCTCGACGGTGGGGTTCTCGAACATCCTCACCAGTTCGAACTGGCGGTCGAAGGTGCGCTGGATCCGGGCGTGGACGCGAACGAGCTGCAGCGAGCTGCCACCGAGATCGACGAAGCGATCCCGACGGCCCACCTTCTCCAGTCCGAGCACCTCCGCCCAGATGGATGCGATCCGTTCCTCCTCCCCGCCTTCCGGCGCGGCGTAGCGCTCCGAGATCTCCGGGCGGGGCCGCACCGGGTCGGCAGCCCACTCCACGATCGAGGCCACGGTCGTCAGCTCCGAGGCGGCACGCAGGACGCCCTCGGGGTCCGCCAGCGGCGCGGACACCGCATCGGGATCCGAGCGCCGCGAACGGACAGCCGTCGGCACCAAGGGACAGGAGGCGGCGACCTTCGAGTCGATCAAGCGCATGCCGTCCTCCCAGCGCCCTTCCACGCTTTCGAGGAAATCCTTCACCGGCTGGTTGCGACCGGTGTCGTTGAACCAGATCGCAACTTCCGACAGCCCCAGATGCCCGGCGAGTTCGCCGAGGTAGCGCAGCATCCGCTGCTCGACGCCCTTGCCCAGCGCCCGGCAGCTGAGGAGGAAGGTCTCGGCCCACAACCGGCCTCCGTCCTCGCGGGTGCACATCAGGCCGACGTTGCCGTAGTCGCCGAAGCGGTCGCGGACCTTCACCATCTGGGCCCGCATTCCCCGGCAGAAGCGGGCGAGGGTCGCCTCGTCGCGCGGCTGCGGGCAGGCATTGAATTGATTCGTCCGGCGCGTCAGCTGACTGGCCCGCGCGAGGTCGTCCTCGGCCACCGGCTCGATGTCCATGCGCAGGTCGAGCCCTTCGATGAACTGCTCGTAACTCGACGCCCTCTCGCGCAAGGCCATCCGGCGCGCCTCGTCGTGATAGAAGTCCGCCCGCCGGGTGTCGTCCTCCGACCGTTCGGAGCGATCGAGCACCCACAGGTGCCGCATGAACTCCGAGAGTTCGCGCCCGCCCTCGGGGATTCGAAGTGCCAGCACCGCCGGGGCGTTGGCGGACACTTCCGCGATCTCGGCCGGGTTGTCATCAAGGAAGAGGAAGCTGTCGAGACCGAGGTTCAAGCGCTCCGCCAGTCGCCGGAGGTTCGACGACTTGGGATCCCAGTTGATCATGCCGTCCACGAAGGCTTCGCGACCGATGACCATGTCCGGGTTCTCGCGGAACACCGCCTCCACATCTTCGGGATGATTCTTCGACACGAGACAGAGCAGGTAGCCTTCGGCGCGGCGGGCCATCAGCTCGCGCTGGAACACCGCACGGGACTCGTCGATCTCCACCCCCCGGGCCCCCGCTTCGCCGCAGACGCCGCTCCAGAGCGTGTTGTCGCAGTCGACCGCGATGACCTTGTAGGGCTTGCGCACGAGCGCGAGCACCCGGCGGGCAAGCCCGACGCCCAGCGCCGCGAAGGCCGGTTCGCGGTACGGAACGCACGCGGCCCGGGCGGCTTCGGCATCGTGGACCTCCTCGACTCCGTAAAGCTCGAGCACCTCGCTCCCGTCGATCACCTCGACCCCGGCGACCGGCTTGAGCTGGTCACGCAGATCCTCGGCGAAGATCTCCTCGATCTCGGCACCGCCCTCGCTCGGGCAGAGCAGGATCACCGTCCGTCCGGCATCGCGGACCATGGACTCGCCGACCGCCGCCGCCACCTCCCGGGCGACCGATCGTGCGCGGGCGACCCCGTCCGCACCCAGGTCCGAAGCGCGGACGAGCAGGACGTTGATGCCGTCCCGATTGCTCGAGAGCAGGCTGTTCGGGTCGAGCAACTGCTGGAGGACCTGGTTGAACGGCGCGAAGGCGAGATCCGCCTCGTAGCCGAACACGGCACAGGCCTTGGAAAGGTAACGGGCGAGGGGCTCGGCGGTGAACGTGGCGGCGAGACGCACCCGGGTCGCGGGAGTCTGGGGGGACTTCATAGAGGGACAGGGAAACAGGCTGGGAACAGGTCCAAGATTGCCGGATTTATTTTAAAAAATCAAGATATTCAGTGCTCTTCATCAATGTCTCAACAAGAAGGCAATCCATTGAAAATACGTAGATTACGTAGATTATCAATCCGGCCTACGCGATCTCGTAGGGAGGTTTCGGAGGCTCATCCACGGCGACTTTCCCGTGACAAAACCGGCCCTCTCCGGACAGCTTGACTCGTGCCGAATGCCCTGCTGGAGCTGCGTTGCCTCACGCCGGAATGGGAGGAGGAGACCGCGCCGACCCGATGGCTGAGCGATGCCGAGCGGGCGCGCGCCGCGAGCTTCGTGTTTCCAGAGGACGCCCGGAGGTGGGCCGTGTTCCGCGCCAAGGCCCGGCGGATCCTTGGCGAACACGCCGAGGGCGGAATCCCGGAATGGCAGGAGGGTCCGGCGGGAAAGCCGTTCGTCGCCGTGCCCGGTCTCGACTTCAATCTCAGCCACAGCGACCGACTGGCCGTGCTTCTCATCTCCCGATGCGGCGCGGTCGGCATCGATCTCGAACCGCTCGACCGGGCACCGGAGTTGATCGAGTGTGAGGACAGCTTCTGCCATCCGGTGGAACTCGAACGCCTGCCGGCCGATCCCGCCCCGCGGAGCCGCGAACTCCTCGGGCTCTGGACCGCCAAGGAAGCCCTGCTCAAGGCCGTCGGCACCGGGCTCGGTTTCCCGCCCACCCGGATGCGGATCGAAGGCTCGCGGGCGATCGGCGGACCCGACGCATGCGACGGCTTTCACCTCCTCCGGCCCGCCTGGCCGGGTGCCACGACCCACTGCCTGGCGATCGCCGCACCCTGTCATGTCGATGACGTCAAGGTGCCCTGAGGTCGACATGGGCCGCTTCCACTGGCATGGTCCGCCGTGGCACGGGATGCCCCTCCCCTGACGCATGGAGACGATTCACTTCCATTGTCCGGCTTGCCGGAAGCCGCTCAAACTGCCCGCCACCGCGGCCGGCCAGCGTGGCCCCTGCCCGAATTGTGGTGAGGACATCATCGGCCCCCAACCCGACCTTGGAATTCCCGCTCGGACTTCCCTTCCGTCGGCTCCCCCGCTTCAGGAGATCCCGCTGCCCGCCGTGCCAGCTGAAGATCCGGCCCCCTTCCGCGATCCGGTGTCCCCAAAAGATCCCGTCGCCGAAGCCCTCGAACCCTTCCGGCCCAAGCCCGCGGCATCGACGCCCGAGCCGGCCGCTTCGGCCGTCGCCCCGCCCGACGAACCCGACCCTCCCCACCCGCCGGTTGCCGAGACCCCCACCGTCCCCGCCGTGGTCGAGGAGCCGACTCGACGGATTCGCCGCCTGTGGACCGCCGTCTTCATTCTCTCCTGCCTGCTCTGCACGGTGCTTTCCTTCATCGGCGGATATCTCACCGCGCTGCAACGGTTCGAGGTGGACGCGCCCATCTTCACGCTGGCCCCCAAGAGCCCCGAATCCACCACCCCCCCGCCCCTCGAGCCTCTCCTCGAACCGATTCCGGAGCCCCTTCCGCCCATCGACCCCGACCCGACACCGGAGGAGGCCACCGAGAACACCGACCCCGATTCCCGGACCACCCTCGACGCCTTCCTCAGCGCCCCGGACTGGGCCGCACGTTCGGCCTACGTCCTCCACGCCGACTCCGTGAGACCGCTCATGAAGGAAGCGGCCGCTGATCGTGACGGACCGATCGACGTGACCTCCGTCGAGCCGTCCCTGCTCGACGACGACCTGCACCACTACCGCGTGAAGACCCCGGACATGCCCGAGGGATTTCCCGCGACGCTGAGGAAAGGGCCCGACGGCTGGCTGGTCGACTGGATTACCTTCCACGAGTTCTCCTCCGACCGCTTCGGGCGGTTCATCCGGGGAGAATCGGAGGATCAGCAAACCCTGCGCCTCCTGATCAAGCAGGCCGAAGACCCGCAGTCCGCCTTTTCCGCCTACCACATCGCCTCTCCCGCCGGAGCCGGTTCGGCCACCGCCTACGCGGCCCGTTCGGGCCGCCCCCACGCCCGGCTGGTGGCCTTCTTCGACAGCGATCAGATCCGGGACAATCCGCAGTACCGGAAGCTGCTGGAAGGCAACGGGCTTCCGGTCGTCGCCACCCTTGAGCGCAAACAGACGCGGGGCGGGGATGCCTACTTCGAGATCGTCGAGCTCCTCTCCTTCGGCTGGAACCCGGATCCGGGCCCGTGACCGCCGGGTCCCGCGCCGCTAGAGGTCCCGGGCGTTGAAGGTGTTCTCCGGGTCGAAGGTCTCGCCCTTGAAGCCCTTCATGAACCAGCGCATCCGTTGCTCGGAGGTGCCATGGGTGAAGGCATCGGGCACGACATGCCCCTGGGCCTGCTTCTGAAGCGTGTCGTCGCCGATGGCATTCGCCGCGCGCAAGGCCTCCTCGATGTCGCCTTCCTCCAGCGAGCCGAACCGCTCCTGCTCGTGCCTCGCCCACATGCCGGCGAGGAAGTCCGCCTGGAGTTCGAGCCGCACCGAGAGCTGGTTCCCCTCCACCTCGCCGACCCGTTGCTGCGCCCGGTGGACCTGCGACGAGATCCCGAGGAGGTTCTGCACGTGGTGGCCGACCTCGTGGGCGATGACGTAGGCCTGGGCGAAGTCGCCCGGCGCCCGGAACCGACGCGACATCTCGTCGAAGAACGAGAGATCGAGATAAACATTGGAGTCGGCCGGGCAGTAGAACGGACCCACCTGCGAGCTGGCGAAGCCGCACCCGCTGCGGGTCGATCCCGTGAACAGCACCATCGACGGCTTCTCATACTGCAGCCCCATCTTCTCGAACTCCGACGTCCAGACGTCCTCGGTCGAGGCGAGAATGATCGACGCAAAATCGGCCAGCCGCTGCTGTTCCTCGGTAAGCGGAGCCCCGCCGTCGACCGGCCCTCCCTCGAGCCCGCCGGTCTGCTCGAGCAGTGACAACGGGTTCACCTTGAACACGACCGCCAGGATCAGGAGCAGGATGATGCCGCCCCCGCTCAGCTTCATCCCGCCACCGCCGCGGCGTCCGCGACGGTCTTCCACGTTGGCGCTCCTCCGCCGTCCTTCGAGTCTCATGGTTCTCCCATCATCCACGTCCGCCTCGCGGAGACAAGCCCGCGCTCCCGCCGCGCCCTCCAAACGACCCCGGAGCTTGTAATCGTCGGGAGACACCCACGTGTTAGAACGGGATGCAACCCAAACCATCCCACCATGACCGACCCCAAACTGCTTTGGCTCATCGCCGGCATCACCCTCATCCTTCTCGAGTTCGCCGCCCCGGGGGTGGTGGTCGTCTTCTTCGGCGTCGGCGCGGTGATCACCTCGATCACCACCTGGCTGGGACTCACTCCGGGCATCGGTTCGCAGACGGTGGTCTTCGGCCTCACCTCCTTCGCCCTGCTGTTCACCCTGCGCCGGTTCGTGAGAAACTGGTTCGTCGGCAAGAGCGGCGGAATGAACGGTGATCTCGACGATGACTTCACCGGCCGCGAGGCGCGCGTCGTGCGCGCCATCCCCGGCCCCGGCGAGGACGGACGCGTCGAGATCAAGGGCGCCGAATGGAAGGCCCGGTCGAACGAGGCGATCCCCGCCGGCACCACCGTGATCATCGACCACCGCGAAGGGCTGACCCTCCACGTCCGCACCCGCTGAACCCCTCTCCAACCCCGAAACACCATGAACCCCATCCCAATCCTCGCAGACATCCACTTTCCGGCTCTCGTCGGGATCGCCTTCGTCGTCGTCGCCGTGATCGCCCTGATCAAGACGGCCCGCATCGTGCCGCAGCGCTCCGCCCACGTGGTCGAGCGACTCGGCAAGTACCACAAGACCCTCGAGGCCGGCTTCCACATCCTGGTCCCGTTCATCGACCGGGTCGCCTACAAGCACTCGCTGAAGGAGGTCGCCGTCGACGTCCCGTCGCAGATGTGCATCACCAAGGACAACATCGCCATCGAGATCGACGGCGTGCTCTACATGCAGGTGCTCGACGCACGGGCCGCTTCCTACGGCATCGAGAACTACTACTTCGCCGCCTCGCAGCTCGCGCAGACCACGCTCCGCTCGGAGATCGGCAAGATCGAGCTCGACCGCACCTTCGAGGAGCGCGAAACGATCAACGCCTCGGTCATCGAAGCCCTCGACAAGGCCTCGGAACCGTGGGGACTGAAGATCACCCGCTACGAGATCGCCAACATCACGCCGCCGCAGTCGGTGCAGGACGCGCTTGAGAAACAGATGCGCGCCGAGCGCGAGCGCCGGGCCCAGATCGCGCTTTCGGAAGGTCAGCGCGAGGCGCAAATCAACGTCGCCGAGGGCGAGAAGCAGGAGGCGATCAAGATCTCCGAGGCGAAGAAGCTGAGCCAGGTGAACGAGGCGGAAGGCAAGGCGCGCGAGATCGAACTGCTCGCCAACGCGACCGCCGACGGCATCCAGCGCATCGCCGGAGCGATCGAGGCTCCCGGCGGCCAGGCCGCGGTGAACCTCCGCGTGGCGGAACAGTACGTCCGCGAGTTCGGCAACCTCGCCAAGGAGGGCAACACCCTCATCATCCCGCAGAACCTGTCGGACATCGGCGGCACCGTCGCCGGGCTCGCGAAGATCCTGCAGGGAGGCGGCATCGTTCCCGGAGCGGGATCCGAGCCAGACAAGGACGGGGATCTCCGAACGGTGAAGAAGACGTCACCACCCACCCCGCCGCCGCTCGACTGACGGCTTCCGAAGCCATCACTCCCCCCCAGCAGCACGTCCCCAGACCGGGGGCGTGTTTGCTTTGAGGGCACGCTCGGGCAACGGATGCGCCTCGTCGAAGACCCTCAGCTTGTCGGCCTCGATCAAGCGGACGCCCGACTCGTCCGCCCGGTCCCGGTCGAGCTTCCAGTGTGCGGCGACGAAATCGTAGAGCGCCTCGCGCTTCTCGGGACCGTAGTCGTGACGACCCTCGGGGAAATGGGCGTTGGCCACGTGATCGGAACTACCATAGAAACCGTAGATGCGTTGAAGGTGCGGAAAGACATCCTGCGGCACGTGCGCGGTCCAGTCACCACCATCGGAGATCACCAGCAGCGGCCGTGGCGCGACCACGGCCGCGATCTCGACCGGGTTGGTCACGTGCCCGGGCCGGACGTGGATGGGCATGCCGCTTTCGCAGTCGCAACCGCCGTAGAAGTAGGAGGAGACCATCGCGCAGGGCACCGACATCGTCACCCGGTCATCCACCGCCGCGAGCTGCATCGCCAGCGTCGCCCCTCCCGAGGCGCCGGTGACCAGCACGCGCTCGGGATCCGCCCCCTCGAGGCCGGCCATGAAGTCGAGCACCCGGATCGCGCTCCACAGGTGCAGGCGCAGCACCTCGGGATGGAAGTCGTGCTTCCAGCCGAGCTTCCATGACTCGCCGAAACCGATCGCATCCCAGGCGAAGACCGCGCAGCCCATCCGGGCCAGCGCACCGCAGCGCTGCTGCATGTCCTCGCGGAAACGCCCGTGCTCGCCGAGATCCTCGCTCTTCCAGTGACCGTGCGGACAGAGGGCCAGCGGCATCGAATCCCGCGAATCGGGGAGGTAGAGATTGCCGGTGACGAAGAACCCGGGCAACACCTCAAGCGCGACATTCTCGACCTGATAGCCGTCGAGCGGCTTCGCCGAGTGACGGATCACGCCCAGCGGTGCCTTCTCCGGCAGCGGCGAGAGCTTCGCGCCCTCGAGGATCCCCCGGCGGATCTTCGCCGCCTTGGCCTCCCACGCCTCGCGATTCGAATACTCCTTCGCCCGTTCGGCGAGGTCCGCCGCACCCTCCTCGGGCGTGAACACCCGGCCCTGGCGCAGCTCCTGGGCACCCGCGGCCCAGGCCATCGCCAGAGCCAGAACGATGATCCGATTCATGGGCGCATTCCGACGCCGCACCGCGATCCTGTCGATTCCCCCTTTCGAGGGACCGGCGCTACTTCATCGGCACCGTGACCGGCCAACCGGGGAACTGCTTCGCCCCCGGCTTTGTCAGGTCGGCACTGCGCGGCCAGCATTCGAAGGTCGTCTCCTGCTTGTCCTTCCGGAAGCGGATCAGCCCGAAGCCGCCACCGCGCGACGGATTCTCGGGATTCGCGTAGGCATGCATCGTGATCTTGTTGCCGAAGCCGTCGAGGTAGTCGCCGACCCATGGCAGCTCCGACTCCGGCGGGTTGCCGCCGGGCTTCTCGTCCTCCGGCCACCACCAGCGGCCGTAGTAGTTGTTGACGCTGGCCGGCACCACGAAGGCGCACGGGCCGTCGCGAAACTCCCCGACCCCGTGCTGGATCACCGTGGCGAGGTGCTGGTCGCCGGCGATGTGCACGGCGTTGGCCTTCTCGATCAGCGACACCGCCTTGTTGCGGCCGGTCTGCGGCCAGCCGTTGGAATCCATGTCGGCGTGGAGCCGGTTCTTCTTCCCGCCGTGGAGATGGGCGCCGCCGCAGAATCCGGTCTGCGACAGCACCGCCTTCATCGACACCCCCTCGGTGTCGTCGCTCCAATCTTCGAGGAACTTCAGCTGGCGGTCACCGAGCAGCTTCAGACCGGGCACGTCGACCACCTTCGGGTCGTAGTTCGGGTCGCGGATGTGATCCGGCCGCGGGCCCTTCATCGGATGGCGGTCCTTCGGGCCGGTCTTGAACTTGCGGTCCTCGAGAATGGCAAAGTCGATGCCACCCACCACGAGATGGGTGTAGTAGACGCCGATGCCCTGCTCGACCGGAGTCGGATCATACGGATCCGGCAGGTTCGCGGTCTGGCAGCGCTCGACCATCTTCACATACTCCGGATGGTAGAAGTAGCCGCCATCCGCCCCGGAACCGAGCTTCGCCTCCTTGCCTCCCTCACCCCAGAGGTTGCCCTGGCCGATGTCGTGATCGTCGGGAATGGAGATGCAGGGGCGGTTGCGGAAGGTTTCCCGGAACTGCAGGCCGAACTTCAGCCACGCGGCGGTGTGCTGCTTGTGGTCGTACGACTGGTCACCGGCAAAGAAGATCAGGTCCGGATCGAGGTGGTTGATGTTGCGCACGTAGTTCTCGCGCATCCCGCGGTCGCGGTTCGAGTTGCAGGAAAGGGCGGCGAGCACGATCTCGTCCTTGTCGATCGGGTCGCGCCGGACCAGGCCCTGGAACATCGCCTCGTCGCCATGGCGGATCCGGTAGGCGACATCGCGGTCGGTCGGCCAGTCTTCGACCCGGAACAACGCCGACCAGCCGAGATCATGGACCTTCTCCCGGGCGATCTCCTTCCACTGGTCGTCCTGCTGGATCTCGAGGCGGACCTCACGGGTCTCGTCCGGATACAGCGGGTAGAGCTGGGCCGAGAGCTTCAGCGTGCCGTCCGACACGGTGTAGAGTCCGAAGGCCACCACCTGATCCCGCGGCACCTTGAGGTCGATGATCCGCTTTTTCGGGTCATCGGGTGTCGGGCGGTTCCACCAGTCGTTCACACAAAGCGTGTCCTCCCCCTTCTTGAAGGGTGCCTTGACCGGAGGCTCACCCCTTTCCTCCCCCGCCAGGGGAGTCATGGTCCAGTACGAGAACAAGAGGGCGGCGACGGGAAGGTGGCGGGAATGCACGGGACGGATCTTCATGAGATTTCAGACAGAAACGTGAACCTGGCGTGCATCTGTCGTCCGACCCATCGATTTCTCGCGGCCGCGAGGGTTTTCCCATGAGCGCGACCGTTGGTGAAAAGCGGCGGGGCGAACCGGTCTGGCACGCTTGTCGCTTCGACTCCCCGCATGAAGACACCCGGCTTCCTTCTCGACATGGACGGTGTGATCTACCGCGGCAACCAGCTGGTGCCGGGGGCGGATCGCTTCATCGAATTTCTCCGATCGGAGGGTCATCCCTTCCTGTTCCTCACCAACAACAGCCAGCGGACCCGCCGTGACGTGGCCCTCAAGCTGCGCCGGCTCGGCATCGACGCCTCGGACGACGAGGTCTTCACCTGTGCCATGGCCACGGCACGCTTCCTGGCGGCCCAGTGCCCCGGCGGCACCGCCTACGTGCTCGGCGAAAACGGACTCACCCACGCGCTCCACATCAACGGTTTCACCCTCGCCGACGACGACGTCGATTTTGTGGTCGTCGGTGAAGGCCGCACCATCAACTACGAGATGCTCGAGCGGGCGACGCGCCTGGTCGAGAACGGCGCCCGCCTGATCGCCACCAACATGGATTCCCGCTGCCCCACCGAATCCGGCGTGCGACCCGGCTGCGGGGCGATCGTCGCGATGATCGAGAAGGCCACCGGCCGCGAAGCCTTCTCGGTCGGCAAGCCGAGCCCGGTGATGATGCGCATCGCCCGCAAGGAACTCGGACTCCGGACCGACGAGGTCGTGATGGTCGGAGACACGATGTACACCGACGTCCTCGGCGGCGTTCAAATGGGCTACACCACGGTCCTCGTGCTCTCGGGCCACACATCCGAGGAAGAGATCTCCCACTATGCCTATCGGCCCGACTACGTCGTCCCGAGTGTCGCCCACCTGCCGGAAACGATTTTCCACGGAGCCCGCATCCGCATGACCGCCTGACTTTCCCCAAGGGCTCCGGCCATCGGCGGCGCGTCCGTTCCCCCTGGAGGCGCACACCGTGGATGGCGGGAACCCGGGAAGGCGCGGCTCAGCCGGGCCGGTCCAGCTCCATCACGCCCCGGTCGCCGGTGTCCGAGCGGTATCGCGCCCGGAAAGCCTCCGGGGTAACCCGGCCCTCGACCGCGTAGGTGCCCGCCCCGCCCGGAAGCGCCATCTCTCCGGAAAAACGAATCCTTCCCGATCCATCGGCTTCGGTCGTCGGCTCGTGGGTGTAGTCGCCGAAACGCATCGCTCCCCAGCCGGCGCGATAGCGGAAGGCGTGCCTTCCCCGGTCATCGACATCAATGAGACACCACAGCGGTCCATGATGACCGTTCGCCTCGCTCCGCCACTCGCCCTTCCACGGGCCGACGACCGAGGTGGCCGGTTTCGGCTGGCGGGCCGCCGCTTCACGAAAATCCCGCGGGTAGCTGCTGCAACCGACCGCCACGCCGGCCAGCAGCACTCCGAGAAGTCGAATGCCGAACCGCATTGGGAACCGGCTTCCGATTTCCGCCCGCATCATTTCTCCTCCGACGACCCTTTCGCGGCCGCCGCCTCGTGCGCCTTGACCAGCCCTTCGATGAAGGCCTGATCCTCCTTGCTCAGCTTGGAAAGGGGATACTCGCTCGCCTTCTTGCGACCCTCCACCCACAGCCGCACCTTGTCTTTCTGAACCAGGGTCAGCGGCTCGTCTTCCGAGGCTCCCGGCTTCCGATCGAAGGCCATCATCCGGGCGCGGATGACCGTGCCCTCGAGATTGCGCCAGTCACGGAGTTCGGTCACCGCCACGTAGGTGACCTTCTTCGGCTCCACGTCCCGTTTCCCGGGGTCGATCGTCACCGAGCCGTCGCCGACGCGCGACCGGTGCGGTCGTTTGTCGACGCCCGGTGTCCCGCCCGGCAGCTCCTGGGCACCGAGCCCGCCGAGCATCGCCAAGAAGATCCATGCGCTCCAAGGTTTCATTCTCCAGCGATAGCACGGGAAAGCCCGTCCGCCGAAACGAAATCGCCCCTTGCCATTTCTCCCACCCACGCGACCGGCTTGGATTCTCTCTTCCGCGATGAAAACCCTCTCTCCCCTCGAACTGAAGACCGCCCTCGAAGGCGCGGTCGTGCCACTGGTGCTCGACGTCCGGCTCGCCGACGACTTCGAGGCGGCTCGCCTTCCCGGCGCCGTGAGCAACTGCGTCTACGAGGTCTCCTTCCTCCAACGCATCGACGATACCGCCCCGGATCTCGACCGCCCGGTCGTCCTCTGCGGAGCGGCCGCCGAAAGCGGCGAGGCCGGGATGGCCGCGGAGAAGCTCGAGCGTCGGGGCTTCACCGATCTTGCCGTGCTTGAGGGCGGCATCGCCGCGTGGCGCGCCGCGGGCTTTCCCATCGACGAAGGCGACCCGCTCCCGCCCGAGCCGGCCATGCCTCACGGACGCCGCGAACTCGACCTCGACGAGTGCCGCCTCCAGTGGCTCGGCCGCAACCTGCTCAACCAGCACGTCGGCACCATCGGGATCACCGCCGGCCATCTCGACTTTGAGGGGGGCCAACTGACCGGGGGCGAGATCCAGTTCGATCTGCGAACGATTCGTTGCACCGATCTCGAAGGTGACCCGCTCCACGACGTGCTGGTCGACCACCTGCTCGACCACGACTTCCTCGACGCCGACGTGCATCCCCGGTGCCGGTTGGTCATCCGGGATGCCTCGGCGATGCCGAACGCCGCCGCCGGGACGCCGAACTTGAAGATCTCCGCCGACCTGACCCTGCGCGGCCTCACCGAGCCGATCGAATTCATGGCCGCCTCGGGCCTCACCCCGGAAGGCCGGGCCGCCGCCCAGGCGAGCTTCTCCATCGACCGCACCCGCTGGGGCATCCTCTACGGCTCGGCCCGCTTCTTCCACCGGCTCGCCGGTCACCTCGTGAACGACCTGATCGAGTTCGACGCGCGAATCGTCACCACCTGAACCGGTTCCGACAATTCCCGGGCACCGGCCGCCCCCGCCTGCACTACTACCCATCATCGTATCACGATGCGATGATTTGACTCTTGCGGCACGACGGGCGTTTTCTAGATTCCCGGCATGCCGCGTCCCGATGCCACTGCCGAAATCACCGCCGCCCTCGAAAAGCGCATCCTCATGCTGGATGGCGCGATGGGCACGACGATCCGGGGCTACGGATTGGAGGAGAAAGACGCCCGCGGCAAGCGATTCGAGAACACCGAGAAGGATCTGCTGAACAACGGCGACATCCTCTCGCTGACCCGCCCGGACGTCATTTCCGACATCCACAAGCGCTTCCTCGAGGCGGGCTCCGACATCATCGAAACCAACTCGTTTTCAGGAACCTCCATCGCCCAGAGCGAATTCTTCGTCGAGGATCCCCGCGAGACCGGCAAGGGCCGCAAGGACCCGGATTTCTACCAGAAGGTCCTCGATGACCCCTTCCTCAGGGATCTCGCCGCCGAGCTCAACATCGAGTCGGCCCGGCTCGCACGCGAGGCCGCCGATCGAGTGGCCGACGCCACCGGCGTGCCGCGCTACGTCGCCGGCGCGATCGGACCGATGACCGTCGGCCTCAACAACTCGGCGGTCGATCCCGAGAATCCAGGCTTCCGGACGGTGGTCTTCGACCAGGTCTATGAAGACTACAAACGCCAGATCCGGGCGCTGGTCGAGGGCGGCGTCGATATCCTGATGGTCGAGACCATCTTCGACGCCCTCAACGCCAAGGCCGCGCTGGTCGCCGCGCAGGACGTCTTCGAGGAGGACGGCTTCAAGCTGCCCATCATCATCTCCGCCGCCGTCGGACGGGGCGGCGAAACGATGATCTCCGCCCAGAAGGTCGAGGCCCTGTGGACCTCCGTCGCCCACGTCAAGCCGCTGGCGGTCGGGCTGAACTGCTCGCTCGGCCCGGACGAAATGCGTCCCTTCATCGAGGAGCTCTCCAACGTCTGCGAGGCCTACGTCTCCTGCTACCCGAATGCCGGCATGCCCGATCCGCTGTCGCCGACCGGTTTCCCCAACCTGCCGGAGGACATGCAGCGACTGGTCGGCGACTACGCCCGCTCGGGCTTCGTCAACCTCGCCGGCGGCTGCTGCGGCAACACGCCCGAGCACATCGCCGCCATCGCCGAGGGCGTGCGCGGCGTCGAGCCCCGCAAGCTTCCGAAGATCGAGCCCCTCCTGCGCCTCGCCGGCACCGAGGCCTACAACCACACCGCCGACAAGAATTTCCTCATGATCGGCGAGCGGACGAATGTCGCCGGCTCGCCACGCTTCCGCAAGCTGGTCCAGGAAGGCCGCCTTGAGGACGCGCTCTCGGTCGCCCGCCAGCAGGTCGAGAACGGGGCCCCGGTGATCGACGTCTGCTTCGACGACGGGATGATCGACGGCGTCGAGATGATGACCCATTTCCTCAACCTGGTGCAGTCGGAACCCGACATCACCAAGGTGCCGATCACGGTCGACTCCTCGAAGTGGGAGATCATCCTCGCCGGCCTGAAGTGCCTCCAGGGCAAGGGCATCGTGAATTCGATCTCGCTCAAGGAGGGCGAGGAGACCTTCAAGCAGCAGGCCCGCACGATCATGAAGTTCGGCGCGGCGGTGGTGGTAATGGCCTTCGACGAGAAGGGCCAGGCCGCCACCTACGAGGAGAAGATCCGCATCTGCGAGCGGGCCTACCGGGTGCTGGTCGATGACGTCGGCTTCAATCCGCAGGACATCATCTTCGACCCCAACATCCTCACCGTCGGCACCGGCATCGAGGAGCACAACAACTACGCCGTCGACTTCTTCAAGGCGACCAAGTGGATCAAGGACAACCTCCCCGGTGCCAAGGTCTCGGGCGGCGTCTCGAACGTCTCGTTCTCGTTCCGCGGCAACAACCCGGTGCGCGAGGCGATGCACGCCGCCTTCCTCTACCACGCCGGCAAGGCGGGGATGGACATGGGCATCGTCAATGCCGGCATGCTCGAGGTCTACGATGAGATCCAGCCGGAGCTGCTCAAGCACGTCGAGGACGTGCTGCTCAACCGCGACCCCGACGCCACCGAGCGGCTGCTCGACTTCGCCGAGCAGTTCAAGGGCCGGAAGAAGGAAGCCAAGGCCGAGGACCTGTCGTGGCGCGAGACGACCGTCGAGAAGCGCCTCGAGCACGCGTTGCTCAAGGGCATCGACCGCTTCATCGAGGAGGACACCGAGGAGGCACGGCAGAAATACGAGAAGCCGCTCAAGGTCATCGAAGGCCCGCTGATGGATGGCATGGGGGTGGTCGGCGATCTCTTCGGCGCCGGCAAGATGTTCCTGCCGCAGGTGGTCAAGTCGGCCCGCGTCATGAAGAAGGCGGTCGCCTACCTCGAGCCCTTCATGGAGGACGAGAAGGAAGAGAAACTGAAGCCCATCATCGAGCGGATGAAGGCCGAGGATCCCTCGCTTTCCGACGATCAGGTGCGGGTGAAGGCCGAGAAGACCCTGTCCGCCGGCCGCGTGATCATGGCGACCGTGAAGGGCGACGTGCACGACATCGGCAAGAACATCGTCGGCGTGGTGCTCGCCTGCAACGGCTTCGAGGTGATCGACATGGGCGTGATGGTCCCCTGCGACAAGATCCTCGCCACCGCCACCGAGAAGGGCGCCGACGTGATCGGACTCTCCGGGCTCATCACGCCCTCGCTGGACGAGATGATCCACGTCGCCAAGGAGATGGAGCGCCTCGAGATGAAGGTCCCGGTGCTGATCGGCGGGGCCACCACCTCCCCGGCGCACACCGCGGTCAAGATCGCCCCGCACTACAGCGGACCCATCGTCCACGTGCTCGACGCCTCGCGCTCGGTGCCCGTCACCACCTCGCTGCTTTCGGAAGACGGGAAGAAGAAGTTCGTCGCCGACAACGAGGCGAAGCACGAGAAGCTCCGGGCGAACTTCAACAAGAAGGACAAGCCCACCGTTTCGCTGGACGAGGCTCGGAGCAACGCGCCGAAGTTCGACTGGGACGACTACATGCCGCCGGTGCCGTCATTCACCGGCACCCGGGTGATGGAAGGCCAGTCGCTGCGCGAACTCGCCGAGTACATCGACTGGACCCCCTTCTTCCACGCGTGGGAACTGCGCGGTGTCTGGGACCGCGAGACCGAAACACTCAAGACGCGCGTCGAGGGCGGCGCCGAGCAGGCCGCCGAGCTCTACGCCGAGGCGAAGGAGCTGCTCGAGCAGATCATCGCCGAGAAGCGCTTCACCGCCCGCGGGGTGTACGGCTTCTTCCCGGCGAGTGCCGACGGCGACGACATCGTCGTGTGGGAGGATGACGAGCGCTCCCGCGAACGCACCCGACTCCACAGCCTCCGCCAGCAGGTCGCCAAGGAAAGCGACAAACCCCACCTGGCGTTGGCGGACTTCGTGAGCGATTCGTCGCCGGACTACGTGGGCGGCTTCGTCGTCGGCATCCACGGCGCGGACGAATGGGCGAAGGAGGTCTCGGAAAACGAAACCGACCCCTACAAGTCGATCATGATCAAGGCCGTCGCCGACCGCCTGGCCGAAGCGTTCGCCGAACTGCTCCACCACCGTGCCCGCGTCGATTGGGGCTACGAACGCCCGAACGAGTTCAACCACACCGAGCTGATCAAGGAGAATTACCGCGGCATCCGCCCGGCTCCCGGCTATCCGGCCCAGCCGGACCACACCGAGAAGCCCGCCCTCTTCGATCTACTAGACGCACCGGAGAAGTGCGGCGTCACCCTCACCGAAAGCTGCGCGATGCACCCCGGTGCCGCCGTCAGCGGACTGATGTTCTCGCATCCGGAGAGCCGCTACTTCGCGATCAGCGAGCTGCAGAAGGATCAGGTCGAGGACTACGCCCGGCGCAAGGGCTGGAGCATCGCGGAGGCCGAAAAGTGGCTCGGGCCCTGGCTCGGCTACATCGCGTGACCCGCCTTCAGGTCGAGGAAACGACGCACCGCCGAGATCCGGTTCTCCACGCCCAGCCGCTGGAAGACCGCCTCGAGGTGCTTCTCGACGGTCCGCGGGCTGATATCGAGGATGATCGCCGCCTCGGCGCTGGTCTTGCCCTCGGCGATCCACTCCATGATCTCGCGCTGGCGCCGCGTCAGCACCGCCTTGAGTGCTTCGTCGCCACTCGGCAGGTGACCCGACACCGGCATGAAGACCAGGATCTCGCCGTCCGCCTTGGGCAGGGCGTGGCACTCCTTCGTGCCGCCGCCGAGGTCGAGCTCGGTCTCCTTGAAAGCCGCCGTCACCGGATCCACCCAGGCATCCTGCAGCACGGAGCGCAGCGCCTGATGGCGCTCGGAGCCCAGCGGATGGGTCGCCTCGTCCTCGCCCCACCACTTCTCCGACAGGCGGACCGCCTCATGGCTCAGCGGGAACACCTCGGCATCGGGCCGGACGGCGAAGATCGCCACCGGGCTGCCGGCGGCGCCCATGAGAAACTTCCGCACGCTGGCCTCGACCCCCATGCTGCCGATCCGTCCGAGCACCGCCCGCGCCGTGAACAGGACGGCGTCGAAGATCTCGCGCTCTTCCGGCGTGAAGACGCCCTCGCGGCGGCAGGTGACCAGAAAGGTCGTCCGCCGGCAGCACGCGGCGAGCTTGCCGATGATCGCGTCGTCCGCCGTGAGGCCGTCGTGGATCATGCGGTTGAACTCCGACTGCCGGTATTTCTCGGCGGAAACAAAATCGCTGACGGCCATGCCGAGTTCCCCCGGATCGCGGAAATCCATGCGACTCATCAAGGGATGGTCGGGGAGCAGCCGGTTCAGGTCCGGCAGCCGCTCGTGGACCAGGCGGGCGATCTCGCAATTCCCGTGGACCTCACGGATGTTCGGTCCGCCTTCGGTTTCGATGACCAGCGACGCATCGGAGTGGACGAGATTCGGAAGCACCTCCCCGAGCAGTTTCGCCACGGACTCGAAGGAATCGGACGCTTCGAGATCGTGGGAGAGGCGGAAAAAGGCTTTGCCGAGCAAGGGAGTGGCGGGGGGTGAGGGATTACGAAGATTTACGCACGGCCGATGTTGCGTATCAACACGCATTGTCGAAAAAGCGCGGGCGTGGCATCTATTCAGCGTCGGCAGGAAAGCCTGCCACGCTTCGATTACGATAGCATTCTTTGGGGGAGAGACGGCTCCGTCGGATTCATTCCGGCGGGGCCGTCCATTTTCAAGCCGGAATCACTTCCGCTTCTTGCGCAGGAACGCGGGAACATCGAGGTCCTCCCCCTCGAAGACGCTCGGATCCGCGCCCTCGAACCGCCCCTTGGGCCCACCGTCGAAACTGAGCTCGGCCTGCGACTTGTCCGACGGCTCGTCGAAAAGATCGTCCGGCCCTCCGGCAAAATCCTCCTCGGTGTCGGCCGCCTTCTTCGAGGCCTTCTTGCTGCCCTTCTTCTTGGGCTTGAGACTGAAGCCCGACTCCGCGAAGGGGGCGTCGTCGTCATCCGCGGACTCGGATCCGACCTCCTCGGGTTCGGTCTCCGGCGTTTCCCCGGCCTCCGGGGGATCGACCGGTTCGGGTTCCGGTTCCTCTTCCGGTGCTTCCGTCTCCTCCGAGACTTCGGCATCGGGCTCCGCCGACGCCTCCATCTCCGGAAGGGGATCATCGAGGAAATCGTCGAACGGCTCGAGCTTCACGGGTTCTTCCGGCTCATCGGGCATCTCTGCCTCGGCTTGGGGCTCCGGCTCGGGCTCCGGCTCGGGCTCCGTGGCCGGCTCCGGCTCGGGCTCCTCCACCGGTTCCGGCTCCGGCTCCTCGACCGCCGAGGCGAAACCCACACTCGGCTCGAGCCCCGTCGCCGGCTCGGACTCTTCGGGCTCGTCGTCGTAGGAGGACTGCCGCAGCCGCTCCTCCGGGAGGGAGCTGACGAGAGTGATGCTCAACTGATCCTCCATGCCGGGATCCACCGCCGCGCCGAACAGCACGTGCGCCTTCGCCGGCACGTGCTTCCCGAGGCTCTCCATCAGCAGCTCGATTTCAAAGAGCGTCAGGTCCTCGCCGCCGCAGAGATGCACCAGCACGGTTTCGGCGTCCTTGAGCAATGCGCCCTGATCGAGCAAGGGACTCGCCAATGCGTTCCGCAGCGCCTTCTGGGCCCGGTCCTTGCCCCGGGCGATCCCCGATCCGAAGAGGCAGCGCGACCGGGTCGTCCGCAGCGCGCTCATCAGGTCGTCGAGGCCGATGTTGATCAGCCCGGGTCGCACCACCAGGCGGATCACCGCCTTGATGCTCTCGGAGATCATCCGGTCGGCCGCCGCAAAGGCTTCGTGGATGCCCTGCTTGGCGAGCACCAGCTCACCCATCCGGCTGTTGTCGAAGGTCACCAGCGCGTTGGAAAGCACGGCGAGTTCGTTGAGCGCGGTCTCCGCCTGCTCGCGTCGACGCCGTCCCTCGAAAACAAACGGCATCGTCGCGAACATCACCACGAAGGCGCCTTCCTCACGGGCGATGCGGGCGACGATGGGCGCCGAGCCCGACCCGGTGCCGCCACCGAGGCCGACGCAGATGAACACGATCTTGCGCCCCTTGAGCGCCGCCCGGATCTCGTCTTCGGCTTCCTGCACCGCCTGGTGGCCCAGCTCCGGGTCGCCCCCCGTGCCGAGCCCCTTCGTCAGGTTCCGGCCGAGCTGGATCCGCTCGCCGGCCACCGAGCCGGAAAGGGTGCGGATGTCGGTGTTGAGCGCCAGCATTTCGGCGCCGTCGAGGCCGTCCAGCGCCACCCGGTCGAGCATGTTGGCGCCGGCGCCGCCGATGCCGACGATCTTCACGGATGAGGTCGGAATGATGTTCTGCGGGTCGCGTGGGAATTCGATCATGGCTAGAGTGGGTGTGGGTGAGGCGTGGAGGCCAACCGGTTTTCAGCAATTCAGCTTCTACTTCGAGAACGGCCACAGGCGACGGAGCAAGCCGCGCTTCGGCGCGCGTTCGCTCTCGACGATCTGGGCGTAGCGGATGAGCCCGAGGGCGGTGGTGAACTGGGGGTCCTTGAAACTTGCCTGCACGCCGCTGAGCTCCGGCGGCTCCGGGCGGTAGATGTCGCGGCCGAACACTTCGTGCGCCAGCTCGCCGAACCCGCGCATCAGGCTGGTCCCCCCGGCGAGGAACACGCCCGTGCCGATCTTCTCGACCGAGCCGGCGGGCAGCCGGCGGATGAGCAGGTCGAGCGTCTCCTGCAGGCGCTGGCGGATGATGTCGTTGAGCAGCTGCCGCTTCACCTCGGTCTCGGCGAAACCCTTGTCGTCGCCCACCTTGACCGTTCCGACCGACCGCGCCGCGTCCCCGGACGCATCGCCCTCGCGGATCTTCAGCAGCTCCGCCTTGGAAAAGGGCAGCCCGGTCACCAGGTGGATGTCGTTGGTGATGTGATCCCCGCCGACGGGAATGCATCCGGTCGCCTCGATCACCCCGTCGAAGTACAGGGCGTAGTCGGTGGTGCCGCCGCCGATGTCGATCACCAGCGCCCCCCGCTCGCGGGCCTCGCGGTTGAGCGCCACCTGCGCCGTGGCGATCGGGGAGAAGACCAGGTCATCGACGTCGAGCGGCATCTCCCGCACGCACTTGATCTGGTTCTCGATGCGCGAGCGGATGCCATGAACGATGTGGTAGTCCGCATCGACCGTCCGCCCGGTCAGACCGATCGGACTCGACGCCTGGTGGAAACCATCGACACCGAAGCGCCGCGGCACGTGGTGGAGGTAGACGTGATCCTGCGGGATGGCGACCACCCGCGCGATCTCCTTCGCCTCGTCGACGTGCTCCGCGCTGATCGTGTCGTCGCTGTCCGGCAGCCGGTAGCTTCCCTGGTGGTTGACGCCCTGGATGTGCGATCCGGTGACCGCGAGGAACACGCTGCCGATCTCGACATCGCTCGCATCCTCGGCCTTCACCAGCGCGTCCTTCACGCAGGCACGGACCTGGGGAAAGTCGTAGATCTCCCCCTTGCGCACCCCCACGGACTTCGACTGACCGACCCCGAGGATCTTCACCGAACCATCCGACTTCACCTCACCGACCACCATGCAGATCTTGCTGGTGCCGATTTCGAGTCCGACGTGGATCTTGGAGCGTGCCATGGAGAGAGATTCAGCGTTCGAGAAGTTCGCGGAGGTCGGCGTCGCCCGCCGGTTCGGGCTCCGGTTCGGGGACCACGATCGCGCGGGGAGGCGAGGTCTTGTGGAAGGTCACGGGGAGGTTCCGCCGGCCGACCAGGGCGATGGTGGCGATGCGGTCGCCCTGCTGACGGGCGTGCTCGACCGCCGAGAGGAAGTCCCCCATCTGGCGCTCGAGATCGTCGTGCCCGAAGGTGGCTTCGATCCCGTCCCGGGTGAACACCTTGCAGCCCCAGGTCTTGTAGAGCTCGATCGACTCGATCCAGCGACGGGCCTCGGGAAGCTGTCGTTCGGCCACCTGCAGCAGGCGCAGCGCCCGCCGGTAGTCCGGGTGCTCGATCCGTTCACCGGCGACCAGCCGCCCGTCATCCGAGCGCAGATGGATCACCGGAAGTTCCGCCGCCTCCGGGACCATGCCCCGGGTGCAGGGGAACAAGCATCCGTTGCGATCGACCAGCAGTCCGCCGTCGACCTCGCGGGCTCCGATGCCGGCCGGTTCGCAGGCGATCCAGACATGCGGCCGCCGGATGCTCACGTCCACCACCAGGTCCCCGGGAAACTCCCGCACCACCTTGGCCGAGGCGACCTCGGGCAGCGCGACGAGCCGGGAGCGGATCTCGTCCTCGTCGCAGTCGAAAAGGCTGCCCTTGAGATCGATGCCGGTCACCTCCAGCAGGCGGATCTCGTCGACCGCCGGATTGTCGTTGAGCGCGATCCGTTTCAGTCGGAAGTCGTCGTTTTCCAAGAGCCCGGCCTCAATCCCGCGCCAGATGCCCCAGCCGGCCGCCACCACCAGTCCGGCGACCAGCGCGAGCCGCAACAGGTTCCCCGCCGCGCGGCGGAGGTCGTACCAGAAGATCCGGGGGGACATCACGCTCGCACGAAGCACCCGCACCTGTCGGCGCTGGCGAACCCGGGATGTGCGGCGTTTGAACATGGAGTCTCGGAGTTTAGCGAACGGGGGAGGAAGATCGATGAAGGGATCGGCGGATCACGAGGCCCTCCCCTCCCCCGGCGAGCCGGGCTGGAACTCCCTCCGCTTCATCAGGAAGCCGAACAGAAGGAAGATCCCGAACGGAGTGCCGAGCGGAAAGGTGGCGAGTTGCAGCGTTGAGAGGATCCAGCCGGCGTGAAAAAACCAGCGCTCCCGGTTGCCGGCACCGTAGACCGACATCGCGGTGAGCACCCCGCCGGCCAGCGTTGCCAGCATGCCCAGCAGGTTGAGCCACATCACCGCGGCGATCGCGTCCGCAAGCTCCGACGGGTCGGCGCGGCCGGTCTCGGCGAGGAGGCCGAACGACTTCACCATGGAGGAAACCACCACCAGCGACAGGGCCGTCGCGAGGCCCATCAGGACGAGGCCCGCCACCGCTCGGGCACGTCCGCGCTCCGGGTGCAACCGGTGCTCCGGCGGCAGACCCTCGACGGGCGGCTGATAGGGATTCTCGCTCATTCATCGGGCTCCGAGGGCGAGTGAGAGTTCGGCGATCCGCAGGCACAGATCGGGAAAGCCGATGCCGGCGGCGGCGGCCGACTTCGGCAGCAGACTGGTTTCGGTCATCCCGGGAATCGTGTTGGCCTCGATGACGAAGGGATGGCCTTCCGCGTCGAGCAGCACATCGACGCGGGAGTACACCTCGATCCCCAGCGAGCGGTGGCCGGCGAGACCCGCCGCCTGCACCGCCCGGGTCGTTTCCTCATCGAGGTCGGCCGGGCAGAAATACTGGCTCCCCTGGGCGCCGCTGAGCCAGGGATACTTGTTGGCCATGTCGTAGACGCCGTCGGGCGCCACGATCTCGACGATGGGGTAGGCCCGGTCGTCCAGCACCGCGACCGTGAGTTCGCGCCCCTGGACGAACTGCTCGATCAGCGCGGTGTCGCCATACCGGGTCACGTCCTTGAGCGCCGCCTCGGCCTCGGCCTCGGTTTTCACGATGTAGACGCCCACGCTGGACCCCTGGCAGGGCGACTTCACCACGTAGGGAAGCGCCATCGAGGGTCGCTGCCCGCCGGCCACGTCGATCACCTCCGACGCCGGAGTCGGCACCCCGGCCGCCACGAAACGCTCCTTCGCGAGATACTTGTCGAAGGCCACCCGGCTGCTCGCCGAACCACCGCCGGTGTAGGGCACGCCCCGCTCCTCGAGGATGGACTGGATCACCCCGTCCTCGCCGAAGGTGCCGTGGATCACGTTGAAGGCGAGCCCGGTGTCCTCCGGAAGTGCGAAGTCGGCATCGCGGACATCCACGGCCGTCACCGTCTTTCCGGCCGCCTGCAGCGCCCCCGCCACGGCCTTGC